>ASZN01000041.1 GCA_000406005.1 Candidatus Poribacteria bacterium WGA-3G
TTCTTCACCCATTTCATGGGCATCTGCATAAACCATCGGGACACTACCAATTGCGAAAATACACGCAACGGCTAATAGACGAACTAACCAAACAGTATACGTTTTCATTAAATTAAATTCTCCTTTATGTGCATTTAAAATGCACTTACAGACTGTGTAATACCATTTCTGATTTTATTTGCCTCTTATGTAGCATAGACTGTTAGTCTGTGTTCCGGTATGCCACCGTATTTCATAACATGCGGTAATGCGACAACACTGTTTAGAAATGGTATAATAATCTATAACTGACCGCTGATAGCTATTTTTCTTTCACCAAGAACGCGATTTCCGATATCTAAAAATAGGCGCGCGTTCTTGGTCAAAACCATTCCCCTTGATTTTTTTCCATTTCCGTGCTATACTGCGTCAAATCTTAACGAAAGGCGATGGACAAAATGAGCACGAAAGCACACGTCATCGATTTTGGAAAACAGAACCCTATAGACCGAGGAACCGGCGTAAGAACCGTCCCGTTAGCCGGTAAATGGATCGACTCGACTTCACTCACCAACGGTGTGACGATGTTTGAACCCGGCGCAGCGATCGCACGCCATTACCATAATTGCGATGAATCCGTTACAATTCTCGAAGGCGAAGCCGCCTGTGAGGTAGATGGCGAAGTCTTTAAGATGAAAGCCTACGATACCACATTCGTCCCCGCTGGCATCCCGCACCGGTTCTGGAATGAAAGCGGTGCACAGATGAAAATCTTGTGGACCTATGCCTCTGTCACTGTAACCCGTACCTTCACAGAAACCGGTGAAACAGTCGGGCACTTGTCAGCCAGCGATCAGGCAGTTGTCACATAACGGCGACGCAGGAGACATAAAATGTCCGTTCAAACCTATATTAAGGAGAATCAGGCAGCTCTCTGTGCGTTGCTACAAGAACTCGTCAGGGTTCCGACGGTTAACCCACCGGGCGAAAATTATGCCGAAATCGTGGAATTACTTCGGGCGAAATGCGAAGCGTTAGGACTGCAAACACGGATTGCCGAAGTTCCAACGGAACGCGCCGAACAGGTGATCTCAAATGCGGATACCCATCCACGGTTAAACCTCATCGCGCGGTGGGATGTCGGCGCGAAAAAAACGGTGCATTTCAACGCACACTACGATGTCGTGCCCGTTGCAGGAGAGTGGCGTTTCGGCAATCCGTTTAGCGGCGAAATTGATGGCGAATGGCTTTACGGACGTGGTGCCGACGATATGAAGGATGCCATCGCGGCACTCCTTTTCGCGATTCAGGCTATCCAAAAAACCGACACCGAACCGAAATTCAACGTCGAATGTTCCTTCACCTGCGATGAAGAGACCGGCGGGGAATTGGGTGCAGGGTACGTCGTCGAAGCAGGATTGGTTAACGCCGACTACGTTGTTAACTGCGAAGGTGGATCGAAGTTGAACATCGGTAACGGACATAACGGTGTCCTCTGGTTAGAAATTGAAGTTAAGGGCAAAGCGGCACACGGGGCTAACCCAGGTAAAGGTATAAACGCCTTTGAGAAGACTGCCGAACTCGTAACGGCACTCCAGCGCGTTAAACGGAATCTAAAATCATCAGAACGCGCATTTAGGCTTCCTGATGGCAGTGACCGTTATCCAACACTGAACATCGGTGGGGCATTTCACGGCACCGATGGCGACAAAGTCAACACCGTTCCCTCAAGCGTTACATTCTCCATCGACCGACGGATTACACCCAACGAGAAACTTGAGTTTGCAGAACTCGAATTGCGGGAAGCGATTTCCGGGGCATGTCAATACTACCCCGATTTGGACGCAGAAACACGCGCCATCTTGCGCATCGAACCGTGTTTGACGGATACCGATTCGCCAATAGCAGAAGCATTCGCCGATGCCGTGCGTATCGTCCGTTTCAATCAACCGCGATTTAAAGGCACTACAGGGTTCACGGACTTACACTATTTCGTCAATACAGGTCTACCCGGCATCGGATACGGACCCAGTGGCGAAGGCGGACACGCCATCAATGAGCGTGTGCATATCCCGGATCTCGTCAGAACCTCAGCTATCTATGCAACTTTCATGACCCGCGCAGAACTGTAACCTTGGAGCAATACAATGCAAAACCGAAGACCAGCCCCACTTAATGTTGTTCCGGGGGACCCCGAAGAAACAACATGGGCACTACCGGAGGGCGCAATTGCTCGATTGGGAAAAGGTAGCGTGGAGCAAGGAGATATTTCGGCGCATCAAGGCAGAACTGAAACAGGTGCGGATGCGCCGTCGCATGGAAGGTGAACGCGTTTCTATCAACGACGAGAAAAACAAGTTAACGATTGCCCTTAAAAAATACGCGGACTTTCGCGAAGTGCCACAAGACATGCAAGCCTGATGAGCACCTCTTGAATAAAAAAATAAGGACTTGTGAGGTAAAAACATGCAGAAAATTTTCTGAATTCTGAAAAAACGCCTTTTTTTGAGAATTTAATTTGACTTAATCTTTTTGGTAGGGTATAATTAATGACAGTGAACGTTTAGACGCGTTAATTTTATGTTTTTTCCGCTTAGCGGCGGGGAGAGGAAACAAGAGCGATGAAAAGCAGAAACCGATTTCTGAATACCGTATTCAACAATGATCGCTTGAACGTGGTGGTAGATGTTTGGGTATCCGTGTTGTATGATATGCCTGATGCTACTGCATCGCCACGCCTGGCCCCCCCCCCACTTTACAGCCGTTAAGTATTATACCTCACAAGATTGCTCCGGTTCCGGAGACCTTACGTTCCCGCGTGTTCCCTTTGTCAGCGACAAAGCATTGCATAGCGGGTTTTTTGTGTTGCATCGCAGATGGATCCACCGAGTGCGTTCCGTGGCGTTGCAACTTTTTTCCTTTGACAACAACACTGGAATGTGCTACACTTAGGTATGTCTCCTATTGTTGTTGTCATAAATATTTTTCAGATGGCAGCCTCAACGATAACGACAACGATAACGATAACGACAACGATAACGATAACGACTAAATGAGTTGCCGTTATATAACCTTGTGAAGGAACCGAATACACATTGGCGTTCGGTTCCTTCAGAGGAAAAAGAGAGGGAGACGTAAAATGACTGAAAAGTTACGCGGCGAATCTACTATGGATGATGCAAAAAGCACCACCAATGCAAACTCAGCACACGGGGCTTACGATGAGATGAACCAACTTTTCGACGACATTGAGAAAGACCCCGAGGGTTTCAAAGGCGGAATGCGTCATGTCGCGGGCGAGGAGTTGGGAGAGGAGTATGCACAATTCATTTTGGATGCGTTAGCCGAATTTCCAGATATTATGAGGGCCACGCCACTAACAATTGCGAAAATGAAGGCAGAAAACCCTTCACAGTTCCTGAAGCGAAAAGCAGAATTCGATGAGAAATTTAAAGACAGACAAATCGCTTTGTTTTCGAAACTACCACCTGAAATACAAGAAAGTAATCTCGCTTCTTGGAGAACGAATCTCAGTTTTTTCCACGACAGTGATACTATAGAACGTACCCTCCAAGACATGAATCTTGTCGACTCCGAGGAACCATCTGAACCCGATAAGGAAAACGCGTAACCACGCCGTGTTTGGACTGATGAAAACGCTCCCTTTCAAACGCATCGGCACCGGTCTGATCCTCGCTGGCCTCCTGTTCCTCACCTTCTACATTCGTATCCAAGGTGTGGAACGGATTCCAGATGGACAGTTTACCGGCAACGATGCATACCTTTACTACAAGCAAGCAGAAACCATTGCGGAACAGGGGCTTTACCTGCCCGCGATATGGACCGATGGCTGCCCCTCGGTAGAGATAACCAGCAGCTGCTATCGCTTTATGCCTACGTTATCGCATATACGCA
Organism: Candidatus Poribacteria bacterium WGA-3G; assembly: GCA_000406005.1. GTDB lineage: Bacteria > Poribacteria > WGA-4E > WGA-4E > WGA-3G > WGA-3G. Next base: position 3,895 of record ASZN01000041.1, read on the forward strand.
TAAAGTCTTCCCGTGGTTTTCTGTCTATGACATCCAACGCTACTCGCCAGCGGTCTGTTTTACCCTTGCGATCGGTGTCTTGTTTCTCTTTCTTACCCGGTGCTACGGCGTGATGTTTGCCTCGATCGTGTCTGTGCTCTTAGCAACGCTCCCCGGTAGCATCAGTCGCAGTGCCGCAGGGTACGGAGACAGGGACGCATGGTACTATCTGATAGGTGTTCTCGTCGTCACCAGTTACTTATGGAAAGAACAGATGGCACCCGGGCGACGTAGATGGATTGCCACCGCACTCGCGGGTTTTACCTGTTTCTTAGGTGGCATGAGTTGGGAAGGGTTCGGCGTTTTCGTCCTGATGATTGTCGCTCTCGAACTCTACAAGTTCTGCACTACAGACACCGAACAGCACCTGAAAGAATATCTGCTCTATCTGTTGATGTTCGTGCCGTGGCTCTATCTGATAAGTCCTGCCTATCACAGTGGATATGGGTTCGCCGAGCACATCGGAGCACTGATGCTAATCGTCCCGCTGTTTGTATTTATGCTGCGTGGGATAAGATACCTACTTCTGAAATATATTGAACACCTCCGCCCGCACGCGCGAAAACTCGCTGGGCTATTAACAGTTCTCAGCCTCCTCTTTGCCGTGTGTTACTTTTTCCTCAAAAACGACACCTATGCGACAACGACAGTCCTTTTTAGCCAAAGCCGACTCCTCAAAGATGTCGGTGAATTAGCCGCCCCACACTTCGGGTATTGGCAGCGCCGATACGGTGCTATCTTCGTCTTAGGCAGCATCGGCTTGATCGTCGCACCCCTAGATTTGTGGAAGTGGAAAGGGCTACCTCTTGCACTCTCGCTGACGCTCTTCACCGCGACAACCTTCTTCCGTGATCCCCTCAACGAATGGACAGGCGAAAATCTCTGCGATACGTTGTTTATCGCTTCATTCGTTCTAACTATCCTCACACTCGGCTTCATCGTCATCCGCTCTGTCGAGACACCGAAACATGTGCTTGTGACCCTCGCGATGCTGGCGTGGTTCCTTTTCTGGGTGAGTCTCTCACGGGGTGCGACACGCAGTGACCTCTTTATCGGTCTCCCGCTTGCTTACGGCACCGCATGGCTCCTCTATCTGTCACCAACACACCTCATACAATGGCTCAAGGATGTCAATATCGTGTATCCGCAGGTTTCAGAAAAGCGAGCGAAGATTATCTTCGCTGTCGTTGTGTTAATCCCCATCCTCTTTTGGACACCTGTTGGGGGACATGCCACCCGCTCCATCTATGCAGCGGCACGTATGAAGAATCCGACCCCAGGGAAAGGCAGCGAAGCAAAAGCACTCCATTGGATGAAAGACACACTCCCCGAAAACAGTGTCATCGCCGCAAACTGGGGTTCTGGCAACAGAATAAACGTTCTCGGCGGTGTCAAAACGATCACCGACCCCGACCATTATATCCAGCACTGGATACATCTCTATTACCGACACGTCTTCTGTGCACAATCCGAGCGAGAAGCCCTTGAGTTCTTGAAAACACACGGAGCAACACATCTGATGCTCAGCGAACACGGCATACTCTCTAATGCCGGGAGCTATTCATTCATTGGCAGCGATGAAAACTCGGACAGGCAGTTTAGAATCTATCCACTTCAGAGAATGGAGACTTCTATCGGTTCGCCATACCGCTTAGTCTCACAACAGAACAGAGCAAAAGAGACCTTTTACTTTCTTGATATTGCTCGCGCCACCGCTGAAAAATTAACGGTATCCGCCCAATTCAAAAACAGTATCAATCTCTCCAAAGAGATAAACGTATCTCCTGATGACGCAATGCAAACGTCCGTTGATTTTGAAGATGTCGGTGCCATTCTCTACTTTGATCCCCACGTCAGATTTCAGAAAGCCTACAGTGTTCCCGCCCCCGGTTGGAATAGCCTCGCGGTCAAACTCTACTTTCGGGGAGAACACAGCGACGCTTTTGTCCCTGTCTACCCCGTCCAGAGCGAAGTGCCTCCGAAAATCAAAATCTGGGAGATACACTATCCACCTGACATCCAAACAAATCCGAAATATCTCGCAACGCAACCGGACAAGACAGATGAGGAATGAACCTTTTCCACTTCAAAAACTCACACTTTTTTTTCTTTGTGGGGTCCTATTCACCTTGACTGCTAGCGGCATCATCGCGCGCGCGGCACCTTCACAGAAACCACAAAGCGCAGTGACTCTTCTGGAGGTTCCTCCTCCTCGTCCTGAGACGTTTTCATCAAATCTGCCGATTGTTATGATTGATACCTCGGGTCAGTGGATTCGCGATGAACCTAAAATCCCTGCACAGATGAAGATTATTTACGATAAATCCGGCGGTAGAAATACCCTAAATAGCCAACATATTGATTTCGAGGGGAAAATCGGCATAGAACTGAGAGGCAAAACATCGCTGAAGTTCCCAAAGCATCAGTACGGTATTGAAATTCAAGACAATGAAGGCAAAGACAAAGACGCATCGTTATTGCAATTGCCAGCTGAATCGGACTGGGTGCTGAATGGCCCCTATTCAGATAAAACACTCATGCGAAATTATTTGGCGTACGCGTTCAGTCATCGCATTGGCAGATATGCGAGTAGAACAAAGTTTGTTGAAATGTTTCTCAATGATAAAGGGGATCCAACCCTCGAAAACAGACACTATGTTGGCATTTATCTATTGATAGAAAAGATAAAACGGGGAAAAAACCGCGTGGATATAAAATTGCTGAAACCCGCGGACATTACCGGGGGCTATATCCTGAAGATAGACAAGAGGGACAAGTTCGAAACCTATTTTTTCACGGACTATGACACACGCATTTTTTATGTGTACCCCAAACCCCGCGATATGTCCGATGCCCAAAAAGCGTGGATTCAGGACTATATGAACGCTTTTGAAACAGCCTTAGTTGGCAAGGATTTTAAGGATCCCGAACACGGGTACGCTAAATACATAGATATCCCTGCATTTATTGACTATTTCATCATCAACGAACTTTTCAGAAACATAGATGGATTCCGATATAGCACATACATGCACAAAGAGAGAGGGGGTCCGTTGCACATGGGCCCCGTCTGGGATTTTAATCTCTCTATGGGCAATTCAAGTTTCTATCAGGGTTGGGAAACGCGCGGTTGGCTAAAAGACACCACCCCCGTCCCGTTCTGGTGGGATCGACTCCTAAAAGACAGAAATTTTACACACAAACTCGTCAAGAGATGGAAAGCACTGCGGAAAGATGAACTCGCGACATCAAAACTCCTTAAGGAAATTGATCGGACAGCTGAATATCTATCTGAAGCACAAAAGCGAAACTTCCAGAGATGGCCTGTGCTAGGGCACCAGCTGTTTGGGAACCCCAACCGGGGCTATGCGACCTATCAACAAGAGGTCCAACACATGAAAATATGGTTGCTCGCCCGTCTGAAATGGATGGATCGGCATCTTCAGTCGCCTCGGCTGTTCTAACACTTTCGTCCGCACAGTTCGACACGGGCGCGTGTCGCAAAGCACCCTGTATGAAACGGATCATTTTCACCCTTCGCGCCATTTATCTTTTGATATTTGGCGCGTTTATATTCTTACTTGTTTTATTTTTTCTGCGTCGTTCATCGGTAGAAGCGATAAAGACGGTGGAAGTCGCCCCCACTGTGCGCGTCTCGCGTGCTGTCGGTGTCCGTTTTCCGTCTGTCGATTTTGATTCAGAGGCTTACTACCGTCCGATTTTGGAATACAATCTATTTCGTCCGTTAGGTTGGACCCCGCCCCACCCCGTTGAACCGTATCGCTTACTTGGCACACTCCTCCCTATAGATAAAGCACGCTCCCGAAAGCGATCCTTGAATCAACGGAAACCGGAAAGAAAACCTATATCGTTTCTGTGGGTGATAAGATAGACGCATTGACCGTAGTTGTGGAGATCCGCGCGAAGTCAGTGGTGCTTTCAACCGCAGGGCAGCAAAGAACGCTACGGCTTGCGATTGTTTTATTCAAGTGAACGATTTGCTGTCCTCATCGTCTAAAGGTTCATGTTTCCGCGATGTTTGTGTCGCGGTGTCGTGAAAGCTAACAGTTATTTCGGGGATCGCCTTTGTGTCTGTCCCCGTATTATTCTCAAAGGTGGCTGCATTCCGTTTCCCTGCACGCGCATACCCCTTTTGAATCCATAGAGACCCACCCGCGATCCCTGCCGTGCATGCCTTCTGTCTGTGCGCTCGTGTCTCGTGTCAGATTAAGAATGCTTTACCGCTACAGCGAGGCAATACGTGCAGTCCCTCGATTTCTCTCCGAACGGTCCATTGCTGGCAAGTGGCGAGGATGATGGCACTATCCCATTGTGGGATATAAAACCCTTCATAGACGCTTAAAGCCTTACTAAGCGTGTCCTGCCTCTCTGCCAAGGGTGGATATGACTGCCGATTTTTGTTTGATTCCCTGCCTTAGATGTGTTATTATTTTCATATCACATTCGCGAAAATAGAAATTTTTAAAGGAAACTGATCGTTATGATTATCAATCGGCTTATTGTCAAAAACTGGCGGAATTTTCAACAGATCAATGTTCCCCTTAGGGAACGGCAATTTATCGTCGGTCCGAATGCTTCAGGGAAATCCAACCTATTGGACATCTTTCGCTTTCTCCGCGATATCGCCAAAGCCGAAGGGGGCGGACTCCAAAAAGCGATCAGTGACCGAGGGGGTGTCTCCAAGATTCGGTGCCTATCCGCGACGCAGGACGCAGAGGTTTCTATCGAGATTCACATCGCCGACACGCCAGACGCACCCACAACATGGCGATATGGTGTCGGATTCCGTCAAGAACCGCGTGGGCATCGCCAAACCTATCTTACACATGAACATGTTTGGCGGAACGGAGAACTTCTCCTTAATAGACCTGATGCCGACGATAATGAGGATCCAGATCGCCTTATCCAAACTGCCCTTGAACAGAATGCTGCCAATGCGAAGTTTCGAGAGATTGGACGCTTCCTTCGTAACGTTACCTACCTCCATCTCGTGCCACAACTTATCCGTTTTAGAGACGCAATTCAAGGCAAAGTTATTGAAGACGATCCGTTTGGTCAGGGATTTCTCGCGCGCGTCGCGAGTGTGCATCCAAGTACCCGCCGTGCTCGCCTCAAAAAGATTGAACGGACCCTCAAAATCGCAGTTCCACAGTTTGAAAAATTAGAATTCATTCGTGACAAAATAGGACAACCGCATTTACGAGCGCGTTATTCCCACTGGCACCCAACCGAAGAAGGGCATTGCGAAGACCAATTTTCGGATGGAACACTCCGGTTGATCGGGCTTTTGTGGGCACTCCTTGAGAATGAATCGCTTGTTTTGTTGGAGGAGCCGGAACTCTCCTTAAACATAGGTATTGTCTCTAAACTTGCACCACTGTTCGCCCGTATACAGAGAATCCACCAGTGTCAAGTGTTTGTTAGCACGCATAGCAGTACTCTTCTAACAGAACCGTGCATTGACGGCACAGAAGTGCTTTTGCTCACACCTGCAAAGGCAGGAACATCGGTCAAGGTTTCGTCTGATATTGAGGATATTCGCATCCTCTTGGAGAATGGGTTCACAGTAGGTGAGGTTGTCCTTTCACGAACCAGACCTAAAGATACTGCCGGAGTCAGTCTGATACAATGAGATTAAAGCACGTAATTCTGGCAGTTGAAGATGAACTCGGTGAGGCAGTTTCAACGCAAATTCTTAAGAGGTTTGACATCGAAATTTGGGACACAGTCTTCGGCGAAGGTTATACTTACCTTCAACGAAAAGCAATGGAGTTCAACCGTTCTGCTAATGGCACAGCTATTTTTATGTTGACCGATTTAGATTCACCCCAAAATTGTCCACCACGACTCATCCAATCTTGGATTAAAGGGGCTCTAAATCCTCAGTTTTTCTTCCGCGTCGCAGTTATGGAGGTTGAATCTTGGGTGATGGCGGATCGGGATGGTACAGCGAGTTTTCTATCAATACCTGTTAATCGCATCCCGCGAAACACTGATGAGATTCCGAACCCTAAAGAATTTCTGGTTTCACTTGCCCGTCGGAGCCAAAAGAGAACGGTGCGTGAGGCATTGATTCCAGCGCAGGGCGCGATTCTTTCTGTGGGCAATGAATACAACGCATTGTTGAGCGAATTCGTCCAAAACCACTGGAATTTAGAACGCGCCGCCTCGGTGTCACCAAGCCTAAAACGAACATTAGATAGACTTGCACAAGGCAAGAATATGAGTGCTAACCAGTGAACAAAAAATTTCAACGCCACATTGAAGATTTCACCTGTGCACAGTGCGGTGTCTCCGTCAACGGAAACGGCTACACCAATCACTGTCCAGAATGTCTCTGGAGCCGACACGTCGATGTCAACCCCGGCGACCGCTCCGCAACCTGTCACGGTTTAATGGAACCGGTCGGTTTTACCGTAAAGCACGGCAATTATATTCTTACGCATCGCTGCACAACGTGCGGTATAGAAAAAAATAACAAAACCTCAAAAAATGATAATTTTGACGCGATCCTTCGCCTACAAGGAGAAATAGATGTCTAAAAACAAGATTCTGGCGATCGTCTCCATCTGTGTTGTCGCTGTTGCTGCGATTGTTCTGGCGTTTCTGCTCCATTCAACCTCGGGCAAACTCAAACAGACGCAGGCAGAATTGACTACCACCAAAACCACATTGCAGACGACTGAAACCGCCAAAACCGCTGTAGAAAAGAAGTTAACCGAAACCGAAAGCACATTGTCTGAAACGCAAAAGAGCTTGTCGGAGACACGTTCCGAACTCGATCAAACGAAAGAGATATTGCAGAATGCAAGCGAAGCCGCCCGAAAAATCGCCGCTGAACGAAACGAACTCCAAGAAAACAAAAGCGCGCTTGAGCGTGAGAAAAAGAGTCTCCGCGCAAAACTCAACGAGATTGAATCCGAATTGCAACGAATTCGGGTCCAATCGCAACGGTCGATCGCTGCTATCCAAGAGCGGTTTAAGGATACGGTGGGTGCTGTGTTAGATGAGGCGGGACGGTTGAAACTCGATGTCAAAGGAAAAATTCTATTTCAAACGGGCAGTGCGATTCTCAGCACAGAGGGAAAATCACTTCTCGACGCAATCTCGGAAGAGGTCCTACTAAACGCCGACTACTCGGATTACGCCATCCGGATTGAGGGACACACGGATAATACACCGATCGGCGGCGACGCGCTACGGAACTGGAATCTCTCGGCTGAACGCGCAATCGCAGCCGTGAAATACCTACAAGAACACGCCAACGTCAGCGCACAACGTCTGGCAGCGACCGGATACGCCTTCTATCAACCCATAGATACCGCCGAAACACCGGAAGCAAAAGCCAAAAACCGTAGGATCGAAATTATACTCGTACCACCGCAAGATTTTTTGTCGGAACTCATGACATCGCTCCAAACAGTGATGCAATCTATTGGGACGGCGGAGTCTCAGTAGCCTTATCCGTCGCTTTTTTCTCCGAAATCGCGCGCTTCGTCTCAACGACAAGTGCTGTCGCACGTATGATTAACTTATTCATTGCATCGATCTCTTCGAGCATCTGTTCGTTTGTCCACGAAACGGAGGCGAGATAACGGAGTTCGTCTGGGGTGTTCAAGGTCTCGGCACCGAGCGCGACCTGAAGTCCGTTTGAAGTGATATACCGCAAACCGGCGTTCACACCCGACCCGTCAAACGCCAGAAGCGTCGCAATGTTGCCTCTCGCAAAAGCAGGTCGGAATTCTTTACTCAGACCTGCAAATACGCCTATAGGTTGTTCTTCAAACGCAAATCGCTGTGTACCGACACCGACATGTAAGGAAAACAGATGGATCCGTGGTAGATTAAAGGTTTTACTGACAGCAAGGAACGCCGAGGGCATTTCATCACCTGCCGCTTCCGCATCCGACGAAAAAACTTTGTTCCCGAGTTTTTCTATACCTATCGCGACCCCCGGAACGATCCCCGCTTCTGGCTCTTTTACGAGCCGTAACTTCAGGTTCGCAGTCCGCTCAGTGGCTGGATCTGCCGGGTCTTCGTTCCAGAGATGTGTCAGTCCGACTTCAAGTCTGTCAAACAACCCAAAATTCAGACGTACTGCAACCGCATCTCCAAGGTTTGCCGTGGATCGGTCTGTCGCCTCTTGTCGGAAACCGAGATAAGTGCCGATGTCAAATATACCGTGCTGCAGCACCCGACCCGTCGGAACATCAACTAAACCACTCTGGGTAAGCACTTCACCGCTAACCGGATTAGAAATCGTTATAGATACAGAAATGAGCAGGAAAAACGAGACAAGATATCGAAGCATTGCGTTACTCCATGTAACGGATACCAGAAGGCGTGCCGATAATAACCTTATCGGCGCGGTTGACAAAAATCCCGTTCTCTACTACCCCGGGAATGTTGTTCAGCTGCAGCTCGACCTCTGCTGGTGCAGGAATACCATCGAAATGGCAGTCGAGGATATAGTTCCCGTTGTCGGTAATCAGTGGATTTTGCTTTCCATCCTGAGTGGATGCGACACGCAAAGTCGACTTTCCGCAAATTCGATTGACCTCAGTCTGCGTGGCTTCCCACCCAAACCGCACAATCTCCACAGGGAGCGGAAAATTGGTACCGAGGACACGTGACACCTTGCTTTCATCGACGACAATCACTGTTCTTTTCGAGGCGTTGGCGATAATCTTTTCTCTAACGAGGGCAGCACCACCGCCTTTGATCAAGTTGAGATGTGCGTCTACCTCATCGGCACCGTCAATCGTCAGGTCGATGGTAGGGTGCATGGCGAGTATTGTGAGTGGTATCTTCTGTTCTAATGCGATTTGCTCGGTCCCCTCAGAGGTCGGGATCCCGACAATATCGAGTCCCTCGCGCACCATCGTGCCGAGCTTCAACAGGGCGTAATAGACAGTAGAACCTGTCCCCAATCCGACGATCATACCGGATTGGACGGCTTCTGTCGCTTTTTCTGCAGCAATTTTTTTCTGATGTTCGGTGTTCATGATGTGTTTAAGTGTACCAGAAAAGCGTCTGAAAATCAAGTTCTTAAAAAGGTTTCAGCCCTAACAACTAACATTTGACATATTTCCTGAGTTGTGCTACAATACCTGTTATGAAAAAGAAAACTCGTCATGCCGACTTGGTGGTCGGAAAAGTGGCTGCGCAACCCGGAACTCGGATGGAGGGACACCTCAAAGTCGGCACCATGCCTGACGGAACGGCTGTTCGACTCCCGATTGTCTTAATCAACGGGAAACACCCAGGCAAAACGCTCTATATCCAAGCGATCAGCGACGGGGACGAACTCAACGGAATCGCCGTTGTTCACAAAATTCTCCAGACGATCACACCAGAACGGTTACACGGTAAGATTATCGCCGTGCCGATCGTCAACTTTCACGCGTTCCACGCCAAACAAGCATTTAGTCCTGTAGACAACCGTAAAATGAACCGCTGTTTTCCCGGGAAACGCGACGGCACGTCGAGCGAACGGATAGCCTATCACCTATTCCAGCAGGCAGTCCAACAAGCCGACTACTGCATCGACTTACATCAAGGCGGCGTGCAACCGATGATTGATGAGGTTCGCGTCCGTGTTGACGAAAAACATACACTCCACAGCGCATGTCTCGAACTCGCACGCGTCTTCGGTATCGGATACATCCTTGATCAGAAGGGACCAAAAGGACAACTCGCACAAGCAGCACCGGAAGTCGGTATTCCGACGATTGACCCCGAATTAGGTGGAACACACGGATGGGATGCCGCAAGCATCGAAAAAGGTGTCCACGGCGTACGCAATGTGCTACAATATTATAATTTCATTGCTGGAACACCGGAGATCCCTGAACAGCAGATCGTTGTGAAAAAATTTGTCCCGATCCTCAGCAATGAAGGCGGTTTTGTCTATTACAGGGCGGCGTTATATGAGCAGCTGACGGTGGCGCAACCTGTTGCTGATATTTGTGATGTTTTCGGCAACGTACGAGAAACCATAACTTCACCGGTTGACGGTATTTTCTGGTCAAAACCTATCTATCCAATGGTCGCCAGTGGCGGTGTCGTCGGCAAAATCGGCACACCCATCAGGCATCTCTAACAATCACTGCAATTTCATGGGGAGGCACGGCTTGCACAAACAGAATCGCGAAGCCTTTATTGAAAAAATGGGACCTGGCGGCGTTGCTATCTTCGCCAGTAATCCACCCGCACGGTGGAACCACGACACCGAATACATCTATCGTCCGGATCCGAACTTTTACTACCTTACCGGGTTTGAAGAACCCGAGTCGATTTGTGTCATCGCACCCGAACATCCGAAGCACCAATATGTCCTGTTTGTGCGTCCGAAAAACAAGCAGGCGGAAATCTGGAACGGTAAACGTGTCGGTATTCGAGACGCACGGAGACACTACGGCGCAGATAAAGCCTATCCGATAGAAAAATTCGATGAGAAAATCGGGGAATATCTACAGAACGCGGAGCGGCTCTACTATACCCTCGGTTCCAATGAAGACGTTGATAGCGAAATGCTTGCGCGCTTCACACGCGCCGTCAAGTCAAAAGTTCGCGGTGGTAAAGGCATCGACACGTTAGTTGACCCGAGTCCTATTCTCAGTGAGATGCGGTTAATCAAAAATGAGACGGAGTTGGAGCGTATGCGAATGGCAACCGAGATTACGGTCGCTGGTCATGTCGCAGCGATGAAAGCGGTTCGACCCGGACTCTACGAATACCAGTTGGAATCGCTCGTCGAATCCACATTCCGTATGAATGGTGCCGGTGGCGCAGCGTTCCCGACGATCGTCGCAAGTGGTGAAAACGCTACAACGCTACACTATACCACAAACGCCTGCGAAATTGAGAACGGAAACCTTGTGCTACTCGACGCAGGCGCAGAATACAATCGGTACTGCGGTGATGTTACCCGTACCTTCCCTGCAAACGGTACGTTCACTGAAGCGCAGAGAGACATCTATCAGATCGTTCTTGACGCACATTATGCTATTATCGACGGTATCCGTCCCGGAGTTTCCATCGACGAACCCCACCAAAAGTCGATTGAACTCTTAACAGAAGGTATGCTCAGCCTCGGTCTCCTTAAAAAGAAAAAGAAAATAGAAAAGTTGATAGAGGACGGCGCGTACCGGAAGTTTTACATGTACCGGATCGGACACATGATCGGCTTAGATGTACACGATGTCAATTCTGTCCGCGAAGCAAACGGCGACTACAAGACCTTCCAACCCGGAATGATCATAACCATTGAACCCGGACTCTACGTCGCTGAAGGGACCAAGGGTGTTCCATCGAAATACTTAGGCATCGGTGTCCGTATAGAGGACGACATCCTCGTCACAGAATCCGGCAACGAAAACCTAACCAGTGGTGTCCCAAAAGAGATTGATGAAGTCGAAGCACTCATCCACGGTGAACGGTAGGAGCGAGTGTTTTTGCTGGGGTGTCTCTTGTCGATCGCGATCTTTCAATCAAAATCCTTACCCATGGAGTTCCATCATGATAGCAAACGTAAAAAAAACAATCGTAGAGATGAAGGACATAATTCGGCAGAGATACAAAGCAGAGATTAAAGGCATCTTCGGTTCGTATACACGCGGAGATTTCCACGCAGACAGCGATTTCGATCTCTTAGTAGACTTCGATGACAGTGCCGATCTGACAGATTTTATCGGTCTCCAACGATTTTTAGAAGACAGACTTGAATGCAAAATCGATGTCGTATCAAGACGTTCACATCGAGAAGAGCAAGACTTCATACCGCTGTTTTCAACAGCGTGATTCGTTGATGCTATATCCTGTAGAATAGGAAACCGTTAGCCTGTTCCATCTTACGACTTTTCTACAATTTCACCACCGCATACCGCTATTTTCAACAACGTGATTCGTTGATACTATATCTTGTAGAATAGGCTGTTAGCCTGTTCCATCTTACGACTTTTCCTCAAGATTTCATTTGACAAAATTGTGAAATGCAGTAGACTATATGCCACTATGCTTTTCTAATCTAAGACACAAGACATCTTCAGACGGTAGAAATGGATTCCGTAATTCAACAAACAGATACAATTCAGATCGCCGATCTTCAGCCCGGCATAACTTTAATCGACACGCATCAAAAAAGCGAAAGGACAATCCGTCAGGTTGAACCGCACGATACAGTTGTCCGACTCTTCTTTGAAGATGACGATATTCCAATTACCTATTCTGTTCAAGAACTGCAATCCCGTTTTCAACTCGCGTCTGATGCTTTTCGAGCAGATGCGAATTTGGTGAGATTGGTTGCTGAAGCACATCGGCTTCAACACGCCTACCTGTTTAACCCAATCTTTGCGACCGAAACATCATTGATTGATCCGCTACCACATCAATTTATTGCCGTTTATGAACACCTATTGAAACATTACCCTTTACGATTCTTGTTGGCTGACGATGCTGGTGCCGGAAAAACAATTATGACAGGACTCTATATCCAAGAATTGTTACTCCGACAGCAAGTGAAACGCATACTGATTGTTCCACCAGCGGGATTGATTGGCAATTGGGAACGCGAATTACGCGTCTGTTTTCGACTCCAATTCCGCATTATGTCCAGTGCTGACGCAGTAAACACCAACCCGTTTGCTAATCCAGAAAACCGTTTAGCCATTATGAGTCTTGATACCTTACGGCAAGATCGGACGCAGGACTGTCTCCTTGAAGCGCAACCTTACGATTTGGTCGTTTTTGACGAAGCACATAAACTCTCCGCACGATTTGAGGGAGATGGGACTGTATACAAATCGAAACGGTATGAGCTTGCCGAGCGGATTGCCGCGCAAGAAAAAAATCTGTTACTACTCACGGCAACACCACACATGGGCAAAGATGATGCCTACTATTTTCTTTGGCGGCTGCTTTTGCCTGAGTGCCTCGCCGCACAAAAAGCATTTGAGCGTTTACCTGACAAAGAGAAATCTAAACACCTGCTCCGGCGTATGAAGGAGGAGATGGTTAACTTTGATGGAAAACCTATCTATCCGCCGCGGCGAAGTCAGACCATCGCCTATCCACTCAAGCAAGGAGAGATGAGTGAACAGTCTTTGTACGATGCCGTCACAGCGTATTGTGAGCAGTATTTCGATCTGGCAGGTCAATACAACCGAAGCGCAGCAAAAATGGCGATGATGATTTTACAAAGACGACTCGCCAGTTCAACTGACAAACCTCATGTCCTTGATGAAATGCTTGTCGGAATCAAACGTTTTGCGGATGGACGATGTGAAGAAACACCGGCACATCTTTTGTTGACTCTAATACCACGGACAGAACAACACAGCATGCCTGCAACTTTGTCCACAGAATGGATTAACCGTGATGACGAAACGCAACCTATTGAAAACTTCGTCTGCGAAAACTTCGGAAATCCGAAACTTGCTCACATCCGCGATATGCTTCAATCTGAAATGGATGAGAAAAAGGAGCAGATCAAGGTTTCATCAAGGTTGAGGGAAGGTGAGCTTCTTAAACAGCGTCTCAGTCTTAAAAAAGATGTCGCCAAAGGTATACCGGCAGCACAAACAAAATTGAATAACTGCGATCAAGAGATTAAAGCACTTCCTAAAAAACGCGCGGAAGCAGAAGCAAATCTCATTAGAGAAATCGAAGATATCCACTTAGGTCCCGTAGTTGTCTATGTTCGCGCCTTTGTCACTACGTCCCTAACTGGGGAAATTTCGACAAAAACACTACGAGACACCGAGGCTATCGCGATCAAGACTGCTATAGAATATGAGCGCAAGCGCGGTGCTGAAGTCAAAGATGTCTCTAACCCAAGTCTTAAAAAAGGGTTTGACTTACAATCCAGACACCCAAACGGTGAGGTGCGTTATATTGAAGTCAAAGGACGTACAGGAATTACCAGCGTCGAATTGACAGCAAATGAATGGCTACAAGCTGCCAATCACAGCGACCACTACTGGCTCTACGTCGTCTATCATTGTGACACTAAGGATCCGCAGCTATACCCATGTCCAAATCCCTCTGGCAATCTGACCGCAAAGGCCACAGGAAGTATACGGATCAATGCCGGTGACATCATGAAAAACTCGGATGTAGAGGCATTCAATACCAACGTCAATCCAACCATAAGAGGGTAGATTAAATGTTTCTCAAATCAATCCATCTGAACAATGTCAAATGTTTTTCTGATATTGCTTTATCGTTTGAAGACGAGAATGGTGGCATCCGCAAGTGGACCCTCTTGCTGGCTGAAAATGGCATGGGGCAGGTTTTCGCTGCCCACCCGTGTTCTCGGCAGCGAAAACAATACAAATCCGTTAATTTGGTATAAGTCCGATTTCGCGCCACTACAGGTCTTCATCAAGGTTAAAAACCCCTCCTAACAGGATTCTTAAAATCGTCCAAAGTTCAGTAATAAATTTGACTTACTACATTAAATATGTTATCATATATAATGTAGTAGCTCCGTGAAAAAACAACAAAGATGAAGCAATGTGGACATCACATAACTCAACGTGATTTTTTGTATTTGTAGCACAAACTTTTAGTTTGTGCCTGATGAAACACAATCTAATGAAGGGATTTTGACATCACATAAATTAACGAACGTTAACCGGAGAAATTCGTATTTCATGAACAACCTCAAAACAAACCATATCTATCAAACGCCGCTAAGTCAATCAAACACTACATTTGTGGCACTTCGGAAAGACACCAACGAAAATTAAAATTACCCAATTGTTCACGAAAATTCCATAAACTTAGAATTCAACAACGCAACAAACCCTTATGATCGCTGACTTTACACCCTTTACATAGACCGAAAAACAATCGTGAACAATTGCATGAACATTAATGAACATCGTCAGAAAAAGAACAATACATACAAAACCAATTTTCCGCCACAAATGCACGTATCTAAAGGGTTCATAATTCACGAAATCACGAATACAAGAATTCAACGCGTCGCGAATGTTCGCGAATGTTCATGAAATTTCGCGCTATGTTCACGAAATGTTCATGATTTACCCCTCAGAAATCTATTACCGTGAATTTTATATTTTTATACCAAACCGTTAATTTGTGCCTCCGTAGCATAGACTGTTATATTGTCTCCGCGTTTGCCCGGGGACAGAACTCACAGAAAAGTACCACGTCATACCATTTCTGGATAACCGTTTGTCATGTAGGAAGGAAAACCAAATTGCCACGTAGACTCATTGAGGAAGCCTTTCCACTCAAAAAAGTCTCCGAAGACTCAAAACACGAAAAGAATGTCCGCCACGGGCACATCTCCACGCTCCACATCTGGCCCGCTCGCCGTCCGCTTGCGGCCTGCCGTGCTGTGACAATAGCGACTCTGCTCCCAGATCCCGCCGATGCACCCGAAAAAATGAAGGCGGAATACACACGCCTTGCCGGATCGCCATTACCTGAAAAACAGCGTGAATATTTGTGTAACGATTTGATTGCCTCATTAACACGGTGGAAAGATGAAAATGGACACGGCGATTGGGATACAAAAGATAAAAACGGCCGGTGGCTCAATAAACTCCGTATCGCCAGAGAACTTATTCTTATGGCATACAACGGAGCCCCGCCGAAAGTGATGGATATGTTTGCCGGTGGGGGCGCAATTCCGCTTGAAGCGATGCGTCTCGGTTGTGAAGTAATAGCCAACGACTATAATCCGGTTGCATGGTTTCTTCTCAAATGCACACTTGAATATCCGCAACAGTTTGCTGGAAAGACCACACCACTTCCCGATCTCGACCTTGACGAAAAACCCGATGTGAAAAACGGAGATCTCGCCGATCACGTCCGTTTATGGGGGCAGTGGGTTTTGGAAAACGCCCGCACCGAGCTTGCCGATTACTACCCCGTAATTGATAACAAACCCACAGTCGCCTATCTTTGGGCACGCACTATTCCGTGTCAAGATCCACAATGTGGGGCCACGGTGCCTTTACTCAAGACGTTATGGGTTTGCAAGAAGGCAGAGAAAACCCTTAAAGATACACCCGAAAATCGGAACCGTCCTGACTTCCTTCGCCTCAAAGAAACAAAAAACCAGACTCGTGTTATCATCAACGGAAAGCGCGCCCTCAAACTCTGCCCGGATCCTGAAAAAAAGCGGGTCCGTTTTGAGATTATCACCCCAACAAACGCAGACGACGTTGACGAACCTACAATGTCCAGGGCAAACGCGACGTGTCCGTTTTGTGAATCGCAGCAGCCGACGGACTACATCAAACGGTGCGGACATGAGGGAAAACTCAAGGCACAGATGACAACCGTCGTTTACCAAGCGGAATACGGCAAGGAGTACCGTCTGCCAACACAAGCAGAAATAGATGCTGCAGAGATATCAGAAAAAGCGTTGGAAACAATTGCCGATGAAATTCCCTACGGAATGCCTGATGAACCGATGCCGGGGTCTCAAACGCTCGGATTTGTGATTCCGCTCTATGGGTTTAAAAAATGGTCAGATGTGTTCACAAATCGGCAGCTGTTGGCGTTGATGACATTTGTGAAGTGGACCCGTGCTGCACGGACGGAAATGAAATCAAGCGATTATCCACCGGAATGGATTAAAGCAATTGAAATGTATTTGGCGATTAACGTCGATCGGCTGGCAGACTACGCGAGTACAATTTGCCTTTGGGAAACTCACGCTAATGAGGTAAAACATACCTTCGCGAGATTTGCACTTCCAATGACTTGGGATTTTGCAGAAGGGAATCCCTTGTCAAGCCAGATCAGATACTACAAAGGGGCAATTGAATATGTTGGGCGTTTTCTCACAAAAACCTTGTTTGGGTTGCAACTTGGACAATCCGATCCTGAGTTTCTTAATTTACCAGCACAAGTCCTGAGAAGCAAACCAATGGACACAATTATTACAGATCCGCCCTATTATGACGCTATCCCTTACGCAGATCTTTCCGATTTTTTTTACGTGTGGCTCCGCCGCTCAATTGGAGATCAATTCCCTGACGTTTTTGCCGAGGTTCTCACACCAAAATCTGATGAACTTGTCCAACATTCAGATCATTTTGATGGAGATAATAAAGCTGCGAAGGAGTTTTACGAATCTGGCATGGCTGTCACTTTCCAAGCTGCGCATAACTCGCTAATAGAAAATGGACGAATCGTGATTGTCTTTGCCCACAAATCGCCAGAGGCATGGGAAACCCTTGTTAGGGCGATGATTGAGTCGGGTTTGGTGGTTACGGCATCTTGGCCTATTGACACGGAATTAAAAAATAGCACTAGTTCGCAGGGGAAGGCGGCTCTCTCTACGTCGCTTTGGCTTGTTTGTCGAAAGCGTCCGTCAAACGTGAAGGAGGGACATTACGGTAAAGTGAAACGCGATATGCAAAAACGAATTACCGAACGCCTACGCTATTTTTGGGATGTGGGAATTCGGGGCCCTGATTTCGTCTGGGCAGCAATTGGGCCCGCGCTGGAAAGTTACTCAAGTTACAAAGAAGTTCGACGAATAAACAAGCAAGCATTCACAGTGACTGAGTTTCTCACGGAGGTCCGGCGTATCGTCACTGATTTTGCATTAGGCAAAATTCTACATAGAACAAGCACGGAAGCTCTGGACGAATGGACGCGCTACTATCTGATGCACAAAGACTACTTCGGTACAGAAAACGCCCCCGTAGGCGAGTGTATCCTCTTGGCACAAGGCTATGGCGTGCCACTTGACGATTTACGAGACCGACACATCGGCATATTGAAGAAAGTCAGTTCCGGCAACGCACTCAAACTCCTTGGACATACCGAACGCACTTCGGACCGAATCGGCTATGCCCACACTTCCGGGAGAATTCCGATGATAGACATGATCCACAGAATCATGAGACTGTGGGATGCAGGCGAAAGAGAGCAAATCAATGCCTACTTCCACGAGCATGGACTTCAAGAGAACCCACTTTTCAAGGCTGTTGTTCAGGCACTCATTGAAACGAGTCCGCAAGGTGACAGTGAAAGGTCGCTCATGGAAACACTCATCAATTATGAACCCGGAGAATTCAGTGGAACTTCATACCCAAAAGGAACAGCAAATAAGACCGAACAACAACTTACCTTAGAAGAGATGCTATCAAAATAGGTTTGAAGCAGGCTCATTCAATTGTAGCAGGACTTACGCAGCGTGCTCTTTTGTACCATAGGCTGTTAGCCTGTGTCCCCGCGTGCTCTTTTGTACCATAGGCTGTTAGCCTGTGTCCCCGCGTGCTCTTTTGTACCATAGGCTACTGTTAGCCTGTGTCCCCGCGTGCTCTTTTGTACCATAGGCTGTTAGCCTGTGTCCCCAAATGCTTGTGTTTTTTCAGCATCTGCCTCTAAAACCAAGTGTTACGGTCAAAATTGCGTAAGTCCTATGTAGGATGTAGGCTTTTGATGTTGTCCTTTTCGCAGGTGTTAATACTTAATATATGTTATGCTTTAAAACAATCCGCAGAAATTTTCGCAGCATTTCGCTAGATTTCGCAGCATTTCGCAAGAAGGTAAAACCATGAAAGTTTTTCGGTTGACTTTAGCAGACGACTGTGTTAAACTAAACAACACGATGAGAGGGCAGCACGGAGGGCATAAAAATGACAGATCAAGAATTCCGGGATATGCTCCTTGCCACTTTGGCGGACATTAAGGAACAAGGAAAAGAACGCTACGACCGCTTAGAAAAACGCCTTGATACTATTGAATTGCAAGCAAAAGAAAACAATGACCGTTTAGAAAAAAAACTTGATACTATTGAATCGCGCGTCGGCGGGGTAGAGCGTGATGTCAGATGGGTCAAGGGAAAATTGGAAGGCAAGTAAGAGGGAAGTGGTAGAATGTTGACCGTTTTCACCACCGGTGCTGCCATCGCAGCAGTGATTATAGCTCTGATTGCTCTATTCAACTGACGACAGAGAATCGCTCGATACCTGATTCCAAGGAATTGCCTCATGATTGAAGTACTGAAAAAAATACTTGCAGAAGAGAAGGACGAAATCCGTCAGCAGTACAAGGCACAAATTAAAGCCGTCTTCGGTTCCTACGCGCGCGGTGATTTCCACGCAGATAGCGATTTGGACCTTTTGGTGGATATGGATGCTGGTGCCACGCTGTTCGATCTTATCGGTCTCCAACAATTTTTGGAGGACAAGCTCGGGTGCAAAGTAGATGTCGTGACGCGACGCGCGCTCAGAGAAGAACTTCGGGCTTCCGTATTTAGTGAAGCCATATATCTATGAGAAATTACCGACTTTATATCAAAGACATTTTTGAAGCGATGATCGCCGCTCAAGCTTTCATTGATGGGATTGGTTTTGAGGCGTTTGTCGCGGATGATAAAACCACTTCTGCCGTTTTGCAAAAACTTAAAATTATCGGAGAAGCAGCTAAGAACGTCCCACAAGCGATTCGTCGCAAATATCCACAGGTGCCCTGGCAGCAAATGGCAGGAATGCGAGACCGAATCATTCATGCATACTTTGCAGTTGACTAGGTCATAGTTTGGGATACTCTTAAAATCGATATTCCGTCGTTGCAACCTGTCATCGCGCAAATTCTTAAAGACTTGGAAGAGGAACAAGCCCATGGGCAATAACGCATGGCATCAACATTGCATTTTAAGAGATGATGTCCGACAAGGCACACTCGAACTTGCAGAATTCGCAGCGGATCTCTATGCAGTCCGAATGAAAGATGCACCAAACGTCTATCAAATTCCAACGCTCTTTTTCGATCGCACCTACCCGACCCATAAACTCAAAACCTTGGTGCAAAACGTACTGCGGCGGCTATCCGGAAAAGGTGGAAACCCTATCCTCACGCTTCAAGTCGCTTACGGCGGTGGGAAAACCCATGCACTGATTACCCTTTTACACTTGGCTGAACACGGTACTGACTTCCAAACACACCCCACTGTCCAAGAATTTATCGGATTCAGCGGTTTAACGACAATACCTCGAACGCGCGTTGCCATTCTCCCGTTTGACCAATTCGACGTGAAAAACGGGCTTTCGGTTGTAAGTCCGGACGGTAAACAAAAACGGGTCAAAACGCCGTGGGGCGCGTTGGCGTATCAACTCGCCGGCGATAAAGGGCTTGAAATCATCGCCGAGCACGAAGCCGATTATATCAACCCTGCTGAACAGCCCCTCGTCGAGCTGCTCAAATTGCCACAAAACGAAGGACTCTCTACCCTCATTTTGCTGGACGAAGCACTCATGTATACATCTACTGCTGTCGGTGTGGATCCAAATCGAAACGGAATCCTTCGGAATTTTTTTCAGGCACTTACACAAGCAGTGAAAAAGGTTAACAACACCGCAATCGTAGCAAGCCTTATCACCGCCGATATTATTGCCGATGATCCGACCAGCATTCGCGTCTTAAATATGTTAGAAACAATATTCCACAGGTTGGATGAGATCGCTGAACCTATTTCACAGGGAGATGTATCAGAACTGCTCCGACGGCGGCTGTTTGAATACGTACCACCTGAGAAAACACGTAGAACCGTTGTAAACAGCCTCATCGCAGCCCGACAAAGACTCCACCTCCGAGGACACCACACGGATCAGGAAGCTTATGACAAACTCTTAAAGTCTTATCCGTTCCACCCAAATCTCATCGATGTATTTGAGCAAAAATGGACGCAACTGGATAAATTTCAAGGGACGCGTGGGATGTTTCGGACTTTCGCACTCCTCCTCAGAGACGCTTTCGGAAAAGACCCCGCAGCATTTGTCGGTCCGAACGCGCTCCTTTCTACTGATACCGAACTCTCGGATACCTTACAGGAACTCACTAAAGCGTGTGATGAAGGGGCTAATTGGACACCGATTCTCAGAGGTGAACTCGATAGAGCCCGTATCGTGCAGAAGCAACTCCCACTCCTGAAATCTCGCGAAATTGAAGCCGCAGTCCTTGCCACCTTTTTACATTCGCAGCCTATTGGACAAAAGGCAGAATTGGCAGACCTACACCTCCTACTGGCACACGCTGACATTGACGCAGTATCCGTTGAAAAAGGGCTTGCTGAATGGCGAGATGCCTCATGGTTCCTTAAAGAAAACCAGAGTAGTTGGGCTTTGGGAACCACTCCCAATCTAACCAATATGCACGTTCGCGCAATGGCGAGAATTACCGAAGACCAAATCACCGAAAACTTAGTGAAACGGATAAGAAGTGCCGCACTCGGTCGGAACACAGATAAGGTTGACGTTCATACGTTACCCACTTCACCCGAAGACATTTCCGATACGCCAGAACTCCGCTTTGTGATTGCTGATCCTAAACACACGGCAGTACCCGGTGAAAATGTTTCTGCATCACTTGCAGCGTTTTTCAATAGAACCTATCGGAACAGTGTTATCGTGCTTGCCGCTGAAAACGCACTGTTAGCAGGGCTGCGACAACGTATTCGTAAAATCCTCGGATGGGAATCAATCCAAAATGGAGACGACATAAACCTACTTAGCCCAGAACAAAAAACATTACTCCCGCAACGAAAACGAGACGATGAAACCGGAATTTTGGATTCTGTCATATCCGCGTATAATGTGCTTATTGCTGTTGACGAGGACGGGGACATTAAAGCGAGTTTGTTGCCACCAGGGCGGAATTCACCGTTTGAACGCGTGAAGAAAGCCTTGATTGACGAGGATAGATTGTTAGCAACTTCACTCGACCCAGAACTACTTACGCCGGAGAGTTACTTTGATATCTGGGGCGAAGATGAAACCGCCAAATCCGTTCAAGGATTGTACGGCATGTTTGCAAGTCTTTCGCGCCTACCGCGCTTGTTAAATCGACAGGTATTCGTTGACACACTTCGGCGTGGCGTTACAGAAGGTCGGATTGTGCTGCGTAACGTCCGTCCAGACGGATCTCAACAAACCTATTGGCGCAAAGCACCCGCTACGGATGAAGATTTTTGGGAAAAAACGTTAGAAATCGTTCCAATTGAGCACGCTGAACTCCACAATATCAACCCTGAGTTATTGCCCCCCGGACAACTGCCAGAACTGTGGCAAGGCGATAATATCACCACAACGATAGGTAAAATGCGGGAATTTTTTGATGGAGACGAAGTACCAAAACTCGACTCTGACCATGTTCTTTTCGACGCAATCCAGGCTGCTGTTCAAAACAATTTACTGATGGCACGCCGTAAAGATAAGGCTTATCTTAAAGAACCCATCCCTGATGCTGAGATAACCGACGATCTGGAATTACTCGCGCCATTAGAACCCATCAGCAGTTCAGAAATCAGCCACAAAACCCTGCCGGACGCATGGGAGAACGAAACATCATCTGTCGGAAAAATAATGCACGCGCTATCGGCACTCAAAGGCACTCCGATCCCGTGGCCATTGGTTGTTGATGCTATCAATGACGCTCGAGATAAAAGGCTCTTTGAATTCACTGACGGGAGTCCATCGTGGCCCTGTACTGCTGAAGAAGCCGATAAAGTCGGTTTAAAAATCTCGCAAGCGGTAGTAAAAATAGAACCGGCGGATATCATCGGAAAAGATGCAAAGAGTGCTTGGGAATCTGGAAACCCCACATTGGGATTGATTAAAGAAACGCTTGAATCCAATATAGGGATTATTATAGCCGATCATGTATTTCTTGAGGCTGCCAAAGGCGCGATTGCCAGTGGTTTAATCGTTTCGGATGGATCATTAACTGACGAGTTTTATCATATCCGGGTACGACAGGCAGCATGGATCGGTCATGCTGAATCCCATCTCACCGAAATCGAAATCCAGGATTTGGCTGAAGTGGTCGCTGATTTGGCGAATATTGCCCCTGAGCTTGACTTCCAGTTTCGCGTTACAATTACCGCCAAGGGCGAACTTCCGTCCGATGAAGTGCTGGAAAAGATAAACGAAGCACTTCAAAAGGTCACAGATAAACTGAAGTTTGATTGATATACCACATGCTATAGTGTTAAAATATCGGAGGAAGCAGATGCCAAAGCAAAAAAAATTAAAAGGTATGAACAAGTATCAGAAGAAAGCGCATCGCCGGCGTGAAGACCGTTTGCGTGGGGATGAAGTTGAATACTATCTTGAACTTGCCTACTCTTCTGACCCTGATGATCGCGTCGAGGCGATGGATAACCTCTGTCCGTGCCACGTTCGGAAACGGATTGATGCCGTCTGGGTGGCACTCTACAAAGGCATGGTCGATCCCGATCCGCGTGTCCGTAGAGCCGCATGGCATACACTCGATGACGGCGGAAACCCGAACGATCCGAGACTGCAACCGCTCCTCGAAAAAATCGCTAAAGAGGAGACCGATCCGAGACTACGCCAACGCGCACTCAACCTCATCGCGGAAACCCGGAAGGTAGAAGAACAGAAAGAGATGCTGTTGGCGCAGAAGGCACACACTTTCTCCGGACGATGCGATTGGTGCGGCGACACAAACGTCCGAGTCAGCCACGATTACGAAACAGAGTTTGAAACGAACGGCACAAAACGTTTCGCTTCGGTCTGTGAGGCGTGTGAATCCGTGTAGACATAGACCGTCTATATCAGAGACATGTATGGCGACCCAAAACCAATTATTTGATGGACATACCGAGTTCATAGCGACACGCGGCGTTAAAGAATACCGCGCAACGATCCCCGTGTGGGTAAACGCCGAAGATGTTGTGTTAGAAATCGGCTGCGAATGGGGTACGACAACAACCCTGATCGCACCGTATTGTAAGAAAGTTGTCGGCACGGACATCAGCCTTAAATGTATTGAGCGCGCAAGGGAACGACACCCCGATCTACATTTTGAGGTGCTCGACGGCTTCGATGTTCGCGCAGCGTTAGAACTCGGAAAACCGTTCAGCAAAATATACATTGATATGTCTGGAATGTCAGGCTACAATTCCCTGCTTGACACAATCGCGCTCCTGACATCCTATGCCACGGTGCTCCGTCCGAAGGCGATCATCGTTAAAAGCAGTTCGCTAAAACGTTTTGCCGGACGTTGCCATCCGTGGCGACCCCCGCGCAAGGAACCTGAAACGCTTCCAAATGCCGCTTTAACTGGTAACTGATAACTAAAAACCGATAACTCGTAAAAAAAATGAAGAAGTACCCATTTGGATACAACAAAATATTTACAACGCGTTTGTCCGTTTAAAAAAGTGAAGGAAAATCAGCTTGGATGCAACAGAATGAACAACATCCTGCTAAAGAGAGTGTGACATGATTCCTGACGATGTGTACGTACACCAGACAGTGGAGGGAGATGCCGAAGCATTCAACGAGCTCGTTAATCGGCATCATTCAAAAATTTATGGGCTTGCCTATAGGATGCTTGGTAATCCTGATGATGCCGCCGATGCGACACAAGAGACATTTTTAGAGGCATACAAATCCGTTAAATCGTTCCAATTTCAGTCCCAGTTCGGAACCTGGTTGTATCGTATCGGCATTAATACGTGCCAGCAATATATCCGTAAATCGCAATCCAACGATCGGAAGTTGACGGCTTACACCAGAGAGGCGGAAATCCATGGTCCCGCTTCAGAGAACGACTCGCCTGAACGTATGCTAATTAAAACCGAACAGAGCGAGATCATCCAGGGTGCTATTGATCGGTTGCCATCGAAGCAACGCGAAGTCGTTACGCTCTATTATATGCAACATCTGAAATATCGAGAGATTGCGGAGATTTTGGAGTGTTCGGAAGGCACGGTCGCCTCACGGTTGAATCAGGCACTGAAGAATCTTAAGCGGAAGTTAAGCAAATATTATCTCTAAGAAGGAGGCGTTCATTGATGAATTGCGAACAGACTCTTAACAATTTGCCTCACTTGGTCATAAAGGAAGAAGCAAAAGCAACAGACGTTGTCTCTGGCGGTGTGTCGCGGCGTGCCGTTTTGGAACATCTTCGGAGCTGTGAAGGATGCCAGAGGGAATACGAAGCGTTGTGGAATACGGCGAGTATGCTTGAGAGCGTAGATGAACCGGAAGTTCCACCGGAGTTGGTCGGCAACATTCAGCAACACATACGAGAACTCCATCAGCAGAAACAGTTGGCGTTCTTCGCAAATCCATTGGCGTGGTGCCTTGATCGGTTAAAGTTGGATCTCTCACCACGGCTTGTTAACGCTACCGCGCTGCTCTTTTTTCTTCTCGCTTCCGGTTTTATTATGAAACTCGCGTTTTTTACAAACCCACCGGAACCGGAATCCGGTCTAATAGCGATGAAGAAGACGGCACTCCAGAACATCAAAATCTCCACATCTCCGTGGGCAGGACTCAAAGATGTTCAGACACCAGCCGAAGACGGACGCATGTCGCAGCAGTCGGTTATTGCTCCCGAAAACGCGTATAACCACTTCTTTAGTCCGACGAGCATTGGATCAAGCGCATCAAGAGCGTGGCACACCGATTACGCCGAGGCTAATAGACAGACAGGTCAAACAAGCGTCGCTGGCTACGCACGAGACGCGGCAAGCGAAAAGTTGACTGTGTTTTGGAATCAGATTAAAACAGAATTATAGTGTGTTCATATATTTTACGGCAATAGCGCATACTTTATAAATTAGACTTAGCAGGCGAGGTAACCTACCTCGCCTGTTTTTTGTCACGTCAAAAGGTATTCGCAGAAACCGTACCGACAACCAATAACCGTCCCAAAATCAAAAATGATTGACACGCAACTGTCTTTTGTGTATAATTGCCTAAAATCGGTCTATTGGCAAAGTAACTTAAAAGAATGGCATCAGAACAAAACACATCTCATCAAAAACCGCTTCTGGAGATTTCGGGTTTAAAGACGGTTTTTCCAACAGACGACGGCATCGTGAACGCCGTCAACGATGTCAGTTTCTCTATTGCACGCGGACAGACTGTAGGCGTTGTCGGTGAGAGCGGCTGCGGAAAGAGTATTACCGGTCTCTCACTCCTGCAGTTAGTCCCGTCGCCGGGTAGGATTGAAGCCGGTGAAATCCTGTTCTATCGCAATAGTGATACTGAGCCGTTGGACATCGCACAAGTACCACCGAAAAGCGAATTGATCCGTCAGATTCGAGGCAACGAAATAGCCATCATTTTCCAAGAGCCGATGACCTCGCTTAATCCGGTTTATACCGTTGGAAACCAGATTGCCGAAGCGGTCGCTTTACACCAAGGGGTAGATAAAAAGACGGCACGCGAACGTGCAATTGAGATGCTCGAACGTGTCGGGATCCCCGCGCCAAAACAACGTGTTGACGAATACCCGCACCAACTCTCCGGGGGTATGCGCCAACGTGTCATGATCGCAATGGCACTCTGTTGCTCACCCGCACTGCTCATCGCTGATGAACCGACAACAGCACTTGATGTAACGATCCAAGCACAAGTACTCGGTCTCATGCAGGAACTCCAAGCGGAATTCGGGATGGCGATTATGCTCATCACACACGACCTCGGTGTCATCGCAGACCTCGCGGATGAAGTTGTCGTCATGTATTCAGGACGCGTCGTTGAACGCGGGAACGTTGACGACATCTTCTATAACCCGCTCCATCCGTACACGCAAGGCTTGCTCAAATCCATACCGGTCCTCGGTAGGACAGTCGAAAAAACATTACCTTCTATACCGGGGACAGTACCGCATCCGTTGGCACTACCGGCTGGTTGTTCGTTTCAACCGCGCTGTCCCGATCGGATACCAGAATGTGACCAAATGCCCGAACTCAAGATAATCGATAACGGCACACACGCTGTGCGATGCTGGCTCCATACTGATAATTCCTAAAAAAATGACAAAATTGCTTCAGGTGAACGACCTCCGAAAATACTTCCCGATACAGAAAGGGATTCTTCAACGCACCGTAGGCTACGTGAAAGCCGTGGACGGGATCAGTTTCGATGTCGAACGCGGCGAAACCCTCGGACTCGTCGGCGAAAGCGGTTGTGGAAAAACAACCGCCGGACGGTGCATCCTCCGCCTCATTCCACCGACAAGCGGGAGTTTCTCTTTCGGAGAAGAACAGGTAGACCTCGCAAAATTGACACACAGTGAGATGCGTCCTTTTCGGAGACGGATCCAGATGATCTTCCAAGACCCACACGCTTCCCTCAATCCACGTATGACCGTAGCAGATATTGTCGGCGAACCGATGCATGTCAATCGTACCGAAAAAGGATCGGCACTCCAAGATCGGATCGTGGAACTGCTCGAATCTGTCGGCTTGAGATCGCAGGATATGCGTCGGTATCCGCACGCTTTCAGCGGCGGTCAGCGTCAACGCATCGGCATCGCACGCGCGTTAGCACTCCAACCCGAACTCATCGTCGCAGATGAACCCGTCTCCGCGTTGGATGTCTCCGTACAGGCACAAATCCTCAACCTATTAGCAGAACTTCGCGAAAAATTTCAACTCTCCTATATCTTTATCGCACACGACCTAAGCGTGGTGGAACACATCAGCGACCGCGTTGCTGTGATGTATCTCGGCAAAATTGTGGAGATCAGCGATGCCGAAACGCTTTATCAATCGCCGAAGCATCCGTACACAGAAGCACTCATCTCCGCCGTGCCGCTCCCCGATCCGAGCGCGCAGCGCAAACGTGAACATATCCGACTTGAAGGCGACGTGCCTGATCCATCAAACCCGCCTACGGGTTGCTATTTTCACCCACGATGCCGTTACGCAACCGATGTATGTAGACAGGAGACCCCGGAACTTCAAGAGGTCGCACCGGGTGTACAGGTGGCTTGCCACCTCAGTGATACGCTGGAGTTGCAAGGAGTATAGAGATGTCAACGCAAAAAATATCGCCAGCTGAACTCGCAGCATGCAGAAAACGGCTGGAACACGTTTGGAAAAGCCGAATCGTGGATGAAGGACTGCTCCATCAGGCGTGGCACACCGCATATAGGGTGGCAGCACTCCTCTACGAACAGTTCGGTGCAACCCAAGTCTTCGTCTTCGGTTCACTCACGGAACCGATGGGGTTCACGAAGGGATCGGATATCGATATCGCTGTGTCAGGACTCTCCGACGATGCCTACGATAAAGCGTACAGAAAGGTTATATATTTCGATGCTCCGTTCAAAATAGACTTCATCAATTTTGATAGATTGAAGGGACTTTTCCGAGAACGAGTCAAATACCAAGCGATCCCCATTGAACGAGGCGTGCAACCGCCAAATGGTGTGACAGATGTGTGGCAGACGCTTTATAAACACTTACAGCAACAGGTTTTCCCCACCGAAGAGGAAGAAATTTACGAAATGAACCGAAAAAGACTCACACAGCGCATCAACGATGAAATTCATAAAATAGATGGAATACTTGAAAGAATTCAAAGAGGATTGGATAATATTGATGTGCTACCCGTTGCGGCAAGGGAATTCATTGAAAATACAATTGCTACAGATCTCGCCGATGTCTATAGAGGCATAGAGAATATTTTTTTACGGATTGCCCGTGAAGTGGATACGCACGTACCAACCGGGAGTAGATGGCATAAGAATCTACTCGCACAAATGACAGAAAAACGACCGGAACGTCCACCCGTGATTTCCGAAAGGACATCGCTCGAATTGGAAGATCTTTTGCGCTTTCGACACAAGGTGAACAACATCTACGGCAAGGAATTGAGATATGAAAAGACCATACCGCATGCAAAATCAATTGATGCGCTCTTTGCCAGCGTATCTAAAGACCTAAATACGTTCACTGACTCTCTCGAAAAACGCGAAGAGGACGCTTAAAATGCGAAAGCCAACCAAAACACCTCAGATCGCAATTCGGCACCTCATTAAAGGATTGTTCATCTTACTAATTTTTATCGTTGGGTGTTCAGGAAACCCGTTAGAAGATACCTCCGACTTTCCGCGTGGGTTTGAGGCGAAAGAGGCACCGATGTGGGCAAAACAGGTCGCCGCAGGCGAACTCCCGCCGCTTCCGGAACGGCTACCAGCAAACCCGCTCGTCGCTAAAACCGATTTTGATGGGTACGAAGGTCCCGGTCCCTACGGCGGAACATGGCACCGGTTTCACACGCACCCAGATTTAGGGACGTGGAAGATGACTGCCGGTTATGCACCGCTCATCCGTTGGAAATTTGATGCCTCCGGCTTAGAACCGGGGTTAGCCGAATCGTGGGAGTTTAACGAAGACGGCAGTATCCTGACGTTACATCTCCGCAAAGGCGTGAAGTGGTCGGACGGACACTCTTACACCTCTGCGTCATTTGCTTTCTATTACCAACTCTGTCTCGATGAACGGCACAAGTACAGTCCGCCTGTCTGGTGTAAGGTCAATGGCATCCCCATGGCGGTCGAAACGCCTGATGATTACACGATTGTGATGAAATTCGCAGGTCCCAACTGGCTCGTACCACTCTGGTTAGCGACCGGTTTTTGGTGGTGCAATCAGTACAACATTCCGGACCACTACATGACGCAATTTCACCCGGACAACAACCCCGAATACACCGATTTCATCCAATTTGAGAAAGAGAATATACCGCACCAGAACCCGGGACGTCCGACGTTGTGGCCCTGGCGGCTAACGAAATACGAAAAAGGGGGGTTCCGTGTCGAACTCGAACGGAATCCGTACTACTACGTCGTTGATACACTTGGCAGACAGCTCCCCTATATTGACAGAGTTAAGACCAGTTTAATCCCAGAGCCGCAGGTTCGTGTGCTTAAAATCCTCGCTGGCGAGGTAGATTGCCAATATCGCGGGATGGAGCTCCGAGACCTCGCACTCTATCTGAAGGGGCAGGAGAAAGGTGGCTATAAGGTACGACGTTGGAAAAGCACGGCTGGTGCGCAACCCGCTATTCTCATTAATTGGACCGCACCCGACCCTGTGTTGAGGCAAATCATCCGAGACCAACGGTTCCGAAAAGCACTCGCTTACGGCATTGACCGTGAAAAATGTAACGAGATCGCATGGCGCGGATTGCTCGAACCGCAAGCCGCAACTGTCAGCCAAGAAGGATGGCACTTCGCTGATGAAGACGGGCAGTCACTCTTTGAGGCGTGGAAACGTGCCGATGCCGACTTTGATATCGCCGCCGGAAACCGACTCCTTGATGAAATGGGACTCACCGAGCGCGATAAGGACGGTTATAGGCTGCGTCCCGATGGCAAACCGATTCAGATGCTCATGGATGTTCCGAGTTCCAACCTCAACAGCCAAGAAAATGACATCGGACTGATTATTCAAGACGGATGGGAGCAACTCGGATTGAAAACCTTGCTCTATACGCCACCGGGTGCCGAATTGAGCCTCCGCCGCACACTCGGAAAATTCACAATCAGCATGCACGGTGAAGCGGAGATGGACCTCTTCACTTATCCCGACTGGGTCTTCCCGACGCTCCCGAAGTATTGGCATCCGAAGGTCGGGAAATGGTATGAAACCGGTGGTGAAAAGGGTGAACCTCCCACCGGACCGCTAAAAAAACTTCTCGATTTATATGATGAGATTAAACGCGAACCCGACCTGAAAAAACGACATCAGTATGTTCGCGACGCAGTCCAGATCCACATTGACGAAGGACCATTTCATCTCGGTTCCGCAGCACGTTCGCCATCGCTATTAGTCGTCGCCAACCATTTTCACAACGTACCGAACGACGGCATTTTAGGTCCGTGGGCAATCGTTACACCAGCAACCCATTATCCTGAGCAGTGTTGGATATCTAAGAAGTAGTTGTCAGTTGTCAATATTCAGTTGTCAGTTAAGAGGACTCTTGTAACTCTCACTGCGAGGCAAACTGAAAGATTTTTTTCGGAGAAAAAAATCGTACTGACAACTGAGTCGAAAAAAAAGGAGATAAACCCATAATTACCTATATCATTCGCCGATGTCTCATCGCTGTACCGACACTTCTGGCGATTTCTATTATCTCTTTTATTATTATCCAACTCCCGCAAGGCGATTACCTCGACCGAGAAATCCAACGGTTAGAGGAAGAATTCGGCGATAGCAGTTCGCTTGCACAAGTCGAAGAATTACGCGAACGCTACGGACTGAACGAGCCGTTGTGGAAACGCTATCTCATCTGGATCAGCGGTTTCGTTCGCGGTAATTTCGGTGAGTCATTTGAGTATAAGCGCGAAGTCAATGAACTGATATGGGACAGAATAGCTTTTACGCTCCTCATATCCATCGGATCGCTCATTTTTACCTATATCGTCGCCATCCCACTCGGTATCTATTCTGCCACGCATCAATACGAATGGTCAGATCATTTCCTGACCTTCCTCAGTTTCGTCGGGATGTCGATCCCCGCGTTCCTCTTGGCACTTTCGTTGATGGTCTTCGCGTTTGACATCTTCGGTGTTCCGCTGTTTGGGCTCTTCTCGGCTTACTATGAAGGCGCGCCATGGACGTTCGGTAAACTCAACGACCTCATCAAGCACCTCTGGATTCCAGTGATTGTCGTCGGTATTAACGGCACGGCGAGTCTAATGCGCATCATGCGCGGCAACCTGCTCGATGTGTTAGGACAGCCATTCGTGCAAACCGCACGCGCAAAAGGACTCAAAGAAATCGTCGTGGTTGCGAAACACGCTGTCCGTATCGCAATTAACCCGCTTATCAGCATTTTAGGGATGAGCCTACCCGGTATCCTCTCCGGTTCAGCGATCGTCTCTATTGTATTGGGGCTGCCAACGGTCGGACCGATTCTCCTAAACAGTCTACTAAACGAGGATATCTACCTTGCTGGCACGTTGATTATGATGTTGAGCCTGCTGTTGGTTATCGGTAATCTAATTGCCGATATAGCCTTGGCATGGGTCGATCCGAGGATCCGCTATGAATAAGACACAGAGTACCACCGATCCATCAATAGAGACTGCAGTAGAGATAGGGCAGCTGAGTTACCGTCAACTGATATGGCGACGGTTCCGAAAGAACCGCATGGGGGTCATTTCCGGTGCCGTTTTGATCCTCTTTTACGTTATTGCCATCGGTGCCGACTTCTTCGCACCCTATCACTATAACGAAATCAAGATGCGACTGCGCCACGTACCGCCGCAACGCCTCCATTTCTCATTCGAGGACGGGTTCTACGTCTACGGCTTGAAATCCGTTCGGAACCCAGAGAGTCTTGAGTTAGAGTTCACCAGAGATATGACGCAACGGCATTCGGTTGAATTCTTTTTCAAGGATGCCGAGGACAAGCGACACTTTTTCAGTTCCGCAGGTCCCATGTTCTTGTTGGGTACAGATAGGATGGGGCGTGATCTGCTTTCGCGGATTATGTACGGGGCACGCGTTTCGATGACACTCGGTCTGGTCGGTGTCTTTTTAAGCATCGTCCTCGGTTCTATTCTCGGTACTATATCTGGATACTGGGGGGGTTGGGTTGATAACCTCATCCAACGCGTTATTGAGATCTTATCTGCCTTCCCGGACATCCCGTTGTGGATGGCACTCGGTGCCGCACTCCCACCGGGATGGTCGAGCATTCAAATCTATTTCGGGATTACCGTTATTCTGTCCATCATCCGTTGGGGTGGATTGGCACGACAGGTACGTGGGAAGGTCCTGGCGTATCGAGAAAGCGATTTCGTGATGGCGGCACGCGCTGCCGGTGCCGGACATTGGCACATCATCACAAAACATCTGATGCCGGGGTGTTATAGCCATATCATCGTTATCGCGACACTCGCTATTCCCGGTATGATTCTCGGCGAAACCGCACTCAGTTTCTTGGGTTTAGGGATCCGTCCACCGATGACGAGTTGGGGCGTTCTATTAGAGGAAGCGCAGCGCGTCACCGTTCTACTCCACTACCCGTGGCTCATTTTTCCGGCAGTACCGGTGCTTGTCGTCGTCATCGCTTTCAACTTCTTAGGGGATGCACTCCGCGATGCCGCAGACCCATATTCAGATTAATTAATTGCTCATGGACTGCTGCGTCCGTTTGCCTCACAATAAGAATGCAGATTTCCGGATAAATCTCAACTGGGTTTACCCACTTGGATCCTGTAGGAATCCATCTGTTTGAGATAGCATCAAAACCCGTAGCCCGTAATGTAATGGAGGGCGGATATACGCAAAGGCACTTCATTCATCCAACTAACCTGACCGAACCGCAAGGAAAAATTAAAAAATGTCAACAAACATAGACCTCGGTTTTTTCGCAACAGACGTTTCGTTCACAGACAAATCCGCAATCGTAACAGGTTCCAGCCGCGGCATCGGGCGTGCAATCGCCATCGAATTGGCCCGTCAAGGTGCAGACGTACTCATCAACTATAACCAGAACCGTGATGCCGCCGAATCCGTACAACAGGAAATAGAGGCACTCGGCAGAAAAACCGCCATCATTCAAGCGGACATCAGCGACCTCAACGCACACGAAAGATTGCTCGACACCGCACACAACGCTTTCGGGAAGGTGGACATCCTCATCAACAACGCTGGTATCACCCGTATCGCTGATATTCTTGAGGAGACACCGGAACAGTTTGATCTGATCGTCAACACCAATCTCAAGGCGACGCATTTCCTCACACAGCGTGTTGCAAACTACATGGTCGCAAACGAGATACCCGGCTGCATCATCTATACACTTTCAATCTCAGACACAATGGCATCCGACAACCGCACCGCCTACTGTATCTCGAAAGCGGGATTAGAGATGAGCATGCGCGCTTTTGCCGGACGGTTAGCACCACACGGCATTAAAGTGAACGGTATCGCTGCAGGTGTCATCAACACCGACCTCTCGCGCGTCCGTATCCCAGATTATGAGGAGGCAGCAGAGAAAGGCTATATCTTTATGGTCCGCGCGGGTGTCCCCGAAGACGTTGCACACGCCACAATTTCTGCAATGAAACTTTACGACACCGGAGTCGTCATCCCCGCAGCAGGCGGCGTGATGACCCCACTGTTAAACCTCAGGTCCATGGCCGGATTGGATATGAATAAGTCCTAAGCAAATACACTAATCATGTTTGAAACTTGGCACACTTTGAAGGATTTTTTCAAGGTTCCAACAGGTATAAGGATTCGATATTTTTTATGAGAGACGGAATCGTTACAATCAACGCCAGACCTATTAGATTAGCATTCCTTGTCAATCCTACAGACGTTGATTCACTACAGCGTGTTATAGAGATCAACACCTTTTTGTGGGGAGGGAAATTTAACGCAATAATTCCGACTTTTCAGGATACTCCCGAAAATTGGCATCATTGCCCGGATATGAATGCTCAGGACATTGTTTCAGGATATTTGAATAATTTCGATCCGGATTATGTGGTACTAATGGGTAAATGTTCTAATTATAATCTAAATCTTAGCGATAGAAAAGTAATTGACGATACTTCATTTTTTTTTATGGCTGCAGCAGCCCACACTGAAGGGACAACGGATTATGGAATTAGCCTCTTTGAAACGTTGAATCACTTTATCAAGAATAATGAATTTGAACTTGAAGTTATAGGCGACAAGTTTGAAATATGTATGCCTTGCTTTTCTAACTCTGCCTATCCTTTGTTGTCCAGTCTATTTGGCACGCTTCCTGAGCAAGTTATTAGTGTTCTTGAACAAAGGTTTGGGAATTATCTGGAAATTGAACAAATAGATTGTTCAATTTCAAATTATACAGAATTCATCAAAGCGCAGGCACATCATAGTCGCGAATATCTGTTTGACGATCAGGTTCTCCATAGACGAGAGTATTTGATGGGAATAAATAGCTTGGGTTTCTCCAGAATTTCTTCAGGAAAGAGTATCATTTCCTTTTTCGATGCGGAAAATCCCATTGATATTATCGATTATTGGAATCTTCGGGCTATTAGTAGATTTGTATATCCGATACCAAAGCAATTTTTACACAATGAAAAATTAAAGAATTTTGTCCTTTCAGAATTAGTAGAAAACGTAAGTGCTACCAAATTCCCAAAACCATCTATCAGAAGCAGTTCTGTATCTGAAGAAGAATACCTTGAATTTTTTAATTCAATTGAATGTCAACCAATTCAGGGTGTTTATCCGCAAATGTGGGAAAAGTTACCCCATGACGATAAACGTGCTATGTATAGTTTCAATTCTGGAAGGCGTTACTATGATATACACGATATATCCTCCAACCATGGGGAGATTTTGAATACACTTTCCCCATACATCAGGCCGGATCGGTCTTTTACTCATACACCTCGGTTTGCTAATGAGATTTGGTTTACGATTTATAATGACAAACTAATATCCACATCCGTGCTGCCCGAAGGGCTCGGAGACTTATCCGAAGTTTGCCAACCCAACAATCAGGTGCGTGCTTCAAAAGGGAGCTTAGTCTATTTAGCACATGAACCAGAGGCATATCTTCAAATCGGGTTGCCTCAATCAACAGTGATATTTAAAAGTTGGATGAAATCTCGGGGTTGGGGATTTGAGATTTCAAACGCGGGGCATATAGTTACACAAACAATAAAGCGGTTAGGGATTCAGTTCTTTGAAGTCTTTGCAATCAAAGGAATTATAGAGTTATTGAATGAGATGAAAGACGAGAAAAACCTACTTCAAAATGATCTCTGGCGTCGAATTAGAATGATCGCAAAACAAAAATATAATACGAATGAAAAAATCAACCAATATACAGATGAGATTCTCAAAAACCTTGTCAATGCGGGGGTTTTACAGCCTGGGATAAAAATGCCTTGCCCGAATTGTAAGCAATCTTCGTGGTATTCTGTGGAAGATGCAAGTTATATATTGAGATGTCCGAGATGCCTTGACTCCTTTGATTTTCCTTACAAGCCCAGTGCGAAAATTAAATGGGCTTACCGAAGGTTAGGGGCATTTGATTCACCTAATAAGTCTGAAGGAACTTACACTACACTTCTGCTGCTACGCTTTTTTTCTGATGTGCAAATGTTAGGTGGAGCAATAACACCCCTGATGAGTTTCAACTTAAAAAAGGACAATGTTACTGACGAAGATGAGGAAAAAATCGTTGGAAATGAAATTGATCTTGCTTTATTTTTTCAATTAAGAAACGAGAAAATTGAGAGAAACGGGGACATTGAGACAATTTTCGCTGAATGCAAAACGTTTGGCAATTTTGGGGAGGCAGACATTGAAAAGATGGAAATATTAGGCAAGAAATTTCCAGACGCGGTTCTCACTTTTACGAAATTAGGAGACTTAATAGATGATGAGAAAAAATCTCTTTCTGAGTTGAGTCGCCGTTCACGTAATACCATATTAATACTCACCGGGGAAGATCTTTTACGCCAGTCCTTGAGAGATGAGTATAAAAGCGGAATTATGTCTTTTGATAGATTATGTCGTATAACACACGACCTGCATTTGGAAAATGAGGAATAATTTGATAGGATTTACGCAGCTGTTTTAAAAGTCCGCCTGATAAGGGGATTTAGGGGTTTCTCCCATTAGAAGTCTTTATCCAACAATACGCTCAAACTATTCATGAAATGCGCTGTAGACTCTTTTTACTTGAATTTTTACCTAAAACGTGGCATGATGTCTCTCAATAACGCATGGCACTTGAGGTATTACAGTACTAAACCGAATACATTAAAGACTGAGTAACCAATTATGGCTTTACACCCCGATTTTCCTGAATCTCCACATACAATCATTGACCCTTCGGTGCGTTGGCTTCCCGATCAACCACTACTGCTGGATATGGGATATCGGATGCTGCTCCCGCCCCTTGTCCAAAAGATCCGCGAGAAAGTCAAAACGTGGCGCGACGACAACTATAGCGGTGCTTCCGAAACAAGTAAAGCACTTCTCAATTGGTGGTTCAATAACGCGCACTTGCAAGAACAGACTGATGGAACGATGGAGCAATTTCAGTATTACTTTGCCCAACGCGAGGCACTCGAAACCATCATCTACCTGTACGATGTCGTTAAGGTGAGAGACGAATACGATCTCATGCGCTTTGACAGTTCCCGTGCCATTTCAGCAGGACTGTTTGACGAAAACTGGCAGCGGTTTGTGATAAAGATGGCAACCGGCACAGGAAAAACGAAAGTGATGAGCCTTGCAATCGCGTGGAGCTTCTTTCACAAGTTGTATGAACAGGACTCCGAACTCTCGCGCAACTTCCTTGTCATTGCTCCTAATATCATTGTACTCGACCGTCTCTACCACGATTTTCAAGGCTTACGTATTTTTTTTGAAGACCCAGTGCTACCTGATAATGGTTTTGAGGGTCGCGATTGGCAAAACGATTTTCAACTTACACTGCACCTCCAAGACGAAGTGCGTACCGCCCGTTCCACTGGCAACATATTTCTCACCAATATCCACCGTGTCTATTCCAGTGACCAATCTCCACCGTCCACTAATGATGACAATAGCATGGACTATTTCTTAGGCAAGAAACCGACGGGTGCCACAACGGACTCCAAAGTTGATCTCGGAAACATTGTCCGAGATATTGATGAACTCATGGTTCTTAACGACGAAGCACACCATATTCATGATTCACGAATGGCATGGTTCAAATCGATTGAGGATATTCACAACCGTCTCTTGCAAAAAGGGGGCGAGTTGTCACTGCAAGTAGATGTAACGGCTACCCCGAAACACAATAACGGTGCCATTTTTGTGCAAACAGTCTCGGATTATCCACTCGTAGAGGCGATTTCGCAAAATGTTGTCAAACATCCGATCCTCCCTGATGCTGAAAGCCGAGCAAAACTTGTTGAACGACAAAGCGTGAAGTACACTGAGAGATATGCCGATTACCTCCATCTCGGTGTTATGGAATGGCGAAAAGCCTATGAAGAACACGAAAAATTGGGTAAGAAAGCCATCCTGTTTGTGATGACCGACGACACTAAAAACTGCGATGAAGTGGCGGAGTATCTCGAAAACCATTATCCCGATCTCAAAGATGCTGTACTGGTGATTCACACAAAGAATAACGGCGAAATCTCTGAAGCAGCATCTGGCAAGAAGAGGGAAGAACTCGAGAAACTTCGCAAGCAAGCGAATAAGATTGATTCGCCAAAGAGTCCGTACAAAGCAATCGTTTCCGTCCTGATGCTCAAAGAGGGGTGGGATGTCAAGAATGTAACCACCATTGTCGGTCTCCGCGCCTATTCCGCAGAGAGCAACATTTTACCAGAGCAGACTTTAGGACGCGGCCTGCGTCGAATGTACACCGATGCTGTGAATGAATCCGTGAGTGTCGTCGGTACCGATGCCTTCATGGACTTTGTTGAACAGATCCAAAAAGAAGGTGTGGAATTAGAACGCCAAGAAATGGGTGAAGGCACTAAACCCAAAACACCTCTCGTGATTGAGGTAGATAAGCAGAATGTCAATAAGGACATTGATGCACTTGATATTGAAATTCCGGTACTAACGCGGCGCATCTACCGCGAGTACAAAAACCTGGCAGACTTAGATGTTACGCAGCTTGACTTCGCGCCTATCGTGTATCAGAAGTACGGCAAAGTTGAGGAGGTCCGTGAGATCGTTTTTAAATACATGACAACGAGAGAAATCGCATATACCACTATGCTGGAGAGTCCAGGAGCCGAAGACTATCGCAACGCACTCGGCTATTTTGTCCATACTATTATGAAGGAACTCCGACTCGTCAGCGGTTATGATGTATTATATGCAAAGGTAAAAGATTTCGTGCAGAACACGATATTTGGTGAAAGTGTAGCATTGGAGGCCCCTGATACCTTACGCAACCTGTCAAAACTCCCCGCCACAAAAACGGTCATTGAAACTTTCAAACGTGCCATCAACGATCTCACGATCCGCGATAAAGGTGACGCGCAGATGAGTGAGATGGCAAAGGTACAGGATACACGACCATTTATGGTTAAAGAGCAGGAATACTTGGTTCCGCAAAAGTCTGTGTTCAATAGAATCACCGGCGATAGCCATTTTGAATTGGAATTTGCCGAATTTCTCGAAAACTGTCCTGATGTCGTCTCTTACGCCAAAAACTACTTCGGCGTACACTTTAAGCTCGACTATATCAACGCCGATAGAAACATTAGCAACTACTATCCGGATTTCCTCGTCAAGTTAACAGATGGTCGTGTGATTGTTGCCGAAACGAAAGGGAGAGAAGACCTGGATGTCCCGCTCAAGATGCAACGCCTATCGCAATGGTGTGAAGATGTTAACGAAGTAACACCAGATATTGATTATGATTTTGTCTATGTCGATCAAGAGAGTTTTGATGTGTATAGACCTCAAACATTCAAACAACTCCTTGATGGCTTTACAGAATACAAAATCTACACTTATGATTAATAAAGTTTTTTATGCTTATTTCTTTGAATTCTGCGGTAGTTTTGTGGTATAATATTAGTGAACAATTCATGAGTATAGATAGTTTAGGTTTTTTGTAATACCAGATTGATTGCATTTGCCTCTTATGTAGCATAGACTGTTAGTCTGTGTTCCCGTATTCCAACGTATTTTATAACATTTGGTAATGCAATAACATTATTTAGAAATGGCATAATGTCAGATTGATTGTGTTTGCAGCAGTCTATTGGGAGGGTCCCGGCAAGGCTTCCTTATTTTTATCTTCGCTCCAGAGGAGCAATATTGCTTTGCAGTGAGGATAGCATGCCGGTGTTAGGTCTTCCGATCCAGATGAAGTTTAATAAGATATTTGGGTAATTCTATGTGCCCCCAAACCTGGTAGGTGCGGTTTGGAACCGCACCGGACTTCCACAATAAATTACCCGATTAAATTCTTCATCTGCATGTGGAGCGGTATGTAATTGGTGAAATTAATTCGGATACAATAGGTGATTCATTATGTCAGATACTACAAACAAACCGAAACAAATGACTACCTATGATAGATTTGCCATCATAGGTGATGAATATATTTTGCATGATGATACCGATGACTCTGGTGAGGACGAAGAAGTCATTTATGAAAATCCGATTCGAGAAATTGGAAATTGTACTTACTGTTCAACCCAATTGATAAAGATTGAAAACAATACTCTTGAAGAAAACTGGCATCGCGATTATTGCCTATGGTATTGTAAAAGATGTTGTTTCTGGCAAGCACGCATTTATTCGGATCCATTTCAAGCTTGTTTCCCACCACCGGATTATTGGGCCTATGTCTCAAAGTTAAGAGAATTTGATGGAAATTTACCTGAAGGTTGTAATGATGAATTGGCTTTGCACATAAGGAGGCACCCAGATTTGCTGCATTGTTTCAACCCCACGCGTTTTGAGAAATTTGTTGCGGATGTTTTCCGATCCAATTACACACATGCTGAAGTGTTGCACGTTGGGAAACCCGGGGATGGCGGAATTGATGTCTTACTAATAGAGACCGGAAGTGAGCAATGGCTCATACAGGTTAAACGCCGTGGATCCCAAAAGTATTCTGAAGGAGTCAGTACAA
Organism: Candidatus Poribacteria bacterium WGA-3G; assembly: GCA_000406005.1. Taxonomy (GTDB): domain Bacteria; phylum Poribacteria; class WGA-4E; order WGA-4E; family WGA-3G; genus WGA-3G. The sequence goes on from ASZN01000041.1 coordinate 44,352, forward strand.
TTCGAGATATATTGGGTGCCATGGTTGTAGAGGGTGTACACACAGGCATTGTCGTTTCAACTGTTGACAGGTTTTCACAAAATGCACAAGAGACTGTGGCGAAAGTAAAAAAGCGTGGTATGACTGTCCACCTTGTTAACAAAGACAGTTTTAACAGAATGTTGGATCCGGTTTTGCCAGATCGCCCATGGCGAGATCCCATCAGTGAAGTTGATGAAGAAATATCCGAATATCTGGCGAATCAAATTCCGGGCGAGAAGCAACTTTATTTGTTTTAGGAACTATACTTACTTAATTGAGGCAAGAAATAACCTATGCCAAGACTCACAGAACAAGAACAACAAGAAATCATCCGCTTCATCGAGGCAGACAAACCGCTGCCTGACAAATACCGCTTTCTGCTGTTTGAAGACAAACGCGAAGTCGAACTCGTCTGGAACGGTAAAACCAACGAGGTCTGCAACATCGTTCTGCCTTTTCAGACAATCGAACAAGTAGATGAACCTCGCGCTGAAAGACCCTCTGATTCCAATATGCAACTCACACTTTTCGACGAACGCGGACGACAACTCAAGGGTTGGACGAACAAATTAATTTGGGGGGACAACAAATTGATTTTGTCGTCACTCAAAAACGGACCCTTGCGCGAGGAGATTGAGGCACAAGGTGGACTCAAACTCATTTATATTGACCCACCCTTTGACGTAGGCGCGGATTTTTCCATGGATATCGAAGTTGGTGGTGAGATGCTTACCAAAGAGCCTAACATTCTTGAAGAGATTGCCTACCGAGATACCTGGGGCAAAGGATCGGATTCCTTTATTGCAATGATCTATGAAAGACTAATTTTGATGCGGGATTTGTTGGCGGAGGATGGTAGTATTTATGTGCATTGTGATTGGAGACTCAATTCATTAATCCGGCTTGTTCTTGACGAAGTATTTGGAGATAAATGCTTCCAAAATGAGGTAATTTGGCGAAAAGGTAGTTTTTTCGGTCCGTCCAACAAACTTCGTCAGTTTCCCAAAAACCATGACACTTTATTTTATTATTCAAAATCTGTTGATACACGGACGTTCAATCTGCCAAAAGAAGACTATCAAGAATCTACCCTTAAACAATATAAGTATGAGGATAAGAGGGGTAAATATCGTCTACAAGAACTTCGGGACTATACTGCTGAAAGTATCGCAAATTTTCGGGCACAAGGGCGAATTGAAGATACCCATAATGGCGAAAAACTTAAGCAGTATCTGGACGATAAGAGTGGAAAAGTTATTGAAACGGTGTGGAGTGATATCAACAGATTATCAAAACTAACTTATCCAACAGAAAAACCGTCAAAACTCCTTGAACGCATCATCTGGGCATCTTCAAACGAGGGGGACCTTGTTGCCGATTTTTTCTGTGGTTCTGGTACCACTGCTGCCGTTGCCGAAAAATTAGGGCGTAAGTGGATGGCAACAGATCTCGGCAAGTTCGCTATTCATACGACTCGCAAGCGGATGATTGGAATTCAACGTCAACTAAAAGCGGATGGCGAAGATTATCGTGCTTTTGAAATCCTTAACCTCGGTAAGTACGAACGTCAACACTATGTCGGGGTCAATCCGAACTTACGCGAGGCTGAACAACAGAAGCAATTGGCAGAGAAGGAAAAGGAATTCATTAATCTCATTCTGCGCGCTTATGCTGCCGAAGAAACCGATGGGTTTAGTGGCTTTCAAGGTAAGAAAGCCGGAAGACTCGTAGCGATCGGACCCGTCAATCTGCCAGTAACGCGCCTGTTCGTGGAAGAAATTATCCTTGAATGCCGTAAACATCATATCACTCGTGTGGATATTCTCGGTTTTGAGTTTGAGATGGGACTGTTTCCCAACGTGCTGGATGAGGCAAAAAACCGAGGTATTGATCTGGCACCGAAATATATCCCCGCTGAGGTGTTTGACAAACGCGCAGTAGAACAGGATCAAGTGGTATTCCACGATGTGGCGTTCATTGAAGTCAAGCCGCACATCACATCGGGTCGAAAAAACGAACCTGCAACCGTAGCAGTAGAATTGACCGATTTTTCAGTCTTTTACTCACAAGATTCCATTTCCCACGCTGAGCAAAGTCTCGCAAGGAAAGGGAGTCGAATTGTGGTGGAGCAGGGGCAAGTTGTGAAAGTCAACAGAGATGCCGATGGCAAATATAGCCGTGAAGTCTTGACGAAAGAATGGACAGACTGGATTGACTACTGGTCCGTCGATTTTGACTTTGAGAGCAAACGCGAAATTATCCGCGTGCAAGATCCAGACACAGGCGAGTGGCAGGAGCAATGGACAGGCGACTACGTCTTTGAAAACGAGTGGCAAAGTTTCCGTACCAAGAAAGACCGCTCATTAGAATTAACCAGCGTCGCCCATGAGTGCCCTCCCGGCCGCCACAAAATTGCAGTCAAGGTCGTTGACATCTTTGGTAACGATACAATGACAATTGTTGAGGTATCAGTGTGAGATTCCATTTGCCAGAGATTCATCGTAATCCTGCCGGTTTTGATGCCTTAGCATACCTCTATGCGCAAACCAAAGAATTGCTTTTTGATGATATTGAGATCGACATGAAGGAAACACATTGGTTTGATGCGGATATGTGCGCGGCGTTCGGTGCAATTCTCTATAGTTTAGAGAAAAGGCTAAACACAGTTAGTTTAATCCAGATTCCTTTATCTGTTAAGGAGATTTTATCAAAAAACGGTTTTCTGAGTCGCTATGGAGGTGTAGAAATTCCTGATCAATGGGGAACTACTATTTCTTACCAACGGTTTGATAAAAATGACCGTTATGTTGCACGCTATGTTGAAAATGAGTTTATGCATCGTTCTGAGATACCTAAAATGTCTCCTGAGCTGTTGAAGAAACTTAGTGAGAGTATTTCTGAGATCTTTGTAAATGCGATCTCTCATTCCCGTACCCGGTTGGGAATTTTTAGTTGTGGTCAATTTTTCCCTACAAAAGAACGGCTTGATTTTACAGTGGCGGATCTAGGAATTGGCATACGGCAGAATATAAAAGACTGTATAGAACTTGATCTTTCAGCGGAAAAAGCTATTGTCTGGGCTACTGAGGGAAATAGCACAACTAGAGGTGGCAATGTTCCGGGTGGATTAGGACTAAAACTGCTTGGCGAGTTTATTGACTTGAATCACGGTTGTATTAAGATTGTGTCAGATGCCGGTTATTGGCAACGAGAAAACGGAGAAATCTTTACCGCACTGTTAAACTATCGATTCCCAGGCACAGTTGTAAGCGTGGAAATTAACACGGCAGATACGTCTGCTTACAGACTTGTTTCTGATTAAATGTATCATTTTATGGAGATAATCATGCCAGATCGTATTAAGATATCCGTATTTGGAATTGTAGGCAGCCCTTTGTGTGTTGCTTCCAGCGACGGGCAGGAGATATATAACCGCCTTAATACTGCTCTTGAAGCGAATCGAGAGGTAGCACTTTCATTTCACAATGTTACAGCTCTTACCTCTGCTTTCTTGAACGCAGCAATTGGTCAGTTGTACGGAACATTCAGTGAAAAAAAAATAAACTCTTTACTAAAGGTGGAAAATATAGAGCAAGACGATCAAGATTTATTAGATCGTGTCGTTGACAATGCCAAGTTGTATTTTGAAAATCCGGAGAGATTCAACCGGGTGTTTCAAGAAGTACTGGAAGACGAGGACGATGAAGTATAACGCAGTAGCGGTGTCTAACTACAATTTCACCTCCCAAGATAAAATATTTTTAGATGCTAACATTTGGCTGTACCTGTACGGGCCTCCAAAACTGAGGTCTCGCTGGAGATCCATTTACGCTACGGTTTTTAACCATATTTTGAACGCGAACAGCCAAATTTATATTGATGTTCTTGTAGTTTCAGAGTTTATCAACAGTTACGCCAGGATAGAATGGCAATTTGTTGCCCGGCACATCAATAACTTCAAAAATTTTCGCAATAGTTCAGATTTCAAACCAGTCGCTAAAAATATTGCTGCTGATGTCAGGCGTGTTCTGAAGTATTGTACGCGGATCGAAAGTGCCTTTGAGTTATTGGATATAGGTAATCTTCTCAATGATTATGCCGCTGGTAATTTCGATTTCAATGACCAAGTTATAACAGAGATCTGCAAAAGCAACGGATTCACCTTAATAACAAACGATGGCGATTTCAAAACTCAGGATATCCCGATCCTTACTGCGAATTCCAATCTTCTTTAGTTAGAGACAGCACAACAAAAGACAATCTCAATTGTTCCACCAAATGTAGCGCAATTTCGCTTAACATCACATCAAATGCGTTACATAATCCCAATATCACGAAGTATCGATTTTTTGATTTTACAGACCATCGTATACGCAGGATCGAACACATTCCCCATATCATACTCCACTGCCTGTCCTAACAGAATGTGTGCCGCACGTTTCTCTAAACCGAGTTCACCCAACCACCGAAGCAGCTCCGTCGTGGCGTGTTGCACCGCCTGATCCAACGGACGCGCATTGCCTGCAGCAAGAATATACGCACTGTTTTCGGCACGGGGCCAGTTGATACTCTCACCTTTCAAGACTTCAACCGTAAACTGCACGTCAAAAGAGATTTCAACGCCGGTCCCGACGATTTCACCGTCACCCTGAACGGCGTGTCCATCACCGAGATGAAAGAGCGCACCAGGAACAAAAACAGGAAAATAGACGGTGACACCCTCTTTAAATCCGCGATAGTCCATATTCCCACCGTGCGTAGAGGACGTCGCTGTCGAAATCGCTTGACCGCGCGGCGGCGCGACACCGAAACATCCGACCATCGGTTCGAGCGGCAACGTGAGTTTACCCAACTGCGTCTCCGGTGTCATTAACGTCGCCGTCCACTTCTCTACATCCACATGCCACTCTGCGCGACCGCCTTCCGGCATCTCGGACGCGACGTAGTGCGGATCCAGAACATTTGGCGCGACGACGGTAGCCGTCCGTCCGATTTTTCGGTTCGGAACAATCCGATCAAAATGGACGGATACCGAATCGCCGGGGTCCGCCGATTCAATATAAAACGGACCTGTTTGCGGATTACCACCCGGGGTAACCTGTGTATCCGTGGCATCAAAACCTGCGTTATCCACAGTAGTTGTGAAAACGGTGTCGCCGCTTTCAATATGAAGCACCGGTTCGTGCGCACCGATCGCTGTATGGTAGACTGTCGGTTCAAAGTGATGTGTCGCCATCTCTGAAATTCCTCTCCTGCTTATAGGGTGTTGACAAAGTATGTCCTTGTTATACCATTTCTAAATAAACGCCTGTCATTAACAAAAAACCGGCTCGTAGTTGCGCAATTCTGCGGCGTACTCGACCAAATGCGATCTGCATTATTGCGCTCTTATATTTCGATGCCTCTTCTAAATAAACGCCTGTCATTAACAAAAAACCGGCTCGTAGTTGCGCAATTCATTGCGCTCTTATATTTCGATGCCTCATAGAATTCCAAAATCTCTATAATGCAACTTTATTTTTTGGATTTGGTATTAGAACTTGCTAATGCATAGGCAACAATATACCACTTTTGCGAGGTCCCGTCAAGAGAGGAATATTCGGTTTTCTCAATGTTTTGGAACGGAATGTGAAGTTCATCGTAACGCTAATAGACGCTATAACGATTTAATTGTAACTTTAGCGGGTCCATGATAAAATATAGTAAAGTCTGAAGATATGTTTACACGCTGACAGACAATATCCCCCTATACCCCATTGCAGGGTTTTTGCTGGGGTGTTTCTTCAGGGTTTGGAACCCCGCCACTGTAAAGGTAATTACGGGATTTACTATAATAATAGAGGAAAAAGGGAGATATTCCTAAATAGTTTTTTTCCTATGTTTTTCTTGATAAGTCTATGTTTCTGTGGTATAATTATAGCATGAAACACTATAAGACACCCCGAGAAACATCGGAGATTCTCGGTATTTCTATAGATAGACTCCGACGCTTAGCAGAGAACGGCACCATCTCTACTATTAGGACGCCTGGGGGACAAAGGCGTTATGACGTGCAGGGTTACCTTGATGCGCAAACCGAAACAACTCTTACTACCATTGGATACTGCCGAGTTCGTGGAAAATCGCAGTCAGACGATCTTGGGTCCCAAGTCGCCTACTTGCAAAGACACTACCCGGAAGCAGAAATCATCAAAGACTTCGGTAGCGGTATCAACTTCAAGAGAAAAGGGCTTAGAACCCTATTGGAACGCATCTTGCGGGGCGATAAACTCAGGATTGTTGTTGCCCATCGGGATCGACTCGCCCGTTTCGGCGGCGAAGTCATACAGTTCTTGGTCGAACAAAACGGTGGCGAAGTCGTGGTTCTCAACGAAACTGTTTACAGTCCAGAAGAAGAACTCGCAACCGATCTCCTCGCAATACTCCACGTGTTTTCCTATAGAATGCCCGGACTCCGGCGATACCGTGACCAAATCAAGGAAGATAGAAATCTTTCCAACAACAGAACAGAAGGCGATGCTGAGTAAGTGGTTTGGCACTTCACGAT
>ASZN01000042.1 GCA_000406005.1 Candidatus Poribacteria bacterium WGA-3G
GTCCCAGGTCTGGTAGGTTCGGTTTCCTAACCGAACCGGATTCTACGCGGAAACATTGAAAACTTCAAAAGCCTCTTCAGTCCCGTAGGGACAGAATGTTTATAGCAGCATGTGAGATAAAGTCCTCAGCCCCGTAGGGGCGGCATTTGTAGAGACTCCTACAAAATACCGTGAAAAATCGCTAAATTGACACCTATGACTTGGCAAAGGATGTCATGCCAGAAAGATTAATAATTGATGGTCACAGCCCAATATCTTTGTTGTATCGTGCGCTTAGTAGGGGTGTGCACGAATCATCCGATGAGGAATGTCTAAAACTTGCCAGCACCATTAGACTTGTCTTAGGTGAACTGTCTGAAAGGTTGTCCGCTATCTTAAAAGACCAAACAGAATTGACAGAAGCTATATCTACATTAATACGCCACAAAAGCAGCTAACAAGGGTTCTGAAGTCTTCAAGTTTTCCGCGTAGGATCCGGTTCGGTTAGGAAACCGAACCTACCGGGTTTGGGAGCGGGACGGAATTTAAGAGGTTTTTGAAG
>ASZN01000043.1 GCA_000406005.1 Candidatus Poribacteria bacterium WGA-3G
TGAAGTCTTCAAGTTTTCCGCGTAGGATCCGGTTCGGTTAGGAAACCGAACCTACCGGGTTTGGGAGCGGGACGGAATTTAAGAGGTTTTTGAAGTCTGCAAGGTTTTCGCGTAGGATCCGGTTCGGTTAGGAAACCGAACCTACCGGGCTGGGGACCGAGGCGGGATTTAAGAGGGTTCTGAAGTTTTCAAGTTTTCCGCGTCAAATCCGGTTCGGTTGGGAAATCGAATCTACCGGGCCTGGATAAAATCCGGTTCGGTTGGGAAACCGAACCTACCGGGGTTTGGTTGCTCGGTGCGTTTAATGCGATATAAACTTTTAGAAATGGTATTACAGATAAGGAGATTTGCCTATTATGCAATATGGGACACTCGGTAAAACAGGACTCAGCGTATCAGAAGTCGGATACGGCGGGGGTAGGGTCCGCCCAGAACACGACGCAGCATCGCTTGTCAAGATGCTGCACTACGCAATGGACTGCGGACTTAACTTTCTTGACACGGCTCCGAATTACGGCGGCGGTTATAGCGAAACTGTCATCGGTAAAGCGATCGCTGACCGTAGAGCGTCGTGTATCGTCGCTACGAAGACGGAAGCGTACGACCCAGACGGTATCCGGGCAGATGTAGCGGGCAGCCTCCAACGCCTCGGCACAGATTACATCGATGTCCTGCAATTCCACGGCGGATGGTTCTATACCGAAGAAACCGATCAGATATTGAATCACGGGGGATTAGAGACGTATCTAAGGCTAAAAGCGGATGGCATAGTTCGGTTTATCGGATTTTCTGCGGACGGCCCCTCTGGTGGCGCCGAACGGCTAATTGCAACAGGTGCGTTTGATATGATACAGACCCACTATAACCTGATGTATCAGAGCACCTGTGACGCTTTCGGCAGACGCGGCATCATCCCTGACGCTGTTGCGCAAGAGATGGGTATCGTGCTGATGCGTTCTACCACCAGCAACGCCTTCCAGAACCTCATGAAGCACTGCTTTCCGAATGAAATGGCGGACGTTGATGTAGACAGTTTTTTGCTGAACTACTCCCTCTCAAATCCGATGGTAAATGTCGCGCTGATGAGTTTACAGAGTATGGATGATGTGGATTGGACAAACGCCGTTTCGGACGATGTTGAGGCAAGATTAGACCTGCGATCCATCCACGGTAGGTAATCAGATCCAAACAGATGCTTTAACCGCATGCTGCCTCGAAGACGCGTAGGTGGTTCTCACCGAGCACCTTTCGTATGTCGGCATCGGAATAACCGCGTTCGCTTAACCCTTCCGCTATTTTGATGAACTCACTGGCATCTTTAAGTAAATCTCCGCCGCCGTCAAAGTCTGAACCGATACCGACATGGTCGATGCCGGCGATGTCAATGGCGTAAGCGATGTGGTTGAGTAGCTGCGCCAACGGCGGCATTTTCTGCCAACCGTCTATGGTGAGAAACCCCGGAACGAAAGTGATGCCGACAACACCGCCGTTAACCGATAACGCTTTCAGTTGTTCATTACTTAGGTTCCGTGAGTGACGACACAAAGTCTTGCAATTGCTATGCGACGCGATGACTGGACTGTCCGAGATCTCCAGAACATCCCAAAACCCACGCTCACTGATATGTGAAACATCGACTAACATTCCGAGACGGTTCATCTCTTTGACTAACGCCATACCGAACCGAGTCAAGCCGCCGCCCATATCCTCTTCATCGTTCCCTGTTGATACCCACGTGTTCAGGTTATGCGTCAAGCCGATGGATCGGACACCGAGCAGATAGAGCGAGCGTAAAATATTCAGGCTCCGTTCAACGGCTTCACTATTTTCGATCACAAGGATTGCTGCGAGTTTACCAGACGCTTTCGCTTCAAGGATATCACTTGCTTTGCGGGCGATGCATAAGTCGTCAGCGTTCGCTGTCACCTCTTCGTTGAACCAACCAAAAGCGTCCAATGCATAAGCGAGGTGGTTCTTCCATGCCCGCGTCACATCGACGGCAAAGAACGCAGCGTCAATTCCGCCTTGTCGCATCTTCGGGATGTTGAGTTGGATACCGATAGCTTCCTCTTCAGGGGGTACGCGACCGCGAAGATAGGCGATAGTACCAACAGGATCCATCGGGTTTTGAACATTTTCATCAGCAATACTCACGTTGCCTCGACGAATGTGTGCGACAATAGCATCATTGTGCGAATCAATCACGAGTGCCTGCTTGTGCAGTTCTAAGATCCGCTCATCTATTTGTGTCTCTCTGTTTTTTTGTTCCATAGTCCTCAAATTTAATCCGTTAGGGTTGTATCGTTCGGCTACATTGGTCATAAGTTAATTTGACGATGGTAACTCGACGAGATAAATCTGTCGGGAACCGTCATGAACCGAGTCAAAGGTTACTGTCTTTCCGTCTGGTGCCCAACGCGGATGTAAATCACATCGGATGTCTCCAGTGAATTGTTCGTCATGATGGAATTCGCCGAAGACAATTTTTCTGTTTTCAGCGATATTATAGACCATCAGTTCTGCGAATCGTTCGGGACCTCGTGGGTACGTATCGCACAATAGCCACTCTCGATTCGGTGAAAATGAGGCGTGTCCGTCGTTCGGCAAGACACCGCGACCGATAGGTTTGAAGTCGCGCCTGCCGTCCGTGAATTCGATAAATCCCATCTCGTCAATGATATCTGAAGACACCAGAATCCGTGTCGGTGTTCGCCAATCAAAATGTGAGACGCGATGACCGAACGGGATTTGCATCTCCAAATCAGAGCCATCAGGATTCACTGTCCAGAGCGAGGTATAAAACCCTTTTTCCTGACGGACTCGGCAAAAAAATAGGAGCCGCGTGCCGTCGGTATTAAAGAGAACATGGTTGAACCATGTCCGTTTTCCGATCACCCGCGCATCATTACTCATTCGTATGACATCTGCGATAGAGAGCACGAGTTCAGAACTTCCATTTTGTAAGTTGAGTCGGTATAACCCGTCTCCCTCCGGTTGCGTTTCTATGTTATTGCGTTCGCTGTCTGTCGCGTACCCGACAACGGCACGACAATGCGCCATCCGTGCATAGTTTAGTCCCATCGCGATCGGTGCGGTCGGCGATACGGCAGCGATTGCACCTTGGATTGTACGAGCGGTTCCGGTTGACGGATTGATGGCGCGTGATACCAGTTTACCATCTTCCCAATCGTTAAATGTGAATTCACTGCTAACTTTATTTTTGTCATCTACTGTTGTGCCATCAATCCAGTGCATCATGCTGCCTTGCTGAAGGTTAAAAGCGTTGGTTTTGGCATATCGGATAAACTGATGCGTTTCACGATCAATGAGTCCGACGTTTGCCACATCCTCTGGTAATGGACGGTGTGTGTGGAAATCCGTCTCTAATGCGAGGTGATAACGCGTTGTCCGATCCCACGGATTAATGCCGTAGTACCCGAAGAAATGATGCTTTGGAAGTGTTGACAATTTTTGTATATCCATGTATATTATCCCAGCCGAATCTACCGAGCGTCGTCCATAAGAAGTTGGAGACTTATTATGATGTTTTTTTTTCGGCGAATTTTGAAACCTAAACCTAAGTTATATCGTTTTCTGATATAGTTAACATTCCAAGGAAAGTGAGTGGTTCTCCTGAATGAAATCTGACACCTCCCAGAATATAGCGCGCGACAAGCCTTCTTATTTTTTTAACGACAAGCAGCTCGGACGATACAAAAAAATGCAATTTGCAGTAAGAACGGATACAGGTAAGATCCGCGATAGGAACGAAGACCTATACTATTTCGATGCGCAGCTCCAGTTGTTTGCGATCGCTGATGGTATGAGCGGACACGAACACGGTGATGTCGCGAGCCGCATTGCTCTTGAAGTTATTCAGGAGTGGGTAGAAACTGATGCCTCTCCACAGATTGATTTGGGACCTATGAAAAGGCTTAACGTTCTACGCGATCTCGCGATGGAAGCGAATCAGCGGATTTATACCTCTGTCGAGAGCCGAAACACAGGTCGCAGAATGGGGACCACCCTCACAGCCGGTTTCATTACTTTTAGTTACCTCGCCTACGTTCACGTGGGTGATAGCAGGCTCTATGTGCTACGTGATGAGAGACTGACCCAGATAACAACAGACGACTCCGTCGTTCAAAAAATGGTCGAAAAAGGTGAAATAACGCCTGAAGAGGGACGTGTCCATGAGAAACGGAACATTATCACACAAGCGATCGGCTTGAAACCGACAGTCACTGTTAGTGCGGATGCATACCCACTTGTTCCCGGAGACATTGTCCTCGCCTGTACCGACGGTTTGCACGACCTAATTATTGACGATAACGAGATTGCTGACATTATATTGGCGGCTTCAGATCTCGAAGAAGCGTCTGAGAATCTCGTGAACAAAGCACTCGATTATGGCGGCACCGATAACGTTACTGCCTTGCTTGTTGCTGTTGACTAATCTACCTGCGCTTATTTCTCCGTTTGTCAATTGTCCTCACCGGATCGATAATCCCGGATACACACTACATATCCGGCTTTCGCTCTGTCTGTTCTCCAAAGACCAAGGTACTATCTGGGTCTAATTCCTCTTCGAGTGTTTCTACATGCGCCGGCATTGTGAGTTCTGGCAGTTCAATCTGTTCGGCTTCAGCCCATAGGCGTTCAAGGTTATAATACGCGCGTCTTTCGGAAAGAAAGATGTGGACGACAAAATCGACGTAGTCTAACAGTATCCAATCCGCCTTACGTTCACCCTCCTGATGCCACGGTTTCTGGGACCAGTTGTTTTCAAGTTCTTCAAGAACGGCTTGTGAAATACCTTCTATCTGAATATCGGAGGTACCGCTGAAGATAGCAAAAAAGTCTGTGAAGCCGTCGAGTTCACGTAAATCGAGAATAACGCCATCTTGGGCGCGGCGACCTATTGCTGCCGAGGCTGCTGCCTTCACCATATCTAATGTATTCTTTTCTATTCCCATTATAAAGTTCCTTTAGTTCTCAACATACGCCAACGTACTGTTGTAGGTATGAAGTGTATTTGGATGGATCATCACACCTTTTTTTAGGAGATGCTCAATCTTCGCGTGAGCGACATGATGTACCGCGCGCGCTAAATCGGTGTATGCGAATTTCCGTACTAAATCGACTGTCTTATGTGTCCGTCCGGGTTCTGCAAAGTCTGCTATATATAAGATTTGTGAAATAACACCCATAGATGGGTGCCCGGTTGTATGGTTCCGAACTGCTTCGAGTATCTCCAGCTCGGTTACCGCGAATTTTTCAATAGCCAATTTTACACCGACGAGTGGGTGCAGAAGAGACGGATTCATCTTTTCAATCGGGTCCAAGTGAATTTCATAGCAGCGTACTGCGTCGTATAACTCTTTAGCGTTCATCCATTTTGCGCTGTCATGTAGAAGTGCAGCGAGACTTGTCTGCCAAGTGTCTGCTTTGTGCGTATAAGCCAAATCAACCGCCATCTCTTGTACGGAGAGCACATGCTGCAGACGTTTCGCACTCAACTTATCTGAAAGATACTGCTGGATTTCAATCGACTTCGGGTGTGCCCGGAGTTCTGCGAGTGTAGTGTCCATCGGGTTTTCGTCTATTTCGTTAGTTCCTCTCATCGTCAATGTCAACGCCTAATTTTGCCAATTCCACAAGGAGTTCCCGTTCGGTTTCAGACAAAATCGTGTCTGGTAACGCTGCACGAATAGCATATTCTTCATTGATCCATTTTGAAAGGTCTGTCGCTTTGCACCGCGCACTGCAGAACGGGAAATTTTTCGGTAGAGGGGTCCCGTCTTCCCATACAAAATCATAAATTGTTCCGCACATACTGCATGTATGTTTCACGATTTTCATGACCTCATTTTCGGATTTTGGGTTTCGATTTTTAAACGCGTTTTTTTAAATTATTGATACAACCGATGCCGATGAATATAATTTTCGACAGTTTCTGGCACGAGGTACCGAATTGAAAGACGCTTCCGAACGCGTTCACGAATCGCTGTTGCGGATATATCCACACCGGTTACAGGGAAGGTCGTGACCCGTTTTCGGACTTCCAGTGGTACTCGGTTTAAAGTATAATTTGGACGTGTTGTCGCTATCATAATACACCGTGCTAAGACCTCATCAAAGTTCCTCCAGACTTTATACTCGATGAGTGAATCCGCCCCGATGATCCATGCCAGTTCGGTTGTTTCTCCATAAAGTTTCTGCAGTGCTTTTAGCGTCTCAGCGGTATAAGACGGTCCGGCGCGCTCCAATTCTATCCGAGACACCTCAAAGTATGGATTCCCAATGATCGCCAAGAGTGCCATCTGATACCGATGTTCCGGTTCAATAATATCGGTATCTGCGACTTTATGTGGAGGTCTGGCGGAAGGGATAAACAATATTTTATCGTAGCCTAATCCTACGCGGACCTGTTCAGCACTCAGTAGGTGTGCGTAGTGGATCGGGTTGAATGTTCCGCCCATCACAGCAATTCTTCGGGTTGTATGTAGCATCAGAATTTCGGAGTGTTCAGTGGATGCGAACTCGATAGTGATACCTTGTATCCGCCTGTGCAGTTTAAAGTATACGGGTTTACACGAGAAAAGTCAACAGAAAAATCTGGAGGCGCTAACGTCCGTGGACGCGTGCCTTGTAGTCGTCATAGCTTCGCTCAATCTGCTTTGCCGATTCTTCGGTGCCGAGAAAATGCGAGCTTGTCAACACGACAGGCGGTTGTCCGCGTTCTGTCAGCAGCTCGGCAACACGGCATTTAATCGCATTGACAATCGACAGTGTACCGATGCTGGACGTAGGTCCTACAGGATATGCCAAATTCGGGATATCTATGACCGCATCACCCGGCGGATTACAGTTGTCGATTGTTAAGTCGGCAATTTCAAAAAGCCGTTTTCCAGAATCGTGTTTTGAGGCAGATGAACGACTGTGTGCGATGGAACTGACTGCGATGACAGGCAATCCATTTTCTTTTGCACCCATTGCCATCTCTATAGGCAGGATGTTGGTCCCGGAATTAGAGAATACAATCATACAGTCGTGAGCCTCGAAGGTAAAATTACGTAAAATAACTTCTGCGTACCCTGAAATGTTTTCCAAAAAAAGTGCCTGGCGCTGTCCATTACAACCGACAACTTGATTGTGATATGTGACCGCCAATTCCACAATCGGAAAGAAACCGGGAAAACTTCCGTAGCGCGGAAACATCTCTTCAACTGCCATTCTGGAATGCCCGGAGCCAAATAGATAAACGAGACCGTCTGCTGCTATTGTCTCGGCGCATATATCCGAGGCTTGCGCAATCGCATCGGTTTGTGTTGCTTGAATCTCTTCCAGAATCTCTTGTGCTGTCCGTAGATAACTTAGGTAGGAAATGCTCATAGTGTTGTGTCTGTTCTATCCTTAGCTGCTTAGTAAGTGTAATTTATTCAGTCCATATCGCCAAAACATCAATTTCTATTCTATCACAATTCTGACATATTCGCAATGCATTTCTGTTAATAGTTGTCCGTACGGTTTTCTGCGAAATAATAGTTGTCCGTACGGTTTTCTGCGAAAACCTTTCAGTTGTCAGTTAATATATTTTCCTGTGGATTTTAAAGTTTGGAATCTGCTATAATTTCCTTGTATGTTATGGTGTACCTATATATTCCAAAGGGCGCGGCTTGTCTGCCCGAAAAAGAAAAGGATATTGTCTGTAAATGAAGCACATAAAGATTCCGGGAGTTAGCAAAGATATCTCGCAGTTAATTTTGGGCACTATGTTGCTTTCACCTGTAAAATTCGATTATAGCACTGAGATGCTTGACGCATTTTTTGAAGCGGGTGGAAACGCGCTCGACACCGCACACGGTTACGGCGGCGGTGATAGTGAGATGTTAATCGGTCTCTGGATGCGACAACGCGGAAATCGGGACGAGGTCTACCTGATTGATAAAGGCGGACACCCGCAAGGTAGCGTGCCACGCCCGCGTCTCTCGCCTGAAGAACTAAAAGCCGATCTTGATGAAAGCATTACACGACTTCGTACCGACTCTATTGACCTCTATATGCTCCATCGCGATGATCCTATAATTCCGGTCAGCACTATTATTGATTATCTGAACACAGAAATCGGTGCAGGACGTATCAGAGCTATCGCTGCGTCTAACTGGCAACCGCAGCGTATTATTGAGGCGAACACGTATGCTGAGGAAAACGGATTGGCGGGGTTTGTCTCTTGCAGCAACAATATTAGTCTCGCCGTGCCGATGGAACCGATGTGGGGTGGGTGTGTCTGCGTGGACGATGCCGCACGCGCATGGCACAGAGAGAGCCAGTTTCCTTTGATGCCGTGGTCTTCTCAAGCACGCGGTTTCTTTAGTGGCGCATTTACACCGGAGAACCGTGAAAACAGAGATATGGTGCGTGTCTATTATAATGATGAAAACTTTGAAAGACTTGAACGCGCAAAGCAGTTAAGCGAGAAATATGGGTATTCCGCGATTCAGGTCTCCCTCGCGTATTGTTTGCATATTCCATTTCCAGTTTTCCCTGTTATCGGACCTGTAACTTTAGACGAATTGGATTCCTCCCTCAGGGCGAGAACGCTTGAACTCTCCGAGGCTGAGGTAGCGTGGCTCAACTTAGAAACGGGCGGTAATCCGCTATGATAGTTCGAATTCTTTTTTTGTTGCTCTGCCTTCAGTCTGTTTTTTTGCCCATCGGTTTTGCGCAAGAGAGTTGAGGTGCCTGAAGCAATCCCGCGATTCCACGTGGCGGGATCGGTGAAGTCAGTTTGACTTCAGGAGAAATCCGTAAATTTCAGAGCACTTTCAGTATGATGCGCTGGTTTAATGCAGAAGGCGGACACTTGGAAACCAAAGGGGTTTCGCCAGAAGGTAGCGTGATAGACGTACCACTGCACCGACACTATGTCAATCTGAATATATTTCGGATTGATGTCGGATTGAAGTATCAACTCTCTTCGGAATGGGTGCTGGAAGCCAATATACCGTACGAGACCAAAGCGCAAGAGGCGACACTTGAAGATATTGATCCGGTCACGCCTGCGGAGTGGGAAGCGATTAAACGGAATCGCGACAATCATCATAGAAATGAGACTTACATCGGATTTGCCGATGCGGATCTATTCTTAGGTTATCGGATGCAAGGACTGTTTGGAGAGAACGATTTTTTGATGGGGCGTGTTGGAACAACGATTCCGTTGGGTAAAATCGAAGAGGACCCTTGGAAACTCGGCGATGCCGGACTTGAGCATCTCCATATCCAGTTCGGTACGGGTACGTTCAATCCGCTTGCCGATTTGTTTTATAATCTGCCCATCTACAAAGGGTTAAATGCGAGTGCGAGTGTCCGTGGGAAATTGCCGTTCTATGAGAATAGCAAGACCTATCGCGGTTCCAGAGAGGTTACTTACACGGGCGGTTTAAGTTATCGTGTCAGTGATTGGCTTACGTTCCAAGCTGGATACCTCGGTTTTTATCAATCTTACGCGCAATGGGCAGGTGAACGGGACATCAATACCGGACTCCGGTTCAGCATGGCATCGTTTGGCGCATCCGTCGTAACGCCTTATGATCTTCCTTTGTCTCTATCAGTGATGCTCCCTTTACACCAAGAGACACTCTATGACGACACCGATGCCTTATTGGATGGTGTATACGAGGAGAGTGATGCCTTTAAATTCGGGCCTTTGCTATCGTTAACAGTGCTCTACGGATTTTAGGATACCGCTTTCATTGAGGAAGAAATGATGAAACTATCGAAACGCCGCTTCACAACGCAAGGAATTAGGTTTATGACATCGTATACAAGTAGATGTTGCATAATGCTAATGGCACTCGTTTTTTTTCTCAGTTGTGGGCTGCCGAATAATCCGTATCCGAAGTCTGAACGCAACGAGGAAATCTACTATAGCACGTTTCCCGAAGAGCCGAAACACTTTGATCCAGTGATCTCCTACAGTTCGGATGAATATAGGTTCATTCAACAGATTTATGAGCCACCTTTGCGATACCACTACTTGAAGCGACCTTACACATTGGTTCCATTGACAGTGGAGGCTATCCCGCAACCGCGTTATTACGACGATCGCGGAAGGCAGCTGCCATCAGATGCACCCGCAGCGTCTGTGGCGCGGGCGGTCTATGAAATTCGGATACGTCCCGGTATTATGTACCAACCGCATCCGTGTTTCGCCAAAACTGAAAGCGGAGCGTTGCGATACCATGATTTAGAAGAAGCGGATGTGTCGGGGTTTGCCGAGATCAAGGATTTTCCGATGACGGGGACGCGTGAACTTATCGCGGCTGATTATGTCCACCAGATAAAACGGATGGCTGATCCGCGTCTCTCCTGTCCTATTCTCAGTACGTTGGCGGATTACATTCTCGGTATCAACGCGTATTCAGCTGCCATTGCTAATGGACAAAACGACGCTCCGTTTCCGGGTGTAGAAGTCGTGGACCGGTATACCTATAGGGTTATTCTCAAAGCGAAATATCCGCAATTTGTTTATTGGTTGGCGATGCCGTTCTTTTCACCAATGCCTAAAGAGGCAATCGATTTTTACAATCAACCCGTTATGAAAAAACGGAACATCACAATTGATCGGTTTCCTGTCGGGACAGGTGCCTATCGTATAGAGACGCTCCTTGCACACAAAGAGATAGTTCTCGTCAAGAACGAGAATTTTCGGGTAGAACGCTATCCGTCGAGTGGTGAACCGGGAGATAGGGAAGCCGGACTTCTCGACGACGCATGGGAGATCGTCCCGTTTATACCGAAGGTCGTTTACAAATTAGAAAAGGAATATATTCCGCGATGGAATAAGTTTTTGCAAGGGTATTACGATAATTCGAGTATCTCATCAGATACGTTTGATAGTGCAATCGATTTTGGCGAAACGGGGGATCCGAGTACAAGTGAGGAATTGAAAGCGAAAGCTATCGTCTTACGCACCAGCGTGGAGCCGACGACTGTTTATCTCGCTTTCAATATGTTAGATGATACCGTTGGTGGGTATACACCCGAAAAACAGAAGCTCCGTCAGGCGATTTCGATTGCCTTGAATTACGAAGAATATATTGAGATTTTCCGCAACGGACGCGGTGTTGTATCACACAGTCCACTTCCACCCGGTATCTTTGGTTATGAAGCGGGTGAATCCGGAATTAACCCTTATCTTTATAACTGGGATGCAAGCACGAAGCGTCCAGTGCGAAAATCCGTTGAAGAGGCACGCCAGCTGCTCGCTGAAGCCGGTTACCCGGGCGGACAGGATCATAAGGGGAATCCGCTTATCGTCTCTTTTGACAATACATGGACTTCGGCGGGTGCCACGTCCCAATTGACATGGATGCGGAATAAATTAGAGCAGATCGGTATCACGATGGAGAGTCGAACCACAGATTACAATCGGTTTCGCGACAAAGTGAAAAACGGGAATTTTCAGATCATCTATTGGGGATGGCATGCCGACTACCCCGACGCCGAAAATTTCTTGTTCCTCCTCTACGGTCCGAATAGTAAAACCTTACACGATGGCGAAAACGCTGCGAACTACGATAATCCTGAATACAATAGCCTCTTTGAAGAGATGAAAAATATGGAGAACTCACCCGAACGGTTAGCACGTATCCGTGAGATGAACCGACTGTTACAGCGTGACGCGCCTTGGGTCTTCGTTTATCACCCTGTTAATTTTGGGCTGTCGCACCAGTGGCTGAAGAACTACAAACCGAGTTCTTTAGGCGGTGGAAACTTCAAGTATTTTCGCATCAATGCCGACCAGCGTTCAAAAAGCCGTCAAGTGTGGAATAAACCTATCGTCTGGCCCCTTTGGTTGTGCCTCGGACTGCTAATTTTAGGGACGATTCCGGCTGCGATCACAATTTGGAAACGAGAGAGAGGGACACAATAGACAGAAATGGTTACCTATATCGTACGGCGAATTCTCTACGCGATCCCTATCTTAATAGGCGTGAACCTCATCGTCTTTTTCCTCTTTTTTGTCGTTAACTCGCCTGACCAGATGGCACGGAAAATCCTCGGTGAGAAGAATATTACACAAGAAGATGTTGACAATTGGAAAAAACAGAACGGATACCACTTACCACTCTTTTTCAATACTGAGGCATCTGGCGGTGGACATTTTACGGAGACGATCTTCTTTCAGAAAGCAGCGAAACTCTTTGTCTTTGATTTCGGGACATCTGATACAAACAACATTGACATAACGGCGCAGATTTCGCAACGGATGTGGGCAAGTCTCGCAATTGCTTTGCCGACGTTTATACTCGGACTTCTCGTGAATATTACGATTTCTATGATTGTGGCTTACTATCGGGCAACTTACGTCGATTTCTGGGGTACAATCGTTGCGGTGACTGTTATGTCTGTCTCCTCTCTCTTTTATATCATTGGTGGGCAGTGGTTGTTTGGAAAAATGTTGCGTCTGTTTCCGATTTCAGGTTATGATTCCGGGGCACACATGTTAAAATTTGTAATTTTACCTGTGGTTATCGGTATCATCAGTGGCATTGGTAGCGGTATCCGCTTCTATCGAACGATATTCCTTGAGGAGGTAAATCGTGACTATGTGCGGACGGCACGAGCGAAAGGCGTAAGCGAAGCCGGCGTTCTCTTTAAACACGCACTCAAGAACGCAATGATCCCGATCTTGACGAATGTTGTATTGGCAATCCCGTTACTCTTTCTCGGCAGCTTGGTAATGGAGGCATTTTTCGCCATTCCGGGGTTAGGGAGTTTCACCATCGAAGCGATTCAGGCACAGGATTTCGCCATTGTGCGGAGCATGGTCTATCTCGGTTCTGTCCTGTATATTGTCGGTTTGTTGTTAACCGATATTAGTTATACGCTCGTTGATCCGCGCATTCGGTTTGGATAAGAAAGCAAAAGTATGATTTCACAAAATAGAAGTTATCAAATTATGCAAGGCGTGATGAGTCTCCTGTTAGGGTGTATTAGTATCATCTTATTGGTAATGCTACGGCATTCAGGCTATTCGAGTGTCATCCTGATCTGTTTCTTTGCTGTAGGGATCACCCTAATTTTTTCTGGGGACTATCTCCTCAATCCGTTCAAGTTGCCGATCACGCCGCTGAAGCAGGAATTCGCGAGCGATATCGGTCTTATCGCTTATGGTGTCCTCTATTTCAGCATTGCGATGTCGAACCTACTCCAGCGGTTTACAATCGATCTGCCAATCTTTTTACAACCGGTTTGGGTGCGACGCGGATTGGCAGGCATCGGGATCGTTCTGATGACAGCAGGCATTTACGGCATCTACCATCTATGTGCCGGTCAATTATCGGATGATCCGTTGGAATAAGAAACGCTCTGAACGTTTTTTATGTGAAATTGGTCTTCAAGGAACCAATCATTTCGCGATAATCACGGCGTAGCGGAGGGGTGTTTCACCGATGTTGCGTATCCCGTGCAACACGTGACAATCGACATGAACGGCTTCGTTGTCGCTGACACGGTGCGTCTCTTCCCCAAACAAGACTTCCCCTTCTCCAGAAAATACATAGAAAATTTCCTGTCCGTCGTGTGTATGCGGCGGGTGTGCGCGTTGCCCCGGACCGACTTCCGAGATGTGAAGATGGAGTTGGTCCCTATCCGCGCCAGTCTCAAAGACAAATCGGTTAATGCCTTTAACATCGGTTCTGATCTCTTTTTCCATGAGAATTTCTCCTTCGATATTACTTGCGAAACAGTATTTACTTTAATGATTTGGGAATTATAGTAGATCCCGTAATTATCTTTACAACGGCGGGGTTCCAAACCCTGAAGAAACACCCCAGCAAAAACCCTGCATTGGAGTGTAGATAGATATTGTCCTTCAAAGTGTAAACTTATTTTCCGATTTTACTATAATGTAGCATGTTCATCAGGAATTGTCAATTCGCAAATCAAATTACAAAGATGTGTAAATATTTTGTCAAAAGTTGGCAGTAAAATAATTGTTAGGAATAGTTATCTGATGGTTCAATTTCAAATCCAAAACGGAGTTTCATGAATACGAAGAACTTAATCGTCGAATTTATCGGCACCTTCGCGTTGATTTTTGTTGGTGCTGGAGCAGTGGCAATAGATGTAGGAGGTTTGACAGGTGCTGCGTTCGCTCACGGTTTCATCGTTATCGCGTTTATTTATGCTTATGGGTACATCTCTGGTACGCATATCAACCCAGCGGTGACACTCGGCTTGCTGATAGCTGGAGAGATTGAATTTGTTCCTGCGCTCGGATACTGGATTGTCCAATTTCTTGGCGGGATTCTGGGCGCGCTTCTGCTTAATGTTTTGCTTCCGAATCCGGGCGATCTGGGTGTGACAATTTTGAGTGAAGGTGTTACACCTGTTCAAGGACTTGTTGTAGAAATCGTGCTCACGTTCTTTCTCGTCAATACAATTTTCAATACTGCTGTGAACCGGAAGGCAGGCAACTTCGCGGGGCTCGCAATTGGGTTGTCGCTGATTGCCTGTATCTTTATGGGCGGTCCATTGACACGCGCCTCACTTAACCCAGCACGGACATTGGGGCCTGCTATCTTTAGCACAGATCCTCAGTGGGGTAACATTTGGCTCTATTTTGCAGGACCGTGCGTTGGTGCAATCCTTGCTGCACTTCTCTATATGGGTGTTTTGAAAGACCAAGGAGAAGCGTAGCCCAATCATGGACAAAAAGAGAAGGCTGGCACATTACGCGCCAGCCTTTTCCAATATAAAACCCACTAGAGATGGATTTAAAGATTCTATCTTAAGACGCTGTTGTAATCGGGACTTCAGTCGGTTTAGCGACCTCCGGCTTCGGAATCGACAACGTCAACACACCGTCAGTGTAATCGGCTTTGATGTCGTCTGCCGCCACATCCGATGGGAGTGTAAATCTCCGTTGGAAGCTCCCATAACGGCGTTCAACACGACGGGAATTTTGCGTATCTTCACTGTTTTCCTGCCGTTTTTCGCCACTAAGGGTCAAGAGGTTATCTTTGATGGAGACAGAGAGATCGTCCTTTGCGACCCCGGGGAGTTCAGCGCGAACTTCAAAGCCGTTGTCTGTTTCGGAAATATCGACTGAAGGTGTCCAGTTGTATGTGTCTGCATCGGTTCTCATGCGTGTTGGCGCAAAGAACGGGCTATAAAATCTGAATGGGTTCCTTGCGGGGTT
This sequence comes from Candidatus Poribacteria bacterium WGA-3G, assembly GCA_000406005.1. GTDB lineage: Bacteria > Poribacteria > WGA-4E > WGA-4E > WGA-3G > WGA-3G. The sequence goes on from ASZN01000043.1 coordinate 15,212, forward strand.
GCGAAGCGTCAAATAAGTCATTTTTGTTCTCCTTTTGAATTTTGTTTCTGTAAATGTTGTGTGCAAGTTCCGTGCCAATCTTTTCTGAGGCGTTTTCAAGATGTTTGCCTCTCTATTTTCTACGCAGCAAGTTCCATGCCAATCTTTTCTTCTGAGGCAACGGAAGCCTGTTTGCTTCTGCTTGTATATAAGCAAATTGTGTGCCAAACGTTCTGTTATCGACTGATGAATTCAGATCGGAGCGGTTGTGGGAGTTGTACTGAGGGTTCCTGTAGGTGTAGTCTACACATCGCAAAGGCGCGTAGAGAAACCGGTTGAAGCGATATTGTATAGTGTGATTTGCTGGAATATTGATAGGAAAAGAGACCGCCAAATTGGCACACGCCTTGCCACTGTGGCACTTCGGTATGTCAATTTGGCTTTGGTGGTAAAGGTTCGTTTTAGAGGCGCGCTTAAAAAGTAGACGGGCTGCCTTCTTGAATTCTGGCACGGATTGCGGCGATAAGCGTGTGTAAGGCAACCGGATTTTCATTTTCAAAGGGGATAACAAGGTCTGCGTACTGTTTGCAAGGTTCGGTATAGACGGGGAAGTTAGGTAAAACATCGCGTCGGTACCAGTTGATCGCCCACTCCAGATCACCGCCGCGTTGTGCGACATCACGGAGCATCCGTCGTAGGACCCTCTCGTGCGCATCGACATCGAGGAACAGTTTGATGTCCATCAAATCACGGAGATCTTCACTCCAGAAGATGAGGTGTCCCTCGACAATGACGACATCGCTTGGTTGGATACTCGTCTTTTCGTCACCGCGCTGTGCGCCACGGGTGCCGGGGGTCGGAACATCAATAGCCTTTCGCGAGCGTAGTTTCTTGATGTCTGTAATGAGAGCATCCCATAGGACAGCGTCCGGGTGATTTGCGGTAATCACGCGCTCACGTTCTGCTTCTGAGTATTCCGACCAATCTCGGAAATAGGAATCTTGATTGAGTACAACAGGCGAAAACCCCGAGAGTTCTTCCGCCAATGCTCTGGCAAATGTCGTTTTCCCTGAAGCCGACCCCCCCATAATCCCGACAGTGATGGGGGTGGAATTTTTATCTATTAGCATGGATTCTCCATCTATATTCTATTGTCGAATTTAAGTTTTTTATGTTAGCACACTTCGGCGGGCGTGTCAACCTATTTTGTCGATTGCTCAGAACCGCACTGTTCTTTTGTAACGTCAATTTTCCGATCGCGTGTGCTTCCTTTAGCGACACTTACTGACCACTGATGGCTGACTGCTTCGGAAAAAAGAAATTTGACTTGTAGAAAAAAATGTGTTATCATATATTAAAAGTTAGGTACAGACAACGCTGAGACAGTTTAACAACATGTAAACGTTTTTTCGCAAATAACGTCTTAATAGCATAAGTTGCTTTCGAGACGTGTGGGTAAGTTTTTTACTTACGCAATTCCACTGAGAATTTGATGATGCAAACGCTTGAACGCAATACCATTACAACACAAATAACCGGTGTAGGGACCGTCTATAATTTCTCTCTCTACGTACGGGGTCTTTTTGCGCAGCTTGCAAGCAAAAACTTGCTATTGAAAAGTGCGCAGCTTGCAAGCAAAAACTTGCTATTGAAAAGTGCGCAGCTTGCGAGCAGCAGTTTGCTGTTAAAAGGTGTGTTTGTGTATTATCTTTACCTGTACTTATATTTGTACAGCAACGATAGGTGGTGAAAATTTAAAGGCGATGCCTCAGAGTGTATGACGAACCGACCTCATAATCACCACCCAGCGTTGAAAATAGTTTCGATGTTGGGTAATTTTTTTTAACCGAGTTGATTTGGGACAGATAGAGTTACTTTTCGGTGCAGCTTGAAGACCGAAAACTGGCTATTGAAAAGGCGGAGGTAGTTGAAAAGTATGGTAATCGTTACCAAGACTAATGCGACACAAGCAGAGATTGATGCTGTCGTCAAACGCATCGAGAGTGTCGGCCTGAAAGCGCAGGTTTCGACTGGCGAACGGCACACTGTCATCGGTGTCATAGGAGATAAAACGTTGCTTGGTGATATTCCGATAGAGTCGATGTCCGGTGTTGACCGGACAATGCCGATTACAGCACCGTTCAAGTTAGCGAGCCGTGAATTCCGGGATGAACCGACGGTTATTGTCGTTAACGGCACAAAAATTGGTGGCAAGCAGTTACCTGTTATCGCGGGGCCTTGCGCAGTAGAGAGTACGGAGCAGATTGTAACCATCGCTCGCCTCGTTCAGAAGAGCGGCGCGAGTTTCATCAGAGGCGGTGCCTTTAAACCGAGAACGGGTCCCTATAGTTTCCAAGGCTATGGTGAGAATGCCCTCAAAATGCTAAAAGCAGCGAAAGACGAAACTGGACTCGGTATTGTTACGGAAGTGATGACCCCGCATGAAGTCGAGCTTGTCGGCGAATATACGGATATGTTCCAACTCGGTACCCGGAATATGACGAATTTTTACCTGTTGCGTGAAGTTGGACGCGTACAGAAACCTGTAATCCTCAAACGTGGTATGTCCTCGACGATTGAAGAATGGCTGCTCGCTGCGGAGTATATTCTCTCCGAAGGGAATCCTGATGTGATTCTCTGCGAACGCGGCATTCGTACTTTTGAACCGCACACGCGCAATACACTCGACTTAAACGCTGTTCCTGTTATACACGAGCTGAGCCACCTTCCGATCATCGTGGATCCGAGCCACGGTACTGGTATCCGAAGCCTCGTGTGTGATATGACGAAAGCGTCTGTCGCCGCTGGCGCGGATGGGCTGCTACTCGAAGTACACCACGATCCGGATCACTCCATGACAGGAGACGGTGCTCAGTCGCTGTTCCCGGATCAATTCGAGACACTGATGCAGGAACTGAAACCGATTGCTATCGCTGTCGGTCGTGAAATCTAAGGAATATTGGAGGAAAGAGCCTTGGACGATTTTGAAACCGATCAACAGAAAGTCTATATTTTTGATACAACGCTCCGTGACGCTGAGCAGACACCCGGTGCTGCCCTTGGTATTGGGGAGAAACTCGAAATTGCCAAGCACCTCGCCAGGTTAAATGTAGATGTCATTGAAGCCGGATTCCCGATTTCGTCACCGGGCGATTTTGAGGCTGTCAAACAGATCGCAAACGAAATTGAAGGACCGGAAATTTGTGCCCTCTCTCGCGTTGTCGAGAAAGACATCACTGCAGCATGGAAAGCTATTGAAGATGCACCGCGGGCACGGATCCACACATTTGTCGGGACTTCACCGATTCACATGGGACGCATCACACGGACGACACCCGAAGATACGCTCCGGATGGCAACCGCTGCTGTCGCTTATGCTAAGAGTCTCTGTGAAGACCACCCGGATGCGAATGTAGAATTTTCACCGATGGACGCGGGACGGACGGAGTTGGCGTTTCTCTATGAAGTCGTTGAAGCAACAATCGCTGCGGGGGCAACCGTCGTCAATATTCCAGAGACCGTCGGATGGACAGTCCCGACAGAATTCGGTAACCTCATCAAAAGCATCATGGAAAATGTACCGAATGTCGACGACGCTATCATTAGTGTCCACTGTCATAACGATCTCGGCTTGGCGGTAGCGAATAGTCTTATCGCTATTGAGCAAGGCGCGCGCCAGGTGGAATGCACGATCAACGGACTCGGAGAACGCGCCGGAAATACCTCGCTTGAAGAGGTTGTCATGGCGATCCGAACGCGACGTGACTATTTCAAAAACTATTACACCGAGATTAATGCCAAAGAGATTGTCCCAATCAGCCGGCGTGTCAGCCGAACGATGGGGATTGCCGTACAACCGAACAAAGCGATTGTCGGTGCGAACGCCTTCGCGCATAGTTCCGGCATCCATCAGGACGGTATCATTAAGTCGCGTGTGACTTTTGAAATCATTGATCCGCAAGAGATCGGTTGGAAAGAGAGTCAACTCATCCTCAGTCCGCGTTCGGGACGTAACGCACTCAGGCATCGGCTCAGCGAACTCGGTTATGAAGTAGAAGGGGCGCAATTAGACAAGGTCTATGAACGGTTCCTGAAAGTCGCGGATAAGAAAAAATCGATACAGGATGCTGACCTTGAAGCGATCATGAGCGACGAGATTCGAGCGATTCCCGCGATCTTTGAACTCGACTATATCCAAGTCGTCAGCGGAACGAAAATTTCGCCGACAACGACAGTCGGTATTCGGACGGAAGATGGCGTGGTTGAAAAAGCGTCAACCGGAGATGGACCCGTTGACGCGGCGTTTAAGGCGATTGCGCAAGTCGTTGACATTCAACTGAACCTCGTTGACTATCAGATCCGTTCCGTAACCGAAGGCGAAGACGCTATCGGTGAAGTCTCGTTGAAGGTACAGGACAACGGACATATCATCACAGGACACGGTGCGAGCACAGACATCATCGAGGCGAGTGCACGAGCATACATTCACGCCGTTAATAAACTCATTCAGATCCGATCTGAAGGATAAGAGCTATCGGTTGTCAGCCATCAGCCATCAGAAAAGAGGATTTTGCTGAAGTAGCACTCTCTTGCTGATGGCTGATGGCTCTCTTTCTGCCTGCTGATGGCTGTTAAACTACCAATCCTCAACCAATTGCACCAACAACCGCACACCGTAGCCGGACGCGCCTTCAGGGATATACGTAGAGCCTTTCATCCCCCAAGCCGTACCGGCGATGTCGAGATGTACCCACGGGTAGCCTTCCGCGAATTTCTTCAAGAACGCAGCACCTGCGATTGTGCCAGCTGTGCCGTCTCCGATGTTCTGGACATCCGCCACCTTACTTTTAACGCCTTCATCGTAATCGTCCCAGAGCGGTAATTCCCAGACCCGTTCGTGCGTCTTTACGGCTGCCGACTTCACTTTCGCCATGAGTTCTGGGTCTGTACCCAGTGCTCCCGCTGCGATATGTCCTAAAGCACCGATCACGGCACCGGTGAGCGTGGCTAAGTCGATAACGCCTTTCGGGTTATACTGTGCCGACCATCCGAGCGCATCCGCCAATACCAACCGTCCCTCAGCATCGGTGTTAAGGATTTCGATCGTTTTGCCACCGTAAGAGGTGACGACATCACCCGGTTTAATAGCAGTTCCACTCGGCATATTTTCAGTGGCGGCGACGACACCGATGACTCGGACGTTTGGTTTGAGATGACCGATCACTTGCATCGCGCCGATGACTGCGGCGGCACCGGACATATCGTGTTTCATCTCGTGCATACCACTTCCACCCTTGAGCGAGATTCCGCCTGTATCGAAAGTGATCCCTTTTCCGGCGAGTACAACCGTATCCTGTCCTTCGCCGTCCGGGGTATACTCAAGGATGATGAACCGCGGTTCTTCGGTGCTGCCTTGTGCAACAGCAAGAAGCGTACGGAAACCTTTCTCCTCCAGAGTTGCTTTATCGAAGATTTCGCAGCGGAGTCCTGCCACTTCTGCTACGGCTTCCGCTTTTTCAGCCAACTGTGTCGGTGTGAGGTGGTTACTCGGTTGATTGCTCAAATCGCGAGCGAGGAGTGTGCCGTTGGCTATCAGTTCTCCGCGCTGCACTGACTGCTCTACTGTCGCCTGACTGTGATCGTTTTCGGCTAAGAACGTCAGCGATTCCAGTTTTTTCTTTTCGTCGTCATCGTCGTTATCTGTTTTATGTTCATCGAACTGATAGAGAGATAGGATACACGCTTCCGTTGCGGCTTGTATCATCTCAGGTGTCGCTTCGATCGGGATCGGGATCGCTGCATTGCTTAAACCCATATCCCGGATTGTGCGTGCAGCGTGTCCGGCTGCTTGACGTACTTTTTCAGGTGTGAGGTCATGGTATTCACCGAGCCCGACCAATAGCACGCGCGGAGCGGTGATGGAACCGTTTGTGTAAAGCCAAGCGGTGGTTTTCAACTTACCTGTGAAATCGCCGAGGTTCATCACTTCGCGAATGCGTCCACCGAGTGCTTGATCTATGGTCTGGAGGGGTGCGCTGTAGAAATCGGGGTTTTCCAGCACACCGATGGCGATGACATCTGCCTGTTCTTGATTGAACCCACCAGTTTTAACTGTAATATTCATGTATTCTCCTTTTTATATTTCGTGCAAATCCTGATTATGCTTTTCGCATCCCTGTTAAGACGACTAACGGTTCTTTGCTCGTAACGGTGATTGAATGGTATGTATTTGCAGGCACATCAATCCGGTCACCGCTCTCAACGGTTCCCTGCGTGTCAGCGACCTTAACATCAGCTGTGCCAGATAGGACACATACGACCTCATCTTGCGTGTGAATATAGTCGAGATAAGCACCCCCAGGACGCCCCGTCCATTCGTAGGCACTGAAACCTTCGGTTTGCAGTTGCCGCTTTAAAGCATCAGTATCCGCATGCTCTTCTGACCAACGAGATTTCCAATCCATGATGTGTCTCCTCACTTTGATTATTGGAATAGATTTCTACGCTCCAAACGACTCTTACCGATAACCGAAAACTGGTAACTGACAACTAACTAAAGCGGTTCTAAGCGGACAGGACACACTTTGAGTTCAGCTGTGTGTGTGACCGGATCGTAACCCGAACCGGTTAATAAGTTAACAGGGACATCCGCGAAACTAAAACTGGCGAAGACAGTGCCACGCGGCGAACGGTTCGTCGCTTTTACTTTGATGTTGATGCTCCCGCGCGCACTACTCATTTTACACCATTCACCATCTGTCAATTCCCATCTCTCAAGGTCATCCGGGTTGACTTCCAGCGATTCTTCTGGCAAGAGATAATCAATCCCTTCTGCTCTGCCTGTCTGTGTCCGTGTGTGATAGGACGCTAAGCGTCTGCCTGTAGTGAGCCATACGGGGAACGCATCGCTGATTGTCTCCGCGGGGTCTCGGTAATGGACATTTGAAAAGATACCGCGCCCGTTAACGAATTCTTCTTCATGGAGCATCGGGGTCCCCGGATGTCCTTTGTAGGGTACGGGCCACTGGTACCCGCCTTCCTCAATGCGATCCCAATCTAAACCTGCATAAATCGGTGAAATCCGACAGAGTTCATTGAAGATCGGTTTCGGTTCGTTGAAATCAAAACCTTTAAAACCGAGTCGTTGTGCTATTTGGCAGATGATCCACCAGTCCGGTTTGGCGACACCCGGTGGTGGTACTGCAGCGCGGACGCGTTGGATGCGACGTTCTGTATTCGTGCATACGCCATCTGTTTCACCCCATGCAGTCGCTGGCAACACGACATCGGCAAGTTCAGCCGTCTCCGTAAGGAAGAGGTCAACGACAACGAGGTGGTCCAATGAACGGAGCGCATGTTCACAATGCTCTCGATCTGGGTCAGAGAGCAGCGTGTTTTCACCGTCAATCAGCATTGCATGGATGGTTTCACCGCAAAGTTCTAAAGCGGTTACTTTGGTAATCCCCTTCTCTAAATCGATTTCTCTATCGTATTCTGTTTTGAATTTTGCTTGATACTTCGGATCCGTGACAGATTGGAAACCGGGGTAGTTGTTTGGCAGTGCGCCGCTGTCTCCTGCGCCTTGGATGTTGTTCTGCCCGCGCATCGGGTTAATACCGGTACCCTCGCGCCCGATGTTCCCCGTCATTAAAGCGATGTTACATAGACTCTGCACGTTCTCAACGCCACAGATATGCTCCGTGATTCCGAGTGTGTAGTAGATGGCCCCTTTATTCGCGCGCCCGTACCACATTGCAGCGGTTTCAATGTCTTTGGCGGGAACACCGGTAATCGTTTCCGCCCATTCCGGTGTCCACTGACTGATGTGTTCAAAGAACTCGTCAAACCCAGTTGTACGTTTTTCGATGAAGTCCTCGTCAATCAAGCCTTCACGTGCGATGACATGTGCCATGCCGAGGAGCAGTGCGGTATCCGATCCGACGCGAAGCGGTAAGTAGAGATGCGACATCTCTGCCAACCCGATACGTCTCGGATCCGCGACGATAAGTTTCGCGCCGCGAGCGATTGCCTTCTTAAGTCCCGTCGCTGCGACAGGGTGGCATTCGGTCATATTTGTGCCGATACAGAAGATCACATCCGGTTTCTGCATATCGACGAGCGGGTTAGACATCGCGCCACGTCCGATTGTCGCTGCCAGACCGGCAACGGTCGGCGCGTGTCAGGCACGGCTGCAGTTGTCGATGTAGTTGGTACCGAACCCGACACGGATAAACTTTTGCATGAGGTATGCGGCTTCACTCGGTGCGCGCCCGGAAGCGATGCCGTAGATACTGTGTCTTCCCTGTTCAGTATGGACTTTCTGAAATCCTTCAGCGGCTCTGTCGAGTGCCTCTTCCCATGTGGTTTCGTGGAGTTCGCCATCGGTGCCACGGATGAGTGGCGTTTTCAAACGGTCAGGATGCTGCACGAAGTCGTAAGCGAATTGCCCTTTAACACAGAGTGCGCCCTGATTCGCAGGTCCGTCCATCGCAGGGTGGATACCGACAATCTTGTCGTCTTTCGTTAGTACATCAACCGAACAACCGACCCCACAATACGGGCAGATCGTGCGGGTTTTGTCAGGCATAGCATTCGTCACTTCATCCGCTGCGCGGAGTGCTTTTTTGTCGGCGAGCGCGCCGGTCGGACAGGTCTGGATACACTGTCCGCAAAACGTGCAGGCGGAATCCTTGAGAAGCCCATCAAACTCCGTCGTAATCTGTGTATGGAAGCCGCGGTTCATGACGTTAATAGCGTGGTCGCCCTCTTGTTCAGCACAAACGCGGACGCATCGATAACAGGAAATGCAGAGTTCATAATCTCTGAGGATAAACGGATTCTCATCGGTTTTACGCGTACCCGATTTCGCTCCTGTGATATGGGTGCCGTTTATTGCGTACTTATCGCGGAGGTTCGCGAGTTCGCCTGAGGCATAACCGCGCAGGGGAGACACATCAACTTCGCGATTCTCGCTAACAACCATTTCCAGCAGTGTCTTCCGGTAGGCCTCTATTGTATCGGTCGCTGTCCGGACGACCATCCCCGGCGTGGCTTTGGTCGTACAGGATGCGACAGGATTTCGCGCACCCTCCAACTCAACGATGCAGAGACGACACCCACCGAAAGGCTCAAGCCTCGGATCATAGCAGAGCGTCGGGATATCTTTTTCATGGCGTTCTGCGACTTCAAGGATGGTTTCACCTTCGGAGAAGGTAACTTCAACACCATCAATTTTCATTTTGTGCGTCATGGTCATGCTCCAAACACAGAATTACGGGTCTTGCAAAGGCTATTCTTTTTCCTCTGCAGTCAAATAGGTTTGTTGTATCTCCAATTCACCTGAAATAATTTTAGCTTTCGCAGTCTCAACGGCTTTCTGCACTCCTTCCGGCACCATATCCTTTAACTGCGGGTTGTATACGAAAGTAATCGCCTCATCGGTTGCCATCGTGAAGAGATAGGATTGCGGTTCAAAGTTGCCTTCCATCGCAGTCTTAGCGAGGTGGACAAACACCCTCGGCGTAATGACGGCGTTGGCGAGTATTGTTGTCGGAGATACTTCGCTCTGATCACAATAGGTACCAAAAGTGTAGACGATTTTTCCCTCGGCTTGCGCAGTTTCTACGGCTTGAAAAGCACCAAGTCCTGCGACATCCGCGTTCGGGAAAATAAAGTCGATTCCTTCATTAATCTGTGCGAGTGCGAGTTCTTTGCCTTTACCTATGTCCTCCCAATTGCCGACATACGCACGGCGCACCTCGGCATCAGGATTCACACTTTTGACTCCCTCTTCAAATGAGACAAATGTGCTATTGATAGCCGGTATGTTTTGCCCACCGACAATACCGATTTTGTTTGTTTGGGTCATTGCCCCAGCTATAATCCCCAACAAATAAACAGGTTCCTCAATCGCAAAAATCATCGGTGATATGTTATCAGTAATAGTGCTACCGGTTGACGTAATAAAAATAGTTTCAGGGAAGTCTGATGCGACCGATTTTGCGGGATCCTGGTACTCGTAGCCGTGTCCAAAAATGAGGTGGTAGCCATCCATAGCATAATCACGGAAGTGTGCTTCCTGATCTGTAGGTGTTCGACTCTCCACATGGCTGATTTTCGCGCCGAGTTCTTTTTCGATCGCTACGAGTCCTTCATAAGCCAAAGCGTTCCATCCGCCATCGGTAATAGAGGCGGGTAAAAGTAATGCAACCTTAAATTTATCATGTCCTTTCGCGGATATGTTTATGTTATCAATTAATGTGAGTCCGGCTGCGAAAAGACATAGGAGTAAAGCAAAGGTTGCGATGCGATATTGTGGTCTGTCAATGATCACTTTCACGTAGGTTTCTCCTTTACTATTGAAGGGTTGTTGGCAGGATATAACTCCTATCGTTGAATTGATGCATTCATCTTCCGGGACATAACTGGCGCGCTTCGGCGCGCCAGCATCCGATCCTCTCGGAATATGCGTTAATCTTGCTCCTCTTTTTCAGTAAAATCGATTTGCGGCACTTTTAATTCGCCTGCAAGGATTTTCGATTTCGCGTCTTCAACGGCTTTTTGGACATCTTCCGGCACCTTATCCTTCAATGCGGGACTGTATGTGAGCGTGATCGCTTCGTCCGTCAGCATATTGAAGGTATAGACTTGCGGTTTGAACTTATTTTCCTTAATAATCTTGGCAATTTGTACAAAAGCGTTCGGTGTAATCACAGCATTCGCAATTACAGTTGGAGATATGTCGCTCTTGTCGCGATTTGCCCCAAACGTATAGACCATCCTTTCCTCTTTTTTGGCAGTTTCAGATTTATTAAAAATCTCAGCCGCCTCGTATGCACCGAGTCCGGCTGCGTCTGCGTTTGGAAAGATGAAGTCAACGCCCTCATTAATCTGTGCAAGTGCGAGTTCCTTACCTTTGCCGATGTCCTCCCAATTCCCGACGTATACATAGGACACCTCTACTTCAGCGTTTACACTTTTCGCACCGCCTTCAAATGCCATAAATGTGCTATTCACAGACGGAATATTCTGTCCACCCATCACACCGAGTTTATTGGTTTTCGTCATCATCCCCGCCATTATTCCTAAAAGGTAGGCAGGTTCTTCAACACGGAAGTTAACAGGCGAAATATTGTCGGTGATCGTGCCGCCGGAAGATGTGATGAAAATCGTCTCAGGAAAGTCGGCAGCGACGGCTTTGGCAGGGTCTTGAAACTCGTATCCGTGTCCGAAAACCAAGTTGTAACCGTCAAGCGCGTAGGAGCGGAATTGTTCTTCTTGATCCGATGGGGTTCGTGTTTCGGCGTGGCTAACTTCCGCGCCGAGTTCTTTTTCGATGGCTACAAGACCTTCATAGGCTAAAGCGTTCCATCCGGCATCACTAATTGAACCGGGAAGCAGCATGGCAACCTTGAATTTCTCATGTCCTTTTGCGTCGAGGTCGATATTCGTAACGAGTATGAATCCGATTACGAAAAGGCACAGAAGTAGTCCGTAGATGGCAATGTTATTTTGTAATTTGTATAGTAACTGTTTCACGTTAAAAATTCTCCTCTTTTACAGATGTGTTGGGTACAAGTATAGCACTTTTAGCCGAAAAATGTAAAGCATTAACATTGTCTTCAGCAGGGTCATTCAATTGTAGGTTTTAGATGTCATATTTTTCACAGTTGTTAATACTTTAGATAAGCAAAAGTCGCGTGACTTTTCACGCGACTTCTGCTATACTTCACCCTAAAAGTCAACAAGTTTTTGAGGTGAATCATGACAAGAAATCACTCTTGCCACTTACTTATTATGTTAGCAGAAGTGTCAGATCCGCGCAATAAAAAAGGACAACGCCACCCCTTAGCCGCAATGCTCGCACTCACCGTCGTCGGACTCCTGTGTGGACAACGCAGCTATACAGCGATTGCCAAATGGGCCCGCCTCCACCGAAACCTGCGACAGGCTCTCGGATTCACGGCGAAGCAAACCCCCGCAGCATCAACTTTTCATTATCTCTTTCGGCGACTTGACATCACCGCGGTAGAGAAAGTCCTCACCGAGTGGATAACACAGACTTTAGCACGTTTGGATATTTCCACGGATGACTTGATAGGGCTTGCCATAGATGGTAAAACCTTAGGCAACAGTCATGCCGAAGACGCACGCAGGATACATTTCCTCGCAGCAGTTCTTCATGAGTTAGGCATCCCTATCGCAGAATGTGCCGTGAGTGAAAAGACCAATGAAATCCCTGTTTCCATTGAACTCTTGAAAGCCTTTGATGTCACAGGACTCGTCATCACCACGGACGCACTTTTGACCCAACGCAAGTTCTGTCAACAAATCCTTGACCGTCAAGCAGATGACTGCCTCCCAGTGAAAGCGAATCAGAAGCAGCTCCATGCGGACATCCGAGACCTTTTTGAACCCTTTGATGAAACAGACCCACCCGAAGTCGAACACCGCCGGTTTGAAAATCTTCACGCAGAAGCAGGCGCACATCTTCAAACCTATACCGACACAGAAAACGCAAAAGGGAAGATTACCACACGCACCCTCACCGCAAGCACCCTCTTGACAGAACACACCAACTGGCCGGGGCTACAGCAAGTTTATCAATATACCACACACCAGAAGTGTAAAAAGACTGAACGCGTCAAGTGCTATACGCAGTATGGCATCACAAGCTTGACCCCCGAACGAGCCTCGGCAGCTGACTTGCTCAAACTCCGGCGGGAACACTGGACTATTGAGAACAAACTCCACTGGGTCCGAGATACCGTCTTTCAAGAAGATGCATCCTGCGTCCGAACCGGGGTTATCCCCCAAGTCATGGCAGCGATGCGAAACACAGCACTCTCTGTTTTACGGTTCACTGGACATACAAAAATCACCGACGCACTCCAACTTTTCGCAGCGATACCTAAACTCGCAGTTAACCTCATAAAATGAGAAATCGTACAATTGAATGGCCCTGCAGCGTTGCAGGATTAATATTGACTACTAATCGGTGATGTGATATACTTAGCCGAGAGTTAATATCCTATCACGGCGCACAATTAAGCCACAATTTAACTGTTTTACAAGCGGAGAAAAGGGGACATGAAACGTTTTGGAACCGAAGGGCGCTTGTATCCTGAAGATAACTACATCGCCCCACGCACAAAAGAGACTGCCGATTTCATAGACCGCATCAAGCAGGGCAAATACATCGTCCTTTTTGCGCCGCGCCAGACCGGCAAAACTACCTTCTTCCGATTGGCACTTGACGCACTGACAACTGAAGATTTAACATATTTCCCAATTCAACTGAACTTTGAGGAGTACGAAGACTCCACCGCTGCCGATTTTTATTTTTGGTTCTATGCGGACATTCGCAAAGAAATTGAGAACGTTTTCCAAAAACGTGAAGAGGTTCCCTCCGAAACGCTAACGCGATTCTTGGATAACGCGAAGATAATCGATCATGTTTCAACAAGAATGTTCTTTGAAAAATTGGCGGATTTTCTAAAAAATCAGAAGGTTGTTCTTATCATTGACGAGTTTGATGCTATTCCACGCGGTGCTGTGAAGGGCTTCCTGCGTTCGCTACGCCGTATTTATCTCTCTGGTAGGGAGCGATGCCCGTACAGCGTCGGCATTGTCGGAGTCAAGAACATCATTCAACTCAACTACGACAGGTCCATCTCGCCGTTCAATATTCAGGATGAGTTCCATCTACCCAACTTTACACTTGAACAGGTCAAGGAACTGCTTGGACAATATACCGAGGCGGTCGGTCAAGGGTTCGCACCTGAAGTTGTGACATCTATTCACAAGCAGACTGCTGGTCAACCTGTGCTTGTCAATCGGTTGGCACAGATTCTTACTGAAGAGATGGATATCCCGAAAACTGAGACGATTGCGATGGAACATTTTACGGTAGCACATACACGACTCCTCCACAGTCGAAATACTAATATTGTGCATCTGACAACGAATATCCGAAAAGATGCACGCTTTGAAAAAATCATCATGAGAATCACTGCACAGGATGAAGGCGTGCCATTCAACCTGCACGACGAGATCATAGATGAACTTTCGACTTATGGGGTTATCTCGAAAGGTGCGGACGGTCTCTGTGACATCGCCAACCCAATTTACCTATATGCTATCCTACAAGCATTCAAGCCGACAGTAAATGGACTTGAGGAAGCGTATTTCGCTGAAGACAATCTTATGGGCTTTCGGACTTATCTGACAGACATAGGACAGATTGCGATGGAGGCGTTGCTTGATAATTTCCGAGATTTTATCACACGTGTCGGTTTTCGGATACTGCAGGTGCCTCAAACCCCGCGGGAGTCTGTTGGTCGGCACCTCCTTCTCAGTTATCTCGACCAGTTTGTCCATGTCGTGGGCGGTAGTATGTACCTTGAAGTGTACACCGGGCGGGGTAGGATAGACATCCTCATCATGCACAATACCCGAAAATACATTGTTGAAACAAAGATTTGGCGGGGCGAGATCCGCTATCAAGCAGGCAAGCAGCAGCTCGCCGCGTATCTCACATCGGAAGGTGCAACGGAAGGCTATTACGTTGTCTTCGATCATCGTCAAAAACCTGAACCTCGCGTGGAGCGTGAGAAAATGGCGGGTGTGTCGATTCGGAGCTATGTGATTCCTGTCGTGCAAGAAGTGCCTTCATCTATAAAGGGATCGCGATTACAGGTCACGCCTACCGAAGAGAGTAAAAGCTAATGCGCAATTTTGAAGTTAAAGTAAACGCCAAAACACATCTGGTTGTCGATAGCACTACTGGCAGATGTTTAGGTGGTGTTGGTGCGAATTTTTATCGTCCGTTTGTCTTTCCGTTTTACACGCCAGCCGGGCATACCGTCGTTCAAGAATTTGCCTTTGATCACCCGTTCCACAACGGTATTTTTGTCGGGCAGGGACCGGTTCAGGTCGGCGACAGGGAGGCAGGTTTTTGGGCATCGCCACCCCGCCGCTCTTGGACGGACAAAGTCTTCGAGAAATTGGGACGGATGGACACACAGAAGGATATTGACATCACGCCACACGCCGATGGTGTTCGATTCGTTCAGAACGTTGTCTGGCGCGATGAAAATGAAGAACCGTTAATTGACGAAATTCGGACGGTCAATCTTTACGCGCTTTCGGATGCTACAGTCTGCGATATGACGAGTGAGAAGATTGCGTCTTACGGTGCTGCGACCTATCCACAGACGAAGTTTGGGAGCATCGGTATCCGTGTTGAACCGAGACTTCTGCCCGGCATGGGTGGTATTGTCCTTGGTGACAACGGACGTAGGGGAGGGGTTGATGTTGTTCACGAAGGCGAATCGGATTTCGTTGCTTATCAGAACCTATTGACTGGGCATGGAGCGTTTGGGGTCTTTATGAGCATCCTTAATGAAGGTGTTCGCGGTCCGTGGTTTATTCGGGATTACGGGATGGCACTCTATAACCCGACTTGGACGGGATCCGTCTCAACACCCGAAGGTGAAAGTTGGAAAGTCTCGCTTCGGGTTATCGCTTACGATGGAGAACTCACACCGGCAAGAGCGGAAAAGTGGTGCCTGCTGTAGATGGAAAAAGAAAACATCCTTGAACTTCGGAATGTTACAAAGACCTTCGGGGAATTTGCCGCTGTTGACAGCGTCGATTTTGCGCTGCAAGCCGGTGAAATCCACGCGATTTTAGGTGAGAACGGCGCGGGTAAGTCCACACTGATGAATCTTATCTATGGACTTTACCAACCGTCAGACGGACGCATCTATGTTACAGATCGTGAAGGTTGGCGGCGTAGATTGCGTGCGAAATCGCCACATGACGCGATTGTTAACGGCATCGGCATGGTGCATCAGCACTTTATGCTGATTGAGAATCTCACTGTCGCTGAGAACATCGCGTTGAGTCTTGGGCAATTAAAAGGAAAGCAGAAAGATCGGATGGAAGGATGGAAGAACGGAAGGTTTTGGTTCAAGAAAGAGGAAGCGATTCGTATCACGCAAGCGCTCTCTGAGCAATTCGGTTTGACCGTTGATCCGACTGCCCTCGTAGGTGCCCTATCGGTTGGACTGAAACAGCGGGTTGAAATTTTGAAGGCACTGGCGGTTGATGCCCGGATCCTCATTCTTGATGAACCGACGGCTGTCCTGAGTCCGCAGGAGGTAGAAGGCTTCTTTACGATTCTGCGGAACCTCCAAGCCGATGGTCGCGCGATTATCTTTATTAGCCACAAAATGAAAGAAGTGTTAAGCATCAGCGATAGGATTACTGTGTTAAGACGTGGCAAGAAGGTCTATCTCGGTCAAACAGGTGAACTGACGGCACGCGAACTCGCGCGAGAGATGATCGGGGAAGAAATCAACGAGGTTGAACGTTCCGTAGGGGTTGGGGTACCTAACTCCTACGAAAACGATCCCGCGGGTAGTGTGCTACAGCTCGAAAATCTGACGGTGCTCGGTAGTCGAGACGAAATCTCGGTCTCAGATGTCTCGATGGAAACCCGTCGCGGTGAAATAGTCGGCATCGCTGGCGTTGATGGCAATGGACAGCGAGAACTCGCTGAGGCGATCATGGGTTTACGGCATCACGCATCTGGAACGATCAGTATTTTAGGTGCTAATCCGAAAGAAACAAAGGCGGTGCGACAGTGTGGTGTCGGTTACATCCCAGAGGATAGACAGACGACAGGCATCATCGCATCGTTCTCGGTTACAGAGAATCTCTTGTTGAATGTGACACATTTAGAGAGGACAGCGCGCTGGAATATCCTCAACGAAACGAGAAAACAGGAGACAGCAGAACAACTCATCACTGATTACGACATCCGTCCGCCTGTTGCTGACACTCCCGCTGCTGCGCTCTCTGGCGGCAATCAACAGAAAGTTATCCTCGCCCGCGAAATCTCGCTCCAACCTGACCTGCTTATCGCCGTTAATCCGACACGCGGCTTAGATGTCAACGCGGCGCGTTACGTACACGAGAATTTGTTAGCACAACGCGACCGAGAGAAGTCTGTGCTGCTCATCTCAACGGAGTTAGATGAGGTCTTACTCTTGAGCGATCGGCTCTTTGTAATGTCAAGGGGTAAGTTGATTGAAGCGACTGCACAGCGCAACGACATCGAAGCACTCGGTTTGTTAATGACCGGAGAAACTGATACAAACTTAAAAACATGATATCGAAATTAGGCAACATATTAAAAAGAATCAACATCATTCAATGGCTGGCGGCACCCGTTATAATTCTGGCGAGTGCTTTTGTCGTTAATGCCGTTGTAATGCTGCTATGCAACTATGACCCTTTAGAAGCGTATCAAGCGGCACTGAATGGTGCCTTCGGGAACAGTCGGAAATTCGGTGAAACATTGGTGAAAAGCACGCCGTTTCTGATGGCTGGACTTTCCGTAGCGATGGCGTTTCGGTGTGGGATTTGGAACATCGGTGCCGAGGGACAGTTTCTGATGGGTGCCTTGGCGGCGACATGGTTTGGCACGAGACTCGCCACACTGTTCCCAGAGAATACATGGATTGCAGTGCCGATATGCCTTGTTCTTTCGATGCTCGCGGGCGGAATATGGGGACTTATCCCCGCTGTCCTCAAGGTGACACGCGGTGTCAACGAGGTGATTAGTACGATTATGCTGAATTACGTCGCTATCCATCTCGTCAGCATGATGATAGATGGTGGCCCGCTGCAGGAGACATCTCAGCGCGGTCCGCAGAGCGACCGGATTGTGGAATGGGTCTTCCTACCTCGACTTTTCCCACCGCATCGGATTCACCTCGGCATTGTTATCGCTGTGGTGTTAGCGATTATCCTTACATTTATCCTTTTTCGGACGGCGTTTGGCTACCAACTCCGAGCCGTTGGCGAGGGTGCAGCTGCAGCGGAGGCAGCAGGGATCTCGATTGTACATAACACACTCCGCGTCTTTTTCATTAGTGGTGCCCTTGCAGGCCTCGGCGGCGCAATTGAACTGACAGCACTGACCCGTCGGCTATTTCTCAACTTCTCACCGGGATACGGCTATACAGCGATTGCCGTCGCTTTGTTGGCAAAACTGAACCCCTTGGTAACGGTTGCTGCTGCACTGCTGTTTGGCGCGTTGACGACCGGATCCTATAGTATGCAACGCGAGGTCGGTATCTCTGACAGAGTGACGTTTGTGATACAAGCGACGATCCTCCTATTTGTTATCGGCTACGGCTCTATCCAGCTTTTCCGAAAACGCGCGTTTTCGCACTCCGAATAGCCATCAGCCGTTGGCAATCAGCTATCCGTACGTTTATGCTTCCGGTTCTCCTTCAGTAAGAGGGATGTATAGTAAAATTCGGAAATAACCTAAGAGAAAACCGTTTTTCGACAACGGAGAAAAACGAGCAGAAACCTAATAGTTAAAATTATGTTTGAAGATATTCTTTCGGCAACGATTCGGGGGGCGACACCGCTCCTGCTTGCAGCATTAGGCGAGGTCATTTCGCAACGTGCGGGTGTGCTTAACATCGGTATTGAAGGGATGATGCTCATCGGGGCGTTTTTTGGGATGGTAGGTTCGTTCTACACGGAAAAATTCGCGATGATCTACATGCCAGAACTCGCTATGATGGCACCCTGGTTCGGGCTTCTGATGGCAGGACTGAGCGGACTTGCCGCTGCAGCACTGTTTGCGTTATTTGCTATCCGACTGCGTGGCGACCAAGTTATCGTCGGCACAGCGATGACACTGCTGGCGTTGGGTTTGACAGAGGTCATCTATCAACGGCTTTTCGGTGTAACAGGCATCGCACAAGGCGTTCCAGCGTTTCAACAGATTGACATCCCACTCCTCTCTAAAATCCCGTTTTTTGGACGTGCGCTGTTTTCACACAATATCCTTGTCTTTATCACATTCCTACTGCTGCCGTGCGTCTATTTTTTTCTCTACCATACACAACTCGGTCTGCGGATACGTGCGTGTGGTGAGCATCCGAAAGCGATTGCGACTGTCGGCTCTAATGTCCTCCGTTTACGGACGCTTTGTCTGTTATTCGCGGGTGCGATGGCAGGTATGGCAGGCGGCTATCTTTCACTTGCGGATGTCCCGTATTTTACACCCGGTATGACTGTCGGACGCGGGTTCATCGCTTTAGCGATCGTCATCTTTGGGAAATGGCATCCTGTGAAGGCGTGCGGCGCTGCGCTACTCTTCGGACTCGGTTCGGCACTCGATGCGCGGTTCCAAGCGTTAGGGTGGGCGATCCCGTACCAGTTGTGGTTGATGTTGCCGTATCTGCTCTGTTTGGCGGTATTGGCAGGATTTGTCGGACGTGCTGAGGCACCCCTTGCATTGGGGAAACCTTACGGCGAATCGGAATAGCCATTAAAAGGTGCTGCCGAGGCGAAAGTGGGCACGCCTGGTGTCCGGTGAGCTCGGAACGTGGACGAGCGGGATAGCATAGTCAACACCGACGGTGAGAGGACCGAAGTCCAAATAGAGTCCAGCACCGACAGCAGATGGTAACTCCGTTATTGTTCTGAGGTCTTCCAAGGAACCCCAGACGTTACCGGCATCGAAAAAGAGTGCCCCGCGGATCAACCGGTAGATTGGGAAGCGTAACTCTGTATTAAAAATGAATTGGACATCGCCGCGGTAGGTACCTGCGATGTCTTCAGGTCCGAGGGAGCGTTCGGCATAACCGCGGACCGTCGTGCCGCCGCCCGCCCAGAACCTTTCAAATGAGATAAGCTCGGCTCGACGATTTGAATGTAATCCGGTGGTAACACCCAATCGTAGCACGGTCGCTAATACGAAATCTCCGACGAGTCTTTGGTAATACCGGGTATCCGTTGTCGTTTTAATAAAACTGGTCTCACCTTGCAGGAATCCGCCAGCATATTCGAGTGTAATCTCGTTCAACATGCCACCTACCGGATTCAAAGGGCGTACAAGGTTATTGTACGTCCAAGAGAAACGTAGACTGCTCACTGTTGTGACGAACGGGTTCTGTTCTTCAGAACCACCGATTTCTGGTGAGAAGTCTGGCATTATCGGTAGTACCGGTTGGTTCAAATCCCGGTAACTGTATCGAAAATCTAAGTGGTTTGCTTCCCTTAATCGCCTATTGAGGATGAAACTCGCTTCGAGTGCGCGGACATTATCGTCCACCTCTAACTTTTTAGCGGATGCTTGTAGGCTACTGCGTATCCGCCAAATCAACCACGGTTGGGTAAGTTTCGCTTCAAGAAGGTATCCCAATTCATCTCGCCACCCCAATCTACCGCGAACGCTTCCCCGGATGTTCCGTTTAAAAAGAAAGTTGCTATGCGTTAATTCCAAGGTCCCGCGCCACCCATCCGCAAAACTATACCCTAAACTTTCACTGTGCGTCCTCGGTTTCTGCTTTTCGACCGTTATTACAACGTCTTTGGTCTTGGGAGTGGGATGAGGGTTGTCAGTGCGTGCACTGTTTACATCGGTTTCAAGTGGCACGGCTACGACCTTGCGAAAGATGCCCAAACTGTAAAGGTTTCGTAATGCCCGGCTTAGTGTCTCTGGTGTCCAGAGGCTGCCTTTTAGATGCGCAACCTCGCGTTCAAGGACATGTTGTTTCACAATGTCGGTGTCCCCTTGAAAAGAGAATTTACCGAATGCGACCTGCTCACCTTCCTTCTCCACGGTAAGGAGGAGGATACCGTGTTCAACGACCTGTAGTTCTGTTTCCTCTTGTATAAGTGTATAGCGCGGATTGCTCGCAGTATCTTGGATGCTCCAACGATTATCAATATTATTCGCAATGAAGAGTCCCGTAAGGGAGCGCTTGTGTTTTTCAAACTCGTTTTGAATTTCCGAAGGGAGTTGTCCATCGGTAAGCGGTTCCGAAAAATTTCCCGCTACCCGAAAAATCGGCGTTTCCGCTTGAGATATATAAGTTCCCTTAACCTCTGCATCGATATAGCCGCGTTCCCGATACACATTCAGGACTGCATTTTGATAGACGGTCTTTTCAAACCGTGCATTCGGTTGCGGAAACGGAAGTTCACTTTCCAAACGTTTTAGTAGTGTAGCTGTATCTATCGATTGATTACCGGTGATGTGGCATCGGTGAATCACCTCTTTACGGTCCTCATTAATTGAGATGTGTATTACGGCTTCACCGATGCTTTGTCTATTTAGTGGCTGTTTCTCAACACTCGTCTGTATGTCTCTGTTCGGATAGCCTGCCTTTTCGTATAAAATCCTGAGTCGATGTTCATCTGTATCCAGATCCTGTTCATCGAAAAAAGGGTTCTGTGTTCGTCTTCGCAGCAGCTTCGCGAGAATATTGGAAACTTGTAAGTTCCTCCTAATGCCGGTTGTCGGTTTTACAGTCATCTCTCGTAGGAGTTCTGCGTCTGAAAATACACGGTTCCCAGAAAAAGTGACGTTTGCCACTCTGTATTGCGTGCCGGGATTAATTCTAAGCTGGACGTTGGTTTCATGCAGTACCTCCACCGTCGTGTCTTGGTACCCCATGTCTTCAAAATAAGATTTTATCCGTCTTTCCCACACCGATTGGGTTGCAGTGTTTATCAAGTTGGCTATATCTTCTTTGAACGTGTCTTGTTGTGATAGCGAGAGGTTACCGACGAAATTGAAAGTCACCTCTTTGCCTTCATCAATGCCAAATTGTAAAATGCCGGTTTTATGTCTAAAGTCTGATTCGATGCCAGCAGTGGGATAGCTGCTTTCGCGATAGAGTTGCAGCATGGCTGCCACATCGTTATCGACACTGGATTTCTGATATATCGGTGAATGTTGGCTACTAAAGCTGCACGCGGCTTTCAGGCGACCGGTTGAGATGGCACGATTCCCCTGAATTTGCAACTTGCGAATTATAGACGGGACACCCATATCTATCTGGTAAGTTAACGTCCCGTCTTCAGTCAGTGTATCGGAGACCGTGATTTGCGCGTTAAAATATCCATAATCTTCACAGATCCGTTTGATCCGTTTAATATCCGATTTCGCAAGTGCGGGGACATACTTTCCTCCGATTTTGGATTTCATCGCATCTTTAATAGCACGTCCGAATTCTTCGCTGTCGGGGATGCCTATGAGTTCAATCGTTTTAATAGGTTCAAAGGATGTGAATTGATAGGTTAGTATCACGCTGCCTGAGGTCTCTTGCGCATAAACCTGAATTTGGGAATATTGCTGTGTCGCGTAGAGCAGCTTAATACTCTGTTGGATAGCGTGCAGAGATAATCTGGCACCGACCTGTACCGATGCTCGGTTGCTGATAGGTCTGAGTTGTGTTGTTGTCTCGGAGACAAGTAGACCGTCAATGTAATACACAATTTTTGTGATATACATCGCATCAGATGCCTCGCGTATCGGTAGGTTTTCTGCGCCGAGAGCCTGTGAAGGTGCACTCGCTGCCCCCGCAGACCATCCGCCCAAGAAACAGAGTAATAAAACAGAGAGGGAACGTATTATTGATATGTAATGTAAGAATGATGTATACATTCTCATTTTTCGCTTGCTTGAGGTATCAGAAGCGTCCTTTTATCTCAAAGTCAGCGCCGTATTCACCGTTTTCGTTGCTTTCAATTTTGATGGACATATTTTCTCGGAGTTGATATTCCGCGCTGATAGAGCGTGCGTCTGCGTCATTGGGACGGTGAAAATTGAACGTAAATGGGCCGAGTGCGTGTGAGAATGAAATATTGCGCACCAGGAACGCCCAAATATCTTCATGTGTGAGTACCTCAGTGGCATCCGGTGTGCTCAAGGTGAAGTCAGGGTTGTTTAAAGTGCCAGTGAGTGTTGCGACAATCTGAAGGTCAACTGTGCTGCCATCTCTTGGGAGTACACCGCGAATACGTTTCGGTGTACGGAGAGAAAGGTTGAGTTCTGGATTAAAAGTGTCAAGGCTACGGTTCGTAATGCTTGAGCCTGAGTCTTCGATGAATTCAAAGGTTTGTGGAATGAGATGTGATGCGACTATCCCGCTG
Organism: Candidatus Poribacteria bacterium WGA-3G; assembly: GCA_000406005.1. GTDB lineage: Bacteria > Poribacteria > WGA-4E > WGA-4E > WGA-3G > WGA-3G. The sequence goes on from ASZN01000043.1 coordinate 38,165, forward strand.
AGTATTGAGACGTTTCCGTTGTAAATCGGTTCTTGAATGGGACCGACGAGTTTCCCTGCACAGGAGATCTTAATATTAATCGGTCCAGCAATAGATGAAAGTACCTCGAAGTTATCGGCGATATCGATGTCTACCTCCAATTCTAAATCTTTCAGGATTGGATAATCTAACATGACATCGATTTCACTAACGGAAGCACCGACAAGCCAATCGAGGACGGTTTCCCAGTTTTGTTCGTAATAACCGCCACTAATATTTAGGTTGCCTGTTAGTTTAGGGTCATCAAATCCACCTTGTAAGTAAAATTGGCTCGGATTATCCGCAAGCTCAATCTGGTATTTCCGGGATTGTTCAAAAGTCGTGGATGAGATACTGGCTTGTACATCTAATGTCGGTGGGTTTTCCCATACGCGTCCATCTGCAGGTGTCTTGACGCCACCTGTGATCGCGAACGTACCGCTGTTCAGTCTACCATTGAGGGTCTCGACAGTCGCGCCTTGCTCAGTTAACGCAATTCTGCCTTCGAGTTCTTCGATATGCATATCCGCGGTTGGAAAACTAAATCCGATGTTATTGAAAACCACAGCACCTAAGGCTTTCGGTGTTTCCACTGTGCCTGTAAATTCAACAAAGACGGAACTTGTTCCAGTTGGTGATGTGAGATCTGGGACCATGGACTGTAGAATGTCGAGATATTTTATATTCAGGTCCAAAGTGCCATATATGTCTGTCTCTCGGAACTTTTTCCATACTATATCTGGTGTTCGTTGGAGCTCCATGAGAAAAGGAATCAATTCAATTTGATACGGCAGTGTCCCGGAAAATCTTAGATCATTTCCACCGAAACTGATATAAGCGAACCGTTTTTTTGAGATTTCCCATTTTCCGTCCTGATATCGGACTCTCCACCGTAAGTCGATCGGTATATCATCCAAGTAGAGTTCGGCGGGTTCGGATTCGTGTCGTCGGAAAGTGATCTTCGGATTTTTGCTGGTGCCTTTCACGTGTAGGGTCCCCGACAATGCACCGTTAACCCGATAGGGTGCGGACCAAGTGTCCGTTATGGCTGAGACATCGAAATTATTAAACCGCAGTGCAGTATCAAATTCACCGTTTACTGACCACAGATTTCCGCTGTCAATGCTGAGTGTCGTCTGTGCGTCTTCTATTGTGTATACATCGCCGCGGATGTCTTCCGGCTTTTCGTCCTCACTGGTGAAAGTTTGCTTGACAGAGAAGGTGTGCTGATTTTCAAGGATAAACGTTTCTGGTAGGGTGAGTATTCCTGCGTTTAGAGACATCTGAACCGGTCGCGGGCCTTGGAAGTCGTAATGCCGATTCCATGCCATCACTGTAAAGGCGAGACGGACACTGTTAATAGAGAGGTCCGCGCTTGAAACCGCTGCGAAGTCCCTGAGTGAAGGGAGTTCTCGGATTTGTGGGAGTGGTGTCCCCGCTATTTTTGTCAGGAAACGATCAAATGGGACTGTCAATCCAGTGAGCGTCGCGGATACGTGTCCCTCAACGTCTTTGAGTACCTCTGGTGGGAGCGCGTGCTGCATTGTTGAACCGAATGGAAATCTTTCAAATCTCAATCCGATTAGCGTCAACGCTTTAGGCGTTAACCCGTCTAATACCAATTTTCCCTGCTGGAGCGTACAGTAACCGGGATCCATTTCAAATTGGAGTTCTTTGAAATCAATTATGTTTTTGCTTGCAGTCAGTGTCACCTTCATATTCTGGATCGGTGCGTGGAAATTTATCAGCTGGAGTTGCAACGCCTCCAGTGACATATCTCCTATTATGTGTGGGTTGCGACTCGTCCCTTGTACGGTTAAATCTATGTCAACGGTGCCGTCTGATTCCGAAAAGAGCGTACCGATACCGGGGAAGAACTCAAGTGGCAATTCGTAGCCGCGTAAACGTAGATCCATCGGTTGTTCTGTAAATCGGTTAGAGATGTCTATCGCCGTAAATGCCAAATTAAACGGAATAACGCCAGTCATCGTTGACGTACCCGAATGGTTCTTCAGTTCAATACTTCTAACTGTTATCAGTTCATCACGGTACTCGACCTTCCCGTTCGATTCCATTTCGCTGATGTTCCCGTTCCAATCTGCTATGATTTCCGGTGCCTCGAAAGTTCCTGTTATATGGATGTCTGTCGTTGCGGTTATTTCAGACGACTTCAATTCTAAGGGCAGATGGACAGTGAGATCGCCGCGTTCGGATTGGAACTCGATTTCAGACCTGTTTGTGAAGTCTGTGTCGTATCCGTGAAGGTTAAGCTCGGCGATGCTGCCGGTTATAGAGATTTTATGTAGGTCTATACCTGTGCCGTTAAGTTTCACTTGACCGGAAACGGTGCCGTGTACGGGTGAGGTTTCGTCTGATAGGAATGCCACAAAATCAGAGACTTCGAGTTTGGATGCTGACATATCTATTGTGAACTGTGTCTTTTCCGCGTCTTGTGTTGAGAACGAAGCGTCTCCTTGTACTGCGTAGGTGCTGCCGCCTATCTGTCCGTTCGCTTTTAAAGATTTGATGTGTATAAAATCCGAACGAAGCGTCGCATTTGCGTTTAGATTTGCCAGTGTAATGGGATTGGCATAAGGCGCGAGGTGAATCGGTTGCTGTGGTCCCGTTTGTGCGTGGAGGGCAATTAAAGTTTCAGTGATGGTCCCTGTGATGTCAATTGAGGTATCTAATACGCCGCGGGGGAAATGGTTCTCGGTCTTCGGTTCTCGGTCTTCGGTTAAGATATTGTGTCGCGGGCTTGGATTGTTCCTGCCATAAGACACCTCTTTAACTGGTAACTGGTAACTGGTAACTGGTAACCACTCCGCAAACGTTGTCACTTCCAAAACAGGGGCATTGACGGTGAGGTGCAGCTGCGAATTGCTAAGATCTTCGAGGTCAACATTTATGTCGCCTGCTATATCTACCAGGTTCCCTAAAAGTTTCAACGTCGTCTTTTCAAAATGGAGTGTATCGTTCCGGTAGTCCATTGTTCCACTCGCTTCAGTGATGTGGATAACACCGTTTTCGGTTTTCAAATCTAATTTCGGAATTATCCAGTCTGCCACGACTATCGGGTGTTGAGAGGTTCCATCTATCTCTGCTGTGTAGCGACCGGTACCAGCCGTTATGTCTTCAGGGAAAAGTCCGACTGCTGGTGCAAAAGCGGATAAAGCGAATCCGTCGGCACTCGCGTGAAGCTCCATCGTGTCGCTTTTTGCGTCAAAGGTCCCTGTAAGTTCAATAAAAGGGAGTGTATCCTCTAATGTCCTACAAGAAAGCGCATCAATCGTCCATATATCGTCTCTGAGACGTATTTGGATTTGTTCGGCATTTGTGAATGGGATCGTTCGTCCTGTTGGTTCACTGTATTGAAGTTGGCTGGTGTCTACTTCAACATCGACTTTATAGGGGAAGATGTGTTGTTCCTCAGAATTAGGAGATGTATTTTCGGTTCCGCCTACAAGGTCTGTCACGGTTCCCTCTATTTGTGCGCGTCCATCGGCGACACCAGTGACTGTTTCAAAAGCAGGGTGCAGGATACGCAGAATCGGTCTCACTTCAAGTCCGCTTGTCTCTACTGTGAATTTGTAAGGGTTGTCGAGAGCCATGCTCACATAGCCTTGAATCTGACCACTGAACCCGTTCCCTGTGAAGTCAAATCGATCCGATTCACCGGTAGTATTTTCCAGTTCTACGAGTTCGCCGTGTAAGACTGCCTCACCGAGTGGAAACCTCTCAACGTGTCCGCTGTCTTCAAAGTCTAAATAGGTTATATCTGCGAAATCAAGTTCAATCTGAAAATCGAGGGGGTCCGGTTTCTTGAATATGCCGACGACCGAAACATCAAATTGTCCGTCGAAAGGGAAGTCAGAAATTTGCGCTGCCTTGGAAAGTTCCTGAAAATTCACAGGTGCGTCGCTTTCGAGTCGGAAATCAAAGTCGGCGTTCGGTGCAACTGCTACATTGAGCGTAGCACTCTGACCGCGGGTGGTTACCTTGAAATCGGAGAGTGTGAGGTAATAATCCTCAATGCGCAGCGGGAGCGTTAGCGGGTCCAAATGGAGCCCCCATGCGATGCCCTCTGTGACGCTAAAGTCGGCACTCCCATCAAGGTTGATGAGCGTTCCATCCAATGTGAGTTCGCCTCTGATTTCAGCGGTTACCGGATATTCCGCACCTAACAATAACTTTGGATAGTGTTGAACATAAACCGGATTCGCGATGACGCTGAGCTGTGCTGGGAACTCACCCTCAACATCCACAACACCGGTGATTGAGGCACGGCTCACCTCTTCTGTCACAGCTTGACCAAGAACGCGATTTCCGATATTTGAAAGTAGGCGCGCGTTCTTGGTCAAGTTTATCGTGTTTTTGGTGAGTCGTCCATTTTCGATGAACACCTGTCCATCGTGATAGTTGAGATTGCCTGTCAATACGCCGATGGGGATGTCGAAGAAATTCGCGTTCGGAATTTTGATATGTCCGTTTAGTTTGCCGTCCGATGACAATTTCGCTGTGTATTCACCCGTTCCGCCGAAATCCGCGCTATTGACAATTTGCATGAGATCGTCAAAGTTGATGTCGGATATGTGGATGTCGAGAAGGTCTTGTTCAGTTAACGGGAAGGGACCGGTGACGGCAATCACGGTTTCATCGAGGTATCCATCGGTATTCAATACGCCATCCTCAATTTTACAATTGAGCGCGGAATCCTTCAGTGCTACCGTATTCAGGACGATGTCTGTTATCTCTAACTTGCTCTGGAGATCGAGCGTTGAAATGTCCGTATTGTTTCCGTTGAACGTGGCGTTTCCTGAGAGGTGTCCGGTACTGTCCACAAGGAAGTCAGGGAGTTGAACGAACATCGAGAGCAACGGCATGAGTTGGATGTCGGTTGCCTCTAACTGTCCGCTATAGGCGATCGGATGTGTTATGAGTTGTTGAAGCTGCGCGATGAGAGTGCCTATCGATTGCGTTTGGCGTTCGATTTTTCCGTTACCGGTCAAGGTACCATCGGCAATTTGTGCATTGAAGGTTTTTAGCGTTAACGTAGGGATCGGGTGTAAATTGAGCGCGGCATCAATTATGAGGTCTGTCAGCGCAATGTGTCTATTATTCTCGGCTTGTGTGATAGAAAAGGTCGGCATTTCGGCAGTGAGTGCGACAGTGAGGTCGGAATCTGTGCCAAACGCTGTCATCCTCCCCTTTATGTTCCCTTCGAGTGCGATGTCTTCACCGAAAAACGGGTCTACATCTGCGACATCCAGTTTCTGTATATTGAGTGCGATTTCCCAAGGTGCGCCGGTTTCTCCGCTCGGAAAATGCCCTGTAACGTCCAAATATGAGTTGCCAAATTCTAACTGCAGTCTTCCTAATTCGCTATGTGTCGTTAAAATCTGAAAATCGGCTTCAAACGTATCAATCGGTGCCTCGGCACCGTTGAACGCGAAGCTGCCAGCGTCGATCTTCAAATTCCCTTTGTGATTCCATGTATCAAGGGTACCGTCCACGTTAATCGTGATTCCCCGAACGCTTATTTCGAGGTCCCTTTGCGGATCCGTGTAATCAATTTTTCCTTGATTAAGTCGAATTTTTTCAACAGCGAAACTGAATTGTGGAGCGTCCTCACTTGACGAGGGCTCCTGAAATATCTTGGACAGATTCAATTTACCTTCAGAATCCGACTTCGCACGGATTTCCGGATCATCTACCGTCAATTCCGTAACTTCAAATTTACGCGATAGCAACTGCAGCAGATTGTATTTCAGGACGACTCTGCGCGTCGAAATTACGGGGGCATCTGCTTCGGAGACTTGGGCGATTTTAACGTTTTTAACGGTAACATTCCCGAAGACGCTGCCCTCTATGTCCTCAATACTGATCGTGTAATCATCTGTTAGCCGCTTTTTCAATTCCGTCTCAAGCCTTTTTTCGACCCAATTGAGGAAGGTCTCTGACTGAACAAATACCAGCGCACCGCATAGCAGAATGATAAAGGATATTCCGAGGAAAATGGAGATTTTTTGGATTCTTTTTCGCATCTTTATTGAGTTGTACGGTTTTCAGTACTCAGCTTCCAAACGCTTCGTGAGCATCAGCGACGATCTCGGCTGTTGTCTGCTTAGGTTTTTCGTGCTTTTCCAGTCTGCTTACGTCCGGATTCGGGTTAAGAGTCAACCAAAGCAGGTACTCAATATTACCTATGCCCTTGTGGATGGGTGAATAGGTTAACCCGTGGACGGTTGCACCGAGTTTCTCCCTAACGAAGGTGCTGAGATTGTCTATTGTTTCAATATGTACCTGTTTATCGGACACAATTCCGCCTTTTTTGACGTGTGCTTTTCCTGCCTCAAATTGCGGTTTGAGGAGTGCGATAATATCATAGGAATGATTATCAGTTGTCAGTACGGTTTTTCTGCGAAAAACCTTTCGGTTTTCAGTTAAGAGGTCATCATTTTGAGAAGGTCTCCGTCTTAACTGAAAACTATTCGCCTGTGTCAGGAGTTTGATGACCCTCGGTAGCACTGTTCTCAGTGAGATAAAAGAGACATCAATCACAGCGATAGAGATAAAGTCTTTGCTATCGTGTACGGGGTTTTTGCTTGGGTGTTTCTTCAAGGTTCCCTCGTCCCTATTTAAGAGCGTCGGCGTTAGATGTCGGATATTCGTCTTTTCAATCGACTTGACTTGTGGGTGTGTTCGGAGTTTCCATGCGAGTTGCCCGTAGCCGACATCGACGGCATAGACAAATTTTGCACCGTGTTGGAGGAGACAGTCTGTGAATCCGCCGGTAGATGCGCCGACATCAAGGGCGACCCGATTTCGGACATCTACATTGAAGGTGCTTAACGCTTTTTCCAACTTGACCCCGCCGCGGCTGACATATTTTTCCTGCGCTTTAACGATGACCTCTGCATCGTCGGGAATCCGATGCCCCGGCTTAATGCTGGCGTTGCCGTTAACGGTCACTGCACCTGCAAGGATCAGCCGTTTCGCCTGTTCGCGGCTCTCCACTAAATTGTGTTCTACGAGAAAAGTGTCAATCCGTTGCATAGCGTGCTAACCCTTTGACGCTATTAGAGCATTTTCTCTGCCGTGCGAACAACAGCGTCAGCATCGCACCGGCAGCGTGCATAGAGATGCTGGAGATCACCGTGCTCAATGAATTCGTCAGGGATGCCGAGATTCGTGATCTGAACGTCTGTGATACCGGCTGCGGCGAGAGCCTCCAAAACGGTGCTCCCGAAACCGCCCATCACCACGCCGTCTTCAATCGTAATGACTTTACCGATCTGTTCGGCGAGCGGTAGAATTGTTGCAGTGTCTAACGGTTTTACGAACCTTGCGTTGACAACCGTTGCGGAAATTCCGGTGTCGGCTAACATCTGCGCCGCATCAAGTGCAGGATAGACGCGGCTGCCGATAGCGATGATCAGTATATCGTTACCCTCTCTAATAATTTCGCTTTTTCCGATAGGTAAGGGACGCGGCTCTGGTGCGATTTTTACACCGACACCTGTGCCACGTGGATAGCGGAACGCGATCGGTCCGTCTTCGTACACGAGTGCCGTTTTGACCATAGACTGTAATTCGTTTTCATCTTTCGGTGCCATCACGACCATGTTCGGGATCGAACGGAGGAATGCCAGATCGAAGACCCCGTGGTGCGTCGGACCGTCTGCGCCGACGAGTCCGCCTCTGTCTAATGCGAAGATGACAGGGAGTTTTTGGATGCAGACATCGTGTAGTACCTGATCGTAACTCCGTTGAAGGAAGGTCGAATAGATCGCGGTGACAGGGCGCATGCCTTGTGCTGCGAGCCCCGCAGAAAACGTGACGGCGCACTGTTCTGCTAATCCGAGATCGAAGCATCGACTCGGAAACGCGTCGCTGAATTTATCCAACCCAGTGCCCCCCGGCATTGCTGCGGTTACACCGATGACGCGTGCATCGCGTTTCGCCAGTTCAATGAGTGTCCGGCTGAATACTTCCGTATAGGTCGGGGTCGGCGGTTTCGGTTTCAATGTTTTACCTGTTTTGAGATTGAAGGGACCGCTGACGCTATAGAACCCGATTGGATCGGCTTCTGCTGGTGCGTAGCCGCGTCCTTTTTCGGTTACGACATGCAGTAGGATGGGACCCGTGAGATTCCGGATACCCGTTAGCACCGGAATCAGTGCCTCCAAGTCGTTTCCGTCAAGGGGTCCGAAGTATCGGAACCCGAATTCCTCAAATAGCGTACCGGCTTTCAAGGAAGCCTCGATTTTACGTGCAATCTGCGTTGCATCTGCCGGAATTAAGTTCAGGAACTCTTTGACACCGGAGCGGAGGAAGTTATAGTGTGGTGAACTTGTGAGTTTGTGGAAATGTTTTGAGAACGCGCCGACAGTCGCTGAAATGGACATGTTGTTATCGTTGAGGATAACGACCATATCGTTTTTAAAGTCGCCTGCGGCGTTTAACGCTTCAAACGCCATCCCGCCTGTTAACCCGCCGTCCCCGATAACAGCGACGACTTTGTAAGTCTCGTTGGTCAAGTCTCGCGCCGTGGCGATACCTAACGCTGCGGCGATAGAGGTGCTGGAATGACCGGCACCGAAAACGTCATATTCGCTCTCGTCTCTGCTGAGAAAACCGCTGATGCCGCCGCTCTGTCTGAGCGTTGGGAACTCGTCTCGCCTGCCGGTCAGCAGTTTATGCGGGTACGCCTGATGCCCGATGTCCCAGATGACTTTATCGCGTGGGGTATCAAAGACGGCATGCAAGGCTATTGCCAATTCGATGGTGCCGAAGTTGGGTGCGAAGTGACCCGCATGCTCTGAGAGGACTGTCAGTAGATAGTCGCGCATCTCTTGTGCGAGATCTTTCAGTTCATCTATTTCAAGTTTTTTAAGATCGGATGGCGTATTAATTTTTTCTAAAATCATATTGTTAATCCTATTTAATGGTTATCGGCAAGATGGCTGACGGCTGTAGGCTATTCTCCTTCAAGAACGTTTTCAACCCGCTGTTCTGCTTTCTCAAGCATTTCCCGACAAGACGAAACTAAGCCGACACCTTCCTCGAAAAGTTTGAGCGATTCTTCGAGGGGCAGCTCGTTACCAGATTCGAGTTGTTCAACAATTTTCGAGAGTTTTGTAAGTTTTTCTTCAAAAGTCATGCCTTATCTCCGTATTGACAGAAGACGGCTTGTAAGGGTGCGGTCTCCTCGTCTATCTTTCAGAACGTGCCCGGGTATCTCAAGGTTGTTTCTTACTTATGTCGGTTTTCGTCCAAGCGTTCTTCAACGCGACACGTGAGATGCCCGCGTGAGAGTTGAACTTCAATTTTGTCACCGACGGATACCTGTTCAGCATCGGTGAGGACTTCACCGTCTGTTTTTCGGGTGATGCTATACCCGCGCTTTAACGTGGCTAACGGACTGAGAGCGTTTAGGTGTTGTGCGAGCGCGTGTAACCTGTTTTTGCTGTCGGTAAGGTTACGTTTTACAGCGTTCCGACACGCCACGTCCAAGTTATCCATTCTTTGGTAAAGTTGATAGATAGCATCTTTACGTTGTGCCGGTGCAAGCCGTGTCTCCAGTTCTTGGAGTCGTGTTTGATCTCCGTTTAATCGGTTCTGGATTGTTGTACGCAGCCAAGTATTGATGCCATTAAGTTGTGCGAAAAGTTCATTCTGATCCGGGACGATATGTTCTACAGCAGCCGACGGCGTTGGTGCTCGATGATCTGCCACCCAATCGGCGATGGTGAAATCCGTTTCGTGTCCGACTGCGGAGACGACAGGAATTCTGGAATCGAAAATCGCACGTGCGACGCGTTCTTCGTTGAATGCCCAGAGGTCTTCGATGGAACCGCCGCCGCGTCCGACGATGAGTACATCTATGTCGTCCCGCTGATTCATCACCTGTAGCGCACGGGAAATCCCTTGGGATGCATCATCCCCTTGGACGAGCGTCGGGTGCAGCAACACCTCGGCTAACGGGTAGCGTTTACGGAGTTGTTGGAGGATGTCCTGAATTGCCGCGCCTGTCGGTGATGTAATCACACCGATTTTCCGAGGGAATTTTGGTAACGGTTTTTTATACCTGTCATCAAACAGACCTTCGTTTGTGAGTTGCTGCTTCAATTCTTCATAAGCGCGCTGCAAAGCACCGATCCCGACCGGTTCCACGTTTCGACCGACAATCTGATATTGCCCCCTCGCGGAATAGAGGCTCAGCTGCCCTTGGACAATAATCTCCTCGCCGTCCTTCGGTAAAAATTTCAGGCGTGTCGCATGACTCCGAAAGATAGCAACAGAGATCTGATAGTTATCTTCTTTAAGCGTGAAATAGACGTGTCCAGCACCAGACCGACTGTAATTGGAGACCTCTCCCTGTACCCACACGTTCTGGAATTCCGGCTGTTTGTCTATCAACCTTTTCAGTAGGTTTGTTATTTCACTGACACGACGGACAGTTTTTGTTGGTATCGAAAATTCTAATTGCATATTAGTCCTCGGTTCCCAGTTGTCAGTGCTCAGTTATCAGAGGGAATAGTTGTCAGTACGGGAACGCGTGCATTCCCTTTCAGTTACAAGAGTCGTTGGAATTGCCGAAACCCTCTTTAACTGCGCACTGAGTACTGTTAACTGATAACTCTTAACTGAAAGGTTTTCGTAGAAAACCGTACGGACAACTGACAACTCATTAATATTGCTGTTGTAGTGGCACGATGCTGCGTGCCAGTCCTGTATTCTCGTCGAGCTCTATCTCTGCCCCGCAGAGCTTGATGTTGTCCTTAGCGACAGCGAAACGGGTCGGCATCATTGTCAGGAACCGTTCAAGCACCAAGTCTATCCGTGTACCGATAACCGAGTCGTAGGGTCCCGTCATACCGACATCCGTAATGTAAGCGGTACCTTGGGGGAGGATGCGTGCATCGGCTGTTGGGACATGTGTATGGGTTCCGATGACTGCGCCGACACGGCCGTCGGTGTGCCAACCCATTGCGATTTTCTCGGAGGTAGCCTCTGCATGAAAGTCGAGGAGGATATACGGAGTCTCGGCTTTGATTTCGGGTAAAATGGTGTCGAGCGCGTGGAACGGGTTCGTATATGGATTCATGAAGATCTGCCCGGCGAGATTGATGACACCGAGTTTCGTCTGTCCGTCGGCAGAATCCACGATTGTTACACCGCGTCCGGCGACTTCGGTCGGATAGTTCGCCGGACGTATGAGCTGCGGCGTTGTCTCGATAAAGCCGAAGATGTCTTTGTTGTCCCAGACGTGGTTGCCGGTCGTGATGGCGGAGACACCTGATGCCAGGAGTTGATCAACGATGTCAAACGTCAAACCTTTCCCACCGGCTGCGTTCTCACCGTTCGCTACAATAAAATCGTATTCGTGTTGATGTTCTTCCAAAAATTTCGTCGTTGCTGTTCTACCCGGATTTCCGACGATGTCTCCGATAAACAGTATCTTCATTTTTAATGGCTATCGGCTATCGGAAACCATCAGCAGAAATGGCTATCGGCTATCGGAAACCATCAGCAAAGAGGGTGTTTTTGAACCAGAGTCCTCTATCTGATGGCTGACGGAAACCGATGGCTGACGGCTGATGGTTGACGGAAACCGATGGCTACTTCCTTTCTAATTCTGTGAGTGTGAACACGGGTGCGAACGAGCATCCGAGTGCCACAATTTTCGCACCGCCGCCAGCCTCTCGATCGATGACTGCTATGACGTGCTCCACATTGTAACCCGCTGCACGGATCTGTTCAATGGACGTGCAAACTTGTCCTGCTGTCGTAATCACGTCCTCTATTACGACAAGGGTGCTACCTTCCGTGGCACCTCCCTCTATGAGATTACATGTGCCGTAGGTTTTCGCTTCCTTACGGACGTAGAAACAGGGGAGCCCTGTCTGCATGGAGAGTGCCGTTGCAAGCGGAATGCCCCCTAATTCTAAGCCTGCCAATCCCTCACAGGTTGACGGCAGCAGCTTCGCCATCTCTTTAGCAATGGCTCTGAGCAGTACAGGATCACTTTCAAACCGGTATTTATCCCAGTAGAAATTGCTGATATTCCCTGAACGGAGTGTAAATTCACCTGTGAGATACGAAGCCTCACGAATCTGTTTTGCAAGTTCTGTTTTGGTCATTGTGTATATAGTTACCAGTTACCAGTACGCTGCGCTT
>ASZN01000044.1 GCA_000406005.1 Candidatus Poribacteria bacterium WGA-3G
TGACACAAACTGGATCAGTTACCAGTTGCCAGTTATCAGTTACCAGAAAAGAAAACCTCTTTTCACTGGATACTGGTGACTGGTTACTGGCAACTTCTATGAAGTTTTGCGGCGTACTCGCCCAGATGCGAAGTGCATCGTGCTACAAAAGAGCAGCATGCGTAAGTCCTATTTAAGAAATTATTGGATTTTACGTCTTTCTAGCGAAATGCTGCGAAATGCTGCGAAAATTTAGGTAGTTTTCTTTAATTGTAGTTATATTTTAAGTAATATATATTAATTATTATCACCTGTGAAAAGGACAACACCAAAAACGGACAATTGAATGACCCAGTACTTTGTGTTTTGGTTTTATACCAAATCAAAAAAATAAAGTCGCATTATAGAGATTTCAGAACTCTATGAGATATCCGCATGTAAGAGCGCAATGAATTGCGCAACTACGAACGGGTTTTTGTTAATGAGAGGCGTTTATTTAGAAATGGTATTAGTTTCTTAAGTGCTTTAGGCGGAAAATCGTTTTCAGACCAAAGAAGTGCTAACCCAAAATTCAGATAATGACGGCTTACCTGAAATTATGCACCCTTTTTATTTTTAATGGGTCTCTATATTTGTAGAGGAATGCGCCTGATAAAAATGTTGTCAAGAGCGGACACAAATGTTATAATTTGTTGTGATACATCCACATAATGTCCAGCCGCTCCAATTTTTTCGTGAAACCCACAAAAGGAGAAATTCACCATGAAACATTCCTACTTCACCGCCTTTTTAATTATCGTTGGAAGCCTCGCGTTTCTGCTCGCGACTTCTCTACCGAGCGTAGCGGCAAGTTTTTCAGGTAGAGTTGTTGACGAGGACGGACAACCTGTTGAAGGTCTCATTATCGCGCTCCCGTCATTTCCGGGCAACACACCACCAGCCCCACGCCACCGGGTGCGAGTTGAGTTGCCCGATCGGTTTGAAGCTATGTTTCCGCCAGCAGCCCCGAGTGAGACGGACGCAACAGGCGCGTTTTCGATTCGTAACATCGCTACACCTTCGGTGAGTCGATTAATACTGTTCCCTGAACACAATTCAGATTATGAAATGCTCTCTGTTGAGATTGAGGGCATACGCGTCTACTTAGATCAACGGCAGCACTTTTTTGGGGGTCTTAATTTTGCTATTGCCCCAGAGACAGATATTGAAAACGTGGAGGTAACCGTCCGGCTTCGGATGCGTATTCGTGGGCGCGTTCTTTCCGCGGATGGCACGCCGCTTCGTAATGTAGGGGTTCAGCTGGGTGTAAGACGGCGCGACATAGAAGGTAGAGGCAGAGGGAGCAGCAGCGGCTCAGCAACGCTTGACGAGGATGGCTACTTTGTCGAATATGTGAACGAAGCTGCTTACTACACAGTCACGGTAAGTCATCAAGGGCAGTCTGTGGAATCCGAAGAGATTTTGCTTGAAGATGGGCAGCGGCTTGATGGGCTCGTTTTAACCTTCGGAGATAAACCGCGAGCCCCCAGACCGGAGAGAATCGTGGTGCGCCCGCCTCAGGTCCACGACCCGGCACGCTTTGAAGCGGCGCAAGTGCCTTTAGGACCCCCGAGCGGAATATCAGGTAAAGTTATCGACCTGGAAGGCAACGCTATTGCCGGGTTCATGTTCACTATTCAACCGATGCAGCTCCGCGATGGACATCTACAGCCTGGTGGTATGTTCCTAAACCCTTTCCAACAACCGCCTGAAGGTGTGGACGGTCCCGGGATGCCGCGTGCGACTGTTCCGGTAGAAACCGATTCAGATGGAACTTTCACTGCCACGAATATCCAACCCGGACTCATCCAGTTAAACGTGATCCCAGGTGTTATACTGGATGCATTTGAGAAAATTGACCCCGAAAAAATACGTCAAGGCGAGCAGGTCCCGCCCGAGATGCTGAGACCTGGGAGTCTTGAGCCGGATAAGAGGATTATCTCCATTGAGGTCGGAAAAATCACCTTCTTCAATCATACCGAGATGCGTGGTCCTGCCTTTTTTGGTGGACTTACCTTCGGGCTGAAGCCTGGCGTAGTGCTTAAAAACGTCGAAATCACAGTCAAGTCTCGGATGCAGATTCGTGGGCGTATTATTTACGCTGACGGTACGCCCCTCGCCGACACCGAAGGACGGATTAGAACGCGATGGCGGGATGAGGCGAGTGCGAACCATCGTTCGAGCAGCTCGGCGTACTTTTTTTCGGATGCCGATGGGCACTTTACGTTATACAGAGATGAACCGGGGTATTACACGCTTTCTTTTGAGCATAAGGGTCTCTCTGCAGACGCAGGTCCTTTTTTAGTCAAAGATGGCGTGGCACCAGAGAATCTGATTTTAACGCTTGACGGCAATCCTCCTAAAGTTGAACGACCCGCCGATCAGAAAATTGGTGATTGAAAAGGATGGATTGGTTTCTAAAGTACCTGCTGTAGAACAGTCCGATGACGAGTAAATTACCTTACGGTTCCAAGGGAGAAAAATTATGATACATCTGTGTTTCGAGAAAAAAAAGGCTGCCTTTTTCATCTGTATCGCAGTGGTACTCTGTATTGTTGTTTGGTGCAGCAGTGCACAAGAAGGCGCATTAACAACCTTTTCTGGGCGGGTCATTGATGAAACGGGAAACCCAATTGCTGGGTGTGCTATAACTATCGTTCCTGTGTTTGACGGTAATGGTTCTTGGTTCCCCATCATTCAAGCACCTAACGCACCCATTGAAGGCCCTTTGCCATTTCGCGCGGAAAGTGATGCGGAGGGACGTTTCACCCTCGCCAGTGTTATTGATGGTCCGGTGTTATTGACCGGATTTCCACTCCGTCATGACTTTGGAACCCGTATTTTAAAGGTTCAAATTGGAGCGTTGTTTCTCTATCCAAGTGGCTGGGATCCTGGGATCGTATTTGCTACGAGTCCGGGCAGACACATCGAAAAGATTGAAGTTACGATGCAGCAACCACACATCCGTGGTCGGTTACAGCGTGTAGACGGGACCGCAATCCCCAACGCACCTATCCACCTCCGTTTGCGAGGGGTCGGTTTACGTGGCGATTTTTCTGGATCGTACGGTGGTATTGGCACAGACGCTGAAGGTTATTTTTCACACTATATGGATGAAAATTTAGGGGGACCAGCATTTTACATGTTATCTGTCGTTTACCAAGGACAAACCGTGAGTGTTAAACCGATTTCTCGTAAACCGGGAGATCCGACGCACGAGGTTGTTTTCACGTTTGATGACATACCAGCCTCGCCTTTGCGGGCCCAGCGCGGCAGGTCTGCTGGCGCGTCTGCCTCAACAAGAGATGCCCGCCCGGTAGCGAACGCCAGTCTACAAGACGTGTGGGTAGTCTGTCCAGAAAATGGCCACGCTTACAAAAGAATTCGGTGTGAGGATTGGGAGGATGCCCAGGCGCAAGCTGCTGCCGAAGGCGCGTATCTCGTTACTATCAATGATGAAATGGAACAGAAATGGTTGCAAACCGTCTTAGGCGGTCGACCGAGTTGGATCGGACTCAATGACATCGCTGAAGAAGGGCAATGGGTATGGGCCAACGGTGAGCCACTTACCTATAGGAACTGGGGACTCCAGCAACCTGAAGATACCAGTATCGGAGATGAGGATTATGTCATTTTAAGTCCTTCCGGGAAATGGGAGGATTTTGGACCGGGACATGGGGGAATATCCCTAATTCGGACAGCACTGATTGAGAAAGAAAATTTGCCGATGAAGAAGTAAGTCTTATGCTCTGCGCTAAAGGAGAAAGTGATGAAACATTCACTCCATACAAAAGGTTTGTCCTTGTTAATAACAGCTGTTTTGCTTTTCAGCGGCTTAGGTTCACGCAGTGTCGCTGAAGAAGGTACAGGAACGTTCTCTGGGCGCGTTGTTGATACAGAGGGGAATCCGGTTGCGGCGCTGCCAGTTATGATTGTACCTACAAGATTTATCGGCGGCGATATTGATTTTCATTTTTCTCCAATGGATTATCCGGCTACGCGACGCGCACGCACAGATGCAGAAGGGCGGTTTTCGATCACACGCGTTGCGCCTGGGATATCGTACTTCAGCGCGCTCCGTCAGAATGTGGATGCGATTTTTCCGAAGGAACTTGAGGCGAAAATTACGCGGGCTATAGAGGAAGAGGACATAGCAGCGATACACGCCGGTGGGATTGGCGAGATGGAATCAGAAGATTTTGAACCCGATTTTGAAGTTTTATCTCTTGATATCCGAGGTATAACCTTCTATCCGCGTAATGATTTTAGTCTCATCGCATTTGGTGTCGAGCCCGGATCCCATATTAACAACGTACAAGTTACTGTGCAACCTCGGATGCGGATTCGCGGACGTGTTCTCTTTAAAGACGGGACACCGCTCCGCAATGCGCGCCTGCGTCTCGGCTACAACGCCACTCACGTAGATGGACAAGGGCACCGGAGTTCAGGCGGGAGTCCTCGAACGGATGCCGATGGCTACTTCCTCTTTTATTTTGATGAGAAAGATGATACCTCAAACTACACAATCTCAGTGGAATACCAAGAACTTAGGGCAACAGCTGGGCCTGTACGCCTAAGCCCCGGAGACCGGCTTGATGGTCTGACCTTAACGTTTAACAGTGAACCGATTGCCGCCGAACGCCCCCCTGATAGACCTCCATTTATTCCGCCGACTACGCCACCGAAACCGAAACCCATACCGATCGCAGCGTTTGACGCCGTTTGGATCGTCAACCCCGCAAATGGGCACGCTTATAAACGGATACCGTGTGAATCTCGGGACGACGCTGTTGCACAAGCCGCTGAAGAAAAAGCGCATCTCGTTGCAATTAATAATGCTGAAGAACAGGCATGGCTTTCAGCGGTTTTTGGACATGAATTTTACTGGATCGGACTCAGCGATACAGAAACAGAAGGGCAGTGACAGTGGGATAATGGCGATCCTCTTACCTATGAGAACTGGTTACCCGATGATTTCTTTGCAGGACCGTCTGATGCCGAGGAAAGTGCTGGCGAAAGAGACTACGTTGTTACGACATTCGCCGATGGAAAATGGTATGCCGTTGGTCCTCACAGCGTCCTCTTACGTATGACAGCGATGGCGATCCTTGAAAAGGAGACATTGCGAACCAGCGGAACCACCGAAGGCGAGTGAATGCCTTATTTTAAGACTGAAGGTTTCCACAGTAGGCACAGGCATCTAACCTGACAGTTCCACCGAATGTTTCACGTTCAGCCGTTAGATATGTCTCGTGGTTGGTAACGCAGTTTGTGTTTTCACACTGTTTTTCAGTAGTGGTGATCTCTCGTTTCGGCGGTTGCGTCAAGATAAGTTGTTCCAACCCCATGAGACTGGCAATCAGTGCCATCCGAACCGGGACAGCGTTCGCGGACTGTTCAAAATATGCGGCACGCGGATCGTCATCTAACTCATAAGCGAGTTCGTTGACGCGTGGGAGCGGATGCATGATCATGGCATCGGGTTTGGCGTGTTTCATGACCGCTGCATTCAACAGGTAACTTCCTCGGACGGTTTCAGCGTCCATGTTCGGTGGTAGCCTCTCCTCTTGCAGTCGGTTGACGTAGATGACATCTAACCTGTCAATTACCTCTGTAACGCTTTCGACCTCAATGGGTGTTTGTCCATAGGCGTGTTTAAGTTGCGCGAGCACCCAGGGCGGCATCTGTAGCGGTTTCGGTGCGATGTGAATCAGGTTTCCACCGAACCGGGCAACTGCAAGCGCGAATGAATGTGCCGCACGTCCGAACTGCAGGTCCCCGCAGACACCGACGGTTAACCCTTGTATCTGTGATTTCCGGCGTATAATTGTATAGAGATCGGCGAGTGCTTGTGTCGGGTGCGTATGGCTGCCGTCACCACCGTTGATGACTGGGATATGTGCGTGCTGTGCAATGACACGTGTCGAACCCGCCCAGTTGTGTCGAACAACAATAAGGTCGACATAATTCGTCACCATCCGTGCAGTATCGGCGAGGGTTTCACCTTTCGTCGCGGAAGTCGCACGCGGATCAGAAAAGCCGAGGGTTCTGCCGTTGAGTCGTTCCATAGCACTCTCAAAGGAGAGTCGCGTGCGTGTGCTCGGTTCATAGAAAAGGGTTGCCAGCAATTTACCACGGCAAATCCCTGCCCACGTCTCCTGCTGTGACTGCATTCCTGTTGCGAGCCGAAATATCTGCTCGATTTCAAAATTCGACAAATCGTCGAGTGTTACCAGATGCCGCATCTTCCTCCTCTGCGCGCGTGCTGTGAGCGCGCCTTATGTGAAAAAAATATAACCTTTTCATAAGGGTTACAAATCAACCTTCAGACTTCCAACAAGTTCTTTAACCGACTTCATATTTGCTTGATTGAGATAGGCACGTATACCTTTTACGACTTCCATTGATGCTTGTGGATTGACGAAGTTCGCTGTCCCGACGGCTATAGCGGATGCACCGGCGATAAAAAATTCTATAGCATCTGTCGCGCTCATAATGCCGCCCATCCCGACGATTGGGATAGAGACGCTTTTGTAGACCTCCCAAACCAATCGCAGTGCGACAGGCTTTATTGCGGGACCGGAGAGTCCACCTGTAACGTTTGCGAGTTCCGGCTTCCGCGTTTCTGTATTGATTGCCATACCGAGGAGCGTATTGATAGCGGAGAGTCCGTCTGCTCCGGCATCCTCAACGGCGCGTGCGATGACGGTAATATCTGTGATGTTCGGGGAGAGTTTCACCAGTAGTGGTAGGCGCGTTTGGGAACGGACTTCCTTGACAAGTTGATGCGCTAACGTCGCGTCAACACCGAAACTCATACCGCCGCAATCTAAGTTCGGACAAGAGATGTTGAGTTCTACACCAGCGATACCGTCTGCTGTGTTGAGTTTCTCGACGACTGTGAGGTATTCTTCAACGGTTTTTCCGCAAACGTTAACGATTACGGGTACATCAAAATCGCGCAGATAAGGGAGCTTTTCCGAAATGAAACCGTCTACGCCGACGTTCTGTAGCCCAATTGCGTTGAGCATACCGGAAGGTGTTTCCATGATGCGCTGCATCGGATTGCCGGGCCACGGCACGCTCGTAACACCTTTAACGACCACGGCGCCGAGCCGGTTCAGATCCACGAAATCGGCGTATTCGGAGCCGTAGCCGAAGGTACCGGATGCCGTCATGACGGGGTTCCGCATCCGGATCCCGCCGATATTCACACTGAGTGACACGTCTGTAGTATCCATCTTGTATAATACATCCAAAATGACGATAGTTTTGCTTTTGCGTTCTACATAAAAAATTTACCACTTACATGCTTCGGATGTCAAGCAATATTTTGTATTCTCTCGGTTATGGGATTACCAGCTCAGATAGACAACTCGGAAATCGAAAATTAGTCCCAGGATGCTGATGATGGATGCAACGATCACATCGCCGATAACTAATCCGATGAAGAACGGAATCGAACGCCGGTATAAGCGGACACCGCCTGTTGAAAGCAAAATCCGTTTGACCGTCCAACTGATTAAGAGCGGGAACCAGAGTCCAGTGAAGGTCCACCAACTCGAAACGACATACCCGACGGGATGTAGGGGCCACTGAATGAATCGCCACCGTAAAAGCAGTAGACCGGTAGCAAAAACAAATCCACCGGCGGTATAGAGCATCCCAGCGATACTCGTTTCACTGGGGTTATAGAGCCATCCGGCAAGTCTGTTGAAAGCGGCGCGGGCATACCATGAACGCGCTTGCTCTAAACCGACCTCGTAGGAGAGATGCAGGTGTCCCCATGCTGCAGAGAGCGCGCCTACGAAGATAGCAATTGCTAAGACGCAGAGAAGATGCGTCGGATTGAAACGGGTTTGATGCGCGAGTTTTAATCCCTCTAACTGGTGTGGCATCGGGTGTGCGCGGTAAGAGAGATGGTTCAGCCAGAAGAAGAGCGACATCACCGAAAGGTTTCGATTCCCGATTCGACGTGTGCCGAGTGCGTCTGTTAGGAGCAGATCAGGGCCGGCGTTGTAAAGGTCGTGTGCGGGCGGTCCGAGTTCAGCACGTATCCGAGTGATCGTCACCGACATCGCGAAATAGAGAACGAAAAACAGGATGGCGAACCAGAGGGACATCCCTGCTTTCAGACAGAACGCCAGAATCAAGATGAACCCGACGAGTACGCCGATGGATGCCGTTCTATAGCGTAAAGCCTCACCTTCATCATTCGTAGCGGGAGGGTTTCCGTGCCCGTTGGGACGAGGTGCCCTTGGGGAAACACCCAAGCAAAAACCCCCAACGAAAACTGTTTGGAGTACAACCCTGACATGTGCACGTCCCATCCACAATGTCCAGAGGAATAGTGCCAACCATACCCCGCGAATTTGCGCCATCTCTTTCGGGAATCCGATCGCGCCACGCCAACCGAAACTCTCACCGATAATCCTTTCAAAATGCCAAAATAGGTGGAAAAACCAGCAGGAGAACCCTAAATCGAGCGGTATTAAGAAACCCACACCGACTGCAAACGGGAAGAAACTGATACGGAAACCGGGATTATTCATTGCGCTCCACGGTTTTTCCGCGATCCGAAAGCTGTGATAGAGCGGAATTGTTGGAAAAACCGGATCAATTTGGTGTAAACTATAGAGCAGGTTCAGGACGGCAGCGATGCTTAATCCGACAGCCATCATCCGTCGATTGAAAAATAGATGGGGTGCGGTTTTTAGGTTACCTATGTTTGATGCTGCCCGTGTAATTTCATACGGGAGTTGCGCAATCGGGTAGGTGAGCCGCTCGTGCTCTTGCCACTGTTTGCGTAAAAGGACATTGAGGCAGAGCATTGTTACGCCGATGACGAGGCAGAAACCGACCCAGATCAGTGTCGGTAGGAGCCATGCGCTTATATGTGCTTGTAGATAGAACGTGCTTTCGCCTTCATAAAAGCCACGTAGGACCTCCTGCTTTCCAACGACAAGCCATTCCGGGAGATGCTGATGGAAGAGTTGTGCCCATTCGTTTTCAGTGGTTGCGTACCAAAACCCGTTCCCCATCAACGGCACCAAGACTTGCAGCATGTCGCGCCCGGCAAAAACGGAGGCTTGGCACAGCATCGCATAGATCGTTAACAGTTCTGCCTGCGTAAATGCCAATGTTGGACGAATACGTCGCAGGATTGAACTGAACCCGATCAGCACAAGTAACGTAAACAGTACGTTGAATAGGAGTGCCAGACTTGTCGGTCGGTTGGAGTCCCAAATATAGCTGAGATGCAGAATCCAGTAACTATTGAAGGGTATGAGGAGGATTCCGATCAGCGTTGCGCGTAGGGTGACGGGACTTTTTGAAGGGTGTCTCATATTAGATTACATTCACGGAAGGAGACGACAAGAAATGTTGACGGTAGCGGTATTCGCTTTCATTGTAATAATCATGATATGTGGCGGTATGTTGCTTGCACGGCTATCAACGGCTAAGGAATCCGGAGGCTCGTGGATGTGGGGGTGCTTCATCCTCATCGGACTGATTTGCGTGCCTCTTTTTCTGTTAAGTCTCTGTGTATGGTTCCTTTTCTTTGGTGATATATCGTCGGGTCGTTTCAATCCGTTTGGTTAAGTCGGCGCGTCCGGCGAACGTTATAGATTTTCTTCAGTAGATGCCGGTTGGGCAGCTGTAGTGGGTTTACCAGCGAGATAGAGAAACCATAACGTAAGAGCGATTGCGATGAGGATCCACAACACGCCCCAAACTTCGGTTGAAATACCGGTCACCTCCGAGAGCATCCTTGCATCCGAACGGAGATGCGACCTGTCCAAGACATCGCTCTTGATGTCAAGGATCGCGTAGAGACAGCTCGTAACACCAATGATCCGTAGCACCCAATCGTTGACTGTCTCTGGGAGAAAAAATCCGATAGCGATTAGCACGATGCCGAAACCGATACCGAAAAGATAAGTGAATGTGCTTTCACCGAAGCCGATAGAGATCGCCACCATCCCCAAACCGATCAAAATACTAATCGCTTTGTCGAAATGTGTCCGTGCTGCGAGAAGTAGGATGAGTCCTCCCCAGAGGAGGCTACCGAGATACCCGGCAGTCAGCGTCCAAAAGCGAGAGCCGCCTTGTGTCAGGGCGTGTCCACCTTGTTGTGGGTTAATCTGAATTTCGACGATTCTGCCACCGGTTACGATTGCCGCAAGCCCGTGGCTCACTTCATGCATGAACACGACAAAGATTTTCAACGGATATACGAACAGCGTGTCCCATAGAAACACGATGACTACAAAGATCAGAAGCAGCGCAATATAGCGTTTAAAAAGCGATAGCATGGGTTCCTTTCTTTTCAAGAGCGAGTTTTCGATTTGCGAGTGGCACCGAATATTGCTTGCCTTTTACAAGCAAATCTGTTATAGTATATCACAAGATGCCTAAAATATACAATTCTAAAAGTAAAGGTGGGCACCTACAGGGTGCGACTGTGTAAGTAAATGAATACGTTTGGTCACCTTTTTCGGATTACGACTTGGGGTGAATCACATGGCGGTGCTGTCGGCGTTGTTGTTGACGGATGTCCTCCGCAGATTGACCTTGACATATCGGCGATACAATTTGAGCTTGATCGTCGGAAGCCGGGGCAAAGCCATCTCACGACCCCGCGTCAGGAAGGCGATGCCGTTGAAATACTCTCCGGTGTATTTGAGGGTAAAACGCTCGGAACGCCTATCTCCATGTTGGTATGGAATAAGGACGCGCGCCCGGCGGCTTACGACCATCTAAAAGGCCTCTACCGCCCCTCACATGCCGATTACACATATCAACAGAAGTACGGCATCCGAAACTGGCAAGGCGGCGGCAGAGCGAGCGCGCGAGAAACCATCGGTCGTGTCGCAGGTGGCGCGATTGCGAAACAGGTCCTGCGTGAGAGAGCTGGAGCCGAGGTGCTTGCTTATGTCAAACAGATTCATACGCTGGCAGCTGATGTGGACACAGATACGGTAACACTTGACGATATAGAGGCGAGTCCTGTGCGGTGCCCGGATCCGATTGTGAGTCCTAAAATGGCGGAACGCATTGATCAGGCGCGGCGCGATCGGGATTCGATCGGTGGTGTCATTGAGTCGGTAACCCGTAACGTTCCTGTCGGCCTCGGTGAACCGGTCTTTGACAAACTCAAAGCGGACTTAGCGAAGGCGATGATGTCGCTTCCGGCAACGATGGGTTTCCAAATCGGGTCGGGGTTTGGTGGCGTTACAATGACGGGTTCCGAACATAACGATGCCTTTTATATCGAAAACGAGAGTGAAACGGGACGCGTTCGGACCCGTACGAACAATTCCGGCGGTACGCAAGGCGGTATTTCAAACGGCGAAAACATCGTGTTCCAAGTTGCCTTCAAACCGACAGCGACGATCGGTAAGCCGCAACAGACGGTCGATGTAGACGGAAATGAAGTGACGTTGGAGGCGAGCGGACGGCACGATCCGTGTGTGTTGGTGCGTGCGCCGGCGATTGTGGAGGCGATGGCGGCACTTGTCCTCACAGACCATCTACTCCGTCAAGGGTCAAAATCTTGAAGCTGGAAGTAAAGGACTCAGAGAAATGGTGGCAGAAGCGCGAATTGCAGCGGTCTCACCGGATGAAACATTGGAAGCTTGCGCACGGAAGATCATCGTGCGCTATTTCCACCAGATGATGTCCTATAAAGATGGCGTGAGGGTTGGGCGCGACATCGAATTTGTCCACGATATGCGTGTTACTTCGCGTCGTTTACGTGCGGCGATGGATAATTTCGCCGACTGTTTTCCGAAAAAACCGTTCCGAAGACACTATAAAAAGGTAAAAGCGATAACCCGCACGATGGGAGCCGTACGAGACCTCGATGTTCTCATCAATCGTTTCCAAAAAACGTTAGACAATTTACCTGAAACGGAACAGACAGACATCCAAAAACTCATCGTGCATCTACAACGCGAACGGGAAGAAGCGCGAAAACCGATGCTAACCCTTTTCACGAAACTTGAAGAGACCGGTTTTGAGACTCAGTTTTTGGAATTCTTTGTAGGAAAGGTCTAATTAAAAAATGGCGAAAGCACACAAAATCAGTGGTGTTAAACCATTGGGCAGTTATCGCGAAAATGCTCGTATTATACTTCCAGAGAAGGTCGAAGAGGTTTACACGTGGGAACCGTTCGTCCGAGATGCAGCGAGGCGTGAAGAACTCCATAATATGCGAATCTCAATCAAACGCTTACGTTATACGATGGAACTTTTTCGCGTCGTTTACGAGTTTCCAGAAGAGTGTTCCAAAGATGCGGTGGCGGCAGACGATAAACGTTTTGCTGAATTCTTCGCCATAATCGTCGATTTGCAGGAGATCCTCGGTGACATCCACGACTGCGATGTGGTTTTACAGGTTTTGACCGATTATACGTGTCAATCAGCGTCGGACGCTGTGGTGTTGGGGTCCCTATCCGCTACTGGGAAAGCCGGTATTGATAGACTTATTGATCAGACAAGAGAGACCCGAAAAGCGGATTACAAAAAATTTCTCGAAAAGTGGGACCAACTCTCCGCTGTAGACTTTAAACGGAAACTGTTATCTTTTTTCTTAACATAACCAATTTAACGGGAGATTATTAAGAGATGAGCACCAATGTTGTCGGTGTCGATATGGGTGGCACCAAGATTTTATCCGCTGTCATTGACGCGGAAGGTAATATCTTAGGGACAGCCAAAGTTTCAACGAAAGCAGAGGAACGGACATCTGTCGTTATTGGTCGGATCGCTGGGTCTATCGAAAAGGCGATCCGTAAGTCAAACGTTGATAAGGCATCAATACAGGCGATCGGAATCGGGGCACCGGGCCCCCTCGATCCAGAAACCGGTATTGTCATCTTCGCGCCGAATCTCGGTTGGCGGGACGTTCCACTCAAGGCTGAGCTTGAAGGGCGTACCGGATTGCCGACGTTTGTAGATAATGATGTGAATGTCGGAACGCTCGGCGAGCACGCCTTCGGTGCCGCGCAAGGTGTCGAGAATGTTGTCGGAATTTTTGTTGGCACCGGCATCGGTGGTGGTATTATTTTAAATGGTGAGTTGTTCCACGGCGCGAGTAAAACTGCGGGTGAAGTTGGACATATCATAGTTAAAGCCGGTGGCCCGCGGTGTGGATGTGGCACGCGGGGTTGTTTAGAGGCGATCGCGAGCCGCACTGCTATGGCGAAGCAGTTTCGGAAGGCGATCGAGAAAAAGGGAAAAAAGAGCGTGCTTACTAAACTCACAGATGGCGATCTCAGTGTCATTCGGAGCGGCGTATTGGTGAAGGCGATTCGGGCAAAAGATAAACTCACCCTGAAAGTTTTCAAGAAAGTGACCAGATATCTCGGTATAGGGGTCGGCTCCATCGTGAATTTCCTTAACCCGGACATGATTGTATTAGGCGGCGGTGTTGTCGAAGCACTTGATGACACGTTCATAGACAATATACGAACGTACGCAGAGAAATACGCGCTCCCGAATACCTTAAGTGGTGTCCAAATTGTACGTGCAAAACTCGGCGACAATTCAGGCATTCTTGGCGCGGCAGCATTGGCACGCCACCGGCTTGAAGCCACGTAGAGTAACCGAGACGCAGCGGTAGCGTTTTATAGTAAAACCGAAAAGTAAGTTGACGCTTCTGGAAATAATAACCCCTCCTTCGCTGCGAGGTTTGTAATTCCGCCTATTCAGAATGTCTAAGTCATTAGGTTTCATTATATGAGTCAACGGAGGGTATGTCTATGTTAGTAGATGATAACAGGGAAGAACATCGGATGATGATATTCGGCAACGATAGCCGTCTCGTCCAGGAGCGGTTAATCGTGGAAGGCGACGCGAACCCCGACGGTATTCTCGCGCAGAAGGTCCACGCGGATTCTTATACTGTCACGTTGTACGTTTTGCTGAAGGATTATGGGCTCACGCCGGTCTTTCGGATCAAGCCTCGGATCCGCTTCCATCGCTCTAACTACGACAACCTCTCTTCAAGCGCGCCGCTCCAGTATAGTTGCGACGATATTATCCATTTTGCTGAACTCAAGCGCGGCATCGATTTGACGGAAAAGATAGACGACGTGAAACTTGCAGAAATTCTCGGGGATGCACCAGCACTCAAGGATATAGAGGATGACGTGGCGTTGCAGCTCGTCTCACAGCGCGACGTATCCCTCCGAAACCCACCTTTTAAAACTAAGACTAAGGTTTTTGGACAAAGCGAAGATCAAGGTGTAGAAGAGGGAGGCATCCGTATTGGAACGTTCCTTGATGCGCTTAATCAGCCACAAAACACCGAGCAAATTTTCAAACGGTTTGCCAAAGGGAGTGAATTCGCTCGCGATTTGCGTGAGGCTTTGGCACCCTACGAGGACTTTGAATTTCAATTCGGTCTCTATTCTCGATATGAACGGCGGGATTGCGTCTTGGCGAATGGAGACGCTGAAACCAGCGGAAATTACCGGGCAACGTTTGATCCGTGGACGGCGCTCGGGTATATCCGAACCGCCGGCGATACGCAGCAGTTCCAAATCCTAATGCATGAACGCGGGACACGATGGGAACATAAAATTATGTTGGAGCAAATGGATGCTCCAACGCTTGATCGCCTTGCAACGGAGATTCCAAGGCTTCGCCGCGAGTATCTAATTGGACGTGTTTTATCCAAAAGCCAAACCGCCTTGACACGCTTGGCTGAACTTCGCCAATCCCAGTTAAATTTGACAACCGATTTACACACTGGATATACGCTCCAACTTGAAATACCTGTCTCTCAAAAACGGTTTTCTGTTATAGAGCACCGCCAAAAATTGCGCCAGACACTTAACGGCAGCGGTGCTTATCGCCTCCATCCGCTGAATGGTGAATTTGTTGAGAGACATCATAACATGGCGAAGGGCATCCGAGATGGGATCGTCTGGACCTTGGATTCCGTAGACTTATTTATAGGACAATCCGCTTTAGAAGAGGAAGATGATGGGTTTCTTATCATCAAAACGCCTCATCAAAACAAATTCGTCGTCCGTTCTGCTGAGGAGCTTCGCAAACGTCTCCCGACAAATGGATTTGAGAAATGTTGGAATGAAGCAATTGATATGGGCGGCTATACTGTCCTCAACCAAATGAGTGGTAGAGTCTATATGGTGAGTTACGGACGAAGAAATACTGGCAGTATCCATGAGGGCAATGTTACCCATGAGGATGTCGCGCACTATCTCTCAATTGAATACCTCGGCATAGATCCTACGCGTGTTGGGGTTTCGCGCTTCGGGGCACCGGCTTATGTCCAGCGAAGTTTCTTTGAAAGACTTTTCAGTAGGCAACCTATGTCGCCTCTCTTTAGCCAGTTGATTCAAACTGAAGCACAGGTCCTCGCCGAAATAAAAACGCTTGCGCGGTACTGTAGAGAAAAACTGGAGATTTAGTAATAGAAAAAGCAATAGATATTTGTGGTGGTTCTAATATGAGTTTAATGTAGACCTTTCACCTCTGTTAAAGGTTTATTTGAACGAAAAGCAGTCCATAATATGCACTGAGAGTCGGGAAAGGGAGACAAAACATGATACAACATCTTAAAGTCGAAGGTCTAAATAACCAATTTGATTATGAATTTGAGTTCAATGAAGATTTGAACATCTTTACCGGAGCAAACGGCTGCGGCAAAACAACGCTGTTGAAATTGATATGGTACTTTATCAGTGGGAATCTGCATCGAATCGTTGATGAAATTCCGTTTAAAAAAGTTTCAATTGAAACTACTCAATTTTCCTTTAAGATCAATCCATCCAAGCACCGCAAGGAGTCTCGCCTTAACCTTGTGTGGAAATTTGGCACAGGCAGTGAAAAGCATCACGGGGCTTCCCGGAAAAAAATTGCACAGAATCAAACGATTCTTCGCCTTAACGGCGCAATTGTATCTAGGTCACAGAATAGTTTATTCTTTCCAACATTCCGGAGGATTGAAGGGGGATTTTCTATTGATAGGAATGCTGTACATACTGAGGATGCAGCAGTCGTGAGATTGCTAAGTTCGACGACAGAGATGCTTCAAACTGCGATGTCACGACTTTCAGGAGAGTTATCAACTGATAGGCATAAATTCATAACCTCAGTTTCTACGAAGGATATAGAGGAATTGCTACCTCTAAAAAAAATTGAGATTGCTGACAAGGTCAATGAACTTTATGCTGAATTATCCCTGAGGATTGGCAAAGAAGTTTCTTCATCAGACGTCCTCCAACCTAACAGTGATCGCGCGATTTCCGCCTTGGAACATATTCAAGGGGATTTACTTGAGGCAGGTAAAACACGTGAAAAGTTGGAAAAACGATTGACGGTATTAGATGATACCGTTAAAATTATATTCGGACGCGAAATTCAGGTAGGTAAAGGTCTCACCTTAGGTGAAAAAAGCGAAAGACAAGGGCCGCCTATACACGCTGATAAGCTTTCTTCTGGCGAGAAGCAAATGCTTGGGTTTTTGTGTTATAATGCCTTTAGTGACAATACATCTATTTTTATTGATGAACCAGAACTAAGTTTGCACCAAGATTGGCAAGACATCCTACTACCGCTCCTGCTTAAACAAGAAACAGGGAATCAGTTTTTTGTTGCAACACATTCAGAGTTTATCTACGATCAGTTTCCTGATAAGGAACATATATTAAACTTGGAAGGAAACTAATGCGTCAGTCGAGATCCAAAGAACTCCGTAATCAACTTGGTTTACCAGTACTATCGGCCCACACAAGAACACGGCTAAACCGGCTTTTCGATCGGATACGCCGCTCAGCACAAAAACGCATGGTTATCGTTGAAGGGAAGACTGATAAACGTATCTATTGGTGGATACGTGACCGTTTTGGCACTGGCAACGCGCGTGTATTTGATGCACGTGGGATAGATGAATTACTAAATATTTACAATCAAAAAACCACGCTCTTCGGCGATCGCGGTGTAGCAGTCGCTTTTATGGCAGATAGAGATCTTGAGCGTCTGTTCTGCATAAACCCTCAGCCTGAGGATATCATTTGGACAGAAGGGTACTGCATTGAGAATGACTTATACGAGGGATATGTAAAGGATCATCTCGAAAATTTACTTGAAGTGCCTGAAGTCAATAAACTTCAGAAGATGCGAGATGCAGTGGTCGAATGGTTTGCCTTTGAAGTCGAGGAGTTTAGAGCGGGTAGGGAACACCAAACCGGAAAGGATTTGGATGAAGATGAGCTTGTTCTTCCTGGACACACTCAAATGAATCCAACCTTTCTCAGAGATCGTAGGTTTGTCGCACCAGATCAAAACTTAGTTAATGAGCTCAAAGGAGCGTATAACCTGAGAGTTGCTGGAAAACTCCTTTTTCAAATGCTCGCCCGTTTTTTGGGTGATTCTGATCGGGTTAGGAAGTACCCCGGAAGTTACACCTACAAACTTGGACAGATGTACGAGATGGCAGGTAAAAATACTTCTAACAGTAAAACGGAAAGACTGATAAAAGCGATTGAAGCAGAACTTGATAAAAGTGAAAAAGCAATTGCTGCCAAAAAATCCAAATCGGCGACATGAGAGACCGGTAACTGATACAAGGGGATATCCAACATGCCAAACCGCAGAAAAGTCCTTATCACCGGAGCATCGGGCTATATTGCTGGTCGGATGCTTCCAGAATTTCGCGAACGCTATGAACTCGTCTTGTTGGACGTGAGAACCACGAATCGGCAGGGAGAAGAAGTCGAGGGGATTCAGATTGCTGAACTCACTAATCCTGACCGAGACGCGTACCGACACTATTTTGAAGGTGTTGATGCCGTTGTTCACTGTGCTTTTAAAGGTGGGAATTTTGAGAACGAACTCGCCAATGTTCAGATGGCATACAACGTTTATCAAACCTGTGTCGAAACCGATGTCCGGCGCGTCGTTGTCTGTAGCTCTAACCACGCTGCCGACTATTACGAACGCCTTATCTGGGCAGGCAAATGGGATTTTGTATCACCTGAGATGCGTCCACTCTCGGATAACTTCTACGGGTGGGCAAAAGAGGCTTATGAGCAT
This sequence comes from Candidatus Poribacteria bacterium WGA-3G, assembly GCA_000406005.1. GTDB lineage: Bacteria > Poribacteria > WGA-4E > WGA-4E > WGA-3G > WGA-3G. The sequence continues at coordinate 18,088 of ASZN01000044.1, forward strand.
CTCGGTTTTGTCTTTGCCACTGGACACGTTGACGGTAAGAAGTTACAGAACGTCCAGTTGCGCATCGGGGGTCCTCGGGAGACAGATATGGATAAAGCCTCAGCCGACGACCTGAAGGCGATGCACCGTGGACTCGGCGCGTATTTGAGTGTCCGCGACCAGGTTCAACTCTTCGTCAAGAGCATTGAGACGGAGAATATAGAGAACGAGAACGGGGTCCCGTTCCAGATTTTCTACGGTATCAGCGATAATACGCATAAGTTTTGGAGCATTACCAACGCCCGGAAGGTAATCGGCTACGCACCGCAGGACGACAGCCAACACCGTTTCGCCGGCCAGTTAGCAGAAGTGTTAAAACGGGCGCAAGAAACATAACACTCAATTTCTATCTTTTGTAGCGGAGACCTCTGGTCGCGATTCCCTCTAAAGAAGCTATTGAATATTAACATATTTACCTCCACTCACTCGCCTTGGAGCCGCTTAATATTTGCTATTACCGAGTCGCGTTCCGGATTTGCACGTTCAAGAAACTTGAGACTTTCTTCGGGTGTGATACGTCCCGCCTGCAAGTCAGCAAGGTTTTTTTCATACCGGCGAATGAGATCATCGAGTTTCGAGCCGTACTGCTTCAATTCGGCATGTACCCGCTGATGTTCCTCTGGACTGAGCTCATCGTGGGGGTGGTAAGGTGCTTGTTTTGTAGGTGCTTCGTCCCGCTTCGCTTCCGATACGGCTGTCTCCGGGGGCACCGGGGGGATGAGTCCCGCTTCGCTTTCGGTTGGAAGAATTTCATGCGGTTCCGCCTGGAACGTCCCATCCGCTTGGGAATGCCCATCCTGTTGCGGTTCTCCAACAACAGGGGCTTCTGCAGTCGGTTGTTCATTCTGTTTCTCGTTCCCTTGCTGGACGCGCTCTTCGGTCTCGGGAACCTCTTTCATGCCTTGACCCTCAAAATGCTGCATGTAAAGCAGGCTCCCACCAACGCAGAAAACAAAAATTGCTAATGCACCAATAAAAAGGCGGTTTTTCAAAATGTCAACTAACATTAGGATTCTCCTTTTTTAAAGTCTGATACCCGTCTGCATCGGAGTTAGTTTTATCGGCCTATGGCGCGCAGGATGTCTAAGGTGAACACCCGCGTCACCGTATTGAGTTTATCAGGTTCAAATACAAAATACAACCTTTGTGTACATCTTATCTCGTCGCCGATGAGATGCTCACACCACGCATGCTTGCATGACCGATGCAACGAAGGAATGGATCAGGCAATCCATCCCAATAGGGGCTGGTCTATGTTGTTATAGCATATAAAATTCGTCAGATGCTATGGATAGAAACTGGCGCTGCTATACTTACGATATGGCAGTGCCGCGTCGCTCGGTGTTAAAAGCATTGAGCACTCACCAATAAAAATAGGACGCTGCCCTGTCGGTCGGTCCGACTAAAGACTCCACCGACACCCTTATAATAGAAAAAAACACATTTTTTGTAAAGCATTTCGGAATTAGTCGTTTTGGACTTGTAATTTTTCATTTTTTCAGATTTCACCGCTCACACTTTCGGTGAGAAACTTCGCGAAGATATTTTCATGGCGATAGTGGCACGCCTAAATCGCGTGAAAGTTGGCAACTTGAGAGGCTTTTCTTCGCATTCGCCATCAATGCGATCGCCAAAAAACCATTTCTGAAGCGGTATCTTCGTCCCATGAAAGAGGGTTCCGTGTGTTGCCTTGAAGGTGGATCGGCAATCGTGGCAGTTGTAGCGTCCGATACGCCCTATAGCAGATTCGTTGCGTCGTCTGACATGTGTAGACTCACACTGTGGACATTCTGGTGATTCCTGCCATCTGAGACGTTCGAGATACGCTATACAATCTTCTTGTGTCGGGAACGTCTCCATAATCTTGATCAAATCCATCAGAAAATGCGCCTTTATTATTTTGGGGTTGCATTTTTCTGATAGTTTCTGATACAATAATCAGATAAGTGTAAAACCAGAAAAAGCAACCTGCTTTTTTGGGTTCGATAGGGGGCTGATAACCCCCTATTTTCTTACCTATATTGTATTGCATAAATCCTTTATTTACAAGGGTTTAACGCACTTTCTAACAACTTTTTGCAAGTCCAAAACGACTAATCCCGAAACGTTTTTGAGCATCTTAAAATCTCCTTTCTTGTTCTGATCCGCGTGTGTCTATCTCGTGTCCACATCCGGACAGAGACTCGGTTGACACGGCGGTTGTTTTTTTCCTTCACAAACTTCGGGGAACGGGCGACACGGTGTCTGCGTTGCGCGTGTGGTGTGCAATGCGGAACATCCAGTTCAAAACCTTCTCAGGTTCCCTCAACGTTTGTAGATGTTGGTTCACTTTGAGGAACGTGTCCTGGGTCAGCTCCTCCGCATAGTGCCAGTCGCCTATTTTACTTGCGATAAATTTGCAGATACGGTGCTTGTATAGGGCATTTTTTTTATTTCCGCTTGACAATACCGATGGGAATTTGTAGAATAGCGGGACCTCATACAAGGAGCCTCACAGTGCCGAAATTTACAGCAGAAGAACTTACCGTTATTTGCCGAAACGTCTTCCAAAAATTAAACATCCCAGCGTCCGAGGCGAAAATCGTAACCCGATCTATGGTGGATGCCAACCGCGTTGGACACGACTCACACGGCGTTATCCACCTTCCGAAATATGTGCGTGAATTGGAAGCTGGATTGATCCAACCGGGTGCTCCGATAGAGACGCTCCACGAATCAGCGTCCATCGCGGTGTTAGATGGAAATTGGGGTTTCGGTCCGGTAATTGCGACGCGCGCCGTTGAATTGGCGATTCAGAAGGCACAACAGACAGACATCGGTTCTGTTGCTGTGTCACAGTGCAATGAGGTGGGTCGGTTAGGCGGGTATGCGTGCCTCGCAGCGGATGCGGAGATGATTGGGTTGCTCATGGCGAACGATCACGGTGGTGGTGCGTGTGTTGCACCGCATGGCGGTGTTCAAGGAAGGCTTTCAACGAATCCGATCGCGTGTGCTGTGCCGATTGACAGACACGAGCCGATTGTGCTGGATATGTCTACGAGTGTTGTTGCGTCTGGAAAGATTCGGGTTAAACAACACCGAAACGAGGCTGTGCCGGAGGGTTGGCTGATTGACGCTGAAGGCGAGTCAACGACGGATGCAAGTGATTTTTATGGCGTGCCACCTGCTGCCCTATTGCCCTTCGGTGGTATCGCGCAACACAAGGGATTCGGTCTGAGCGTCATCGTTGACATTTTGTCAGGCGCGCTCACAGGTGCGGGGTGCAGCAAGGGCGAAGATGCCCGTGTCGGCAACGGACTGTTTGTGCTTGTCATCAATGTGGCGAGTTTTAGGGAATTTCCGGGGTTCAGTGCGGAGGTAGAACGGTTTATCGGGTATATTAAATCAGCGAAGCGCGCTGCCGGTGTTGATGAGATTCGGATGCCGGGGGAACGCGGTTGGGAGGAACAACGCAAGCGAGAACGGGAAGGTATCCGGATAGATGCAGAGACGTGGCAGCAAATTCAGGTACTTCTATAACTGCAGTCTCGCGTTTCAAGCACTTGGAGAATACCGAACAGACACCGTCATAGTTGGTCTTCAATCCATTCTCCGTCATGGTCGGGGTTGTAGATTAACCCTTTTTTGATGTCCAGACAGAGATCCAGGTATTCCAAAACCATGTGTCCGACAAGGACAGACAGGGATTCTGGTAGATCGGTTACCAAGGTAATTCCCTCTCGGTCCAATACCGAGTATTCGACATCCGAATAAACGGTTCGGGTAACAATACCATTTGTCGTCTGTGTGCTTCGACTCCTAACAGGTGTTAAACCGAGGTCTTCTATAATCGGTTTGGGTAAAGCCAATCCGGTCGCGCCGGTATCTACAACAGCATCGTTAACGACGACTCGCCGAACGTCTCCATGTTGAATAATGCCAGCCTCTGCCAAAATTTGGTCTTTTCGATTCGTAAGCTCAATTCGCGTTGTATGTTTCATGCGTTAACACCTCTAAAAATTTTGTGGTTACCTAATGCTCAGTAAGTCGCCTGTTTCCGGGTGGAATAGGTGTGCTTTGTCCATGTTAAAACTGACTGTCAATGGTGTATTGTGTTGTGGTATGTCCACCACCAGATCGGACTGCGCAACGAAACTGCTTTTGTCTGTCCGCAGATATAGGAGCGCGTGATTTCCGAGCGGTTCAACCAGTTCCACCTGTGTTTCAACACGATTTTCAGCGTAGCTTGCAAGCTGAAACTTGCTATCAGAAGCCGGATTTTCAGCGAGGTGAATATCCTCTGGACGGATACCGAGCGTTACTGCGTCCCCCGAAAGTTCGATGAGTGCCGACTGGAGTTGGGGAGTTAGCTCCATCTCAAAGTTCTCAAACCGAAGTTTTGAGGGACCGCCGTTATTCACAATGTGCGTCTCTATAAAGTTCATTGGCGGTGTCCCGATGAAACCTCCGACAAATTGGTTCGCAGGTTTGTGATATAGCGTTCCGGGATCGGCGATCTGCTGGATTTCGCCTTCATTGAGCACAACAATCTGGTCACCCATCGTCATCGCTTCAACTTGGTCGTGTGTGACGTAGACGATCGTGGCGTTGAGACGATCGTGTAACCGACTGATCTCCATCCGCATTTGTACACGCAACTTCGCGTCGAGGTTACTTAAGGGTTCATCGAATAGGAACACCTTGGGATGCCGAACGATTGCCCTACCGACGGCGACCCGTTGACGTTCGCCACCAGAGAGATGTTTCGGTTTACGACTTAATAGGTGCGAGATACTCAGGATCTCTGCCGCTTCGTTGACGCGTTGCTCAATCTCATTTTTCGGATATTTACGGAGTTTCAAGCCGAACGCCATGTTCTTGTATACCGTCATGTGTGGATACAGTGCGTAGTTCTGGAAGACCATGGCGATGTCGCGATCTTTAGGTGGGATGTCGTTGATACGTTGGTCGTCGATATAGATGTCGCCTTCGGTAATTTCCTCGAGTCCGGCAATCATGCGTAGGATCGTTGACTTGCCGCACCCCGATGGCCCGACGAGTACGGTAAACGATTCGTCCGGGATCTGAAAATCCACCTGTTCGACAGCGAGAACATCACCGTCGTAAATTTTAGTGACATCTTTCAAAGTGACTTGTGCCATAATTTTCGCGTGAAAAATATAAAATATAGACGACACGCGTTAATCCCGAGTTTATTGTTCCGGACGAAACAGTGCCTCGTCAATTTCGGCGTTCAATGCAATATCAGTGATTAACACTTGCCGATATTCACCGTTCTTCGTGGCACGGTGGTATGGAATTTTAATGCCGTCAACGTCCTGATAATCATCAAAGAATACGACAACGTTTTCTGTGCCGCCTCCGCCGATCTCAAGGTCATAACCGAATTGGACGACATAGTGAGTTTCCTCGCTAATGAAGACTTTTAGCTTTTTTCCGGAAGGTTGTGTAACGAGGAGAACGGAGGCAGGAACACCTTTGACTTCCTCTGTTCCTAAGTATTGAACTGGCACATCATCTTTCAGGAGTTTTGGTAGAAGCCAAATTGGTTCCCGGGAAAGGCTATCTTTAAAGAAGTCCACATAAGACTTACCTTCCTCTAGCGGAAGACGTTTAACCTCGCCATCTGCTATCATAAATAGCGACTCTCCGTCAAAGATCATACTGCCCTTACGGTTATTATGATCCCATTCGCTACGGAATTTGTTAGTGTAGAAGTATGTTTTGCTTTTACCTTCATCTTGCATAGAACCGTCAGGAAAATGTTCAAAGCTATGAGATTCCATCACGAGGCTTTTCACCGCTTCAAGTTTTTCGAGACCACCGTGCGCAGCGACAGCTGCATTGATGATTTCTTTGACGTTAGGTTCCGTATTTTGTGCGCCATCAGGGGTATCGGGAGGCGTATCTGTCGGAGCATCGGCGGGTTTCTCGAGATTTTCCTTTACCAAGTCGGCGACAGCGTGCTCGAGTGCGTGGCCGCGGAGGTTCGTCTTGCGGATAACACCTTCACCATCGATTAGGAAGGTGGACGGAATTGCCTGAACCTTGTAAAGACGACTCACCTTTTGGGTGTTGTCCCAATAGTGAATCCACGCGAGCCCCTCTTTCTCAATATACGCCTCAAGCGGCTCCTTTGATCTATCGAGACTAATACCGATAATCTGGAACTTCTGGTCTTTGTACTTTTCGTAAGTCTTCTTGATATTCGGTATCTCAACGATACACGGGCCACACCACGTCGCCCAGAAATCGAGCAGTACGACTTGTCCTCGGTATTTCTCTAAGGAGAGTTTTTCACCGTTTAAACCGGTTACCTGAAAATCTGTCGCGGGTTGACCGATCCACTGACTCGGATTTGCGCCGGGTGCCGGTTGTGCGCCGGGTGCTTTCGGTAGTTCACCTGTCCGATCGGTTTTTTCTTGTTCAAGAATCTTCTTTGCGCGGGTCGCGTGTGATCCTGAACCGTACTTTGGGTGATCTATTAATGTCTTATAGGCTATATCCGCCTCGTCGTGTTTACCGAGTTTGTCGTAGGCTAGTCCTAATTCTAACAGGCAATCTCTAACATAGCGTGCATCTGGTTGTTTCTCAACAAGTTCCTCAAAAGCTTGAATGCCTTCCTCAACACGTTCTAATTGCACTAAGGCGTTGCCGAAGAGATAATAGACCTCATCGACGCGTTTATATTCTGGATGGGATGCGATGAACTCGTTGGATTTCTCCACTAACTTTTCTAACGCTTCAGGTGTTTGTTCCTTCTTGAGACCCTTAGCGATTGCCTTAATTTCCTGATATTTGTAAGCGGTTTTTATCGGGTTGGCATCCGCAAAGTTTGCATAGAAGCCTATAAGTAAAAGGCTTGTTAGTAGAAATATGAAAAAACGACCGAAGCCTCTGTCGGCTTGATTTTGGACGAACATTTTTTTCTCCTCGGATGTGTAAAATCAATCAGAAATCGCTTTAATTTCGTTGTAAGCCTCGCTATCCTTAACTGAAGCCGAATTTGTGGTATTCAACGTTGAACTCACACAAGAACTGAATACAACGCATGCGGTGAGTACGATAGCGAGATAGTACCACCTGTTCGCTGTAGGCGTTCCATTTCGGAGAATCATTTCAGCCTCCTTCAGGTAAATCACGGTATATTAAACGGCGTTCTGATAGGAATACGCCAGTAGCAACTTAATTTCTTCCGCCTGTACCTGTTGTAAAAAACGGGTTACGTCATCTGTTCCGTTTTCGGTTGCCTGACACCAATCAATAAACTGGTGTGCGTCCCAGTTCTCGGATGCCTCAATAGCCTGTGCGATATGTCCGAGCGCGTCTGAAGGATTCGGGGTCTCTTTCAAGATTTCGATTGCGCGTTCGCGGAGCTGTGGAAAAATAGGGTGTGTGCCGACTCTACCGAACCAATACTTAGAATTGCTGTAGTCGGGCTCACGGCGGTGCATAATACCGTGCCAGTAGCTGCCCGTCTGGTTCTCAAGTCCTTGTGAGATGTTGTGTGATTCATCCAAGGCATCGTTCCACAAAAGTAGACCGCTCTTGATCGCATCACCAAACGTGGTATTTTTCAGTGACTCGCCCTGAAAGAGTTCGTCAAGCGATGCCGATTCGAGAGCATCCGTCAGTTCGCTATTCCACGCTTCCTGGGGGACGAGCGTCGGAAGTGGGTTCCCTGTTTCTAATTTTTCGATTACTTCGGCGATTGCCGGTGTATACATTACTGCCATGCCAAAGCTCCTTAATGTTTTAGGACTTACGCATTTTTTTCATGGGACTCTACATAATACGGGCATTAGGCGGGGTTACAAACCCCGCCTGCATGGGGTGTGCGTAAGTCCTATGTTTGAATTGCGTGTAACTTCAAATAATTTACCATCTTTCTTGAAATAAATCAAGCCTTTTCAAGTTTTCCTGGCGGGAGCACAATAAATCTTGTTATTGTTTCTCAAGTGTGCTAAAATTATTAAAAAGAGGTTTGTAAGTTTGGAGAAAGTTACGTTAAAAATGGGAACTGCTTTTAAGAAAGCGATTACTGTTTTCATCGGTTTTATTGTGGTCCTGGTAGGCGTTTTGATCGTTGTTATCTGGAACTACTCGCAATACGGATCACTCCCGGAAACGATACAGATGGTAGACTTTTCGGGAATACTGCTTGCAGTTTTCGGTGCGTGTGTTCTGAGTTTGGTAAGCATTGCGTTAGTTTTTTGGTTAGCACGTGCTTGGGCAACCGAACAACCGGAACTCGGTGATCGGATAATCCGCTTTGCGCTTGTCGTGAGCATTACCTTCATGGTCGTTTATGGCGGTTTAGCAGGTGGTTTGGTTATTCTGCGCACGTTATGGACAATCGGCTTTTTTTAACTTGCATTTGTATTTTGTATATGGTATAATTAGGTAATTGTGATTCGGATGCAAGGTTTTAACCTCGTTTTACACTGTTCCGTACGAAGGTCCGAATCGATACAAAACGTTTTGTAGACAGAGTTCTCTCACAGATCGTAGCGGATGCACACACTTGTCGCTTCCGTTTTAGGACGGTCTTGCAAGCAGTACTTTAAGTTTATATGAGCGTGTAAGCGGCGCATCATAAGCGCATTTTACTTGGAGGTGTCCAAAATACACTATAGAGGCAGACGTTCTCAGAAAACGCAGGAGAGGCAGAGTCGTTCAAATTATCAGATTCGAGCCAAAGAGATTTTAGTGATAGATCACGAAAACAAGCAATTGGGAGTTATGCCCACGCGTGAGGCGATGCAACGTGCTGAAGAGGTCGGCTTGGATTTGGTCGAGGTTTCACCAAATGCCAAACCGCCTGTCTGTAAGATTATGGATTACGGGAAGTATCAGTACGAGAAGAACAAGCGCGCGCGTGAGGCTCGAAAGAAGCAGGCGAAGGTGGTTCTGAAAGGGATGCAGTTTCGCCCGGATACCGCCGAACACGACTACCAGTTCAAGAAACGGCATGTTGAGGATTTCCTCAAAAATGGATGGAAGGTTCGGGCAACGGTTCGATTCCGTGGACGTGAGACGCTTCACACCGAGCTCGGCAGCAATCTTCTTTCACGATTGAGAGACGATCTTTTAGAGGTCGCCGAGGTCGAACAACCGCCACGCATGGAAACACGTATGATGTCGATGATCCTTGCTCCGAAATCTTCATAATGTCTTGTCGTCGCATTTGTCTGTAAGGGGCGCGTTTGTTAATAACACGCATTCGCTGTTTTGTTGAGATGCTTTTTACGGCAAAATCTTAGGTGTACAGAGGCAATAATCTAAAGTTTGCTGTCTTATATGACAGAAAGAGGAAGTGCTGATGCCGAAAATGAAAACGCATAAAGGCGCGGCAAAACGTTTCAAATTCACGGCAAAGGGTAAAATCCGTCGCAATCGGGCTTATGCTGGTCATCTATTTATTTCGAAGTCAGCGAAACAGAAACGCAGATTGCGGCAATCGACCCTTGTTGATCCGAGCAATGAGAAACGCTTGAAACGTCTAATTTATCAGTAGAAGATCGTCAGAAACGCGGGCCGCGCAATATGTCCGCGGGCGAAATCGTAGATGCGATCTCGGAATCCCGGTTGATCGCGAGTAGGAGTTCTAAATGGCACGAGTAAAAACAGGAAGTGTGCGTCGTAAACGGCGGAGTCGGATACTCAAGCATTCCAAAGGCTATCGCGGTGGACGGAATAACCTTAAACGTACCGCTATAGAAGCCGTTCAGAAAGGCTGGAACCACGCCTACAAGCACCGTCGCGCACGCAAACGCGACTTTCGGCGGCTCTGGATCGCCAGAATTAACGCTGCCGCCAGATTGCACGGACTCTCCTATAGCCGGTTCATACACGGGCTGAAAACCGCTGGAATTGAGCTCGACAGGAAAGTTCTCGCGGATATTGCTGTTAATGACGAAGCCGGTTTCGGGCAACTCGTCGCCCTCGCGAAAGGGTAAGTTAACGCGCGCATTGTAAATTCGTATATCCGAAGGCAATGAAGGGACATTACGTAAGCTGTTGAGACCTCTCAAATAGAGAGACCTCGTCATCGGTTGGAAGCGAGGTTTTGAGAGCAACTGCCGAATTTCATCCCTGAGCCGTTTGAAAAGAAAATGAAGCGGGTAAATTGTCGCGACCTGGAGGTCGCGACAATTTACCAAGCGGGGTGGTACCGCGGAAGTTAATGCCTATTGCTTTCGTCCCCATAAGGAAATTAACCTTTATGGAGCGAAGTGATAGGCGTTTTTTGTTGGGTAGCAGTTGTCAGGGAAATGGGTTCATTCTTCGCTCAGTTTACCGAAACCGACCGCAAGGAAAATTAGAAATATGAAATCAGAATTACAGGCGATTCAGGCAGAGGCACTCTCAGCAGTAAAAGATGTTAAAACGCCGGACATGCTTGAATCGCTCAGGATTACCTATTTCGGACGTAGAGGAAAATTGACAGATGTCATGAAAGGCATGGGGAAACTGTCGAAAGAGGAGCGTCCGGAGATCGGCAAACTCGCCAATGAGGTGCGCGCGACGCTAACTGCAGCGTTTGAAGAGACGACACGGACCCTGCATCGTCAACAACAGGAACAGCAACTTGAGGCGGAATCCGTTGACATCACACTTCCCGGACGAAAGCCTGCTTACGGGAAAGCGCACCCAGTGATGCAAACCTTGGAACGCGTTGAGGCGATATTCCGACAGATCGGATTTGAAGTTGTAACGGGGCCCGACGTTGAGACCGAGTATTACAACTTCGACGCACTGAACACACCTGCGGATCACCCCGCCCGAGATTTACACGATACCTTTTATCTCACGGATGGACACCTTTTACGTACGCATACCTCACCTGTCCAGATTCGAGCGATGGAAAACCAGGAACCGCCGATCCGTATCATCGTACCGGGGAAATGCTATCGCGTGGATTACGATGTCTCACACACACCGATGTTCCATCAGGTGGAAGGGCTGTTGGTAGACAAGCACGCCACTTTTAGTGAGCTCAAGGGAATCTTGACCTCCTTTGCACGGCAGATGTTCGGTGAGCAGACGCAGATGCGTTTCCGTCCGCATTTTTTCCCGTTCACGGAACCGAGTGCGGAGGTGGACATCTCCTGCACTGTGTGTCAAGGCGAAGGGTGTCGGAGTTGTGGCGGCACCGGATGGGTCGAAATCTTAGGTGCCGGTGCTGTTGATCCAGCCGTATTTGAAGCAGTCAACTATGATCCGGACGAAGTTACTGGGTTCGCCTTCGGGATGGGGGTCGAACGGATTGCGAACCTCCAATTCCACATTCCGGATATCCGTACTTTCTACGAGAACGATTTGCGTTTCTTGCGGCAGTTTTAAAATGGTTATCGGTTTTCAGTCGGGAGACTTGTGGCAGGTAGCGTAATAATACCATTTCTAAACGATGTTATCACATTATCGGTTTTCATAAAATGTGTAACACTGCGGAACAAACTAACAGTTTGTTCTACGTAAAGAGAGATTTATTAACAGAAATGGTATAACTATCAAAGGTTTTGATAATGAATGTAACTTTAAATTGGCTTAAAAATTATATTGACTTTGAATTCTCCGCGAGTGAACTCGCTGACCGGCTAACGATGTTAGGCATTGAGGTTGAATCAATTAAGCAACCCGGTGTCGAACTTGAAGGTGTCGTCGTTGGTAGTGTCAGTACTATTAAACCGCATCCGAATGCCGATAAACTCGTCCTCTGTCAGGTAGACATCGGCGAGACCGCGGAACTCCAGATTGTCTGTGGTGCCCCGAATGTTCGAGAAGGGATGCTCGCTCCCGTCGCGACGATCGGTGCGACGCTGCCGATGGGTCTAACAATCAAACGCGCGAAACTACGCGGCGAAACTTCAGAAGGTATGCTATGCTCGGAAAAAGAGTTAGCCCTCTCCGAAGATGCCGCTGGTCTGATGGAATTAGCGACTGATATACCGGTCGGCACACCGCTTGCGACCGCTTTGGGATTAGACGATACCGTGTTTGAACTTGAGGTTACACCGAACCGTCCAGACTGCCTCAGCCTGATCGGTGTTGCGCGCGAAATCCGAGCGGAGACAGGTAATCCCCTAAAACTCCCGCAAGTTGATTTCACTGAAGACGGAACCGATGTCCGAGCGATGACCTCTGTAACGATTGCGGCACCAGACCTCTGTCCGCGTTATGCTGCACGCGTCATCCGCGGCGTTAAAATTGGACAATCCCCTCCATGGTTACAGCAGCGGCTTGCGTCTGTTGGTATCGGTGTGATTAACAACATCGTCGATATTACGAACTTCGTCCTGATGGAATATGGGCAACCGCTTCACGCTTTTGATTACCACAAACTTTCAGCCGTTAAACACGGGCTTGCAAGCTGCGCCCTGAGGCGTATCGTCGTGCGACGTGCCGTGTCGGGTGAAAAGTTGAAAACGCTTGATGAAGTAGAACGTGAACTCACGTCTGAAATGCTTGTCATTGCCGATGGAGAAAAACCTGTTGCCCTTGCAGGCGTTATGGGCGGATACGATTCCGAGATTACCGAAGCGACGTGTGACGTGTTGTTAGAGAGTGCCTATTTCAATCCGTCAAGTATCCGTGCGACCGCAAAGGCGTTAGGGATGAGCACAGAGGCATCCTATAGGTTTGAACGCGGTGCGGATCCCGGCATCGTCCTTGCTGCACTCGATCGCGCTGCAGAACTCATAACCGAGTTAGCAGGTGGTACGATCTGTAAAGGGATCGTTGATGTGTATCCGGGGGAACAACCGCTGACCGAGATTCGGCTCCGTCCGGGACGTGTCAACTTCGTCCTGGGAACTGCGCTTGAAACGGCAACGATGGAAGAAATCTTAAAACGTCTCGGTTTTGGCATTGAAGAATCGCGACCAGAGATCGCTCCTACAGCAGTCGGTTTTGGCATTGAAGAATCGCGACCAGAGATCGCTCCTACAGCAGAGTGTACTTTTGAAGTTACCGTGCCGTCGTTTAGGTCCGATGTTACCCGTGAGATAGACCTTATTGAGGAGATCGCGCGCGTCTACGGCTACGATAACATCCCGACGACACTGCCGAAAGGCGATATTCCTGTCCCCGCGCCCGACCCGAAAGTAGAGGTCCGCAGGTGTGTAAAACAATTCCTCCTCGCCTCCGGAATGATGGAGGCACTCAACTACAGTTTTTCTAATCCGAACAGTTTTGATCAGATCCGTCTCGCTGCGGACAATCCGCTTCGTAACGCTGTGCCGTTGCAAAATCCATTGAGTCCCGAAATGTCTGTACTCCGTACGACTCTATTACCCGGATTACTCGAAAACGCACAACGTAACCGGAATCACCAGATAGATACCATCGCACTCTTTGAGATCGGGAGTGTCTTTATTCGCAGCCGTGAACATAAGGAACCTGAACGGGTGAGTGGTGTCCTTGCTGGACAGGTTGGGGAGGGTGTATACAGTCATCCGTATCGACACCCCGATTTCTACGACATCAAAGGACTTGTGGAAGGCGTACTTGAGGTCTGCGGTATTGCTGATTATAGGTTGCAAAAAACGGGCGCACTGACCTTCCATCCGGGTCGTAACGCAGCTGTGCTGCTCGGCGATAGACAAATCGGCATCTTCGGGGAGGCGCATCCAGAGGTACTCGAAAATTACGATCTGCCTTATAAGGCGTACCTCTTCGATTTTGATATGGAAGCGTTAGTAGACGCTGCGATATTTGCCAAACGTTTTGAGCCGATCTCGGTTTACCCCAAGGTTGAGCGTGATCTTGCGATTGTTGTGAATAAAGAGACACTATCGGATATGCCGACAGAACTCATCTATAAAACGGGTGGTGAATTAGTCGAATCCGTCCGCCTGTTCGATGTCTATGAAGGTGAACAGGTTCCTGAAGGCAAGAAGAGTCTCGCATACACCATCATATACCACTCCGCATCTGAGACCTTGACAGACAAAGCAGTGAATGCGCTTCACGATAAGGTCGTCAAACGCCTCAATGAAGAACTTGGTGCTGAATTACGGATGTAGCTGAGTTCGTAGGGGCGAGGTAACCTCGCCTCTACGATGCCCGGACTCCCAAGTTCAAAGTAACAAAACACTATTAGTCTTTCAACTTTGAACTTGAGGGGAGGTTCGTAGTCGTGCGATTTTGCGGCGTACTCGACCAAATGCGAAGTGCATTATCGCACGTCAGGAACGGGCAATGAATTGCCCTACTACGAACAGGATCACCTATAAACTCAACATTGAAGAACTACTATGCAGGCACACCGGATAAAAAATCTATTCTCTGGGCAATAAATTGCCCTACTACGAGCAGGATCACCTATAAACTCAACATTGAAGAACTACTATGCAGGCACACCGGGTAAAAAATCTATTCTCTGCCATCGCGAGGCATTACGACTTTCTCAATTCGTTGTTAAGCCTCAGACGGGACAAGATGTGGCGACGGGAGACTGTCAAGGTGAGTGAAGTCGAACCGACGAACAAGGTGTTAGATGTCTGCACCGGTACAGGTGAACTCGCGCTTGCATACACGGATAAACTTGGGACAGACGGCTTCGTTATCGGTTCGGATTTCTGTTTCGAGATGCTCGTCATCGGTGATCAGAAACTTCAACAACCGGTAGGTGCGGTTTCTAACCGCACTACAAGCTTTCTCGCAGCAGACACGCTCACCCTCCCGTTTTTAGACGATACCTTTGATGTTGTCTCTGTCGGTTTTGGTATTCGGAACGTTTCAGATTTAGAGATGGGGATACGCGAGATGACGCGCGTCGCTGCACCGGGTGGTAGAGTCGTTATTTTAGAGTTCACGCAACCCGTAAACCCACTGTTTCGGAGTCTCTATTACTTCTATTTCACGAAGGTTTTACCATTTCTCGGAAACCTTATCTCTCGGAACAAAGATGACGCTTACGGGTATCTCCCGCGTTCTGTTATGAAATTTCCGAACTGTGATGCCTTAAAAACGGTTATGGAACAGTGTGGGTTGACAGATGTGCAATACTATCGAAAAACGTTAGGGATCGTCGCCATTCACGTCGGGAGGAAGCCGAAAAATATTTATTGACAAATTCTCTTTTTTCGGTACAATCCAATTGAAAGGAGGAGCGGATGCGAACGTTTGGTACCCGAGGTTCGGTACAAACCGACCGGCATTATGTTGTTCCACGCACCGAAGAGGTTAAAGATTTCATCAACCGCGTGAAAGATGGACGGTACATCGTCCTTTTCGCGCCGCGCCAGACGGGCAAGACAACGTTTTTCCGATTGGCACTCGCGACACTCGCCGCGGAAGATCCGACCTATTTTTCGATCCAGCTCAGTTTTGATATTTATAAAAACTTCTCGCCTTCCGATTTTTACGAATTGCTTTGTAGAAGGATCCGCAAACAGATTAAAAACGTTTTCCAGAAACGCCGCTACGTCCTTTCTGAAGCGTTGACGCAATTCTTGGATAACGCTGAATTCAGCCATCACGGTTCAATGCTGGAATTTTTTGAAGATTTCGCGAATTTACTGGCGATTGAATATGGTGAGCAGAGAATCGTCTTCATCATTGACGAGTTTGATGGCATTCCGCCAGTCGCTGTTAGTGATTTTCTTCATACACTCCGCCATATCTACCATTTCGAGGACGAACGATGTCTATACAGCGTTGGTATTGTAGGTGTCAAAAACATCGCACAACTCAACTACGACCGGTCGATCTCACCCTTCAACATCCAAGATGAATTTCACTTGCCTAATTTCACTGTGGAACAGGTGCGCGATCTTTTTCGACAATACACCGACGAAGTCGGGCAACCCTTTGCACCCGAAGTGATTGAATCTATTCACAAACAAACTGCTGGACAACCTTTCCTTGTTAATCGGTTCGGACAGATTCTCACCACAGAACTCGATGTTCCCAAAACTGAGATGATTAGGATGGTGCACTTTGCACAGGCATATACGCAGCTCCTTCGAGAACGGAACACCAACATCGATCATCTGCTTACCAATATCCGCAAAGAGGGTCAATTTGAAAGTCTCCTCATGCGAATTATCTCTTATGAGAGAGGCGTCCCCTTCAGTTTAGACAATGAACTTATGAATGACCTCGCCATTTATGGGGTTATCAGATCAGGTGCTGACAGTATGTGTGAGATTGTCAATCCCATCTATCAGCATCGCATCTTCCAAGCTTTCAAACCGCTATTTAACGGATTAGAGGACGATTATTTCTCCGCAGACACCGACACCAATTTTATGGATTATCTAACTCCGAGTGGACGACAGATTGAGATGGAACAGCTCCTTGAAAACTTCCGGGCGTTCATCACCCGCGCCGGGTTCCGCATCCTACAGGTCCCAGATACGCCACAAGAATACATCGGACAACATCTGCTTTATGCTTATCTCGATCAGTTTGTACGCACTATCGGGGGAACGATGTTCCTTGAAGTGCCAACCGGGCGCGGCAGACTCGACCTGCTTATCCTTCACAACCAACAAAAATACATTGTTGAAACCAAGATTTGGGAAGGGGCGCGCCGCTATGCGGCAGGAAAGCAACAGCTCGCTGCATATCTGAAATCGGAGGGCGCAACGGAGGGTTATTATATCGTCTTCGATCACCGTCAAAATCCGGAGCCGATTGTAGAAACAGAGACGGTGTCAGGTTTGACACTTCGGAGTTATGTCATCCCTGTGTTACAAGAAGCTCCCTCGACCCTTCACACCTAATACGACAAGGCAATCAGAACTGAGCACTTACGTCACACTTTAGCCAACTGCTCAACGTGTGCGACGACGGATTCGGAGATACCTTCTAAACTATAACCACCCTCTAACGCAGAGACAACACGACCCGATGTGGCATCCTCGGCAAATCCGAGCATCAGCTCCGTGAGTGTCGCGAATCCGTCAGCTGTGACCTCAGTTCCGGCAAGCGGATCGAGGTAATGCGCATCAAAACCCGCAGAGATTAATAGAAATTCGGGGGAGAAGTCTCGGAGTGCTGGTATAAGCGTGTCCGTAAAGACCTTGATATATACGTCGTCTCCACTGCCAGGAGGCACTGGCACGTTTAGCGTTGTGCCGTGTGCTTCTCCGCTACCGCGCTCGCGACTTGAACCGGTGCCTGGATAGAGCGGTGATTGGTGGATAGAGAAAAAGAAAACGGAGTCGTCTTGATAAAAAATGTCCTGTGTGCCGTTGCCGTGATGGACATCCCAATCGACAATCGCAACCTTTCCGATGCCGTGTTCCCGCTGCAGATAGCGTGCCGTTACAGCGATGTTGTTAAACAGGCAGAACCCCATGCTCTGTCCGGGTGTCGCGTGGTGTCCGGGTGGACGTACCATCGCAAAAGCGTTTTTGACGACACCCGTTGCGACAGCGTCTGCTGCATGCAGGACGCCACCTGTCGAGAGCAGCGCAATATCAAACGATTCATGGCAGACGGTTGTGTCGTAAGTGAGCGGGATTTCTCGTTCACAGTGCAATCGGATATGTTCGCTATAGGCGGGGTTATGGGCATAAGCGATCTGATCAACGCTTGCCGGAGTCGGATCGATAGGGAGTAACTGCTCCCAGACATCGCTCTGTTGAAGTGCTGCCAAACTTGCGCGTAAACGATCCGGTCGTTCAGGATGACCGGGACCGGTATCGTGGTTAAGGTAGTCTGGATGATAGGCGAATCCTGTTTTTTGTGTCATAATCCTGTTAGAAACCGAGTTGCTCTTGATGGACGTGTTTGTTATTTACGGGTTGAAGTCGGAAAAATGTACAGATGAGTAAGGATGAGGGATCTCATCACCATACTGTTTTGATGTTTCTATCCAACAAAATATCGCGTCCTGCCCGTTGGTTATCGCTTCGTCAATTGTTTCTCCGTCAGAGATACACCCCGGCAAGTCAGGAAATTCAATTAGGTAACCACCGCCTTCTTCAGGGGGCAGTACGCTTATGCTAAATGGATATTGGAGTTTGCTCATAATTCAATTATTATAGTAGGATACTACTGCTTCGTTAGGTTTCAGTTTATAGGTAACCCTGT
Source organism: Candidatus Poribacteria bacterium WGA-3G (assembly GCA_000406005.1). Taxonomy (GTDB): domain Bacteria; phylum Poribacteria; class WGA-4E; order WGA-4E; family WGA-3G; genus WGA-3G. The sequence goes on from ASZN01000044.1 coordinate 36,175, forward strand.
TTGTAGTAGGGAAACCATTCATTGCCCGTTTTTGACACACACGCGATAATGCACTTCGGATTTGGTTTTTTTTCTCGGGCGTTTCTTCAAGGATGTCGCAAAACCGCACTACTATGAACCTACCCTTAAGTTCAAAGTTGGCAAATCACTACTTTAATTATAATGTGTTCTATGCCTATTATCAAGTTAAATATCGTTGCATGAATCCAAGATAACAGGTATCCTTTAATTAAATGAAAAAACAGATTGGACAGGTTTTTACACCGCTGAAATGGGCAGAATGGCTCATCAATAGATGGAATATCTTTGACGCTTGGCTTGATGGCGCACGTATCTGCGATCCGACTGCTGGACAGGGCGCGTTCCCGCTTGCGATGCTCCGTATCGCACGGCAAAAAGGTGTCCCGATTACATCTGAACGCCTCTCACGACTGACGCTTATTGAGATTGTCCCACCGCATCTTGAACAGTTTAGAGTAAACGTTAAGCGCGAGTTCGGTGTTGACTTCCCGACCTCTCAAATCTTCTGCCAAGATGTTATCACGGAGGGGCATGAAGGTGAATACGATATTCTCGTCGGGAATCCGCCGTGGGCTAACTTCGGAGATTTACCACCAGCATATAAAGCACGTCTAAAACCCTTTTTCCTTGAAGAAGAACTCGTGCCAGATAGACAGAAGACGCTTTTGGGTTCCTCTCGGACTGACATCGCGGCACTGGTGCTGAAGGTTGTTTTGGGTCGATTACTCAAAAGGGACGGCGTTGGATACTTCTACCTCCCGACCTCCCTATTTTTCGGCGACGGTGCACATAGCGGGTTTAGAAACTACCGTGCCAAAGATTCGCGAAACGGCGTTGATTCCCGCCGAGACTTCGCCGTAGATACTGTCTATGAATTCACATCGACGAAGGTGTTCGAGGGTGTCGGTACATCGTATTGCTGTGCAAGATTTCGAGGAGACACGCGGCAGGACTTCCCTATTTCGTATTTTAGAGAGTTGGACGGAGAATGGATTGAGCATAAAGCATTACCCCTCAAAGCACCTACAGACCCGTGGCGGATTGTGAAAGACCTTGATGAATTAAATATGGACACGAACCTTGAAATCAGATTGGCACCAGAACAGAAACCGCGTCAAGGCGTGAATACCTGCGGCGCAAATGGCGTCTTCATATTTGACCGCAAGCCTCCACATCTCCCTGATCAGTTCCTATATCCGCTCGCAACAAAAGAGATATGGCGACAAAATACACGCTTACCTCATAAGTGGATACTTTTGCCGTATCACCCGCAAACAGGAAAACCGCTCGTATCGGAAGAAATTGAACAGTGGGATACCTTAAAAGCGTATCTTCAGAATGCGCAAGAAGTACTAAAGGCACGAAAGGGAACGCTTCTCCGAACTGCTATCGATAGAGGCAATTGGTGGGTGCTGTTAGGTGTGGGTACTTATGCGTTCGCGCCTTTCAAAGTGATCTGGCAGGCGTACGGGAAAAGCGATTTCACACCGATAGTACTGAGCAACGTGGATGGACAGATGTGGCAAGGCAATCAGGCGATGCACGCGTTTATTCCGTGTTGGACAGAAACGGATGCACAACGAATTAAGACCTCGCTTGAAAATCCTAAGATTCCGGTGCTGTTACGGCAACTTAACGGCGCGGGAAAATGTAATTGGGCACAACCGGGTAAAATAAAAAAAATCCTTGCCTTTGACAAAGCGGTGGTAAATTCCCAATTTTCGTTGTTTTGATATTAGAAAATTTCTTCTGTTATGGAGATTGGCGGAAGCAGGAAAGGGTGTTGGAGATGGGGTGCGAGGACTATACTTGTGCAAGTCCCCGCACACGGAAAAAGGATTTGTTGCAGTGAAGCTGCTATCGGGTAGCCTTCATTCTTCCCCACGTTGTTGCCAGTTTATCTTCCGGTTCAACGGCGAAGGCTTCATCCCAACCGTTCAGGAGCTGCTCAATCTCCGCCTGTTCAAGCGCACGGCTGAGAATCACAATCTCGTCAATACCACCGGTGAACGATTCCGGCCCGAATTTAAGTTGGAGCACTTGACCTGCGGCGACTTTACCGTTCCATTCCGGCTTCCAGTCTGCCTTGGCGGAATCCAACGCGCCTTGTTTACTTTCGGGTTCACCATCAACATACATCTCAACATTTAAGCCGTCATACGTTCCAGCGAGGTGGTACCATTTTCCTTGTTCCAATTCTGTTTGCCCGTAGAATCCAGGGGTAATACCTGCGTCTGTCCAGACCCTGAATGAGAAACCGTCAGGGATGGGTTCACCACCGGACTGGTCTTCGAGTAGATAGGCACCATTTTTTCTGACACCGGTATCTGAATCGGCATCCACTCGGAACCATGCAGCCACGGTCAATTCGTCGCTGACGCTCTGGAGACTCTTTGAATCTTGAACATCAATACTACCGCCGCCACCGGCGACGACTGCTTTACCGAATTTACCGTTCTCAAATTTAAAATTTCCGACAATTTTTCCGTCATTGCCGTTGCCTGATGCGTCTTTAACATCTCCTTCAAAGAGCCAGACCCCAACAATCGCTGGGTCATCCTCTTCGAGTGCCCACGAAACGGCACAAAGACATAAGAGCAACATAATACTTGCTGTTAGCAATCTCAACTTGATTCCTCCTGCTCTAAATTTTTTTGGAATTAATACAAGACTTACGAAAATCCCTTTGCAGGCGAGGTTTGATGAAGATTAAATAAATATTTCGGTAATCATTAGGGATCGCGAGCACAGCTCGCTCCTACCAAGAGGTTGCTGATGCATTACCGAATTAAATTCTTAAACTTCATTAACTCCGTCTCGCAGGGCACACGTAGAAAATTGTGCAAGTCCTAACTATGTGAAAGTAACAGGTTTCCCCGTATTCCTTCCGTGTGAAATATCATATTACAATCTTTTTTCTTTTTTGTCAAAGACATTTTTCGTGGTAGCGGGAATAAAGCGTCTTCACATTTTTTCTTGTGGATTCCTATGAAATATGCTAAAATGTTAGGCATATTTGGAAACCGTACCACGATGAGAGAAAAAAAGGGGAATCAGATGCTTCAACAGAACACACCACGCGCATTTCATGTGATGACAAAGCCGATCGGACCGATATGTAACTTGGATTGCGAATACTGTTTCTATCTCGACAAAGAGAAACTCTATCCCGAAACGCGATCCTTCCGGATGAACGACGAGGTCCTGGAAAATTACGTTAAACAGTACATCGAAGCGCAGGAGATCAACGAAGTCACGTTCGCGTGGCAAGGTGGCGAACCGACACTGATGGGTGTCGATTTCTTCCGACAAGCGATCCGATACCAAGAAAAATATAGACGTCCCGGCATGCAGATACAGAACTCGTTTCAGACGAACGCCACGCTGCTTGACGATGAGTGGGGAGAATTCTTCAAGCGGAACAGGTTCTTGATTGGGGTCAGTATCGACGGACCGCCGGAAATCCACGACAAATACCGTTACGACAAACGCGGGCGTCCATCGTCTGATCAGGTTATTCGCGGGCTTCGTATCTTGCAGGAACATAAGGTCGATTACAATATACTATGCGTTGTGAATAAGCACAACGCCGAGTATCCGAAAGAGGTGTATCACTACTTCAAAGAACTCGGTACGGAGTTTATGCAGTTTATCCCTGCAGTTGAGAATTTCGGTGGAAAGGATGTATCGCCGCGTTCTGTCACGGCACGGCAGTACGGCAAATTCCTCTGCGCGGTCTTTGATGAGTGGGTGGTAAACGACATCGGTAACATTTTCGTCCAGATTTTCGATGTTGCGCTTGAGGCGTGGTTGGGTTATAACCCGAGCCTCTGTGTCTTCAATGAAACTTGCGGCGATGCACTCGCGATTGAACATAACGGCGACCTGTATTCATGCGACCACTTCGTTACGCCTGATTATCACGTCGGAAACATTGCGGAAAACACAATTCAGGAGATGGTGGATTCGACGTTCCAACGCAAATTCGGCACCGATAAACGCGACACACTCCCCGAATACTGCCGAAGCTGCGAAGTGAAGTTTGTCTGCAACGGCGGTTGTCCGAAGAACCGGTTCATCAAAACGCCTACGGGTGAAGACGGTTTGAACTACCTCTGTGCTGGCTATAAGCAGTTTTTCAATCACATTGACGAACCGATGAAGATGATGGCTGCTGCGCTACAAGCTGGGCGACCTGCGAACAGTATCATACCAGCGATGCGGCAACGACAGCAGGAAAAGGCACCGAATACCGTAGCAGCACCAACCCAGAAAGTCGGACGCAACTCGCCGTGTCCGTGTGGTAGCGGACGGAAGTATAAGCAGTGCTGTCTGAATAAGCAGTGACATTAGAGTGGACATCACGTACCCACCGAAGATGTCATCCGTCGGTTTTATCGGAGCAAGCATAACTTTTGGTATATTTATAGAAATCTGGTAGATCGGTGGAGTTTGGTTTACAACTCAACGGAACACTTTCAGGAAGTCGCTTCTGGTGAGGGTAATGAAGTGACGGTGGTAAATGAAACTTTCTTTGAAATATTTATGCGAGACATTCGCAATGGAGGTACATAATGCGTAACGACAAATTAAGCCTTGAAACTCATGAGTGGGCACGCGAGATACTACGGATTGGCAATCGTGCTGTCAAAAGGGCACAAGAAGAGAACCGCAAAAAGGGGATTCCAAACGTGTATGATTTCAACGGGCATCTCTATTATGAACTTCCCAATGGTGAACTGACGAAAGAAGATCCGTATCCTTTATCAAAAGAGACGGATTCAAGCGAGGAAAAATGCTAACTATCTGTTACGATCCTTACGCGGGTACCTTAGGTAGGTTTACACGTGCCGAGATTTTTGATCTCGTCGCCGATGCCGGCTACGAAGGTATCAATATCCCTGTCCATTCCGGTTTTCTCGGTGAACTCTCAACAGCAGAGATTGACGATGCTGTGAACCTCGCTGAAAAACATGGGCTCGTCGCGCCGACGATCGGTTTCGGGAACCATATCCTGACAACGCCTGCCCGGAAATCCGAAGCGTTGCAACACTTTGAGATCGTGCTTGAAGTCGCGCGCCGATTCCACGCTGACGTTATCGGCGTGTGGGTGAACCCATCGGAGGGTGCGTCAAGACAAGAATCTCTGGACGCACTTGCTGATAACCTATCACAGATGATAGACCCGTGCCGTGAAAACGGTATGAAGATCGCACTTGAGTTTGAAAAGGGATGTCCACTTGATAACTACCGTGAAGGTGTTGCCTTTATTGAAGACACAGGGTTACCGGTCTATCTGACGTGCGATACGTACCATCTCTTCAACGACGATGCAGAACCGCACGCAGCGGTGCATGCAATGAAGACGTGTTTAGGGGATGTCCATGTATCGGGAAGCAATCGTGGCGAACCCGGTGGAGGCGTTTTCGATTTTGAGACGTTTGCCCAAGGTTTGAAGGAGATCGATTTTTCCGGTCCGTTGGTTGTTCAATACAAGATGGAAGATGTAGAGAGCATCGCCCGCAGCTGCGATTTCACCCAAAAATTCCGAGCAATGATTCAAGCGTAGAGAGGAGACTTCGGCATGCGGCAAGTTATCTTTTTAATTCTGGTTCTTACCTTTATAATTGGACAGGTTTATGCACATGTAACAGAATACTCATCCGCAGAAACGGAAACTTTTCAGTTTGTCGTACACCACGAGACAGCTGAATCGGGGTTACAAACCCCTCCTACCAGTGGACAGGGCGTGCTTAAGTTCAAAGTCCTCTATACACGCGACCATTTCCCTGCAGAAGTCGTCGCCGCGATTGACAAGGCGCACGGTGGGTTTGGCGTAGATCGGCGCGAAGGAAAAGGTGAAACCTATTTCGCACTGCCAGAAGTCGGTATCATCCAAATCAGTGCCGACCTGAAAACGACCCGGCTGATTGAGACCCCCGCAGCGTTGAAAAAAGCCAATGCACACTATGTAACCGTCTGGACAACAACCAGCGGTACGCCTTACCTCTCTTTCCCAGCAAACGATGTCGGTAAAATCTTCACCACAACAATGGATGGGAAGCTCGTTCATACGCTGGAAGCCCCAGACGCAATGACAGATTTCGAGCATCAAGCGGTTAACATCTATTTCAGCGAGGGCGGGAAGTTTGTGCCAACCGGCGTGACACACGTTGACGGCATGCTCTATGTTACGACCGGTTACTCGGAATTGGATTATATCTTAGGTGCTAAACTCACGAATCTTGATCCGCTTGAGGCGAGTTGGTATCCGCTGGCGTTCGGCGGGAAAGGTGATGAACCCGGACAGTTCGGCACAGGACATCACATTACAGTGCCAGATGGCACAAACCGATTGGATGCCTCTGATCGCGCAAATGCGGAGATTGAACGTTATTCGCCGGACGGCACCTATCTGGAAACGCTATCGCTTATCAAAGGATCGTTCCCGTGTAGCATTGATTACGAGGCGGGATATGCTGTTGTGGCGTGTCTCTACGGACCCAATAAAGAAAAAGGCGCGCCGCTCTATATACTGGAGGGGAACAACCTCGTCTCAACCGTTATGCTGAAAGAAGAGTTGGGTGTAGAGACTTTTCAACATCTACACGGCGCAGTGATTCGTAAAATTGATGGTAAATTTTACATCATCGCACAGTCGTGGAATCCGGGAGACATCGTTATTTTGGAACAGGTGATGTAAAATATAGGTGTTAGAAAAGAAAATTTATGCTATTTATTCCGTTAATTTGAAAAGACCTTGAAAAATGCTTGCTATCAGTTTACAATTATACTAAAACTATTTTGAGTAGGATTATTATTATGGAACAGGAACGATTAACGAAAAAGGAAGCAGATCTGAAGGATTCAGAACAGTATTATTTGTGGCTGACTGCGAAAGATAACGAATCGCGATCGCCCGATACCGCGCCTGCGGCGGAGGAAAAATCGCGCGCGACCGATGTTCTACATCCATATCTGCATAAGATATTTGAGGTGAGTGATAAGTATTTAAAGCGCGTGTTCGATGAAGAACTTTTGAACGAATTTAGAACGAATTGCTTTCGTGATATTCGAGGCGACCGAAATTCAACTATAGAGCAGTTTGTCAAAGCCTACTACGATTTCGCAAAGAGAGAACATCAAAAACAATACACCGATGCTGATTCAGATCTGAATCAAGCCATTTTTTCTGCGCCGCATGCTCCGAAAGCGTTGTGGGGTAGCTGTCTGGATTTTTTGCGTCGTATGGATAGCGAAAGTGTTCAGTTAATGGTCACCTCTCCCCCATATTATAACGCAAGGGATTATTCCCAGTGGGAAACTCTGGATGACTATTTGGATGATATGTCCTGCATTATCAAGGAATGCTATCGGGTTTTGGACAATCACCGTCCTTTCATTTTCAATGTCGGTGACATATTCGACAATGACAATAGGTATACTAAATCGTCTTGGGGCAAACGTCGAATACCTTTAGGGGCATACTTCACTATGATATTTGAAGAACACGGTTTCCAATTTGTGGACGACTTTATCTGGGACAAAGGGGAAGTTCAGACCCAACGGCATAAAAATGGAAACAGACCCTATCCTTTGTATCAATATCCAGTCAATTGTTATGAACACATTTTTGTTTTTTACAAACATCGGTTAGACGAAACCCTTTATCCGTGTCCGGTGTGTGGCTGTTTAAAAGTCAATGGAAACGCTTACTCTGGGATGGGTATTAAATCTTGGGAATGCAAGAATTTAGACTGTTTTGAGAGATCGGCAGGCAATCGTGGTAAACGTTTTTCAGCCCGGACCCAGTTAATGACTGGGTTGCAACAAGCCGATAATCACATTGATGAAGATTTGCTGCGTCAATGGCGGCGCGACGTAGTTAAGATTCCACCAGTGATTAAGATAAACAGTAAGGGTGAAAACATACTTGGACACACGGCACCTTTCCCAAAAGAAATTCCTGAATACGCAGTGCAAGTATTCACAGGTATAAATGAATCTGTCCTTGACCCTTTTGCGGGTTCGTTCACGACAACAATAGAATCATTTCGTCAAAGACGGAACAGCATTGGAATAGAATTGAATCGGACAATGTTTAGAGATGCCGTTTTGACTCGGATTTCCAATACGCTTGGTATGAGACCGAAAGAGGTGGAACGTGAATGGGTCTTCATAGAAGGCAATTCTTGGAAGTGATCGCAGAAGTTTCCTAACAGGGCGAGTAAGTCATTGAATTTCGATGGATAGTGGTTTCAGATTGTTCTCACCTGGGACATATAGATACGCCTTTCTACCGGTGAAATACTGTGCGTAGACATTTTCCCAATCGCTGTTTGTGAGTTTCCATCGGGGTGCGGGACCGAGTTTAAAATAGACGATATCCGCTTCTTGGAGACTTTCAAACGGATAATCACCGATCGGCGCGCCTCGGTGGCGAGATACGAAAATGACTGCGTTGTGAATGTCTTGCTCCGCTACCATCGGCGGCAGCTTCTGGTAGACATGCCCCCAATTCTGATACCTTTCCCCAATACGGACATAACTCCATACAATGTTAACACTGAGCAGTAGAAGGCATGCACCGACGGCAATTGCAAGCCCGCGCCGCTCACGCAGTCTGAACCGCTCATAACAGATAAACATCCCGCGCGCGACCAACGGAATGAAGCCGAGAAACGTCGATTCGGTGTAATAGCGAGCGTTTACCGGTGTGAACCCCCACGTTGAACCCTCAAAATAGAAAAAGGCGTAAAGCAACAGGTTCGCGACGAGCAGCGCAAGACAGAATACATCGTATCTATTACGTGTCCGGTGGAAGAACGGAACAAAGAACAAACACCACGGCAGAATCAACGGTACGAAAGCGATCAGCCACGTCAATGACAACTCGGCATCCTTCAATAAATTGTGGTGATAACTCCCCCAACCGAGGGCGTTGAAACTGATGCACGGCAGAATGTGTCGCCACGTCCTTTCGATTGCCCATGCGGGTGTGAAAATACGTGCCCCTTCAATATTCGGCACGTAACCTTCTGTTCGAGGACCGAACCCGACCTTATCATAAGGCTGCGCAACCGTGTGCGTGAACATGAACGGGTCTTCCGTGAAATGTGCGTTCCACGCCATGCATACGCCGAGCATCACAACAAACGGAATAAAAAAGAAGCCGAAACGTTTCAACGTAGCGGATAGTGCTTGGAGCTGCTGCCGTTGCGTAAAAAGATGATAGAGTGTTAACCCGCCTCCGACAACGCCGAAGACGATCGCCGAGAGTGGACGCGTGTTGAATGCATATCCCAACGCCAATCCTGAGAGGAGTGGATAGCCAATCCGTGCGAGGAGCGGCGCGTCGCTTTTGCAGTTCAAGGTCTTGAGGAGCGTAAACAGATAGAGCGAAAGATAGAAACGACTCACCGGTTCACTGAACCACGTCGATCCCATACCGAGTGTCGCCGGTGAAATGAGACCAATCACAGCGGCGAGGAGTGCGATGCCGTTGTGGATCTCTCCGTATATCTCCTTCACAAAGCGGTAGAGAAACAGCAAGGCACCACCTGTTGCCAGCGCGGGGATCAACCACGGTGCGTTGATAAACACCCCGAACATCAGCATCAAGGCGTTACCGAACGGGTATTTTGAATACCATTTGCCGTTGAAAATGTTAATATGCGGCGAAGATGAGAATCCTTGTTCTGGAGGCGCGGGGAACGAGAGTTTGCCCTCTGCAAACAACTTCGCTTGGAACAGGTAAGAGACAGTGTCCGGTTCAAAGTAGGAGAACTGGAAATAGATACCGCATAGGAGGGCCGATAGGAGTACGCCAAGTATCGCGATGATAAAAATAGGTTTATTAATTTTCATGGTATTATTTTTTGCTTCCGAAAAAAATTTGACATTCGACAATCAATACAGTATAATATCATGAAGTGTAAATTAAAGTCACTAACTTTTTAGTAGCAAGTTTTGGCTTGCAAACGATACCGAAAAATGCTTAACATTACTACATTTAATATTCATCACCATCATTCGGTCCACCTTTGAGTAGAGCGGATGAGGGTAAAATAAAAAATATCTTTGATACGAAGCAAGTTTAACTTGTTTTTGGACCCTGGTAAACGAGCCGCTCTCCTCTGTGCTGTGTTGTCAGTACGTGCGGGAAAAGAGCAGAAAGTTTACTGGGTTTTTTTTTGACTTTTTATCCACAAAAAACGTGAAATTGCGTCTTCTCAGAATATAGTAAAGTTTAGAATTAATTGGGCACTCTCAAACAGTCTGAATACCTATAACAGGCATTCAGACTGGCACAAACTGGAAGTTTGTGCTACAAATGTGTCTATTTATTTTTAGGATTCACTATAATAGATGGAGGGTGTACCCCTCGGGTACATAAATAAAACATGGAGAAGTTTGAGAAACCTGCTGGAACGAACGACTTTCTGCCAGTTCAGATGGTTCAACGAAATTTCGTTGAAAATGTCGTTCGTGAAACCTTTGAAACTTACGGATACGCAGAGGTGCAGACACCGCTCTTTGAATCCTTCGCGCTTTTATCGGCGCAGTCCGGCGAAGAGATCCGGCATAAGATGTTCACATTCGTCGGCTCAGATCGCGTGGACTACGCCTTGAGACCGGAACTGACGGCTCCTGTCTGCCGACTCATCGCAAACGGAGAACTGAAAGACCTTCCTTACCCGTATAAACTCTACTACATCGGACAGTGTGTACGGCAGGAACCGGTTACCGACGGCGCCGAAGTGAAGCGGGAATTTCGACAAGCAGGGGTTGAACTCGTCGGACCGGCTTCCGCTTACGCAGACGCTGAAATCATCGCAATTCCGACCCGAATCCTTGAAAAACTCGGCATCTCACAAACAAAATTGAGCATCGGCAATACCGGGATTTTCCGAGAGATTTTCAAACAGGTCGCACTCGATGCCAAAGACCAGGGTGAAATCATCTGGGACATTGATTACCTCGCTCGTCTTCGCGCCGAAAGCCATCTCTGGGATCCCGAAACGCTCCGGGACGCACTCAATATGTTGCGTCGATCACAAGGATCAGACTACCGAGGCACCCACAAAATTGATACCTCCGATATTGAGGAATTGACGGAAGGTACGGCGGCTACATACACAGAGAAACTACCAGCAATCGCTGAGGAGACTTATAAAGCACGGTGGCACCGCTATTTCGGCATCTCCCAAGAAATGGCGCAATGTTGCATAGATGTCTCAAAGATTTATGGCGATAAGGACACCGTAATGGCAGCGTGGGAAACACGTCTCGGTCATACCGCAGAGGCAGCGCGCCAAGAACTGCTCTCGCTCTGTGAATGTTTGGGAAATTACGATATTACCGACTTTGAAATCAACCTCGGGATTACACGTGGGTTCGATTTCTATACCGGCACGGTTTTTCAGATCGAATCGACAGCGAAACGTCTACCGCTCTGTGGCGGTGGGAGATACGATGGACTCATCGCCTCCTTTGGAGGTCCGCCGACACCCGGTGCGGGATTCGCATTCCAATTCGACGCGCTTGTAGATGCCTACATTGATACGGGGAAGGCAACCGGTAACGGCAGAAAAGACTATTTCATCGCAGTGGATGCATCTGCACGGGTTTCGGAGGCGTACCGACTCGCTGAGAACCTACGGCGGAACGATAAGAACGTGGAAGTCGATCTGATGGAACGAGATCTACAGGCACAGCAGGACTACGCCAACCGATCCCACTACGATTACCTGCTCCGCTTAACCGCAGATGAACCGATCTGCCGGATTCAGTTGAAAACTGGAGACGCTGAGTCCGTCACGCTTGATGATCTTTTTTAAAAGAAGATTGTGTCTACAAACGTTATAGAAGAAGGAGCATTTACGATGCAAACGGAATCACAACGGACGCTGAACCTACTTTTACCGAAAGGGAGCCTCCAAGGAGAGACCCTTGAACTGTTTCAGCGCGCCGGTTACGAACTCAACGGTTACACCGAAACTGATAGGTCTTATCGCGCGACTTTCCGTGATGATAACGAAGTTCAGATCAAAATTTCACGTCCACAAGAGATACCGGTCTATGTTGGCATGGACGACTTCTACGATTTAGGGATTACCGGTCAAGATTGGGTTGAAGAGACAGATTCGGAGGTTGAGGAGGTCCTGCCTCTGGCATATGGACACATTGATATCATCCTCGCCGTTCGCGAAGAACGCGAAGATATCAATACATTTGAGGATTTGGTGACCCAAGCTGATGGAGACATCCTTATTTCTACCGAATACTTGAATCTCGCCGAGAAATATATCCTCGAGAAGACGGAAAATAAAATTGCACCTGCTATTCTAACACCGTGGAAACGCCTCAACACCCGTGGTAGTTACCAATCACCGGTTACGCTCATGCTCTCTTTCGGTGCGACTGAAGGGAAACCGCCGGAAGAAGCCGACGCTATCATCGACAATTCGACCTCTTCACGGCGTACAATCAAGGCGAATGCACTCAAGGAGATTGAGCTCTTACGCCAATCCGAATCTACGCTTATCGCTAATCCGAAAGCACTCAGAGACCCGTGGAAATCGGAAAAGATTGAAGAATTCAAGAAGACCCTACAGAAAGGTCTGCGGCGACGGCGGAGCCAAGCGCTCCCCGGACACATATAATTGAAGGATGCACAGACTGACAGTCTATGCTACAAAGGATGCACAGACTCACAGTCTATGCTACGAAGGATGCACAGACTCACAGTCTATGCTACGAAGGATGCACAGACTCACAGTCTATGCTACGAA
>ASZN01000045.1 GCA_000406005.1 Candidatus Poribacteria bacterium WGA-3G
TTATTCATACATATATTATAGCAGAAAAATAAAAGGGTTGTCAAGAAAAAACTACATAACTTTAGATTTTATGAGGTGCTTATAGGTTTTTATAGGTTTTAGCAGAAAATAGCAAACTGCAACAAGCCCTTTAAATGCTCTTCCAATACCTCATCAATATAAACGCGGTGCCCCTTAATGCGGATGCTGGTGTCATCAATAAAATCGAAATAGTCTTGCAAATCCATGTTTCGCCTCTTTGGTTCGGGCAATGCTTTCCATACGTACCTTTTATATAGAAACGTCAAGTAGAAACCGTGGCCGCATCCGATCTCCCTGCCCCCGAAGGCGATGCTTCTCCTTCAATCCATTTTTCACGTGCTTTCAGAAGGCGTTCACGTCGTTCAATATATTCTGGACTTGATGCTACGGTTTGCTGCCATTCCTGATATCTTTCTTCTCTGCCTTTTTCTACACAAGCCATGTATGCCTCCACTTCCGCTTTATTCGCCAAGTAGTAAAGAATAGTGGCGTAGATTTTCTCCATTGACATCTGTGGATAGCGCTGCTGGAGTTCATCCGGTCCTTCACCCCAGAGATAATTGCTCAACACGTTGTCTACATAAACACGGTGTCCCTGAATACGGATGTTTTCGTCATCTATAAAGTCAAAATAGTCGCGCAAATCCATGTTTTGTCTCCTTATCTTACCATTTTCGGCACGAAGATGCACAGGAGACCAACGGTTTCATAAGCTACAAGGTGGCAACTTCGGTTAAAATATAGGGCGAGGTTGGAAGCCTCACCCTATAATGTTAGTCAATTCTACTGCTTCTCTTGCAGACGTGCTTCTAAAGCATCCAATTCATCAGAGAGTACCTTCGGGAGTCTTTCTCCGAAACGCTCGTAATGTTCCCGAATCAATGCGATCTCGTTGAGCCACTCCTCGGTATCAACATGCGAGAGTTCTTCCATCTGCTCATCGGTTACATCCAATCCACTGATGTCAACCGCACCGGGGGCAGGAACATAGCCGATCGGCGTTTCAACCGCCTCGCCTTTTCCAGAGACACGTTCGACGATCCATTTCAGGACACGGCTATTTTCACCGAAGCCCGGCCAGAGCCATCCGCCATCGGCATCTTTGCGGAACCAATTGACGTAGAAAATTTTCGGGAGCTTGCTGGCATCCGTGCGTTTACCCATCTCCAGCCAGTGTGTGAAGTAGTCACCCATGTTATAACCGCAGAAGGGTAGCATCGCCATCGGATCGCGTCGGAGTTCACCGACTGTTCCAGCAGCTGCAGCGGTGCGTTCGGACGAAGCGATAGAACCGATAAAGGTCCCGTGTTCCCAGTTGAAAGACTCAAACACGAGCGGGACTGTTGTGGCACGTCGTCCACCGAAAAGGATCGCTGAAATCGGTACGCCGTTCGGATTCTCCCAGTTCGGGTCGATAATCGGGCACTGCGAAGCAGGTGTTGTGTAGCGTGCATTCGGGTGTGATGCCGTCTTTTCGTCGCCCGGGTGCCACGCTTCACCGAGCCAACTCGTCACTTTTTCAGGAACATCTTCGCTCTTCTCCTCCCACCAGACATCGTTATCTTCTGTGAGTCCAGCATTCGTGAAGATCGAATTAGATGCAAGTGTGTGCATGGCGTTCGGATTCGTATCCATTGAGGTGCCCGGGGCAACCCCGAAGAATCCTGCCTCCGGGTTAATCGCGTAGAGCCGTCCATCTTCACCAAACTTCATCCATGCGATGTCATCACCGATCGTCTCTGCCTTCCATCCGGGGATCGTTGGCGTGAGCATCGCGAGATTCGTCTTCCCACAAGCACTCGGGAACGCTGCGGCGATATAGGTTTTCTCGCCTTCGGGACTCGTTAACCCCAAAATGAGCATGTGTTCTGCCATCCATCCGTCATTCTTTGCCATTACGGAGGCGATGCGGAGCGCGTAACATTTTTTGCCGAGTAGTGCGTTTCCACCGTAGCCACTACCGAATGACCAGATGGAACGTTCTTCAGGGAAATGTACGATGTATTTATTATCCGGATTGCAGGGCCACGAGACATCTTCCTGTCCCGGTTCAAGTGGCATACCGACAGAGTGTAGACACGGCACGAAATCGCCATCTTCACCCAAGATGTCCAACACATCACCACCCATACGCGTCATAATCCGCATATTAACAACAACATAAGGGGAATCGCTGATCTCAACGCCGATATGTGAGATCGGTGAACCGAGCGGCCCCATGCTGAACGGTACAACGTACATCGTTCTACCTTTCATGCAACCTTTGAAAAGCCCTTTGAGGGTCTCCTTCATATCGTCAGGGTCGTGCCAATTGTTTGTCGGTCCTGCTTCAAGGGGTGTCTTTGAACAGATAAATGTTCTGTCTTCAACGCGTGCGACATCCGCAGGGCTTGAGCGAGCGACGTAGCTGCCTGGACGCTTTTCCGGATCCAAGCGGAAGAATGTGCCACTCTGGACTAATTCTTCACACAACCGGTCATTTTCTTCCTGCGAACCGTCACACCAATAGATAGAATCGGGTTGGCAAAGTTCAGCCGCTTCCTTGACCCAATCCTGTAACTTCTTGTTTTTCGTCATTTAAATCTCCTGTTGCTGATACTGTTACTAAATACCAATATTATCACTCGTATATATTTTATAACAAATTTTCACACTTGGCAAATTAAACGGAATATGTGAATATTTTGTCAAAATCCCGTAACTTCGCTTGGAAAAGGGCAGCTTACGCGGTGTAAGTGTATTAGTTAGAACGAGGCACCTAAGTTAACATGTATCTTACCACGCAGCAGTGAATCACCAGCGGCGAGTCCGTAATCAATCCGCAAAATACCGCTGTTAGACTCAAGGCGTGCGCCAAATCCGTATCCGACTCGCAATCTATCAAAAGCGGAAGGTGCCTCAATCGAGGTGACAGAACCTAAATCGGTAAAGACGAAAACCTGGGAATCGGGACCCACAAGAAAGCGATATTCGAGGTTGGCATATACACGACGCGGGCCAGAGAACCAATCTTCATCGTATCCACGTAGCGTGGTCGCGCCTCCGAGATAGAAAAGTTCCGTGGATGGGATGACTATATTAGATTCGTTCGCAAGCGGTGCTGTAAACCCCCACACCGCTGCCCCGTGGAGCTCAACAGCAACCGTCTGTTTCCGCCATGTAGGGAAGTATTGTTGTAATGAGAGCCAGGTTTTTCGTAGCTGAAAATCGCTCCGCGATACCTCAAAAGCGACGCTATCACGCCGTCCACGCGTCGGGTTTAGGAAATAGTCGCGGGTATCGCGCGTTAACCGAAATGTGACGCTGTACTTTGTTCCGCTATACGGCATGGATGCGTCCAACGGAGTCAAATTCGGATTCGGAAAAACCGGCGTTTGGCTATCAAAGGGTGTAGTTTGCGGGATTGGTAAACCGGTGTTCGATACACTAATCCGCTTATAACCCAATGTCATAACACCTTCAAAGACGCGACCAAACTGCGTCGTAGCACTCACACTGCCTGACCGTTCTTCCGCAGCTGCTTCGGTATCATCCGGTGAGATACCCAACAGTCGTGTGCTGTTCGGATTCTGCTGTCTGAACTGCCCATATTCTATACCAACGGTTAACGGTTTTCCGAATATCCACGGCTCCGCATAACCGATCCGTAAAATCTTGAGGAGACCAGATTTCCAATAGACGTTAAGCTGCCGACCTGTACCCAATAGGTTGGTTTCACGGGCTTCGAGCACACCTGTGAGTTGTGGAGCTGCGTCCGCCTCTGATTCAGGTGGCGCATACCCGATGATGCCACTCAATCGTCCTGTTTTTGCTTCGGTTACGTGTGCATGGAAATTAATCTTGCCTTCCGTATCTGAAGGTTCCAACACATTCGGATTCACCTGATAGAAATAACCAGAATTTCGCAACTGGCGATAACTCGCGTCAACATCGCGCTGATCAAATCGGCGGTTCGATTTCACCGGGATTTCTCGCAGGACGACCTCCGTTTTTGTCTTCTCCAACCCACTAACCTTGACTTCACCAATCTGGACCTGTGTACCTTCTCGGATATCCAACCGAAAGTCAACTGTTCCATTTTCCGTCGAAAATCGGAAATCCTCGGGAACGATCTCAACTTTCGGATACCCGCGTTCACTGTACAACGCTTGGAGGCGTTCTATTCCTTGTTCTAACCTTCCTGATGTAAAAAGTCCACCCGCTCGCAAACCGAGTTGATCCCGAATATCCATATCTGAAAAGACTTCATTTCCTGCGACGGTCAAAGTACCTGTCCGGATCTGTTCCCCCTCTACAATGTTTAAAGTAATTGCCACACGCGCCCGCCCCTTAAAACTGGGTCCCTTAAAACCGCTACTGTCTGACACTTCTACGATATTAGGTGCTATTTCTGCGAACACGAAACCTGCTTCTTGATACGCAGCGATGATGCGTTCAAATCCGTCTATAATTTCTGTGCGAGAATACGTCCCCTCTTGTTCCCATCCGAACAGTTCCATCAATGTTTTCTCGTCGAAATGATCATTTCCATTGAAATGGAGTTCATGGATTTGATAGCGTAGCTGTGTTCCATCTGCTGTCTCTGCTTCAGTTATTGACTTTTCTGAAGGAGGCGTATGTTTCGTTGCGTCATCACTGTCCGCTGTTTCAAGAATCGCCATTAACCAGAGGAATAAACCACCAAAGAAAAGGATCGTTAAAAGTTGGTATCTGAACATCTATGGGTCCCATTTATAATCGGTAAGTCTGTTAATTACGTCTACATTGTTGTGGTATTTTAGCATATTCGCTGCGTTAGACGGAAATAAACGCCAAATATCCGATGCCAGAAAAAGAAAAAATTTGATAAAATTCTCAAATTGTGGTATTATATTAAGCAATACTACAATACTTTGGAGTCATAACATTAATAGTTTATTCAAAAATTTTGGCAATCAACACACTATAGAGAATCACCCCTAAGGAGTTAGACGTAAATCATGCCAAATGCACTATTTGTTTATCCCAAGTTCCCGCCGTCATATTGGGGCTTTAAGTACGCCTTAGAATTTCTTGGAAAAAAATCATCAATGCCCCCACTCGGACTACTGACTATTGCCGGAATGTTCCCAAAGAATTACGCGTTAAAAGTCGTTGATCTGAACATTGAACCGTTGACAGATGAACATCTTCAGTGGGCAGATGTGGCTTTGACTTCAACAATGATTGTTCAAAAAGGATCACTCTATGAAGTCGCTGAACGTTGTAATCAAGCAGGAATCCCGATTATTGCCGGGGGTCCACATCCTACCTCCTACTACGATAATATCAAAGCGGAAACGGATGCCAAGATTGACCATTTCCTCATGGGTGAGGTTGAAGAGATCTTTGAGGATTTCTTAACCGATTTTGAGAGCGGTTGCGCGAAAGAGACCTATCGTGAGCAGCGGAAGCCGGACATCACAAAGACGCCACCACCCCGCTATGACCTTATTGATATTAACGCCTACGGCTCAATGGCACTCCAATTTTCACGCGGATGTCCTTTTAATTGCGAATTTTGCGATATTACCAAGTTATTCGGGCGCGTCCCGCGCACGAAAAGCAATGAGCAGATGCTGAATGAGTTTGAACTCCTCTATAAACTCGGTTGGAAAGGTGCGATGTTTGTCGTTGATGACAACTTTATCGGCAACAAGCGAGATGCGATGCGTCTCCTACCGGCTGTAAAAGAGTGGCAAGAGGAACGCGATTTTCCGTTTTCGCTTTATACAGAAGCCAGCGTAAACCTCGTTGAGATCCCTGAGATGCTCGATGCAATGAATGCATCCGGATTTAACATGGTCTTCCTCGGCATTGAGAGTCCGAATGATGAGGCACTTCTCAGCACCTCCAAAGGACAGAACACCAGCAAAGAAGAAGATGCCGGTAGCTACCTAATGCGTGCGATAAGAAAAATACAGAACAAGGGATTGGAAGTGACAGGCGGATTTATCATCGGTCTTGATGGCGACACCGAATTTGATTCACATATCGACTTTATTCAAGAAGCTGGCATACCGATGGCGATGGCAGGACTGCTCACCGCGTTGAAGGAGACAGATCTCTGGCACCGATTGAAACAGGAAGACCGGCTGCTTGTCGAATCAAGCGGAAATAATACGGATATGAGCCTCAATTTCGTTCCAGAAATGCCACGCGATGAACTTATCGCTGAATATCGACGCGTCATTTCAACGCTCTACGATCCGACCCTGAAAAACTATTTTGCGAGATGTTTGAAATTGCTTGAGCACATGCCTCGTACCCGTCATAATGTCAGAACAATCCAGAAAGAGGAAGTACGAGCCTTTGCGCTGTCGATCCAAAAGCAACTCTTCTCAAGGCAAGGTTTGGAGTACGCCAAATTTCTCATAAAGACACTCAAAAACCACCCTGGAATGTTCTCCGAAGCAGTCCGGTTAGCGGTTATGGGTTATCATCTTGAGAAAATAACCCGCCATACCGTTGCTGTTGAGGATTTCAGAACCTTCTTATCGCAAGAGATGGATACATTTAAGACGAATATCTCCAAACTTGTAGGGAATCAAGGCGAGCGCATGAGTGAAATCCACAGTTATTCAAGGCAACTTTTCACACGTATTAATGCAGAATACGATACAATTCATAAGGATTTCCGATACGCAGCACACACTGCACTGATGGGTTTTCAGCAAACAATGTTCAAGGAATACTTAGCTGCAGAATTCGACGCTTTCAAAGCCATCGTCGGCGATTTCGCAAAAGCGCAGACTGAACGCCTCGGTGAGTTACAAGCCTATATCCATAGCCTCTTCGCCCGTGTTCATGCCCAACGCGCACAACTCCATAACGTTTTCAAGCACCACACAGACGATTTCAAGCAGAACGTCCAAGAAACCTTTGACGCTTTCCAAGAGTCCGTCACCGGGCATTTAGAGAATCTCTTCGGTTCTGTTCCTGTCCAAATCGAAGGACTGAGTTAACTGGAGCATGGCGTGTATCGAAATAGAAAACCTCCGTTTTACATACCCGAGCCGAGAGATGCCTACACTTCGCGGTATCACGACCCGTGTATCTTCGGGGGCGTTTCTGCTGTTGACGGGGCCAACCGGATGTGGTAAATCCACTTTATTACGGACATTAAACGGATTGATCCCTCACGCCTCTGCTGGCGTTCTGAGTGGAAGTGTACACCTTGATGGTGAAAACATAGCAACACAACCCCTCGCTATCACGTGTCAACAGGTTTCACTCCTCTTTCAAAACCCCGACGATCAACTCTTTTGCACACGGGTCCAAGACGAAATCGCTTTTGGACTCGAAAACCTCGGTTTCGCTCCCGAAAAAATACAAGAACGGATAACTTCCGCCTTGAGACAGGTCGGTTTACAAGGATTTCAGGCGCGTGAGATTTCATCGCTTTCTGGCGGTCAGAAACAGCGTGTCGCGCTTGCTGCTGTCTGCGCGATGCAGCCACAAGTCCTACTCTTAGATGAACCTACCAGCCACCTTGATCCTAAAGGCACGCGTGACATCCTCAATATCGTGAAGCATCTCAATAACGACCTCGGAATAACGGTTGTCTTAGCAACGCACCGCACGAGAGAAGTTGCACCGTTGTGCGATCACGTCTGGCTGATGGAGGATGGTCAACTTCATCTGGATTTGCCAAAAACCGAGGCGTTTCAAGATTTCACGCCGTATAGACGTTTTGGGGTACAGGTTCCAGAAGCAGTCCGTGTATCAGAAGATGTTCAATCAAAAACGCCGACTCCGGCACCTAAACGCGCATCGGAAACAGGACACGGCGCGGAACTCCTCACTATCAAAAACCTCTGTTTCCGTTACCCTAAAACCGACAGCGATGCCGTCCATAAAGTTTCTGGTGTGGTGCCACGTGGTGAGGTAATAGCAATCATGGGAGCAAATGGATCCGGTAAAACAACTTTGATACACCTTATCGCAGGTTTGCTGCGTCCATCGTCGGGTGAAGTCACTATTGATGGTCAGTCGTGTGGTCGTTTGAAACGCCACCAGTTGGCAGGCAAGGTCGGTATCGTTTTTCAGAACCCCGATTTATTGCTACAGGCAGAAACCGTGCGTGATGAGGTTGCATTCGGTCCGAAAAACCTTAAATTCGCCACGCAGGACCTCGAAAACCGAGTCAATAGGACGCTAACCCAGTTCGACTTGGTAGATTTTGCCGCAGAGGCACCCTACGCGTTATCGCGCGGACAACGTCAGCGTGTTGCTGTCGCCGCGACTTTTTCTTTACATCCCGACCTTTTCCTTCTTGATGAACCGACCACAGGTCAAGACGCACAGCATCTCCATCAACTGATGGACGAACTACACGACCAAATCCAACACGAAAACAAAACCCTCATCTTCGCAACACACGACACAGAACTCACCTTGAAATATGCCACCCGCGTTCTCTTATTACACAATGGCGAATTAATCTTTGACGGGGCACCCCATACCGCCTTCGCTAACCCTGAACTCCTACAGCAAGCGTCATTATAATTGCACACCCAATAGCAACAAAACCGCTTGACAATGAAGGGTCGAGATGGTATCCTTATTAAACCTATAAGAATCTTAGTACGACGGTTTGAGGGAGAAACATGAGACGCTTTGGAACGCAAGGTCCCGTTCATCCACAGAAAAACTATGTTGTTAGCCGCGCTGCCGAACTCACAGATTTTGTCAGGCGCGTCAAAGAAGGTCGTTACATCGTTATTTTCGCGCCGCGACAGACCGGCAAAACAACTTTCTTTCAGCGCGCCTTAGACCTATTTGGAGATAAAGAATCAGACGACTTTCCGATTTCATTAAATTTTGAGGAGTATGAGGACTGCACACCATCCGTTTTTTACAATGGACTCTACGAGGATATTCGCGAGGCGATAGAAAATGTTTTTCTCCATCGCGGAGAGGCATTTCCGAAAACACTGACAGATTTTTTGGACAGCACAGAGATAACCGATCATCTCTCAATGCGAAGATTCTTCACAAACTTTTCCAATTTCCTTGACAATCAACGTGTCACTCTTATCATAGACGAGTTTGACGGTATACCCAAGGAAGCCGTCAAAGGCTTTCTGCATTCATTGCGCCGTATCTACGTCTCAAACGCTATTTCTCGATGTCCGCACAGTGTCAGCATTGTCGGCGTGAAGAGTATCACGCAGTTGAACTACGACAGAACGATCTCGCCATTTAATATCCAAGATGAATTCAATTTGCCGAACTTTACACTTGAACAGGTGCAAGAACTCCTTGGGCAATATACAGATGAAGTCGGACAAGCCTTCGTCCCCGAGGTTATTGAATCTATTCATAAGCAAACTGCCGGGCAACCTGTTCTCGTCAACCGACTTGCGCAGATCCTCACCGAGGAATTAGGTACCCCAAAAACCGAGCCGATTACGATGACTCACTTTACAACAGCACATACACAACTCCTCGGGGAAAGCAATGTCAACATCACGCATTTGATAACCAACATCCGAAAAAAACCACGTTTTGAAAGTATGCTGATGCGCATCATGGAACGTGACGAAGGCGTGGATTTCAATCTGGATAATGACATTATCAGTGAACTCGCTACGTATGGGGTCATCGCAAGAGGTGATGACGGCATGTGTGAGATTCTCAATCCGATCTATCTCTACCGTATCATGAGGGCCTTCAAACCACTCGTAAACGGGTTGGAGCAAGAATATTTTCCAGAAGATACCAGTAACGAGTTTAGTGAGTACCTCACGCCTATGGGGCACATTAAAATGAAGGCATTACTTGATAACTTCCAAGATTTCATAGCACGGGCAGGTTTCAGAATTTTGCAGGTCCCTGATACGCCGCAAGAATCGGTAGGACGACACCTCTTGCTTGCCTATCTTGACGAGTTTGTTAGACGTATCGGTGGCGTTATGCACATAGAGGTGCAAACCGGACGTGGCAGGATGGACATCCTTATCACTCACAATCAGGAGAAATACATTGTTGAGACAAAAATTTGGAGAGGCAATAGTCGCTATCAAGCAGGCAAGAAACAGCTCGCAGCATATCTGAAGTTAGAAGGGGCAACAGACGGATACTATATTGTATTTGATCATCGTCAGGATCCTGAACCGCGGGTTGAGACTGAGACCATCGACGATGTAGCAATCCGGAGTTACGTGATCCCTGTTGTGCAGGAACGACCTTCAAATCAACGCCTCGGGGATTCTTGATATTTGAAGGCGTACGAAGTGCGTTATTGTACCGTGTAATCTTGTCCCAAAATTGTAGTCATAGTTAAAATGAGGTGTAAACATGCCAAAATTAGATATAAGAAACCTCTATTACATTACGCATATAGACAACCTGCCCTCCATTCTTGAAAAGGGGATTCTTTCTCACAAGAAAATCGAAGAGGAACATGTACACCGCGCGCACATTTATAACACAGACATTGTCAACAGACGGAAAGAAAAAAACACACCTGATCGAAAAAGCCTGTGGAGCTATGCGAACCTCTATTTTCAGCCGCGGAACCCAATGATGTATCGTGTTGTTCATGAAAAGGAAAAACGAGCCAAGGATTTGGCTGTCGTTAGTGTTACCATAAAAGTGTTACAAACACCTGGTGTTTTTATCACCGACGGAAATGCTGCCAACGATCCCACACAATTTTACACGCCTTCCGACGGTCTAAAAATGATTGGACAGCAATGGAAGATTGTACAAAGCGAGTGGTGGAACAACCTTGATGGATCAAAACGTAAAATTATGGCAGAATGCCTGGTACCTCAGAAAGTGGATCCGGAATTTATCAGTTCAATTTACGTTGCTGACGAGGAAACACGATCAAGGTTGTCCACAATGGTAGGCTACCGTTCAATCTCGATTATTCCAGAACCTAAGATGTTCTTCCAGCCTAATAGACGAGATAAAATTGGAGATAATATTTCACTAATTGATGGCGATATGTTTTTCTCTAACCTACAGACGTTAACAATTAGCGTTAACCTTCAAGGGATTATGGGAAAAGGGTTAGCCTCACGTGCCAAATACCAATTTCCTGATGTTTATGTGGCATATCAGGATGCATGCCGATCAAAACGTATCACAGCGACAAAGCCGTATCTCTATAAACGCGAGGGGTCATTGGACGAAGAATTAGCAGATTTCGGCACTGATCTTGCTACACCTAACGCTGTAAAATGGTTCCTGCTTTTTGCGACAAAGCGCAAGTGGAGAGAAAACTCACGATTAGAGGATATTGAAGGGGGATTGAACTGGGTGCAGCAAAACTTTACACAACAAGGCATACAATCGCTCGCTATGCCTGCGCTCGGATGTGGTTTAGGAGGATTAGATTGGAAAGACGTAGGACCGTTGATGTGTAAATATCTACACGGCATCGGTATTCCTGTTGCCATTTATCTACCAAGGGAACGTACAATACCACAAGAATATTTGACAGCATCGCATCTTCTTACATCATAATATGTCCGGCGGTTCGTCGTGCCATCTTGTTTTTATCTATACTTGCACATAACTTTCGCAAGGTTCATCTAAATCCGCAAGCACTTGCGAACCCACCTGCAGAAACCGTCCGTTCAGCATAATGAATTGAGACACCGATCCAGAAACATCTCTCCGTAAAAAGAGGAACTCACCAACGAACATGATATCCGAGGCTGACATCTCCGCGAAACCGTCATCGGAGATCAGGAAGGTGTCTGTGGTATCGGGTAATTCGAGGGTGAAACCTGTCGCGAGCACATCTGCATCTGCCTCAACAGTGATAGCAGAAATAATCGGATGCACCGTAATACCGGGACTCATCGGAAATAGCAAGGTGTTCAGCGCGAGTGGTGGTTCGCTGGTACACCGATAGATAACAGCATCGGAATCTAACGCCACTGTGATGTCTGTCGTCGCCGTTGTCGAAATGAAGAGATTACTACGGTGTGCGTCTTGTGTGCACGCATATCCTGCCGCAACGTTAACATCACCATCGAAACGGAAAACCTGTTCCACCGTCTGCGCTTCCCCACCAAGGTGGAGATCGTGTAAAATGAAGTATTCGCCTTTGAGGTAGAAGATAACGCGTTTGTAGTGGACCGACGAATTCTGATACCAATTTTCGATGAAATCGAAGGCAGGTGCAGTTACCCATCGGGAATCAAGGGCATCGGAGCCTGATAATTCGGCATCAACCACACGGACTGAACCTGTCACCAGCTGCCGTCCGTGCGCGTGTAGGACGAGACGTGATATGCCCTGACTGTTAGATTCTGTTGATGGCTGCGCGTCGAAAAACAGATATTGAGCATCCGATTCCCAGTTATCTCTCATCACGTAGCACCCGGTCTGAGGGAGCGCGTATGATGTGGTATCAGGATATGGAAAGTCCTCGTGCTTGAAGTCGCTATCAACAATTTTGCAGAGTTCAATGGCATCGAAATCCAGTGCGGGGAGCCGGCCGAGTGGCGGAAACGTGTAATCCGGTTTGCTCAAATGGATGCACGTCGCCACTAACTTTTCAATTAACCTTTCCATCTCTTCAAAATCATGAACACGCGCCGCTGTCTCCGTATGAACCGATAGGAACCTTGCGAAATGGCTGATCGCTTCAACTTGGGCGCGCCATGTCCGATCTCTATGGAAACCGTCGGTCTGAAAGAACGCCTCGGCTATCCACTGATAGCGGTGCAGTGCCAGTTTATGGAAATGCGCACTCCATCGGAATTCTGGAAACAGACGCGCAGCGATACCGATCTCTGTCGTCGCTATGATCGCTGGTGTCGGATGGATAGACAGCCGAAGTAGACATTCGAGATAGGTTTTAGCAGTCGTGTAGTTGGATACAGTAGAATCGGGGTTACGAATCCGCGCGACAAAGTCAGTGTATGCGGATTTTGCGGTGTCTATGTCACCTGATAGTGTAGCGGATTTCACTGCTTCGAGTCCCGGAAAATCCAAGTTGAGTGTGTTAAAAAATTCGTTATCGCTTAAGGGTAAACTCAATTCATTTTGTGGTGTAAAGTCTCGTTTGAGAACGGCGTTATAGGTCTCAATCACGGATGCCAGTATCGGTAAGTGTCGTTCATTCGCAAGCGCGAAGGCTGCATCAATCGGCAAAGTGAGATGTGAATCTGTTGGTGTAGGTGCAACCTCTAAAAGCACTGCCGAACTCCTTCCGAACCCAGCGAGTCGCCAGAGATCGGACTCTGGAAGTGAGGCACAGATGCAGCCTGCAAGTGCCAAAGCGTTCCCGGCTTCCAATCTCGGACGCGGATCACCATCAGGATAGACATAGAGGTAGACAGTATGCTCTAATAGGATGCGTGCAAGTTCGCGATACCCGAATTCGTTGAGCGGTTCGTATGCAGCGATCGCGACAGCCTCAATGACCCGCGACGCGACGGATTCTAACCGCCATGCTGGATGTTGCGGCATAAATACCGTCGGGGTCGGATTCGCTTCGGTAAACGTGAGGAGTTCTTCAATATCGGCAATCGGCTCAAACTGATCGATGACCGGTACATTTCGTGCCGCGAGTTCTTCGGCAAGTAAGTGGACATGTTCAGTTCGGAGTGTCGTCCATTTTTCTAAGCGCATGCCATACCTCGGTTATTATCATCCTCTTCATTTTCAAAACTCCATGCTTTAGCTTGGAGATGTAGAAAATGTTAATTCACTTGATTAAATTTTGTCTCTGTGATATTATATATGTATCTGCTGGTAGAGAAGTGCAACTTGGGCTTCCCGCCCTTGTTCTCTACCACTCCTTGCACTGGACAGAGCAGATGCAGAAAACCACAGACACTGCGAAAATGAGCCTCGCGTTTCCAACTTGAAACAGAGTTGAAAACCCCAATAGGGATTTTAGAGTCGCTTTTGAAGTTACACATGGTAACCAAGTATCTGGGAAATATTGCGAGATACATATTTCCCCGTAGCGTGCCCCATGACCCGCACCGCAGGATTGCACCTGTGTTGCCCCAACAAGCTATCATAGCTGGAGTGGAGAACCAACCCAAAGAGGTTGGAAGATGTGCTCCATAGAAAAGAACTGCACGTGGCAGTTTTTCTAACCCCTAAATATCTCAAGCGGAGGAATCTCCGCACTTTAGGGCGGAGAGCGGTCAATAGTGAGCATGCAGGCTGGGTTTGTAACCCCGCGAATCTTTGGGTGTCCAATTAATTATGGGCTTTACGATAACAAAAAACAGGGTGGCAAAGACCACCCCGTTTGGAATTCCATTGAACTGTGGACTTTAGGCTGCTAGTGCTGAAATCGCTTCATCTTCACTGTCAAAGTGCTCGAATTGGTTGACAATTCGGGTAACGACAATCAGATTACTGATCTGTTTAGCGACGTTGACGACCCCGATACGTCCCTCTTTGCTATTCGCAAGTGCGCGTGCCTGAAGCAGAGAACCGAGCCCCGAACTGTCCATCATGTTGACATTCTCAAAGTTGATGAGAATTCGCGGGGTCTCGGACGCTTCTATCTGTGCTGTCAGCACTTCACGGAGTTCCGTCGCTGCTACCCCCATCATTCTTCCACTCGGTTCCACAATTGTAACACCGTTCTGCTGGCGAATTTCTATTGACATATTCTCCCTCCTTATTCACTTCCAAGAACATTAAAGAATTAATTTAACTTTGTTTTTATTATACACGATTTGAATTTTAATTGCCAGTCTCATTAATTAAACGTGCATTGTTTGGCAAAGGTTCAATTTTAGCCCATTTTTAGAATTCGCTAACTTTTAGAGAAACTGTTCCAAATGTTTATCCGAAGGTTAAACATATTCCTCAATATTTTCTTCAATTTTTTCGCCACATCTTGTAGAAACGACCCATACCCCCACTTTCTGCCCCAATCCGAAAAAACAATTTGACACAATCAAAAGATTATGAGATAATTTATGTATCTTAGACCATCTTTTACTGTGCGCGTTGTTAGAGTGCACTTTTTCAAAGCTGAAAGAAAGGAAATTTTGATAATGGCAGTTACATTTCACCACGTTCATCTCCGTTGCGAAGACCTTGAAGGCGCGGTCCGCTATTATGAAGAGATGTTTGATGGCAAAGTTGATGAAACCGTCGAAGTTCGAGGCTTAAAAATCGTACGGATGGAAATCGGGGGAGAACGGATCTTCCTCTCACCAAAACTCGGTGACATGGAGGTCGAGGACACGACCGGCAATCCACGTTGGGGGGTCTATCAACTCGCCTTCACCGTAGAGGACCTGGACGCAGAAGTCGCAAAACTTCAAGCAAAAGGGGCGGAACTCGAAGACCTGAAACCCCAAGGACTGATGATGGCGTTCTTCAAGGGACCCGACAACGTTCAGATCGAACTGATTGAGGCTTAGCGTCGGCGAAGTAAATCACGCAGGTGCTTCCTATGAAATTCAGTGAACTCTTCCATACAATTCAAGGCGAAGGGCAACTCATCGGGGTCCCCTCCGTTTTTTTTCGGACGAGTTATTGTAACCTGAGATGTGTTTGGTGTGATACGCCTTACACATCTTGGCACCCTGAAGATCGAGACATCACCGTCGCCGAAAGCGTCGCCGCAATCACGCAATACCGATGTAAACACGTCGTTATTACCGGCGGTGAACCGTTTATTCAATCGGAAGCGTTGATAGAACTTTGCCGCGAACTCAACGCTCGGGAACACCACATTACAATTGAGACAAACGCCACACGGTTCGCTAAAGTCGCTGCGCATCTCATCTCAATGAGTCCGAAGCTGCGAAACTCTAATCCACCGACGGATGACCGATTTTTCAAACGGCACGAACGAGATCGCATCCATCCGGAGGTTATCCGTAAATTCCTTGACGCGTATCCGTGCCAAGTTAAGTTTGTCGTTGATACACCTGAAGATTTAGCTGAAATTCAAGCCTTACAGATGGATATCGGTATCCCTGCTGAGACGATTTTACTGATGCCGCAAGGAACGACAGCTACTGTGCTACAACGCAAACAGGAATGGCTGGTGGATCTCTGCAAAGAGAACGGATACCGCTATTCCCCGCGCGTACATGTCGATATTTGGGGCGATAAACGCGGGGTCTGAGTTTTTATAGGTTCGCAAATTACACCGAGAACCGAGTGCGGAGACGGAAATGAAGTACGATGTTCTACTGAAAGGCGGCACTGTCATTGATGCCGCTCAGGGATTGAATTCGGTGAGCGATGTCGCTATTGCTAACGGTGTTATCGCAGCAATTGAGGCAGATATCCCTAAGGATACAGCAAGGCATACCATCTCTGTTAAAGATAAGTACGTGACACCAGGACTCGTGGATATCCATACCCACGTCTATTACGGCGTAACAACGTGGGGTATCAGACCCGACGCGGTCTGCATGACAGCAGGAACGACCACGGTTGTGGATGCGGGAAGCCCGAGTTGGGCGACATTCCCGGGTTTCCGTGAATTTATCGCTGAACCCGCTCGAACCAACGTTCTTACCTATATCCATATCTCCGGGATCGGGCTTGTCTACGGACCCGTTGGTGAAATGTTCGATATGGCTTATGCGGATCCCGGTCGCGTCGCGGCAACACTACAGAGAAACCGCGATATTACCGTCGGAGTCAAGGTCCGTCAAGGGAAGGGACAGGTCGGTGATAACGGTGTTGAACCGCTGAAATGCGCGATTGAAGCCGCCGAGCGTGCTGGTACATCCGTTATGTGCCATATTGGCGCGGGGGTACCCCTCCCCGACATTTTGGGGCTACTGCGTCCCGGTGATGTGATTACACACTGCTTCCAAGGAAACGGGGACAACATTGTTGACGAAAAGGGGCAGATCATCCCAGAGGCGTGGCAGGCGCGTGAAGACGGTATCATCTTTGATGTCGGACACGGAGCAGGCAGCTTCCATTACGAAACCGCACAACGCGCAATGGAACAAGGATTCATATCTGATGTTATCAGCACCGATTTACACACCGGAAACATCAACGGACCCGTCTACGATCTACCGACAACGTTGTCGAAGTTGATGCATTTAGGTTTATCGCTTGAAGACGTGATTGATAAAGCAACCTTCAACGCAGCAAAGGCTATCGGACGTGAGGAACAACTCGGCAATTTGCGAGTCGGCACCGTTGCCGATGTCGCAGTTTTTGAAGTACTTGAAGGTGAATTCGAGTTCTTTGACGCACACGGAACAAAATTTATCGGAAATCAGAAGTTGAAGGCAGCATTGACAATACGTGAGGGAAAAATTTAATCAGTCTCCATTGCAAACTTTTTGTAGAATAGGAAACCGTTAACCTGTTCAATCTTTTGGAAAAATAAAAAACACAAATTTATGGACCTCGCGGGGGTCCGAAATAAAAAACAACATGGCGAATACAATAAACAGAAAACTGAGCGGCTGCTACAGAAGGTTTTTAACTTTTTTGTTGATAATTGTAGCAGGATGTTTACTTGTCAGCGTCTTCGTTTATTGGCAAGTCGGTGGTCCTGAAGGCGCACGCTATTGGATGGCAAAACACGCCCTCGGTAATATAGAAAAGCGTCTTAATTCGGCAGAACGAAGACCTGACGGTATCACGGAGGAACAGATCGTTGAAAGTTTTCAGAGCGTCCGTGAAGCGATCGAGAACCGACAGATTAATCTTATGTCGCTTTATACAGTCATGAAAGACTATCAGACCGAGTTTCATGCAAAAAAACCGTCAACGCCGGAAACCCAGGAATTCCTTCGTAAACTTGAAGGCACTATTCTTAAGGACGCTGGTGCCGAAAAATAAAATGGAATAGCACGTGAGCATTTTAGGATGAGAGGTCGGTTATCATCTCGCGAATCCGGTTCGTGTAAACGTCATCGCTTAAACGCGTGCCAGTAATATGCGTCATAGCACTTCGGAATCTTTTTTCTGGATCGCCCCATGCCTTAAATAGCATCCTGTTTTCGGGGGCATCAGGGCGCGCAACCGCTTTCAATAATTGATCAACAGCTGATAAATAAAATAACAGGTGATGGCCATCCACTCGCGCAGTGAGTTCATCAGACGGACAGGTCTCACGATGTGTACTTACCCATTCGGCATACGCGTTGACAAGCTCCCTGTCTAAAAGAGAGATGAAATTACCTGTTTCAGACGGTGAGACGAGGAAAGCACCGATACTATTGAGTAGCTGCACAAGACGCATCTCTTGCCAATTCCAACCGATACTCGCGAAGTCGATAAAGGACGCGGATTCCTCGCGAATGACAATGTTCCGGGCATTGTTGTCCAGACTGCCGAGTGTTGTCGGAGCGTCCTGTAGACGGTTCGACAACACATCCCACGCCTCCGCGAACGGCCCTTCTTGAATCGACGACATCGGTTTATGACTCAGATGAGAGATATAACCGACGACTTTTTTACCACGCGAGAGTAAGTCCTGCAGAATCGCTTGTGCATTAAAACGGAAGACGTAAGGGGCGAGTTGTGCCGCGTGCGTCGTAAAACAGGTCTCAATCCTGCACACTTCATGGAGGATCGTGAACAAGAGCGGCGTTAAATTTTCTGCCGACTTCTCCCGGTGCTGCGCAAGTGCGTCAAGCGTGGATTCACCACACCACTCTAAGAGGAGTGCGTGGTGACGTTCTGACTTCCAGAGGAGTTCTGGGACTCGGCAACCGTTATGATATAAAAGTCCAAGAACGGTTGCTTCAATCTGGAGTGGTGTCCAACCTGCCTCAACGACCGGTGCGGTAATGTCGTGCTGTTTCAGGATATAGTCTTTGCTGCCGAGCCGCAGTCTGCAGACGTTGTGCCTCTGTCGAGTACCGTGCTGGATCGGCGCAAGCGCGAGTGCGTCAATCTCCGTTTTGAAATGCGTAGCGATGTGCTTTATGAGATGTTCCACTGTTTCCTTCCCCTTTGGTTAATTATACCTTATGCAGCGATCAGAATTCTATAATTTTCCAAGTTTAAATTTCCTTGACAACTACCAAAAATCCGTGTTATAACATTAAACTTGAAATATGACCATTTCTGTGGTAAAATATTTGCAACAGTTTTGATGAGCATGGGTTCATCAGAATTTTGAGCTTTAATACTGAAGACGACACACCTCTCGATTTGCACAGCGGGTTCTCTCATGTTGGGAGTCTGATGCAAATATGAAGGAGGTGGATGCGAAAACCCAGTAGAAGCAGCCTTGCTTCTGCGAACTTAGGAGGTTTTTTTGGCAGTTACAATGAAAGAACTCCTCGAATGCGGAGTTCATTTTGGACATCAAACCCGTCGTTGGAATCCAAAGATGGCAGAATACATCTTCGCTGAGCGGAACGGGATCTATATTATCGATCTGCAGAAGACGTTACGGATGCTGCAGAATGCGGCAGACTTTGTGCGAGACATCGCTGCGAAGAGCGGTGGCGTGCTATTTGTCGGTACAAAACGGCAATCACAAGAAGCCGTACAGGATGAAGCGGAGCGATGTAGTATGTATCACGTGAATCATCGCTGGCTTGGTGGCATGCTTACTAATTTTCAGACGATCCGGCGTAGTATTAACCGGTTGGATAAATTGGATGCCGATGAAGAGAGTGGACTCTTTGAAAGGATACCTAAAAAAGAGGTGATGAACCTCCGGCGCGAGAAAGGTAAACTGAGCAATAATCTGAGTGGCATCAGAGAGATGAAAAAACTTCCGGAAGTTGTCATCGTAACAGATACGCGTAAAGAGCACACGGCTATCGCTGAAGCAAATAAATTGGGGATCCCCATTATCGCAATCGTTGACACGAATTGTGACCCGGACCCGATTGATTTGCCGGTACCGGGGAACGACGATGCCATCCGTTCAATCCGTCTCATCTGCACAGTTTTAGCTGAAGCGGTGATTGAAGGACGTGGCGAAGCATCCGAAGGTGCAGAGGGTGAGCAGGAATCAGCACAACCCGCAGCTGCCCGGCAAGTCAGTGATCCACAAGAAGCGGAGCGGCATGAAAAAGAGGGTGCCACTGTACTTGAAGAAGAGGAATTGTCATCGGAACCCGAAGCGATCGGCGAAAGCGAACAACGTCAGACACGCGCACCGCGACAACGCCGGCGAGGGCGCCCACCGCGACGACAATCCTAACAAAAGTATTTGTGCGCGACTGCCTTTTTGAATAAGGTGTCGCGCCATAAATATTGAGCAGATTAGGTGCGGTGAGAACACGCAATGTGTGAAATAGATTAGCACCGCGCCTATCGAAAAATTAATATATTCAGTGGAGGATAGATGGCTATCACAGCAAAGATGGTTAGCGAGCTCCGTTCGCGTACAGGTGCGGGGATCATGGACTGCAAAAAGGTGCTCGCAGAAACGGACGGAAACATTGACGAAGCAATTCAGAGACTCCGGGAGAAAGGTCTAAAAGCTTCTGAAGTCAAAGCTGGTAGAGCGACAGAAGAAGGACTAATTATTTCCTACATCCACCCGGGGAGCCGTGTCGGCACGTTAGTTGAACTGAATTGTGAAACCGATTTCGTCGCGCGGACGGAGCAATTCCAGGAGCTCGGTAAAGAGATCGCTATGCAAGTGGCAGCAGCAAAACCGAAATATCTCAACCCCGAAGATGTCCCCGCCGAAGCACTTGAAGCGGAAAAAGCGATCCTGAAAGCACAAGCCGAACAAGAGGGTAAACCCGCACATATCGCCGAACGTATCGTTGAAGGACGTATCTCTAAATTCTATTCGGAGACATGTCTACTGCTACAACCGTATATTCGCGATACCGATAAAACCATCGAAACGCTTGTAAAAGACGCTATCGCCCAATTGGGTGAAAATATCGTCGTCAAACGCTTCGTCGTTTATGTGCTCGGGCAGTCATAGAACCAAATCGTTTGGTTTTGTGAAATAGATATAAAAATAGGTACACATCTACCGATAGGTGTCCGTTCTGTGAGTGTGCAGACTACGGTGTATCGGTAGTCGTGAAATTTGCTACAAATGGTGATGCTAAAAAAGTAAAACACGCTTCTATAGCATGCCATATAGCTGAATGTCGGTCACCTGTTGATATATTGTCATGCGGGTGTCCGCAATGTCTTATAGGAAACAATCAGATGCAACAGATACTTCAACAGGCTGAATCCCGGATGAAGAAGACAGTTGAAGTAACGGCGGAGAAATTGTCGCATGTGCAAACGGGGCGCGCAACACCAGCACTTTTGGACCAGGTTACTGTTACCTACTACGGCACCAAAAGCCCGCTGAGCCAAGTCGGTACGATTACGACTCCCGAACCGCGTCTCCTTGTGATTCAACCGTGGGATAAAGCCCTAATTACAGAAATTGAGAAAGCCATCGCGCATTCGGATTTGGGGTTCTCTACGAACAACGACGGAAACGTTATCCGAATCTTGGTACCTGAACTGACAACTGAACGTCGGACGGAACTAACGAAAATTGTCCGTAAACTTGCCGAAGAGGGTAAGGTCGCAATTCGGAATATTCGCCGTGATGCCAACGATGCCGTGAAAAAACTTGACGGTGGAGATACTGGCGGCGGCAGAAGTAAAGGCAGAGGCGGCGATAAGAAGAGAGGCAGTGCAGACCCAGTACAGCAGCTGACTGATACGTATGTCAATAAGATCGACGAGTTGACGGAGGCCAAAGAAACTGAACTATTAGAAACTTAAAGAAGGTTATCCGTACGCAGTACGCTGCGCTTTCAGGGAATTAGTTTTCAGTTTAATTCAAGCAGGACACAGAAACTATGTTTTGGCGGAGAGCCTTGAGTGTGGTTGTGTTGATGCCGTTAGTCCTACTCATTATCTATTGGGGGGATTGGCTCTACTTACTCGTTGTATTGGCTGCTATGTCAATGATGCAAGTTGAGTACTGTCGGCTCGCAGAACACTTCACTGAAAAATTAAATCCGGTGATGCCAGCACTCTTGACAGGTGCGTTCTGTCTGTTAGCATACTTCTTGCCTACTTTGACAAGGTCTCTACCTGCCTCAGCCGTAACGTTTAGTTTCTTCACTTTCGTCTTTATTTATGTCTTCGCCGAAAGTATCTTTAGAGCAAAAGTGGACGGTGAGCTAATCACGGTCACACTAAAATTAACCGGTATTTTAACCATCGGCTGGGTATTGGGCTATCATCTTATCTTGCTCCGAAATGCCGAACCCGTTGGTCGGCATCTTATCTTCTTACTGATCGGCACAGTTTGGTGTAGCGACACTGGGGCGTACCTTGTCGGTGTCGCCTTCGGCAAACACAAACTCGGCACACCCGTCAGTCCTCGGAAAACAGTTGAGGGAACCATCGGCGGATTGGTCATAGGCACCTTAGCAGGCTTTCTGCTCGGCATATTCCTCTTAAAAGGGACACTGTCTTCGGTGAACGCCGCTTTTATTGGACTTTCCTTGAGCGTGCTCGGACAACTCGGTGACCTCAGCGCATCTCTTATGAAGCGGACAGCCGGGGTCAAGGATTCTGGTGATGTGATTCCCGGACACGGCGGTTTTATTGATCGATGCGACAGTCTAATTTTCACCACGCCTGCCCTCTACTACTACTGGGAATTGACAAGACATTTGGCATAGTAGTTATCAGTACGCAGTACACTGCGCTTTCAGTTTTAATAGTTATCAGTAACCAGTAACCAGTTAAGAAAAGAGACCTCTTTCACTGGTAACTGGGAACTGGTAACTGGTAACTGTTAACTGATAACTGATAACTGATAACTATAAACATTATACATGAAGCAGATCGCCATACTCGGTAGCACGGGTTCCATCGGAAAAAACGCACTCAGCGTTGTTGAAACACATCCTGACCAGTTTAAAGTCGTTGGACTCGCGGCGAACCGGGACGTTGATACCCTCGAACAACAGATCCGAAGGTATCGACCTCCGTTGGTGGCATTGAACGATCCATCTGCAGCAGAGATACTCCGCACACGCATCCGAGACATCAACGGGACAGAAGTACGCACTGGCAGAAAAGGACTTCAAGCCGTCGCAACAATGCCCCAAGCGATACAGGTCTTAGATGGAATGGGTGGGAGTGCTGGACTTTTACCGACATTGGCTGCGATTAACGCCGGTAAAGACATCGCTTTTGTGAATAAAGAAGTTATGGTGATGGCAGGAGCACTTGTGAATGCAGCCGTCGAAGCAAACGGCGTTACTTTAATACCCATAGATGGCGAAATGAGTGCTATCTTCCAGTGTTTGGAAGGCGCACGCGATCGACAAGCAGAGATCCATCAGCTCCTGATTACCGCATCCGGCGGACCGTTCCGAAAAGTACCGAAAGCCGAACTCTATTCTGTGACACCCGAACAGGCATTGCAACACCCGAATTGGAAAATGGGGCAGAAAATCACGATCGATTCCGCAACCATGATGAACAAAGGACTTGAAGTCATTGAAGCGAAGTGGCTATTTAATATTGAACTCTCAAAAATAGATGTCGTTGTCCATCCGGAGAGCATCGTCCACTCTATGGTAGAATGGACTGACGGTTCCACGCTCGCACAATTAGGTCCCACAGATATGCGTATTATGATTCAATACGCTTTAACGTACCCGCGTAGACTCTCCGCTCCGGTGCCACGTTTAAATTTACAGGAGGTGCGTACATTAAACTTTGAACCGGTTGACTTTGACAAATTTCCGTGTCTCTCGCTCGCATATACCGCCGCAGATGTCGGCGGTACGCTCCCTGTAGTCCTCAGCAGTGCTGATGAAGTCGTCGTCGCAGCGTTCCTTAACGCTGACATCGGGTTCATGGATATACCGGCTATTCTCGGACGTGTCATGGATCAGCATGTGGTGACAGCGGAACCGACACTCTCAGACATCCTTGAAGCCGATCAGTGGGCAAAAGCAACGGCACGTTCACTCATAAAAAATCACGCAAATCCTAATAAAACACAATAAATTGGTTATCGGTTATAAGTTATAAGTTCCTTGATTCTTCAAGTTCTTAACCTAAAACCGTAGCCTGAAATGGAGGGCGGATTTAAGAGAGGGGCATCCAATTTCAAACCCCTATTGCTTAACCGCAAGGTAAATTTAAAAATGGAATTCTTAATTGACCTAATCGGCTCCGTTTTTCCGTACATCAGAGCAGTGATTATCGCTATTATTCCGCTCGGTTTTCTAATTTTTATCCATGAACTCGGACACTTTTGGGCTGCGAAACGGTGTGGCATTAAAGTCAATACCTTTTCGATCGGTTTCGGTCCCAAAATTTTCGGATTCAAACGTGGAGAGACAGACTATAAAGTCTCACTCCTGCCATTCGGTGGATACGTTCAAATGGAAGGCGAGAATCCGAGCGAACAGACCGGGGCATCGGGAGAGTTCGCGAGTGCTTCGATCGGCAATCGCGCATTTGTTGTTGCCGCAGGACCCGTTGTTAATCTTATATTTGGTATTTTGGTGTACTGGATCGTTTTCGCTGCAGGGCTTAACACACACGCTTCCCGGCTCATCGGCGGCTTGACAGGCATGCCACTCGGTGAGAAAGAAGATATCCAGATCGGTTGGGTCGCTGAGGATGGCGCAGGTGCTGCCGGAGGACTGATGCCCGGTGATACCCTCATCTCAGTCAACGGTGATCCGGTGCGACATTGGTCTATCTTTCAGACACGCGTGCTTACGAGTGCAGGTAAGGATTTGGAACTCGTTGTCGAACGCGACGGTGCCCCGGTAACGCTCTCAGTTAAACCCGATGCTATACCGAGTGTCAGAGGCGATATGGGTGAAATCCGAGTGAGCGGTGGAAGCGAGACAATCGTGCATCAGGTCGGAGCTGGGAGTCCCGCCGCTGGAGCCGGGATTCAGTCCGGCGACCTAATCGTGAGCATCAACGGTGAGAATATCCATAACGTCCCCTACTTCGGCTACTTGGTCTGGCATCCCTCAGCAGACTGGATTGACAAAAAATATAGAACGCTGTATAAACAGATTAACGAAAACCGAGAGGCGTTGACGCTCGGGGTTCGCCGTTCAAATGAGACGCTAACGCTCGAAATACCGGTAGAATGGCGTGTCATCGCAAGCGTCCAAGAAGATAGCATTGCTGAAGCAGCTGGGATTCAAGATGGAGACGTGCTTGTTAGCATTAACGGAGAACCGATAGACGCAACGATGCTTTATGACCAACTCAGCACAACGGCAAACCAACCCATCGAAATTGGCTTGATACGGGATAATAGCCCGCAAACAGTCACCCTTTCAAATGAGACAGAAAGCGCCGAAATGGATCCAGAAGCAGTCATGTTCGGATTGATGTGGCAGACAACTCTCAGTGGAATGCAGCTCGCACCGAAAACGGCACCACTACCGGAATATGATCTCGTCACAGGGTTCGGGAAAGGTCTTGAAGCGACGTGGTTGACCGTTACAGCCGTCGGTAGAACGTTAGAACAGTTGATCGGCGGAGAGGTGTCACCCAAACACCTTGCGGGTCCGATCGGCATTGCGAACGCAACGAGCAGCATGTTTAACCGCCTCGGTCTGAGCAGCTTGGTCTTTTTCATCGGCTTTATCAGCATCAACCTCTGCATCGTCAACCTGTTGCCGATCCCGATCGCTGACGGTGGGCAGCTGCTGTTCTTCGCTGTTGAAAAAATCCGTGGAAAACCTATGCCTCGGAAAGCACAGGAAATCGTCCAACAGATTACCGTCGTCCTCCTTATCGCGTTTTTCTTATATGTTACTTGGTTCGACGGCATGTCCTTGATTGACGACCTGCGAAACTAATTTTAGGTAAATCTCGGTGCGGTTTCAAGCCACACCTATCGAA
The DNA here is from genome assembly GCA_000406005.1 of Candidatus Poribacteria bacterium WGA-3G. Classification (GTDB taxonomy): domain Bacteria; phylum Poribacteria; class WGA-4E; order WGA-4E; family WGA-3G; genus WGA-3G. Next base: position 25,810 of record ASZN01000045.1, read on the forward strand.
ACTGGGGATTGCTGCCAATGGATACTGACGACCTCAGAAAATCGTACATAGAAATTATTGCAAGTGTGAGGGAATACATGGAAGAACAACTTCAACTCGGCTTCTTAGAAACAGAACTGCGTGAACCAGAAAAGAAATTGCCTTATGCGGACTTTGACCTACCGAGTCTAACGGCAGATGCTCAGAGTTGCACCAAATGTTCGCTGCATGAAACACGGAATAGTGTCGTCTTTGGTGTCGGAAACACGAGTGCCGACCTCATGTTCATCGGTGAAGCACCCGGTGCCGATGAGGATAGACAGGGAGAACCTTTTGTCGGTAGAGCAGGTCAATTGCTAACACAGATCATTGAGGCAGGGATGAAACTTAAACGTTCGGATGTCTACATCGCGAATGTACTCAAGTGCCGTCCACCAGGTAACAGGAACCCGGCACCGGACGAAGTTGAAACCTGTAGCCCTTATTTGATCCGTCAAATAGAACTGATTCAACCGAAGGTAATTGTCGCACTCGGCAGTTTCGCAGCGCAGATGATGATCGATAGCAAGACCGGGATAACAAGGCTTCGCGGTGAGTTCCATGAATGCCGTATCGCTGGGTTACGCGTTCCACCGCACAAGAAGCCGCCAGTTGTTATGCCGACCTTTCATCCGGCGTACCTCCTCAGAAACCCGAATGCCAAGAAAGATGTCTGGGCAGACATACAACAGGTCATGACTTTCTTGGCAGATGGGTAGAATAAAAAATAAAAATAGTTATCAGTTGTCAGTGATCAGTTAACAACTTGTGACTGGAACGATTGCTGATACTGACACAACCCTCTTTAACTGAAAACTGAAAGGTTTTTCGGAGAAAAACCGTACTGAAAACTGTTAACTAATTATGCGTTATGCAAACGTTGCTTTTCCGCTATCAGTGAATCAGGTGTTTACCTACAGCGTACCGTCGCAGTTGGACGCGGTTTTGCAACCGGGTGTCCGAGTATTAGCACCGTTTCGCAAGACGAAGCAGGAAGGCGTTGTCGTTGAACGGATTAACGAAACCGACCTCACACCCGAACGCATCAAAAATGTCTCCGTATGCCTTGATGAGACCCCCATGTTCTCACCTGAGATGCTTTCCCTAACGAAATGGATGGCGGACTACTACGTCTGTCCCTGGGGGATCTCACTATTTTGTGCCGTACCCGCTGCCGTGCGAACGGAAAAAAAAGAGCAGGTACGACTCCTACCCGAAGCCCCATCTCCGATCGGAAAAGTTCAGAAAAAAATCGTCGCACTTTTGGAGGCGGAAGGCGACCTCTCTGTAAACCAACTTGCCAGACGTGCCGGTATGAGTCCACAGGATGTCCGTCCGAGGATCACAGCGCTCCGTGGGAAAAAGATCGTTACACTTGACGTTACCCATAAACCGAAAGCCACCACACAAGTAACCACAGTCGCTTCTTTGGCTTTACCGGCGACTGATATTGAGGCGGAAATTGCACAACTCAGAGGGAATGCATCGGATTCATCTAACCGTCGGCATGCTGCCGATGTCAAACGTGCAGAGGCACTACAACTCCTGCTCGAAGAAGGTTCACCTTTGACGACAGCGGGTTTGGCAAAACGGGTGGGTGCAAGTGTTTCGATCTTACGGACCCTTGAAAGGCGCGGCGTTATTCATATAACAAAGGCACAGGCGGTACGTAATCCGATGAGTTCCGAATCGGTTGCACCGACGCAACCGTTCTCTTTAAATCCGGCACAATCGGCAGCACTGGCAGAAATTCGGGAAACACTATCATCGCACGCTATGAAACCCGCCGCGAACGGTAACAGTCCACTCACTTTTCTGTTACACGGCGTAACAGGAAGCGGAAAAACTGAGGTCTATATGCAGGCGATGGCAGAAGTGCTTGAGAAAGGCAAATCTGTCATTGTGTTGGTCCCAGAGATTTCGCTCACGCCACAAACCGCATCTCGATTTGTTGGACGGTTCGGGGAACGGGTTGCCTTGCTACACAGTCGGTTGAGTGACGGTGAACGCTATGACCAGTGGCACCGTATCCAAAACGGAGAAGCCAATATTGTTATCGGACCGCGCTCCGCTATCTTTGCCCCTGTCGAGAAACTTGGAATGTTGATCATAGACGAAGAGCACTCGGATTCCTATAAATCGGATACCGCGCCCCGCTACCACGCCCGCGAAGTCGCACATAAACGGAGCGAACTCGCGAACTGCCCTGTCATATTGGGGAGTGCAACACCCTCGCTTGAGAGTTTCCACCAAGCACAGAATCGGAGTTATCAGTTGCTAAACCTGCCGAATCGGGTATTTGATAGAAAAATGCCCGATGTTCACATCGTCGATATGCGCAGTGAACTAAAAAAGGGGAACCGAACGATCTTTTCAGACCTACTCCGAAATGCTATTGAAACAAGTCTCGTCCGACAGGAACAAATCATCCTATTTCTGAATCGACGTGGACATTCGACTTACGTCTTCTGTCGAAACTGTGGCTATGTTGAACAGTGTGAGAACTGCTCAATCTCGTTGACCTATCACCGTCAAACCGAGCAGCTGACTTGTCATCACTGCGGCAGTACACGTTCTCCGCATCAAACATGTCCACAGTGTGGCAGTGAGGCGATCCGTTTTTTTGGGGCCGGAACTGAAGCGGTCGAACAAGAGGTCCGCAAAGCGTTTCCGAATGCCAGCGTGATGCGGTTTGATGCGGATTCAACCGCCCGGAAAAACGCGCATCAACAGATTCTCGAGGCATTCAGGCAACAGAAAATTGATATTCTCATAGGCACACAAATGGTGTCAAAGGGATTGGACTTCCCGAACGTTACACTCGTCGGGGTTATCGCGGCGGATACCGCTTTGAACCTACCGGATTTCCGAGCGAGTGAGCAGACGTTCAGCCTCCTGACACAGGTTGCCGGACGTTCCGGACGTGCCGATCTTGAAGGTCAGGTTATCCTACAAACCTATATGCCTGAACACTACTGCATCAAATCAGCGCAGCAGCACGATTATATCGGTTTCTATACACAGGAGGTAGAGGCGCGGGATGCGCTGCGCTATCCGCCGTTCTCACACGTCGCAACGCTTTTACTTCGAGGGACGGATGAGAAAGAGGTTATTGAGGGTGCTCATACAGTGCGAGAACAACTTGAGATTTGGCAGGCGGATCAAGCGGCTTCTGATACCGAACCAGCAACAATAGAAATCCTCGGTCCCGCCCCGGCACCCCTGACAAAAATCGAAGGTAAATTTCGGTGGCATCTTTTGCTCCGAAGCACGCATTCTGAAAAAATGAGTCAACTCCTTAAACGTTTCACAGACGAACCGCCGCCCACAATATCAAAGGCTATTGAATTTGTAGTAGATATCGATCCAACTAATATACTCTAAAAATAGTTAACAGTTGTCAGTACGGATTTTTTGAAAAAAATCCTTTCGGTGATCAGGCACAGGAAATGTTAGAATTATCAAATACCTCTTGTAACCGATAACTGATAACTGATAACCGACAACTAATTACAAGGAACCAACAATAGATGGGTAACCAGATATTTGAAAAGCTTGACGATACAGACTTACTTGCACAACGTCCGATCTTGGTTTTTGCGGCGGACCCACTCGCGTCCGCTGGCATTAAAGGACTCGGACAGGTGCAGCACCCAAAACCGCATTACCGTACACATGCAGAGTTTTTGCAGCTGCAACGCGATCTCGTCGCCGATGGGCAGCTCGATGGGCTACTGATGACACCTGCCGACGCAGAAACGCTTGCACTTGAAGAAAACCTATTTGCGGATACACCGATCACGCCGATCGTCCGGATGAACTCGGAAACCGCTATCTGGAACCCGCGGTTCGGGGTCTACACCTCACAGCCGTCAATGCCGTTTCAAACGGTCTTTCCTGAAGACATGCAACGTTATTGCGAAGCACTCATCGGTCCCGCGCTGGAATGCAAGGTGAACCTTGGGCTGTACTCTATCACACTCAACAACGACCCAATCGCCGATGAGAAGATGTTGCAATCGTACGTGCAATTCGCGCATGTTGTCGGTGAGATTGAAGGATTTGATCATCTTTTAGAGGTCTTTTTACCGAACGTTAAACTACCCGGAATGGACGATGAGAAACGCGGTATGTACGTCGCCGATTCTATTGTCCGGACGATGAGTTACCTCCGTAAACACCAACGTCCACGCTTTATTAAGACCGCCTATACGACAGCCGATGTCTGGAAAGAGTTGTGTCAATTTGATACAACGCTGGTTATCGGTGCGTTGGGGGGCCCGCGTCAGAATGCGCGTAGTACATTCGCTCTGGCACACAATGTTGTCAGCAACGGTGGACGCGCGATCCTGTTCGGACGCACTATCTTCGGTGAGGAAGACCCGATCGGTTTCGTGCAATGTCTGCGTCGCGTCCTTGACGGTGAGGAAGAGGCACAGAGCGCACACGCGTCGTATCAGAAGATACTACGCGGTTCGCGTAATCATTAGTAGCGATCCCCTGTCGGCACGCTTCTTATATGCGCGCCGCCCACGACAACAAGGCAGGAGAATCCCGAATGCAACACCAAACGTTAGAAAAACCTCGTATTCTCCTGCTCCTTCCGACACGTACGTACCGTGCGACCGACTTTCTCGAAGCCGCTCTGAACCTCGATGTCGAAGCGGTTATCGCATCCGAGGAGCCAGCGACAACGGCTGATCTCTCACCCCGGCACACGCTTGTACTTGACTTCAGCACGCCAACCGTCGCGACAGAAGCCATTCTTGAATTTAACCGTACATACCCTCTCACAGCCATCGTCGGCGTTGACGACGACACGACACTGCTCGCCACAACCGCCTCAGAGGTATTAGGACTCCCACACAATCCTGTCGCCTCAGCAAAAGCGACACGCGATAAATATCTTTTGCGGCAGACATTGGCACATAACGGCGTATCGGTGCCTGCTTATCAACGTTTCTCTATCTATGACGACCCTGCTGAAATCGTCGAGATCGGAAATGTAAGACAAGGAACGGATTTAGTCCACCCGCAGAATAAATCCGCCGACCCCGACAACACAGAGACACAGGTCAATTTCCCATGTATTATCAAGCCGTTGTCTCTCTCCGCCAGCCGCGGGGTCATCCGCGCCGATACACCGACCGAATTTATTGATGCTTTCCAACGGACAACAAAACTCCTACACACTCTGAACGAAACCGCCAAAGTAGAAGGGGTTCAGAACCCGGATTCCTTGACACATCCATCACAATATTTGCTTGTTGAGGATTATATCCCGGGGATAGAGGTCGCACTGGAAGGCATCTTATTAGACGGTGAACTTAAGACACTGACGATCTTCGATAAACCCGACCCACTTGAGGGACCTTTTTTTGAGGAGACGCTCTATATTACGCCGTCCCGTCTGTCTACGGATATTCAAGCGGCACTCCATCGCACGACAGCAGAAGCCGCCGAGGCATTAGGGCTGCGACACGGGCCCGTCCACGCTGAACTGCGCTACAACGACACGGGTGCACATCTCATTGAAATCGCTGCACGGACAATCGGTGGACTCTGTGCCAGAACCTTACGGTTCGGAACGGGTATGTCGCTGGAGGAACTCGTCATCAGACACGCTATTGGGGAACCGGTGGAGACGTTCCAGCGCGAGCAGCAGGCAGCAGGTGTGATGATGATTCCGGTGCCGAAAGCCGGTATCTTAGGCGAGGTACGCGGTAAGACAGCGGCGCATCGTGTGGACGGGATCGTTGAGGTGAACATCACGATTCCGATAGGGGGTGAAGTTGTTCCCTTACCGGAAGGGGCGCGCTATCTCGGTTTCATCTTCGCCCGCGCCGAAACACCAGAGATTGTAGAGGCAGCACTCCGTGAAGCACATCAACAACTGGAATTTGTAATCTTGCCGTAGGGAGCAATTGGTAGATGTCAAGGAACGATCTCTTTACTAAACTACTCACTGTTGTTGTAGTTCTCTTGTGGACAGCGCACGCCGAATCAAATGAACCCCTATTTTCGGAAGTGACAACAGCGCTCGGCTTTTCACAAACAGCGACAACTTGGCCACCCGGCACGCACGCGCTACCGGAGATCGTTGGGAGCGGTGTCGCACTTTTGGATTACGACAACGATGACGATCTCGATGTCCTGCACATCCGATTTCCACCACCGGGAAAGGAAAATTCATCTGCACCGAATCGGCTTTTTCAGCAACAACCCGATGGGACATTTGTTGACGTGACGGAAGCATCCGGTATCGGACACACAGGATACGGACAAGGTGTCGCAGTCGGCGATGTGAATAATGACGGTAATGTGGATGTCTACGTGACGAACTACGGCCCCGACGCATTCTACCGAAACAACGGTGATGGGACATTCACTTTAGAAGATGTAGGTCTCTCAAACAACGCATGGGGAACGTCCGCAACCTTTGGGGACTACGATAGGGATGGTGACCTGGATTTATACGTAGCCAATTACGTTCAGTTTGACCGAGAGACCATCTGTCGTGGTAAACATAGTGCACCGGGTTACTGCAATCCGAATGTTTTTGAACCGGCAACGGATAGACTGTTCCGAAACGATGGCGACGGCACTTTTACAGACGTAACACAACAGACAGGCATTGCAACAGTGTCCGGCAGAGGGCTCGGCGTGGTCTGTCTCGATCTAACGGGTGATGGTTGGGCAGATTTTTATGTCGCCAACGATGGTGAGGCGAACTATCTCTGGGTGAATCAGACCGACGGTACTTTCGTTGAGGAAGCCATATTGCACGGACTCGCATTCAATGCCTACGGACAACCGGAAGGGAGTATGGGGATCGCTGCCGGTGATGTCAACGGCGATAGACAACCTGACCTGTTCGTAACACACCTGTCTGATGAGACGAATACGCTCTATCTTGCTTCCAATTACGCTGTGTTTGTTGATACGACGGAGATCGCAGGATTTTACGGGCGAGACCTACCCTTTACCGGTTTCGGATGCGGTTTCTTCGATTTCGACAACGATGCCGATCTCGACATCGCGCTCGTCAATGGACGGGTCAAGCGCGGCGAAATTTTGGACGGAGCAGCACTTGGAAAATTCTGGAACTTTTATGCCGAACCGAACCTCCTCTTCCAAAATAACTATCGGTTTCCATCAGCCGCCAGCAATCAGCAAAGAAAGTTTTCTGTTAATCAGAAACCTCCTGTGGCTGATAGCCGAAAGCCGAAAGCCGAAAGCCATCTTGCTGAAAGTCGACAGTTTCCGACTGCCCATTTCAGCGATGTAAGCGCACGCGCCCCCGATTTCACGGGACGCGTTGAAGTGAGTCGCGGAATGGCTTTCGGTGATATTGACAAGGACGGCGATATCGATATGGTCGTGAGCAACCACGATAATCGGCTCCGTTTTTTCCGAAACGACGCACCACCACCGGAGCATTACTATCTTTTCGTGCGAGCAATCACCGAAAACCGAGACGCGTACGGGGCAGAAGTAACACTTCAAACAGAATCACGCACATTGACAGGTTACGTGCTTCCCGGAACGAGCTATCTCAGTAGTAGTGACCCGATTGTACATTTCGGATTAGGGACAATCGACAAAATTGAGGAAATTGAGGTACGATGGCAAGACGGAAGCCGTGAAAAATTTCCCGGAACATCTCCTAACCGACGTATAACGGTTTATCAGGGAGAGGGGGTACCGTTTTGAAGAAATTATCTCTTCTGATTCTTCTATTGCTAATCAGCGGTCCCGTATTCGCGGAACGTGCGGTTGATATTCCGCAGCCTGCGGATCTCGACTTGGTCGAGGAGAAACGGCTCTTGAATGCAGTTGAAACAGCGCAAAAAGCCGTTCGGAACTCTCCTGATGATGCCGAAGTCTGGGGCCAATTGGGACACGTCTATCTGAGCCACCGTTGGGAAGTACCAGCGATAGCGTGTTATCGTCAAGCGAACACCCTCACCCCTGATGACTTCAGATGGCTCTACTTTCTCGGACGTTTGACGACGCGGCGCGAACCGGAAGCGGCTGTGAAATACCTCAATCGTGCACTCGCCTTAAACGATACCTACGCACCAGCACATCTCTATCTCGCCTCCGCACTCCGTATCTTGGGAAAACTTGATGCTGCACAGCAACACTTAGAAAATGCCAAAACTCTCCAACCGGACAACCCGTTCTCTGAACTCTGGCTCGGTGAAATTGCACTCGCCCAACGACAGATGAAACTTGCCAGAACACATCTTGAGAACGCGCTCCGTCTGAATCCGAGGCAAAGCGAAGCACATGCACTGATGGCACAAGTCGCTCTCGCGCTGGGGGATAAACAGACAGCGAAACAGCACGCACAAACGGCAAGCCGACCCACTGAATACAGTGAGTTATCCGATCCGTTGTGGTGGGATGTATTGAAAGCGGGTGTCACTGCCCCGTTGTATGCCGAACGCGGTAGACGTTATATGACAGAGGGAAATTATGCAAAGGCTGTCGCCGAATTTGAAGTGCTGATTTCACAGACACAAAAAGATGTAGAGATTTGGTTCGATTATGGGATTGCACTTCTCCACACAGGAAAGTATAAGGATGCCGTAGCCGCCTTGGAAAACACGCTGTTACGACTACACAAAAATGAAAATGTCCAAAAAGAAAAAAAATCGGATGAGATCGTCTATTTGAAGGCACAAGTCTATAATCATCTCGCGCAAACCTACTATGCAACCGGACGAACCGATGAGGCGATTCACGCCTGCCAAAAAGCGATTCAGTTTTCCGATAGCCTCGTTGGAAAATCACACGGCGGTGACAGCATACAGGAGTCAAAACATTTTGAATTTTTTGCCAACGTCCACGCGAACCTTGCGATGGTATATGAGAACACAGGACAGTTGGAACAAGCAATACTACAGTATCAGAAAGCACTTGAACTGTTGCCAACAAAACCTTCACTTCATCAGGGGCTCGCCGATGCCTATTGGAAAAAACGACTTTATGTAGACGCGGAATCGCACTACAAAGTGGTTATCGCCAATGATGCTGCAAACGTTCAAGCCATTTACAGATTCGGCTTAATATTTCTGATCCAAGAGCTTTATGGAGAAGCAGTCTCTCAATTTAAGAGAGTTATTGAACTTGATGCAGCGCACGTTCGTGCGTATGGGGCGTTAGGGATCGCTTATCAAAAACTGGGGGATATTCCGGCAGCCATCAGTGCCTTTGAAACGGTGTTACGATTGGAACCGGGAAACAAGAATGCGATGGGAATGCTCAAACAACTTCATGAAGCGAAATAGGCGCGCTTGGATTAAATTCTTAATTTTTATCAAAGCGCGCCTCTCAGAAAATAAAAAGGGCGATTATTCTCTGAGATAATGCGTTGCTTTAATATGACCCCACGTCGTACCGAGTTTACCTTCGGGGTCAACAGCCAAATAATTTTGATAACCATAGATATTGTCCTTCAAAGTGTAAACTTATTTTCCGATTTTACTATAAAACGTGCGTCCGCGGTAATGGCGTTTGTTTCTAAGTTACAATTATAGTAGCGTATATGACACAGAATTGGAAGAAAACCTGTTTTAGATAAACCGCCTGCGTTTACACACAATGCGACTTGTCTAAACAGGCTTAACTATGAACTATGTTTTTAATAACTATCTTTGAGATGTCCCCAGATCGTGGGGAGTTTGTTGGCGGGTTCAACGGCTGTTGCCTGTGCTGTAAGGAGTCTTGCATCGCCGATTGCGGAATGGTCGCAGCCGCCACCGTCGCCACCATCACCCATGATGATTTCGAGTTCTTGGGCACCAGTGGGAATCTCAAATTCGACTTTGAGCGCATCGACATTTTCGCCATCCACGGTTCCCTGAAGCGTCTCGGATGCGAAGACCTCTGTACCGTCAATGGAAAAAATGAAATCGCCGCTACCGCCATGACCGCAGTCTCCTGGGTCTTTTTCATCGGACATACCGACATATCCCTCAAATTTGACGTAATCATCTCCTGCCAGATCATAGACAAGCGTACCGACAGAGTGTGCACCGAGACCGCGCTCGAAATAGATACCACCAATCACGATATGGTTACGCGTTCCAGCACCTTCACCGATAGTGACGTTGTCTGTATCAAGGGGACCACCCCAACCCGTCCATTCGCCTATCGGGTTTTTCGGAATGAGTCCACAAGCGTTCGGTACAGGCTGGCTCCCACCGATTAAAGCGAGATAGACAACACCGTCCCGTGTGTCGTCTTCAACGACTCCATCGTAATCGTTCTGAACAGTCGGATCTTCTGCGGATACCTCCGCGATAGGTTTCGCACCGTCGCCATCAAGGTTCGTACAGTCGCTTTTCGCAGCGTGAACGCTTAAAGCGAGCCCGGCGATGAGTAACATACTTAAAGCAAATAGGATGTTATGTTTCAATGTTCTGAACCTCCATTTTTTGATAAGAAGCATTTAGTTTTCAGCAGTTAGCAATCAGCCCAGTATCGCGACCGGAGCTCGCTCCTACCATGACGAACTGAATAACTTTAGCTTTTGATAAAGACGCCAACAATGAATACAGCGTCCAACATCAATTATTTTAAAATATACCGTATAAAATTGCAAGCAAAAAACCTGATTCAGAGAAAATTTCGTTATACATATACAACGAAGCATTTCCAAATCAGGTTTAACATTGTACACCTATTTCAAACGTAGGTGATCTTTTGATCTCTAATAACTCTCTTTGAGATGTCCCCAGATCGTCGGGAGTTTGTTGGCGGGCTCAACGGCGAGTGCTTGTGCGTTGAGGAGCTTAGCATCACCGATTGCGGAATGATCACAGCCGGCACCGTCGCCACCGTCTCCCATGATAATTTCGAGTTCTTTCGCACCGGCGGGGATATCGAACTCCACCTTGACGGCATCAACGTTCTTCCCACCATCAGTGCCTTGCAGTGTCTCAGATTTGAACATCTGTTTCCCGTCAACACTGAAAATGAAATCACCGCTACCGCCGTGACCGCACTCAGCAGGATCTTTTTCGTCGGACATACCGACGTAACCTTCAAATTTAAGGTAGTTATCGCCACTCAGATCGTAAACGACCGTAGCAATAGAATGTGCACCGATTCCACGTTCAAAGTAGATACCCCCGATAACGATATGGTTGCGGGTTCCGCCGCCTTCGCCGATAGTGGCGTTATCCGTATCTATGGGACCACCCCACCCCGTCCATTCGGCTTCCGGGTTCTTCGGAGAAAGTCCACACGCGTTCGGTTTCGGTTGGCTGCCACCGATGAAGGAGAGATAGGTGACACCTTTCCGGTCATCTTCTTCAACAACCTCGTCATAGTCGTTTTGTGTCGCATCCCCTTCTTTACCGACCTCTTTGATCGGTTTCGCGCCATCACCATCTATGTTTTCACAATCGTCTTTGCCTGCGTGAACACTGAAAGCCACTGCGGCAATCAACATAACGATCAGCACACAAATATTAGTCAATTTCAAGGGTATTACCTCCTTATGTTTCGCGAGAATCCTCAAATAAGGTTCTCACACTTCTGCATCTCATAGTTAAATATAAAAATATATGGATACCTACAGACAGACGCGCTTATCGTACACGCCTATTGTAGATATTTCACTAATAATCCGAATGCATTATCGATGAAACGCAGTCTGTTAGGGTTAAGTTACATTAGATACAACAGCGTTGAGGATCGCCTCATCAAGGCGGCGATATTGACAGCGTTCGTCAGCTGCGAACAGGATCTCCAATTCGCGCTCAGCTGTCTTCGGTGTGTCTGATGCGTGGACGACATTATGCGATATATCGATTGAGAAATCACCCCGGATGCTGCCGGGCTCGGATTTCTTTGGGTTGGTATCGCCATTAAGGATACGTACCAATTCTACCGCGTTCTGTCCTTCAATAGCGAGCGCCACAATAGGTGCCGATGTCATAAAATTGATAAGTAGATCGTAAAAAGACTTACCGCGATGGGGAGCATAGAGTGCTTCTGCAGCGACGCGCGGGAGCTGTAGCATTTTCATCGCAACAATTTTGAGTCCTTTGTGTTCATAACGGGTGATAATCTCGCCGATCAGTCCACGTTGGACACCATCAGGTTTGATCAAAACCAGTGTCTGTTCTGTTTCCATGGTCCCTCCATTTAAACCTCTACACGTGCTAACACAACAGGCTATGTTAACACCGCAAATATAACATTCTTGGCTTGACAGCAAGCCTGTTTAAGTATACCATAAATTCACGGTTTTTTCCAATTTATTTTTTTCAACCAATCTAATGGAGATGGCTATGTACAATAAACTCGGTGAAGCGGTACTAAAGACAAACGAACGCATGGAAGTCGGTGTGATTACGGCACCCGATAAACGTCATGCCGAAGAGGTGAAACAGTTCCTTGGGCACAAGGGCGGAAATTGGGAGTGGCATATTGAGCGGTGCGTCATAGAATCGCTTGATGCTTTGGAGACCCGTTTCTATATCGGCAAAGTCGATGGCAGCGTCATTACTAACATCATGACAGTCGAGCATCAAAGCATCGGTATTTTAGGACACGTCTTTACGATGCCGGATCAACGTAGAAAAGGCGCATGCAAAGGCGTGATGGCGTACCAGATGGAGGATTTTCGGCAGCGGAAGGGACGTGCACTCTACCTCGGCACCGGATACAACAGCCATCCCTATTACATTTACCACAGTTTCGGATTCAAGAGTGTGTTTTCAAAGTCCGGGTTCATGAAGTATTACGTGGACACAGATTTTGAAGAACACTACTTCGCACCTGCCCCTACACAACCAAAAGCCGTTGAATGGCACGACTGGCCGAAAGTCACCGCGTTATCAGGGATTATCGGTGGCGAAGCACTGCGGAGTCTAATATGGAACGTCTACGGTCCGACGAATATGGAAGGCGGTTTTCTAAATTTCAAGCACGACTTAGAGACAGAGAATGTCTACGAAGATGCGAAATTACTCATGACATCGGACGGTGCTATCGTCGGGTGGGCAACTGTCAGCCGTGATACACGCTGGCGCCCCGCAACTACCGTATTGGACCTCTTCTTCCATCCCAATTTTGCAGACGAAGTTCCCACCTTACTTTCGTCAGTAGCATTCCCTGATGCGAAGGTGCAATGTTATGTTGACAGCGGTGCCGAGAAGAAGGCTGCGATTTTGGAAACTGCCGGATTCACCTGCGAAGGTCGGCTCAAGAACCAGTTTGCTTATGGCGGACACGATTACGACGTTTTAGTGTTAGCGCGAAGGTGATAAATGCGTTTTCCAGTCTTTTTTGCTTTGTTCGTTTGTGGGAGATCTCATAGGTTTCACCTCTTCAAATGATTGATTCACATTCATGCCTACGTGGATGTCAGCAGGGCGGCGATGTCTTCGGGTAACTGAATACCTTTTACTTGCTCAAAGTTTACAACATTTTCGTATTTCTTATGAAATAAATGGATAATATCCACACCGAGGGTTCTCGCAAACATTAGATTTAACGTGCTATGTTACAGATGTCGGTGTTATTTTAGAAACAATGGGCTCCACTTCTTGAATAGCATTCCAATCAATCACTGCTGTCCACAACTTTTCTTCTTCGGAGTAGTGAACGATGCCCGTAACCTCCAACTCTTCACTATAGAGAATAAGAGATTGCCCATCTTGCAGCACGATTTTTTGACGTTTGATATCCGCCATCGTTCCGGCACAATTCAATCGCACTCTTCCTTTTCTGTCTGCGTTATGGAAGTCTGCGAAAACTCTTGGTTTGTTTATCTTCTTCACTTCCTTTCGAGGATTTGGAACTGCTGGCGTAAGCAGTTTACTGGTCTGGTCTGAATCGTTGTGCATGACCTGAGTACAACTTAGACTGATGTTAATGCAGTTTCAAGTTCTTCCACCGCGTCTATAGCATCCTCAAGTTCTTTTCTATAGATATTCACAAAGGTTGCATGACTGAGTGCGTTCAGGATAAATTTTCGAGCACGTTCAATCGCGTCAACAATTCTTAAATCTAAAACAAGGACCCCAGCTGCGTCCCTCTCCATTTTTATAGGTCCCCAAAAATCCTCGCTTTTCAGGTCTCTCGGATTTTCGCGGTACTTAATAGCAAGATCTTTTTTCTCACAATACTGCTTGATTGCTGCTTCAAAAGCGGTGCGAACATAGATTGCACTTTTCCGCTACCATTTTCCCCGTAGATCAATAGGCTTTTTCCTGCCCTGTGTAGATCTATCTGATACGTTCCATAAAACGCTCTAAAATTTTTAATCTCTATTTTCGTAATTTTCACCATTTATCCTCAATGATACGAATAGGTCGTAAACCATCCTGAAAAAACGTATTTACGCGCATTGGATGTTCTCTATGATGTAGGTGTTCATAGAGAGAACGGAACACAGACATTTTATCCCCTTGAATCTCATCCACTTCGGGCAGTTCCTCTGCCATTAGATGTTTGAAGATGTCTCTATTGGCATTTTGGAGCAGATCTGGCATATAGAATTCGTAAATCAACCCTTTGAGGATCCACTCAAAATAGCCGACCATTACGGAGTCACGGGCATGTGCCAAGTCCTTGCTGTTTGTTGTCGGTTGTTGCTGGAGGTATACGAGGTAATCGACGAGTTTGCGAACCAAGTCTTTCTGTATTGCATTTATATCGGGGACAGGAATCTGCTTTATATAGTCACTGCGTGCCTCAAGTTTACCGCCATCCAATTGTTTGGACACCTGTGAATAGAACCACTCTACAGGGAGTGTATTGAGTAAACCGCATAACCATTTTTCGTCGGTCAGAATAACGTAGCAGGTGTACCCACAATAAAAACCCTCAGTCTCAACGGCGAAAGTTTGCGTGTTATAGAGGTTTGGACAGACCAGTTTCGGTTGCGCGAAACGTTCTGCCTCGTCAAGGGAAAATTGCAGCTCATACCATTCCTGTTCGGCTCCTCTTTTACTCAGAAGTTCTTTGTATTTTTCTAAGTATTTTAGGATTGCAGGATAAGCGTTAATCTCTATACCGCGGTGGGTGGAGATTAACCACTGACCTTGTGGTTCTACATGCCAGCGTCTGATATCCGGTCCCTGCAAAAACGGTTTCAAAATATCAGCTGATGCAGCGTGTTCGGCGATGAATTTATCTCGTATTTTTCCATCTACCACAAACACTTCAGTAGGGACTGTTTCAATACCGAAATAGGACGGCTCTTTGATATATTCTCCTAATGGAGGACCTGCGTCACGGAACTTTTGCAGCAGCTCCAAAACCTCCGGCGATTCAAGAGGTTTTCCATCGGCATCTAAGGCTTTCTCCACCATGGGGTAACGGTGCCTGAAACCTTGTCGAACGAGTGCGACGATGTCTTTTGGCAATTTAACCTGATGTTTCTGCTCAAAGGCAGCAACATCTCTATAATCGTTCCGAAATGCAGCGACAATATCCAATCCTTTGTCTTTAGCAGTGACTAGGTCTGCTTTAGCTTTTTCCCATTCCTGTAGGTGCAACCACGCTTCTCCGCGATTGTAATAACTACTGACATGATCAGGTTTTAGTGCTATTGCTTTGGTATAGTCTTCAATAGCTCTGTTAAATTCACCTTTGCTATCATAAGTGAGGCCGCGCGTATAATAGGCTTCGGCAAACTCTGGATCCAGTCGGATCGCCTCATTCAAATTAGCGATAGCATTGTCAAAATCACCTTTAGAGAAGTAAGTAGAACTGAGAACATTATAAAGTTCAGGTGCTTTTAGTCCAAGCCCTATCGCCTTACTAAAGTCAGCAATGGCATTGTCAAGATCATTTTTATAGAGGTGAGCAAGTCCACGACCGTGATAGCCCTCGGGATTATTTGGATAAAGTCGAATTGTCTTGTTAGAGTCAATAATAGCATTGTCAAAATCACCTTTAGCACGGTAAACGGCACTACGACCGTTGTATACTTCGGCAGATCTTTGATTCAGTTCTATCGCCCTGCTAAAGTCAGCGAGGGCTTTATCATGTGCTCTTATGGATAGATAAGCCAGACCTCGCCCACTATATGCCTCGGCAGCTTCAGGATTCTGCTGTATCGCGTTCGTAAAATGTTTAACGGACCCTTGATAACTTTTGTTTTTTTCTTTTGAGTTATCTGCTTCGTCTCCATCCTGCTGAGCGGTAATCCCTTTGCGAACCTCTTTGTAGGTATCCAAACGGCTGGCCTGACTTCTAATAAAACCATGGAGATCGCTGTAAACTTTTTCAGTAGAGACACCAAATTCCTTTTCAATGTAATTTAGCACAGGACGCTTGAGGTCTTTAGGGATAACAATTACGATGTCCGGTTCAACAAAACCATTAGGTGGTCTAACGAATACGCTTTTTTGTATTTCGATACGACTTCCTGGCTCTGTATTCCGAGGTTCTCTAATCCAGTCTTTTATTATTCCATCTTTCCTTTGTAAAATAATCCTACCATCTTTAGAAGGGGAGCCATTGCAAGCGAAGAAAAGGGCAGTATAGTAATCGGTGGTAAAATCTATCAGATTGGTTTTACCACCAAAGTGTTGAATTTCGGTTAGAATTTCAAATTCGTCTGTTTTCTTGATATACCTCTTCGCCTTCTCCAGTTCCGCTTTTTGGACAGATTCGATGTCAAGGTGTAAAGCTTTAGCCTCCTCAAGTTCGCGCCAAAGGTTTGAGGATACTTTCTCATAGCATTCCGGTTCACCTCGGTAAATGTAATCGTCCTCAGCAGATATTTTCGTTATCTTACCGATGATTTCCAAAATTCTGTTTAGTTCCGTTTTTTGTGGGCTCATTTTTCGTCTCCACAATTTAAATCCGGCGGTTGTATTCGCCGTGTTTTCCGATCCAAACCCATGTGAAAACCTGTCCATCTTGAATTGCGATTGCCCGATAGTCGTCGTTAACTCTTGCAGACCAATAATTCAACCGCCGCGTTTTTTTAACATGAGTGACGGATGGTTCGGATTCTGCTTTAGAAGTTGAAATTGTTTATCAGCGCGTTTTTGAATATCTCGTGGAAGCCCGCGATAATACGCCCAAAATTCGGGCGTTGTTTTATAGATCAATGAGTTTTCCAGTCTTTTTTGCGCGGTGTGCGTCCTCTCGTAGATGCTCCAATTTTCCCGCTTCTATATCCGCTTCAAGCTGTTCATCCCAAGCGTCCTCACGTGCCTGAAGTGCTTCACGGAGTCTAATTGCCAGCGTGTGCAGAAGTTCTTTTTTGGTTTCTGCCGTGCATTCGACTTCAGGAAGTTCGGGAATCCAGCCGCGCCACCCAACACTTTCTCTTTGGAGGTGTACAGTGTAATGTTCCTCAAAGACGGGATCAAGAATCGTGGTGCACTGAAATTGTGTGTTCTCAACTTCGTGTTCTGGCAGCGGATTGACATCGGTTTGTTGGTTTGTGGGAGATCTCATAGGTTTCACCTCTTCAAATGATTGATTCACATTCATGCCTACGTGGATGTCAGCAGGGCGGCAATGTCTTCGGGTAACTGAATGCCTGTTTTTTGCTCAAAGTTTACAACATTTTCATATTTCTTACGAAATAAATGGATAATATCCACGCCGAGGGTTCTGGCAAGCATCAAATTTAATTTGGCTTCTGACCAATTGCCAACCTGCATGTAAACCTCCGCTAAAAAGTAATGTGCCTCCTTAATCAACGGTTGCAGTGCTATAACTTTGGTATAGTCGGCGATCGCCTTATCTGCTTCGCCTTTTTTATTGTAAGTTCCAGCTCGGTTGCAGTAAGCAAGAGGGTGGTCGGGCTCCAGTTCAATGGCTTTATTATAGTATTCAATGGCGCGATCCAGATCGCCTTGTTGGTCTAAAACGTTACCAAGTCCGACATACGATGCGCCATGACTGGGTTCCAGATCAACAGCTTTGGCATAGTCTTTAATGGCGAGTTCAAAGTTGTCCTGTCGACAGTAAGCGTTGCCCCGATTCGCATAGGCCCCGGTATCTCTCGGATTTAATGCTATGACTTTGGTATAGTTTTCAAGGGCTTTAGAATGTTCGCCTCTGACTTCATACACGTTACCGAGGGAAAGATAGGGATCGGTGAACTCAGGTTTCAAACTTATGGCCTTTCGGAAATCTTGAATAGCAGTGTCAAAATCGTGTTGCCTAAAGTAGATTTGCCCACGGCTGTGGTAGGCTTCAGCAAAATCAGGCTTGCGGCTTATTGCTTCATTATAGTCATCAATAGCAAATTCAGAGTCACCTTTAATGGCATGGGTTTCACCACGATTGTGATACGCCTCAGCAAATTTCGGTCTGAGTTCTATCGCTTTGCTAAAGTCTTTGATCGCCTGATAAACCTCGCCTTTACCGCGATACGCGAGTCCTCGCTTGTTATAGGCATCAGCGAAATTATATTGATGTTTAATGGCAATGCTATAGTCTTCAATAGCTTTATCTATTTCATCTTTATCGTGATAAACGATGCCCCGTTGGTAATAGGCACGAGAAAGCGTGGGGTTAAGGCCTATGGAGGTGTTATAGTCCGCCATAGCCTTTTCGATCTGGGACTTATGATAGTAAGCAACGCCACGGTTGTAATAGGCTTCGGCAAAATCAGGCTTGTGGTCTATTGTCGTATTAAAGTCCTCAATGGCTTTGTCGACTTCACCTTTATCGCGATAGGCGATCCCGCGAATGTGATGTGCATCCAAAAACCCGGGCTTTAGTTTAAGAACCTCGTTAAAGTCTTGGATTGCGGGATCGTAGAATCCTTTTCCCAATTTAACGCTGCCGCGCATCATATAGTCAAGGTAGAGATTTTCCTCACCCTTCAGTAACCGGTCTTTCATAGTAGGTTTCCTCCAGAATCAGATCCAATAGGACTTACGCAGGCGGCTCTTTTGTAGCATAACCTGTTAGGTTGTACCATCAAAACGTCTGTGTTTTCAGGAACCACCATCTCACACCGCGTGCTACGGTCAAAATTGCGTAAGTCCTATCCAATTAGAACAGAGTGTAAGGGTGTTGAGCCGTATTTCTTTCAAAAAAGCCGAGCAGGTCAGCAAATAAAGTTTGTTCCGAGATGCCTATTCTCGCTAATTCTGTTCTCAATCGTCTTTTGTGGACATAAGGAATTACAATTTCGATGGCAACCAGTTCACTTGCTACTTCGGGCAAACCGAACAGAAATACGGAATGTTGCCGAGTCATACGTTGCGTATCAACGAATTGGCTGTCTAATGCTGGTGACCAAAGATGCCACTTCGCTTCATTAACACCAAAAAATGTTTCTAAGCCATTTTCAAGTCTGTCTGGTGTTTTTATCTCTTCAATGATGTCATGATCGTTTTCCAGAACAATCACTTTGCCATCTGTGTTCTGTTTCTGATATGCACAGGCAAACCAAAGGGCGACAAGTGGATTGAAGGTGAAGTCGATGAGACCTGTAGCGACACCGTTATGTTGCAAATGTGCCATACATTCCAAGGGGGACAGGTTTCTGTATATAGACGGATAATTCAGTTTGACATCATAGATAATCTGTAAAAGATATTCCAAATACACATAAGGAAACGAATCCTCGGAGGCTGTGTATTCTTCTTCCAATTCCAGACGTCGGAGTGCACTGCTTCTCACTTGCCATCCAGCATCTTCTTGCCCACGATAGAGATGACTCTTTTCCGACATCGCAATATCGCCTATGTAACCGATGTAATCTTCTAAACCAGCAATCTTAATTGGTGAATTCATATCCAAACCTATGGAGGTGTCGGCAATGCGGTGATGTCCGCGGGTAACTGAATTCTCATTCTCCACTTAAATTCTAAAACACTTCCGTGCTTTTCGGAAACTAAAGACGCAATATCTAACCTTAGATAGTGTTTACATTTGGGCCTTGAGACAGTCGGGACAAGGCTTAATCGATCTACAGATACGAATCCAGATTCCAGCTTGACATTCACTACCTTTCTGGTGCTCTTAAGAATGAAATTTCAACAGAACCTATAGAATACATCAAAGTAGCCCCCTGTGTCCTGGTTTTTCGTCGTCGTATGCCTCGTTGTGGTTGCTTCCCGTCTGCAATTTGCCTGCTGGAATCAGCATCATGTTGGTGTAGGATGGGCTTGGAACTCTATTAGGGTTCCACTTCCTGAAGTGTGCCTTGTATCATCCTAAAGTGTCTCTTTATTGCTTTTTTAGGGTCATATACGACTTTATAACCATCTTCAATACCTTTAACCTCACGTTTAATATAGGTGATAGTCACAATCTCCCTGTGTGCATCAGCCAAAACAACATCTCTAACATTCGTGCGATCTCCCAGAGCAACTTCATCAACAGTTCTGAGCGTTTTTTTATCTACTATATTGAGGTCCAAAAAGACACCTGAACCACCACCCCATTGGGCTAAAGGCACAAAAATATACCGATTCCCTTCAACAGCGTGCTGAGTAAGGAGGGTGTAATTTTCATAGTGAGTACGCCCATATACTTCGACTTCTTGGGTCAGGACCATGCGGTCAGGATAACGGCTTACGCCTTTACCTTCAAAAATCACTTCATCACTTCCCTCTCCGCTTAACCACGTAACAATAAAAGTGATTTTGGTAAGCACTTCTTCCAACCGTATTCTGCTAATAGCACTTCGGATGCCACCGACAACATTTTGCCAACCTTCACTCCTATCGTCCCATTTTGTAAGAGATTTGCCTTTGTGAGGAAGAACTTCAAAATTGCTGATTTTATGCTTGAGCCAATCGCAGTGCTCAAGA
The DNA here is from genome assembly GCA_000406005.1 of Candidatus Poribacteria bacterium WGA-3G. GTDB lineage: Bacteria > Poribacteria > WGA-4E > WGA-4E > WGA-3G > WGA-3G. Next base: position 46,593 of record ASZN01000045.1, read on the forward strand.
ATAATCGGGATAACGGTGATCTCTTGTTTTAATGCCTCTGCTAATTCTCTGTTGCAATTTTTAGAGGCAAGGCTCGAAGCTGAGACAAGGTAAAGCAGCAGATCGGAATCCACAACTTTTCTGAGAATATCTTCCTGAAGTGCTTTGTCTCCAGGTGTGAGCTGTCCATCGTCCCAAGTGACTAACTCGTTTTGCTGCTCCATCACCGCAAGGCGTTTTCGTAATTCGTCCTTTGCTTCTGTATCCTCATGTGAATAGGTCAGGACTTACGCAAAATCCATTTTTATAGAAGGCGTTTTGAGTTGTTGACGTAGATATTCAGAAAACATGCCATGTTTGACTTGATAAAGGGTTTGCCCGGTTTCGTATGCTTGACGCATCAACCGAACCCACACTAAAAACGCACATGCGATGTGGTTACGAACAATCCGAGGTAAACGACATTGACATTTTTCAAGTCCCGTCAACTGTTTGGTTTCACGGTGAAATTGTTCAATCTTCCAACGCCAAGCACACGCCGTTTGTGCGACAGACGTATCCGATTGACTCAAGTCGTTGGTAACGACATAATCCGTGCGCCTATCAGACGCGACCCGAAAGACTTTCACCTTATGATGTTTGGGAAAACCGCGTATCTTAATGCGTTTACCGGTTTGAAGTTCCGAAGCACTCCATACTAAAGCATCTATGCGTTGGTAAGGACGCGTGGCATTAGAATCATCAACTTGTCGGTTGGATTTCATCGGACAACAATAGAACTTTTCTAAACTTTCAATGTGCAGCATGACACTTTTCGTGGCATACCAAGTATCCATCAATACCGTCGAAAAA
>ASZN01000046.1 GCA_000406005.1 Candidatus Poribacteria bacterium WGA-3G
GCATCAAAAATCTGTAGCGCGTAATGGAATGGAGCGCGGATATACGTACAAGCACTTCATTTCATCAATACACCTAACCGAACCGCAAGGAAAATTTAAAAAATGAAAAAAATAGTGCTAAACCCCATATTCGCAGTGCTAATTATAAACTTAATATTCAATACCCCTTTTTCACAGGTTTCTACGGCTGAAGAAAAATGGGAAGCGAACATGCGAAAAGACTTCGCAAAGGTCCTGCGAGAAAAGAAGAGACCCGCCGAGAAACACCGCGAACTCATCGCCAAATGGCAGGAACAGGGACAACTTGCCACACTCCTGACGCTTTATGAAACAGCAAAAGAGAACTCCCAAGTCGAGCAGTTCCGCTCTCCAAATATGAAGTCCGCTTTCTATTACGGCTTAGGCTACGTACACGCCCTTGAGGCTACGAATACCGAAGAGGCGTTTGATACCGCGGTCTCCTACCTACAACACGCACTTGAGATGGAACCAGACCTGTTTTGGGCACGTTTCAACCTCGGCGGCATCTACCAACAAAAAGGCGAAGACGCATCAGCACTTGCGGAATTTGAGACCTGCGTCCGTTTAAACCCCAACTACTATCCCGTCTACTACCGCATCGGTGAAATTCACCTCAAACAACAAAATTACATAGAAGCACTTCAAGCCTTTGAGACTTCACGAAAACTAAATCGGAAATGGGAATACCCACAATACGGCATCGGTCTCGTCTACCTCGCACAAGGTGAGACCGACCGTGCTCGCGAAGCGTTTGAAAATTTGACGCATCAAAAGAAACAGTTCACACCCGCTTATATTAAACTCGGACAAGTGCTCGCTACAGAAGGGTTCTTCGACGACGCACTCACAGAATACGCCAAAGCATCGCAATATCAAGACTACGCCGCACAAGATGTTTACGACCTCGCAGTGATCTTTGACGAAAAAGGCAACACCGATGGTGCTGTTCAACTGTACCAACGCACGATTGAAATTGAACCGACGCACGTCCAAGCGCATTTCGCACTTGGTGAAAGCCTATATGCCAGCGGTGATACCGAAACCGCTCTACACCACTACCAACAAGCACTGTCGCTTATGCCAAGCATCAAGGATACCTTTTACGAACCGTTGGAAGCCTACTTCGCAGGACTGATGACACCGGATCAAGCGATGCCGATTTTAGAGAAAGCGATGTTTGTCCTTCCTGACGACCCGCGCACCTACTTCTACGCAGGCACCGTTGAAACCGACGCGGGTAACCTCGAAGTCGCCATCAAACACTACGAAAAGACACTCGAAATTATCGAAGCCGATACAAGCCACTTACAAACTGAACTCCCACTCGGGACCTTCAATGACGTTTACCTCAAACTCGGTGAACTTCATCACCAGCAGGGAGATATAGACACAGCAGTCCGCTACTTCAGACGTGCCTTCGAGTTGAACCCAGAGATGACAGATAGATTCATCACGCAGGGACAACAGGCTTTCGACAACGCGAACTATCAAAACGCCATTGAACCTTTAAATATTCACCTGCTGCTGTTCCCGGAAGATGTTAGTGCCAACTATCTCCTCGGACAAAGCTACGAAGCAACCGGCGATGCCGATAGCGCAATCCGCTTTTACGAACGCACCTTGACATTAGACCCACAACGACCCGATGTGCTTTTCAAAATGGTCTATCTCTACCGAGGACGAGAGGCGTATCAACAGGCAGTCAACACCTTACAACGAATTATTGAAATCGCGCCGGAAACCACCGAAGCACACTACTTAATGGCACTGTCCTATCTTTCGCTAAAGCAACCCGACAACGCGCTCCCTGCCTTTCTCGAAACTGTGCGTTTGCGTCCTGATGATGTCGCAGCACACTATCACGCGGCAATCCTGTTTGAACAAAACGGCGAGATAGACAGCGCCATTGAACATTATGAAAAAACGATTGCACTCGATACGACCTTAATTGAAAACGACACAGGACGGAGTCTACAAACCCCTCTGCCCAGAATTAAAGCGACAGAAGTAGAACCCTTCTTCCGTCTCGGAGCCATCTATCGTCAACGTAACGATGAAGATAACATCATTCGCGTTTATCAACCCGCGCTGGAAATGGAACCCGAGCATCCCGAACTCCACCACCTTCTTGCTGTTATCTTTGAAAAACGGGACGAACGAGAGAACGCAATCCGATACTACGGACTGGCGAACCACTACAACCCAGACAATTTCGATTGGCACTACAGTTACGCACGCCTCCTCGATCAGCATGCCGAAACCCTCGGAGAGGACTATCATAAACACGCTGAGATGGCGGTCACGGAATATACCAGAACCATCTCCTTAAATCCAGACTATGTAGATGCCTATTTCTACCGCGGAATGCTCACACTGCGCTATCGGCAGATTGGCAAAACCCTTTATCGGTATAGCCAAATTTTAGAGGATTTCAAACAGGTGGCTGAAATGCAACCCAAAAACCTTGAGGCAAACTACAATATCGGTGTCATCTACCTCGAAATTGACCGACACCGTCCCGCAAAAGAGACATTTAAACGTATGCTCTCTTATGCCCCGAAATATAGAGGCATCCATTTGCACCTCGGGAAAATCGCAGAATGGGAACAGATATGGAAAGAGGCGATCCGACACTACGAAGCCGAAGAAGCACTTATCGAACAGCCACCAGAAAAAGAGGACAGCATCGCCATCCAGACGTATCAACGCCTCGGCGATCTCTACTATGCTCACGCCTTAGATTACAATAAGGCGAAAGCGGCATTAGAGAAAGCACTCGATTTAGACGACACACATGTACCGACACTGCTCGCTTATGGCAACAACCTCTTCAGCATGGACCTGCTCGGTGCCGCAGCGGAGCAGTTTGAACGCGTCATACAACTCGAACCGGGGAACCTGACAGCGAACTATAACCTCGCCTTGATGTATGAGTATACGGAAAAGGGTCAGCAGGCACAAGCACAATGGAAACGCTTCCTCGACTTAGACCCACCGGAACAGTGGAAAATTGAGGCGGAAAAACACCTAAGTCAGTAGCGTTATTAGTTTGCATTTTCACAAAAAGGAAACTGATCGTGGAATTTCATAAAAAAGATGATGTTTCCCTATACAGAGGGGATGCCCTTAGTTGGTACGATAAATGGGAGGTCCCTGTCGTTATTGTCTCGGATGGTCCCTATGGTCTTGGGAGTTACCCTGGCGATCCTCCTACTTCAGAGCAATTAGCGGAGTCGTATGAACCTCATATAATTAAGTGGTCAGAACACGCAACACCCATGACAACACTCTGGTTTTGGAATACAGAACTCGGGTGGGCAAACGTTCACCCCACGTTAGTCAAACATGGTTGGGAGTACCGAAATTGCCATGTTTGGAATAAGGGAATCGCGCATATTGCTGGTAACACAAATGGCAAGACCCTCAGAAAATTTCCTGTAACAACAGAAGTTTGCGTCCAATACACGAAAAAAGCTTTGTTCTATGTCAATGGCACGAAGATGGATATGCAAAGGTGGCTTCGGTATGAATGGGGGCGGACAGGACTTCCATTTGCCAAAACTAATGATGCCTGCGGTGTGAAAAATGCCGCCACGAGGAAGTATTTTACGAAAGATCATCTTTGGTACTACCCCCCACCTGAAGCGTTTGAAAAAATTGCCGAGTACGCAAATAGACATGGCAGCGAAAACGGAAAACCCTACTTCTCTATAAATGGTATAATACCCCTTACAGGCAAGGAATGGTCAAATATGCGAGCCAAGTTTTACTTTGAAAACGGCATTACAAATGTCTGGCTGGAGCCTGCTGTTCGAGGGGCTGAGCGACTAAAAAAAGAACATAAGTGTGTACACAGCAACCAAAAACCGCTGCAACTCATGAACTTATGCATCCGCTCAAGTAGTGACGTAGGTGATGTCGTATGGGAACCCTTTGGGGGTCTCTGTTCAGCAGCAATTGCTTCGCATCAACTGAAACGAAAATGTTACGCAGCCGAGATCCATCCGGACTATTTTAAAGTGGCCGTTGAGAGACTTTCAAATTACGACATCCAACAGGAGCTCGCACTCTATGAAGATTCCGGTCGAGCCTAAAAGAAACCCACCACAGAGCAACCAAGTCATATACAAAGTGTACGAACGTGTACGTGAAGCACTCTTTGCACTTCCAACCTACTTTCGGTCAGATACATCTATAGAAGGAATATTGGCAACAGATATCTTCACTTTAAATGCTGCATTCGGAGCAACTATTGAAGACCAGGTCGTTTCAACACTGAACCAGATGCGGGAAGTTTGGGACCCCGATGAGAAATTTATGTATCATAGATTCGTCAGGCAACCACAGACATTTCCAGACGTTTTGTTGAAAAGAGATGCCAGCGGAACAGATGAACATGAGAGTGAGATTTTGTTGGGAATTGAACTAAAGAGTTGGTATTTATTAGCAAAGGAAGGAGAACCGAGTTTTCGATTCCAAGTAACCCCTGCCGCTTGCGCCAGACAGGACTTGATCGTCGTGATTCCTTGGGCTCTCAATAACGTCATCTCAGGCTATCCTAAAATATTTTCACCCTACGTAGAATTAGCAAAGTACGCAGCAGAATACCGCAATTACTGGTGGAAATATATTCGGAAAACAAAATCAAGTACAGAAATCGTGAGTCCACAAAAGGTTTCTCCATACCCCCAAAAGAGCGATAAAATTTCTGATAAGCCTGTATTTGATGGCGGGAATAACTTTGGGAGATTTGCAAGAACAGGAATAATGGATAGTTATTTGGAGATAGCAAAAAGAGAATCGTTGTGTGGAATCGGAGCGGAACATTGGTTGAGCTTTTTCAAAATTTTTCAGGAAGAAAGAGACGAAGAATCCATAAAGGCAGAACTTAGAAAACTGAGAACGTTGGTGACAGGCACAGATCGGGAGGATGAACCTGATCTCATGGATGCCTTAGAAAAGATATTGTCGGGAGTAGATACGCTCTTGGATCAGAACCGAACAACGTAATTATTTAAACTCAGAATGTTATCAAACCAATTTAGTTATTTCGCCCTTGGTAAAAGCATAGAGAACGCGAGTACAACACTCCAGACTGCTTTTATCGGACACCAAATTGAGCATCATACACAAGTTACTTCTACTAACGATATTGCTATTGCACGTGGAAAAGCAGGTGCAGCAGACGGAACAGTCGTCATCGCGGAACATCAAACCGCAGGTCGCGGGAGATACGGTAGGAGATGGGAAGCACCCCCCGGAAAGTGCATACTCGCCTCAGTGGTGCTTAGACATCGATTGCTGCAAGACCAAGTTCCGCTGCCAAACCTCATCGGTGCTATCGCGATTACGCGCGCCATTCGTACAAAGTATGAACTCGACGCGCAGATTAAGCCTCCTAACGATGTCCGTATCCGAAAAAAGAAGGTAGCAGGCGTGCTAACAGAACTCGCCTACGACGCGCAGCAACAAGCGTTTTTCGTCTTAGGTTTCGGTGTTAATGTCAACATCGCCTTAGCGGATTTTCCGCCTGAACTACGCGAAACCGCAACGTCTCTTCGGATAGCATCCGCACACTCAGAAAATCAGGATACCCAAATCTGTCGCACGTCACTTCTACACGCGATACTTGCGGAGTTAGAGGATACCTATCTACAACTGAAAGCAGGTGAAACGGACTTAATCATGAAGCAATTCGAGGAATTACGCGAAAATGAAAGTAGCGATTAGTGCCTGTCTATTAGGGGTTCGCTGCCGATACGACGGCGGCGACAGCCGAAACGAAGCAGCGATAAAACAGACGGAAATATACCAACTAATCCCGGTCTGTCCGGAAGAGGCAGGTGGATTGTCAACACCGCGCCCGCCAGCAGAGATCGTCGGCGGTGATGGAGATGATGTCCTCAACGGCAAAGCAAAAGTCATGACCGCCGAGGGGATAGATGTAACAGAGGCATATCTGAGAGGCGCACACCACGCCTTACAAGTCGCACAATCACACGGTGCAACACATGTCATCCTCAAGGCGAGAAGTCCATCTTGCGGGTGTGGAAACATCTACGACGGCACCTTCTCAGGCACACTCACATCTGGAGACGGTGTAACCACCGCGCTCCTGAAACGACACGGGATTACTGTCATTTCTATGTAGCGTTCTATCCAGTTTCAAATCCGTATATCTGCTCTGAAAACCGTAGGGGCGAGGTTTCCTCGTCCAACCACGAACCTATCTCACCAAGAGATTAAACGTCGAACCTGTTCACCAATATCAGGGCTCCGCATCAACGACTCACCGACAAGCATCGCATGAATACCAGCTTCTTGCAACTTCACCACGTCCTCACGCGAGTAAATACCGCTCTCACTCACCACAACTCTGTCCGCTGGAATCGCTTCGCGTAACTCGAACGTTGTGGCAATATCCGTGTGAAACGTCCGCAAATCCCGGTTGTTGATACCGATGATCTGTGCATCCACGTCCAATGCAACAGCCAACTCCTCACGTGTATGCACCTCCACCAGACACGACAATGACAACGCTGCTGCGATACCCATGAATGTTCGCAACTGTGCTGCTGTCAACGCCGCAACAATCAGTAAGATCGCATCCGCGCCCGCCACACGTGCCTGATAGATATGATACGGATCAATCGTAAAATCTTTCCTTAACAGCGGCACATCAACGGCATCCCGAATTGCGCGTAGATAGGCGAGTTCACCCGCAAAAAAATGTCTATCTGTGAGTATAGAGATGGCAGCTGCCCCATTTTCGACGTAGGTCCCGGCAATCGACACTGGATGGAAATCTTCGCGGATAATGCCTTTACTGGGCGACTTTTTCTTCACCTCGGCGATGAGTTTGACGCTCCCGCTACCCGTGATAGCCTCTTGAAAATCTCGTGTCGGAGAAAGGTTGCGTACTTTCGCTTCCAAGTCCTTAAGCGGTACACGCGCTTGTTCAATCGCCAACTCTTTCCGTTTATGTGCGATGATAGTATCAAGTATCAATCCGTCAACCTCTCGTGATAAAAAATCAATTGTTTGAAATGTTCTTTAATCCTTCTAACTTCGCGAGTGCCTCACCGGAATCAATAGACTGCGCAGCAAGTTCGATGCCTGCCTCAAGGCTATCCGTTTTCCCACTCGCAACAATCGCAGCACCGGCGTTCAGCACAACGATATCGCGCTTGGGGCCCCGTTCACCTTTCAACATATCCACAATGATCTCAGCGTTCTCCTCTGGCGTGCCACCCAAGAGTGCTTCAGGCTCCGCTTTCGGAATTCCAAAGGTTGTGGGATCAAGCGTATAGGTTTTGACAGTACCGTCTCGGAGTTCTGAGACGCGCGTTGTTGTTGTCGTTGTGATGTCGTCCAAGCCGTCATCCCCACGCACAATAAACGCGTGCTGACATCCAAGATTGTTGAGCGCATTCGCGTGTGCCTCAGTCAATTCCGGTGCATAGACACCAATTACTTGTGCCTGTGGTTCAGCCGGGTTGGTCAGTGGTGCTATAGCATTGAAAATTGTGCGAATTCCGATTTCTCGCCGTGGTCCGATGGCATATTTCATTGCACCGTGCAGCACCGGTGCGAACAGGAAACCGATGCCGACTTCATCAATGCATTGCCCAACGTGTTCGGGACCGATTTCAATGTTCACGCCCAACGCCATCAACACGTTTGCGCTACCGCTCTGACGTGTCACACCGCGGTTGCCGTGCTTTGCAACCGGTACGCCTGCTCCGGCGGTAACGATAGCGGAAGTTGTTGAGATGTTGAAATGGTTCAAACCCGTACCACCCGTACTGCACGTATCAACAAGTCGGGGAACTACCGGTGTAGTTTGTAAGTCAGGCTCATGGTGTGTTGGAACAGGTGTGGATTTGGCGCGCATCGCACGCGTCGCACCCGTAAGCTCTTCTATTGTTTCACCTTTAAGCCGCAGAGCAGTCAAAAAACAGGCGATCTGTGCATCCGTCGTCTCACCCGCCATGATCTCATCCATCGTCCCAACCATCTCTGCTTCGGTCAGGTCATTTCCTGCTACGACCTTTTGAATTGCTTCACGAATCATTTTTTAATTATAACCTCCAGGATTAAAGAAACAACCAAGCAAAACCCCTTCATTTTCGTCTACGTTTCTATCTGTACTTCCGCCGCCATAACCGTAAATGCGGTTTATATGCGCGGTTCTCCGTTGCGAGCTGCTTTAACTGTGCCTCGAACGCATCATCGGATATGCCATCTTTATATCCGTAAAGTAACATCTGTGCAAGTTCTTCCTCAATCTCAACTTTTCGCTCACGCTGCTGTTTCTCTAAAGCGTCTTGTTTTGCGCGCTGTTCTGCATACACTTTGTAGCCCTCAAACTGATTGAAAATCTCGGTATCGGGACACCTGTATTTGGATCCCCAACTACATTTTATCGAATTCCACAAATCCTGTGTCGTTCTCTTGCCCATCCCTGGAAAAGGGAATCTCTCAACAATGGAGTCCCACGCTTTCTCAAGAAAATCGTACATTTCTTCAGGTGCCATACCGTTTTCTCCATCGGAATCAATACACTCCCAAATAGCGTCTTTTTCTTTTGAGCGGTTGATTCTGTGTATTAACTGATGTATCACAAGTGCTTGAAAGACTGCGGCGCGTTTTATTTTCGTTCCTTTATTTTTGTGGTAAACCTTGCTCGGATATCCGTCCGCCTCAAGTATAGTCTCTACAAAAAAGCCGATGAACGCGACGCGGTGTCCATAAAACAGCCTTTCAAAATCTTCTGTCTCTGGGAAAATGCCTAAAAACTCGGCACAGACGTAGCGTTCGATTCGTTTACCAACCTTCAAAACCACAATAAAATCTCCTGAGTGATAGGTAGGTTTCAACAGAGATGACCTGCCTGTTATCAGTTTATCAGTTATTGGGCGACTCGGTTCTGTTTAACCCACTCGTGCAAGTTCAAGTCGTTTCAAACCAGAAAGCAGGGACAAAGCCATGTGCCATTCTCGGTAATGCCACCCGAACTGCCTAAAATAATATACCACAAAAAAAATAACACTTGCCAGTCGTTTTCGTCGCGACAATAGAATCCAACTCACGCAAACCGTCCAAACTTTAGTATTTATGAACCACTCTCAATTAAATAGCGACTTGGGTTAAAATAGAAACCGGTACATCGGTTGATTCGTCGTAATACCGATAAGACTCCATATACCACCGACGATAAATTCACCCAAGATTAAACCGAGAAAAAACGGAATAAGTTTTCGGTGGGCACTCACACCACCGTGTCGGAGGATAATCCACTTAATCACGGAACTCACCAAGATCGAAAACCAAAACACGTTCATCGACCAGCTGCTGGAGATCGCGAACCCCGCCGGATGAAAGGGCCACCAAAAGAGACGCATCCGCATAATCATCAAGAAACCGGTAATAATAAAACCGATACACATCGCGACAATCGCTGGCACATCTGGTGCCCTTGGCGAAGTCAACCAACTCTGAAGTCTATTGAACGGTCTCCCCGCAAACCAATCGCGTGCACCTTCAATATAGGAAATATGATAGAACGCCCAGAACGAGGCAAATGTCCCGATAACAATCGCAATGCACATCGCAATCAGCAACCGCCGATTGGAAATCCCTGTCCGTTCCGCTAACTTAAACCCCTCTAAGACGTGCGGCATCGGATGCCCGCGATAGGCACGATTAAAAAAGAACAGATACGCCATTATCGTTAAGTTGTGTGGCCCCAGCAGTCGCGTTCCAAAAATACGAGGCATCATCTCATCGGGTCCAATAAAGTGCAAATCATGCACCGGCGAACCGAGTTCCGCTCGCATCCGAGTCACCGCAGTAGAGATCGCATAATAGATACCGAAAAACACGAGAACCACCCAGATAGACATACCCCCTGCTTTACAGAACCCACCGATAAAGACGAGGCTCGCAATGAGACCCAATGTCGTCGCTCGATAGGACATCGGTTCATCTGAATCGTCAACGCTTTGGTCATTCCTGAACAACTTACGTCCAACCTGTGCAAGGTGTTTCCGTGTCGCCACAATCGCAATAACAAACAGACCGAGATACGCACCGAAAGACTGTTCATCCGTGAAAGGGAAGTTCGGCATACCTCGCACCCCCAGAGCGTCGCCGAAAACTCGCTCTACCTTCCAGAAAAGATAGAAAAACCAACACGAAAACGACAGATCCAGCGGAATAAAAAACGCCATACCCACGGCGAATGGGAAGACAGCAACAGGGGTCCACCCGACAGCACTCCACGGTTTCTGTGTAAAGAACGGACGCAAATCATAGAGTCTACCGCCTAAACTCGGCACAGTCGGATACAGATGGTGGAGTCCGTTGAGAATGTCAATTGCGCCAGCAATACCGAACCCAAGCCACATCAATTTGTTTGTTAATAAGTTTTTTCTCCCGCCGCCTGTCAATTCAAGCGGCAACTGGATAATCGGGTAACTCAGTTTCTCGTGCTCTGTCCACTGCTTCCGGACGAGACTATTGATACACACCATCAAGAATACCATCGCACAAAGGAAACCACCCCAAGCAAGGGTTGTTGTCAACCACCCTTGCACGGTTGCCCATTCATAGAGGGTCGTTTCACCGCGATAATACTCCGTTAAGAAGGTCCTCTCCTTAACAGCCATCCAATCCGGTATATACCGATGAAACAGGTCAGCCCAATCGTTTTCTGGTGTCGCGTACCAGAACGCATAAGGTATCATCGGGATCAAGACGCGAAGCACATCGTGTCCTGCCAATGAAGAAGCGATCGCCAGCATGACGTAAATCGTTAACAACTCGCCTTGCTGCAGCGCAACACGAGGTGCCATCCACACTAAGATGAGGTTAGCACCTGTAATCACAAAAACACAGAAAATAACATTAAAATAGAGAGAAATAGTCGTCGGATACCCCTGTCCGGCAGAATCCAAAATCCAGTACATATTCGGAACGATCAGCACAGTGCCGAGTAAAATGGCGCGCCATGACGCTCCAAATGTAGTACTTCGACTATTTTGCTCGGAAGGGTCTCTAAATCTATAAGGTTCTGAAGTTAATTGGCTCTTCAAATTGCGTGGTGCTTCCTCTTCCCAATTAGAAAAACAAAATTGCTTTGAATATTTCCGTTGTATCTTGTATAATGTATAGCACGATTAGGATCCCGATCTGTAGATCGAGGCCACTTTCAATATCACTAAAAGGAAAAACCTTATGGATACTATCACTGATGCTGCCGAAGCAGCCGTGTTTACACCACAGCACAAAGAATTTGTCGAAAACAACGGGTATCTCTTAATTAATAACGCCTTACCGCCCGATGTCGTCTCGGAAATCGACACCGCTGTTGACGAAGTCTATGCGAAAGAAGAAGCCGCGGGGAGGCTTGAAGCAGGTGGTAAACTGAACCTACGGAACTGCATCGTACACCACGAGGCATTCCTCCAACTTCTTGATTGGCATAAGACGGTACCGCTCGCCTACGGCGTGCTAAATTGGAACGTCCAGATGATCACATCGCACTTGATCGTATTGCCACCTAAAGAAGAACCACCGGATGAAGTCAAGAACCGCATCGGTCTACATCGAGACGGGGGCTCCTCATACCGAGAAATGCAGGAACCACATCCGCGTATCATGCTCAAGATAGCTTACGCCATCAGCGACCAATCCGATCCCGCCTCCGGGGCAACAGTTATCGTCCCCGGAAGCAACCGATTAGAAGGCAGACCGGCTGTTGATCCCGAAACCGGATCGGCACGCGGCGCGATTTCCATGAATGTCAACGCAGGTGACGCTTTCCTCTTCGAACAACGGACATGGCACGGTATCGGACACAACTGGTCCGACAGACCCCGAAAAACGATCTTTATGGGCTACGCCTATCGTTGGGTCAAACCGATGGACTATATAACGATGCCTGACGAACTCGTCGGCAAATGCAATCCGATCCAACAACAATTAATCGGAGTCGTCAGCGATCCGATGAGTTATTATATACCGCAAGACCAAGATGTACCGCTGCGCGCTGAACTCGGTTCGGAGGCGTAACAAATCGACAATATCTACAGCGAAATTGTACGCCACGCACTATTCAAGCTTGCTTTTCACGGATAGGCTATAATCGAGAAGTGCATTCGCGTACGGCATATTGTGGAGTCCATACCCACTATCGCCTTTAACCATGTCGTAGTTCAACTTTGCGTCGAGATAGTCTTGCGAAGTCTTGTCAGGCGCAGCATCAAGCATCGCCTTGACCGCCGTCATCTTCGCCTCTATCTCAGCACGATATTGCGGCAACTTCGTCTCCATACTGTTATCCGCACTATCGTGGCAACCCGCAGTACTGCATACTGACATATCAGCGATAAACGTATGCCCGCCGTGTTTCGCAACCGTCTCAGGGTCCTCTTTTGCCATGTGGCATTGCACACAGCGCTTCTTCATCACACGCACATGTGGCGATGGCATCCGTTTAACGCCAGCCCCCTCGCGTCCAAGGAACATCTCCGACTGTGATTGGTGAACAATACCAGCACCCGCACAACCGCAGTCCATTTTATGGCAGCTGACACACAACTTCTTTGCAGGTTGCACCAACAAGTGTTCCGTTCTGCTCGTGTGGGAATGGCACGAAGAACAAGAAACAGCATTCACCGCTGTCTCTATGTTATAAGTATGTCCCGGATAGACGCGCTCGCTGAAGACTTCATAACCACCAGAGTGACAACTCAGACAGGAAGTACGCAACTCATAGGGACCCTCAATCAGGTTAACAAGCGCGTGTGAGTGTCCCGCGTGTTGCCATTCTTGGTAAGCAGGTTCGCTCCCGTGACACTTATCGCAGCCCTCAGCAAACGGCGTTTTCGTGTCAGATGTTTCGGCCTCTACAGGTGCCGCGTGAAGCACCGCGATTCTGTCGTAACCACAAAGCGTAAAAAGCACAATCGTGCCCATCAGCACGGATAGTCCTAAAAATAAGAAGACCTGTTTCATGAGTGTCTATTATCCTTATACAATTTCTGTTAGTTCGCTACGGTTATGTCGCTTACCCAATACCCTTTGATAGTAAATATCATACCCGATTCAGCGAAATATGTCAACACTTTTTACGCTTGACAAAACAGTAGTCCGTAATGAAATGGAGGGGTTTTTGCTTGGGTATTTCTTCAGATATACGGAACAGTTACCAGTTACCAGTAGTCAGTTACCAGTTAAGAGGGCTCTTTTCTGGGAACTGACTACTGGTTTCACCGCAAGGAAAGTTAAAAAGAATGTAGCGCGTAATGAAATGGAGCGCGGATATACGTACAGGCACTTTATTCATAAAACCAACCGAACCGAACCGCAAGGAAAATTAAAAATATGGAAAAACTAAAACTTGGTGTTATCGGTGCAGGCGGCATCGTCTGCCGATTACACCTCCCCGATCTCGCAAAAGGCACCGATTTTGAAGTCAGTGTCATCAGCGGCAGACGTGAACACCGCCTCAAACACCAGTGTCAAGAATTCGATATACCCCGTTGGACACAAGATTACGACGCTATCATCGCCGACGATACACTTGATGCCATCCTTGTCGGTACACCACACCCTTTGCACGTTTCTTGGGGTGTTAAAGCACTGGAAGCCGGCAAGCACGTCCTCATGCAGAAGCCGCTCTGCGGCGATATGAACGAAGCGAACCAATTCGTTGAAGCCGCCGAAGCGAGTCGTAAAACAGTCATGTGCCTCCCACATTTCAACGCCGCTATTTATAAAATCCGCCAACTCATCGCCGAAGAGGCAATCGGACGCGTGTCTGGCGCAAGGATGCGGAGCAGCCACGGTGGCCCCGAAATCTACTACGCGGAGATTCGAGACATATTCGGTGAAACAGGAGACGATCTCTGGTTCTTCGATGCCAAACAGGCAAGCGTCGGCGCACTTTTCGATATGGGCGTTTACGCCGTCTCCGGCCTCGTCGCAATGCTCGGCACCTTCAAACGGGTGACCGGTTTCGTTTCGACTTTCGATAAACCCACAGAATTAGAAGATGTCGCTACACTTGTACTTGAGATGCAGTCAGGCGGAATTGTCACCGCAGAGACAAGTTGGTGTGACCCGGCACGCACAGGTGAAGCAAGCGTCCACGGAACAGCAGGCAAATTCACAATGCCCGGAAAAGACGACGCAACACTCAGCCAGTGGACCCCCACCTCTTACACGCGCGAACACGCACCTGTTGACGTGAAAGCAATCGACTGCTCAGACGCTGCACCGAGCGGAATGCACGCACATTTCGCAGAACATATCCGTGCAGGAACACAACCACCACTCTCTAACGTATACACGGCGCGGCACGCCACAGAAATCCTACTCGCAGGACTTGAATCCTCTGCCACGGGTAGGGCGATTGAGCTAACGACAGAAGCGCACAATTGTGGAAATTGTTCATCGTCGGACTGTTGTTAATCGGGTGAGCAGACAGAAAAAATGCAGGCGGGGTTTGTAACCCCGCCTGACCCATCAAATACCCAAAGAATTGCGTAAGCTCCGTTTAATCTAAACTGGCGTGCAATTCATACCAATCATCAAGATTGTTGAGATTAACTGCGTCCAAGATAGAGCCGTCGTCCTCAATACCACTGGCACCGAGGATGCCTCCACGAGTATCGTCGTCGTGATTGTAACCCGTAATTGCAGCGTTCAGTTCATTGACGGCCGCTTGGTCAAAACTTCCGTTTTCCGAAACCCACGCTTCAAATTGTGGATAAGTAGGCAAATTGTCGCTAATGTATGCCAGCGTAGCGTCCTTATCCAGTCCGAGTCCATCTAATACCATCTGATCGAAGCCTGCGCCGCATGCAGGATAATCTTCGTGGAGGACACCCTTAGCATCCATCAGCACTTTCGACCAGAATCGTGGAAGATGCAACACCCCAAGCGGTCCTGCAACTCCGGAACTAATTGTCGGAATCATTGCTATTTTCCTTCTTCTGAACATTCTGTTTCTCCTCCCTTACTTTGAACATTGCGTATAGGTCTGTGTCATCAATATAACAGACATCACTGCCTGTTCACATAGATCGTTAGTCAAAACTTGTGTTCAGTGCTAATAAAGATTTAATAAACGAATATCCTCGGCACAACAAAAACTATCGTATGTTATGCCCATATTCTCCATCATTATAGCAGAAGAAAGAAAAAAGTAAAACAAAATTGAACGCAATTACAAATCACCTAACAGTATCAGGTTTAACCACCTTAAACTTGCGTTCACCCGGTCTAACGTAACCGAGCCGTTTCTTCGCAAGTCGTTCCTTCGTTAACTCGTCATTTTTCAGCATTTCGACGCGTTGTTTAAGCCGATCGCGCTCAGCCTCCAACTCGCGTATCTCTGCACGATAGGCCTCCTCAGCAAGTTGGGCATGTTGCCAGTCGTCGTAACCTTTCATGAATTGCCTGACGCTAACCAAGAGTAAACCGAGTGCAATCAGGAATAGGATAGGGCGAAAAACACGCATAAAAAATATACCTCTGAAAAGCGGACTTTCGGGAAGCACAGCGGCTGCCCCGATACGAATATTCTAACTTAACGGAGAGCTGCCAAATTGTAGAAAACCCGTTCCGCAGCAAAAATAGCACTATCTCCGAGTTCTTCCTCAATACGGAGGAGCTGATTATATTTGCAAACACGATCCGTTCGGGAAAGTGACCCCGTCTTTATCTGTCCGGCGTTCGTCCCAACAACCAAGTCAGAAATGGTCGTATCCTCTGTTTCACCCGACCGATGCGAAACAACAGCCGTGTAGTTGAAACGCCGTGCAAGTTCAATAGCATCAAGCGTTTCTGTCAAAGTGCCAATCTGATTAACTTTGATCAAGATAGAATTGCCGATTTGTTCCTCAATACCGCGTTCCAAACGGGTGGTATTCGTAACAAAAAGGTCGTCACCGACAAGTTGAACCTTATCACCGATCGCTTCGGTCAACTGTTTCCAACCTTTCCAATCGTTCTCATCCATACCGTCTTCAATCGATACAATCGGATATTTCTCACAGAGTCCGATATAAAAGGCAACCATCTCTTCAGATGATTTCATCGGTCGCGCTTCCGCTTTTAACTCGTAGGTCCCAGTGCCGCGGTTGTAAAATTCACTTGAAGCTGCATCCAATGCGAGTAGTACATCATCACCGGGAGCATACCCTGCCCGCTCAACCGCTTCAATGATCACCGCGATCGCTTCCTCATTAGAACCGAGATCCGGTGCGAACCCGCCTTCGTCGCCGACAGCGGTGTTACAATCCCTTGCCTGTAAAACCGCTTTAAGTTTGTGAAAAATCTCGGCACCCATACGGAGCGCCTCAGCAAAATTCTCCGCGCCTGCCGGCATAATCATAAATTCTTGGATGTCAACGTTGTTGTCAGCGTGAGAGCCACCGTTTAGAATGTTCATCATCGGCAACGGAAGTTCTTTCGCATTCGCGCCACCGATATAGCGATAGAGCGGCAATCCCGCATCATCCGCAGCGGCTTTAGCAACAGCCAAGGAAACGCCTAAAATCGCGTTCGCACCGAGCTTACTCTTGTTCTCTGTACCATCAAGTTCACACATCGCAGCGTCAATATCGCTTTGGGCAAAGACATCTTCACCTGCAAGAGCGGCAGCAATGACAGTATTGATATTTTCAACCGCTTTCCGAACGCCTTTTCCCAAATAACGGTCGGCATTCTTATCACGGAGTTCAACCGCTTCGTGTTCACCTGTAGATGCACCAGAAGGGACAGCAGCGCGTCCAAACGCCCCCGATGCTAAATTAACGTCAACCTCGACCGTCGGGTTACCGCGCGAGTCGAGTATCTCGCGCCCATGAATATGGATAATTTCTGACAAAGCATTCTCCTTGCTTTAATAGTTAACAGTTAACAGCTGTCAGTTGTCAGTTAAAAGATTCTTGTTAATCATAAGCCTCTTTAACTGACCACTGAAAGGTTTTCGCAGAAAACCGTACTGACAACTGACAACTATTCCTCAATAACAGCACCCGCAAGTAAATACGCGGATGCAAAAAAAACCAAACTACATCCAATAATCAAATTCAGCCAAAACCAGTTATCCACGTCACCCGTCACCAAAAGCGAAACGGTGCATTTCGCACCACCAATAATAATTGGAACAACAACGGGAAGTAGAATAACGGAGAGCAGGCTTTCACCGCCGCTTGTGCTTGTAGACATCCCAGCCAACAACACACCGACAGCACAAAACCCAAGCGTACCGATACTCAGTACGCCGAGCAGTTTCAGTAATACACCCACCGGCACTACATTAAGCAGATCCAAAAACTGAAGCGCAATGGGCGTAATAACAATTTCCAACAGAAACAGGGACACAACATTGCTAACAACTTTAGAAAGATAGAGATTACTCGCGTCAACACCGGTCAGCCGAATGCCGTGCAAAGCACTGTCGGAACGTTCTACTACGAATGAACGGTTCAAGATGATAATTCCTGCGAAAACAAATGCTGTCCAGAGCACGCTGGCAGCCAATTTGCCGCGTTCCGCCCTCTCCGGAAAAATCGGACCAAACGCAAAAGCAAAAATGAGGACAACCAACACACTGAAAACGAAAATGAGGACCAGCGTCTCTTTTGAACGGAATTGAAGTTCAAGGTCCTTGCGAATCAACGTGCCAATTTGACGAAGTGCCTGCATGTTTGTCTCAATTTCTACCAGAATACCTATTAGTCATCCGTTCACAGAAACCTTTCTGATGAAGGAAAACGGAACGAAAACCCATTCATCAAAGCGCAAGCCGCGCCTCGTACATAAGCAATAAGGTCTCCGCCGTAATCTCGTCTTTCCGTGCGACCTCTTCCAATTCTCCATCTATCATAAAGAAAAACCGTGTTCCGACGAGATAGCCTAACTCCGTATTGTGTGTCGTGATGACAATGCCTTTGCCGTTTTGTTGTTCTTCCGCAACGCGGCGTAAAACAAACTGCTTCGCAGAAGCATCTAATCCAGAGAACGGTTCGTCGAATAATAACACAGAAGGATGATGAAGAAGAGCTCTGGCAATCATAAAACGCTGCGTCATGCCGCGTGAAAAGATGTGCAGAGGTTCGTGGGTAAAGCGTTGCAAGCCGACTTCGGCAAGGAGTGTTGTTGCGCGATCTTCTAACTGCTTAACGCCGTACATTTGTCCAAAAAACTTGAGATTCTCATATGGGGTAAACGCCGGATACGCGAGCATCTCATGGATAACAACCCCTAAGGCACTACGCACGTCTAAGAAATCCGCAATCGCATCTGTCCCTTCAATCTCAAGACCCCCAGATGTCGGTTTCAGGAGGGTTGCCAGAATCTTGATGAGCGTCGTTTTACCAGCACCGTTCGGACCGAAAATCGTAACCACTTCACCCGGTTGAACCGAAAAGGTGGCATTTTTGACAATCGCGCGATGTCCGAATTCCTTGGTAAGTTGCGAAGCGTGAAGGCGCATGGTATGAACGATCTCAGAATTGGCAATAAAAAAGGCGGTGGGTGGGATGCAAACCCACCCGACAGCCAATACCACAAATCAAACAGATAATAGACGCGTATAACAATCCATTGCTACATCATTTGCTCGATAATCGCATCGCCTTGTTCTTGGTTGATACCGAGCGGTTGATGTGCTATAGGCCCCTTTTCTAAAACAGGTTCCATTTCATTCAGGGATTGCCGACTCGTATCGTGGTAGAACAACCCAAGCTGCGTTTCATGACCCGTCTTGACCGCTTCTGCAAGTGCAGCAGCCCTGTCACTTGTGTCATGATCTTCAAGAGGTTGGACCCGCTCTTTCCAATGATCGAAAATTTTCTGTATCCCGCCCTTCCAGGTCACACAAGGACTGATAACATCAATGAATGCAAAACCGTTGTGTTGCATCCCGTTATACATCAATTCCGCGAGTTCTTTTCCTTGAGAACTAAACGCTCTTGCGACATAAGTCGCACCCGCGACAATCGCCATTGCAACCGGGTTCAGAGGTGTCTCTAAATTACCGAACGGCGTGCTTTTCGTCTGTTCACCTACTACAGTCGTCGGTGAGGCTTGTCCGACCGTCAACCCATACGTCTCGTTATTCATAACAATGTAGAGGAGATCAATATTTTTCCGCATCGTATGAATGAAATGATTACCACCGATACCGTAACCATCACCATCGCCACCCGTGACGACAACATTCAACTCGTGATTGGCAAATTTAGCACCCGTCGCGACTGCTAAAGCGCGACCGTGTAGCGTATGCATCCCATACGTTTTGACATAACCCGGCAGGTTAGAGGAACACCCAATCCCACTTACAGTCAGGTGATCATGATTGCCACGACCCAGTTTCGCATAAGCGTTTTGTAGCGCGTTCAACACACCAAAATCACCACAACCGAGACACCAATCCGGCGTAACATCACCTTTAAAATCTCGCGCTGTCGGCGCGCCTTGAATAGGTCTTTCTCTTCTCGCTCTTCTTGCCATCTGATTCATACTCCTTTGTTAGACAACAATCTCTTGATACGGCACATAAAGATCCGTTTTACTGTCCAAAAGTTCACGCGCCCCATCAGCAATGTGGTGCGGCATAAACGGCTCACCATCGTATTTGCGGATGTGACCGTCCGCCTTAAAACCGGTCTCACCCCGTAAAAACCGAGCGAATTGACCCGTGTAGTTGCACTCAACTATAATGGCGTGCGCAGATTTTGAAAGCACTGCGTTGACGGCATCTTCATCTATCGGATAGAGCCACTTGAAGTGGATATGGCTGGTCGCAATGCCTGCTTCATTCAACTGTTGTACCGCTTCACTAATCACACCATGCGTGGACCCCCAACCAATCAGGGTAACTTCTGCATCTTCGGCTCCCTCAAAAGTCGGGGGCGGGAGGCGTTCAGCAATACCTTCCATCTTCCGCTGCCGTTTCTCCATAATATCACGACGTTTGTGTGGATTCGTGAATTCATCACTAATCAGACCACCATCTTCATCGTGATCGTCAGTCGCAACAACGTGCATGTGCCCAGGCGTGCCGGGGATAGCACGCGGCGAAACCCCACTGTCTGTGATTTGGTAACGCAGATATTCACCATCTGTCTGCCCTTGTTCGGTAATTAACTCACCACGGTCAATTTCCGGCTGCCAGTTGATAGCATCCGGCGCGAATGTCGTGTGCCCTTCCGCCAGCGACAAATCCGTGAGCACCATACCGGGGCACTGAAACTTGTCAACGAGGTTAAAGAGTTCAGGTATCGTATCAAATCCGTCCATAATACTCGTCGGTGAAACAACAATTTTCGGAAAATCACCTTGGCTCGCACCGAGAACTTGCCATAAATCCCCCTGCTCGGTTTTCGTAGGTAAACCTGTCGAGGGACCCCCGCGTTGAACATTAACAACAACAATCGGAATTTCCATCATACCCGCACTGCCAATCGCTTCCGACATGAGCGCGAAACCGCCACCCGACGTCGCACACATCGCACGACTCCCCACGTGTGCAGCACCGATGACCATGTTGATAACGCTGATTTCATCTTCACATTGCCGGACGATAATACCAAGGTCGCGCGCATTCGGTGCCATCCAATGGAGGACGCCTGTTGAGGGACTCATCGGATACGCAGCATAAAATTTGACACCCGCAGCCGCACCACCCATTGCCATCAGCGTATTACCACTGCCGAAGGCCAAGGCAGGCTCTTGCTTCTCAAACTGCGTTTCAAACGGTGTGAAGTGTTCAGCAGCGTAATTGTAACTCGCACGAGCCGCAGCGACGTTCGCATCCACGACCGCTTGTCCTTTCCGTTTCAGGAACGCACGGATAATAATATCCTCAAGCATGCTTAAATCTACACCGACTAACTGCAAAGCAACACTGGATGCACAAACATTTAGCATCAACTTTTTTCTATCCGGATCGTTAGTCAATTCTTTATAAGAGATAGGACACAACTGGATGTCATCACGTTCCGGTACTTGTTTGACATCATCGCTGTTATAAATGAGTGCACCCCCGGGTGAAACGTGCGGCAAGTGCTTCTCTAAACTGTCTCGGTCTAACGCAATAATCAGATCAATTTTGTCACCATGGTTGGCGATCGGTTCAGAACTGATTCGGATAGTCAGGAAGGAGTGACCGCCGCGGATGAGGGATTGATAGGCGGTATAAGTAAAAACGTTTAGCCCATACCGGGCACAGATTTGGCTGATGCTTTTGCCTGCAGTTTCGATACCCTGACCGGGTGCCCCTCCTACGGCGATTGCAAAATCGTACTTTGCCATCTTGGCTCCCTTCTAATAATTTTTCGTATTCCACGCTGACACCGCAAATACGTTATAGTTTGGTTCAATCAACGCAGCGATATCAGATGGATGGACAAATAAGCAAATGGATTCGTTTGTTAGTTACATTGCGATATTTGCACCTTGTTTTTTTAATCTTCATGAACACATATAACATTCTACTTTCTTAAATTATACTACATTTTGCTCATTTTTTCAAGTTTTTTAACGCTCAACGCAGGGTCATTTAGTTTTACATATTTACTTTATCTCTGTAAATACGCCTCCGCTGTAGGAGCGAGTGTTTTTGCTTGGGTGTTTCTTCACGCTCGCGATCTTGGAAAAAAACGTTAACTTATATAAATGAAAACCAAAATGACGACTGGTCATTTCCCACTAAGATTGATTTAACGCCTCAAGTGCCTGTTCAGCTTCCCGGGTTCCAATTTTTTCTAACGCAAAAACCGCATAATTTCGGACCTCTTCCGATTCATCAGCAAGTGCCTTAATAAGCGCAGGCACCGCATCCACTGCCGCACCCTCCAGTTTAGCGAACGTGTAAGCAGCATAAGACCGAACATCATCCGACGGATCACTCAAAGCCTCAATAAGCGCAGGTATCGCACGAACCGCCGCAACCCCCATCAGATTGAGCGCACGAGCCGCATATTCGCGGAAATCTTCATTGAGTTCGTCAGATAACGCCTCAACCAAAACCGGGACCGCCGGTTCACCGATACGACTCAGCGCATCACCGAGCGCGAGCGCATAGTACCGCTCAGCGATCGCCATCTCATCAATAAGCGCAGGTATTGCCGGTTCACCAATCGCAGCCAAGACATCAGTGGCTTGTTCAACCACATCCCCAAGATTATCAGCGAGTGCCTCAATGAGTTGCGGAATCGCCGGTTCACCGATAGCAACCAACTCTTCTCTCGCAGCCTCACGGATATCGTCATCCAACTCCGCCAAATCATAAATTAGGTCGGCTATAATGCGCTCGTTGTCCATCTATTCGCCTTTCTTAACATACGCCAACATTGTGATAAGACGGTCCGTCTGTTCCGGACGCAAGTACTTGTAAAACCATTCTGAAAACTCGCGTTCGGCTCTGGTCAGCTCTGCCGTCAACGCGGGGACAGTGGACTCGCCGATCTCTGCCAAGACCTCCGAGGCATGATTCGCCAGCTGTTCCATGTATACTGGAATCGCAGACTCCTCTATGTGGGTGTAGAACTCAGCACCATACCCAGATATATGCCAACACTCTTGGGTAAGGACATCGATGAGTTGTGGAATCACAGGTTCACCAATCGCAATCAATTCTGCCTTCGCGGTGTCCCGAACGTTTTCATCAAAATGACCTAACATAACTATCAAATCAGCGATGCGGTGTTTGCTATGCATTGTTTCCCCTTTTCTGTTGTTCTAAGAGTGCGGTGAGGTGCTCTGTCTGTTCTCGGCGCAACCGTTTATAAACGCGCTCCGAGATCTCTTGCCTCTCGTACTTATCATCAAGATGCGTAATAAATTCAAGTCTTGCGACACGGGCATGCTCAAGATCGTCGGGATTCAACTTACGAAGCCAGCCCGAATCTCGTGATATTGAAGTATCATCTGTATCAGATACCGTGCTATTGTTCGCCGACCGGAGTTTGAAAAGCGCAGCGACAAAAAATCCACCAGTCAATGCCGCCGCGACAGCAATAAGAATCAACTGCCCGAGATTAGAGCCCTGACCGGGAACAGCACCACCGGTCGCACCCATGTTGACATTAAGTGTTAAATCAATCGTCGTACCCGCCTCAAAAACTTCATCCGGCGCACTCTGATAAATAAGATAAATATTATTATGAATTTGTTCGCGTCTCGGCGCACCGAAAAATTTGGCGTTTGGTACTAACCCGATACCATCAGGAATAAAAAACATGAATTGCGCCGTATCAAAATCCAAACGGCGGGATAAATTCAACCCATCTCTCTCAACGTGAGAAATATAAGTATAGCCTAACTGAAACTCCCCAGGCGGTAACGGTGTTTTAAGAAGTACCTCGTTGGTAGCGTCCAGCGTGAGTGATGCCGGTGAATGCGCTTGAAACCCCTCAATCCCTTTTGGAAGCGTCAAATGGAAACCGACCGTCTCCACACCGTGCTTTATTTGAAAAGGCAGGTCACTGCGGTTATCAACGCCGACTGCTTCAATAATTGTAACAGCACCATCTGGGGCATGTCCTTCAGGCGGCGGACCAATGATAAAGGAATGCGTTTTAATCCGAACTTCGGTCTTGTCATCCGTAAATGCGCCGATATTGAAATCAATCGTTATATTCGGTGCCCACGTCGACAAAACCACATCCGCCTCACTATAATCCGTGTCTTCATAAACAGTCGAAACAGTGTAATGCACCGTCGGATCAAGCGGTAGACCCTCAAAACGGTAATTGCCCGCTTCATCCGTCAATGCCTGTTGGGTTTCATCACCGTCGGTCTTATGAATAGTCAACGTCACCGGATGCAAGACAAGTGGCTTCTCAATTTTTCTGTCAACAACCGCGCCTACGATATTACCAGATTCTGTCGTCTGGGCAGGAGATGTCGGAAGATAGAAAAAAATCAGGACAACTCCCAACAAACTGCACATACACCATTCGGTGAGATAGCAATATTGCGAGTTGCCCCTCAAAATACTGAACGAAAATTTGCGCGTATGCATGTTATATTCCACGTTGTTGCTGTTTAAACCTCTCAATCTCCGCTTCTACATCAGATTGCGACTCACTTTCGAGCTGCACAATGATTTGTGCCGTCTCTTGCAAAAGTTCCTCGCGCAATTCTTGATAATCAGCGTCCGAGAGTTTTCCCGTTTCGTAATCTTCGTCGAGGTCCGCCAGCGCGGCGTAACTGCGCTCACGTTCCTGAACGAGTGTTCGCTGTCGCTCTGCAATAATATCTTCTGAAGTCGCCACAGGTTGCGAACCCGTTTTTGAAAAAATAGGGATCCCCAGATAGACAAGGAGAGCAACGCCAAGAATTATCATCCATAAAAGCAGAAGAAAAGACATATTGAACACACTACCCTATAAAACGCAGACGCAAAATCTATTTCGCACGAAAAATTTGATGTGCTTAATTTTCGCGCTTGTATCTTTCGAGTTCAGCCTCAACCTGTTTCACAGCATCATCAGAAACCTGTGACTCCGATGTTATTAACGCTCCCTGCCTTGACCGGGTTGACCGCCGAAGCACGACGAAAACGACACCACCGATAAGAACAAGTATGATAACCGGCATAGCATAGGCAAGTAGGTTAATACCTTCTACAGGCATAACGGCATAATATTGCGGTCCGTATGTGTCAAGATAATCGGTGCGAATCTGTTCAACCGTTCCGCCAGCGAGCAGCCGATCGCGAAAATCGTTCTCAATACGCATTGCCGTGCCGCACGTACACACTTCAATTGTCTCTCTTGTACAACCGCAGTAACAATAGACCGTAGTGAGCAGTTCCTGTAAATCGGACGCAACTTCCTTTTCGCTCATCGGTTCCGAAACTTCAGCGCCTCCGGTCTGCACGCATCCGGTGACAATAAAACTACATACGATGAGAAGCACAATAATTGGAAGAAAATTAAAAATTAAAAATTCATTGGACATTGTAATGCGCGCAAATCTTCCAGTTTTCATCGTCTTAACCTCGCTTATCGTGCGTCTCTACTCCGGTCAGATTTCTCGGCTATAGCAACGATGCCGCCCAACACCATTACAGCAACACCAATCCAGACAATACCAATCAGAGGATTGTAATACGCCTGAACGTTCACAACACCTCCTGTCTTGATATTTCGTGGAACGTTGGCAAGGGCAACATAGAGGTCATTCATACCCACGTGATGGATAGCTGGTTCCTTGGTAGGTTCCTCATCCGGCTTCGCCCCGTAGTAGGCGTGAAGCGCGGGTTCCATTGTTCCTATCCGTTTTCCGTTCTTTGCCACATCAAAAATAACACCGCTCCGAAGATAGTTCGCGTATTCTTTCTCAAACGAGTCTATCATTGTCAGTTTATACTTGCCTACTTCCATTGATTCGCCGAGTGTCATGCTTTTAGATTCAAGCAGAAAATAGCCTTTCGATCCCATAATGCCTATATAGAGGATTACAATGCCGATATGGATGATGTAACCGCCGTAGCGTCTCTTGTTACGCTGGATAAGGAGGTTCAAACCGTTGACAAAGGAAGTCTCTTGTCGTTTTGCGCGAAGTTTCGCACCCCGATAAAATTCAGCAAAGATTGCAGCGAACACAAAAACAGCAGCAAAACTACAGAGCACTGAATACAGTGGAAAAGTGTATCCTATTAATGCAAGGAATCCCCATGTCAAAGCACCGCCAATTAAACCGATAATAAGCGGGAATAAAAACATACGCCGGAAGTTGTTAGCCGTAATTTTCTTCCATGAGATGATGGGGCCGGCACCCGTCAAGAACAGAAGCAGCAACCCCGGAATAATAACGACTTTATTGAAAAAGGCTTCAGGAACAGAGGATTTTTCGCCGTTAATCGCCTCGGAGATAATTGGCCACAACGTGCCCCAGAGGATAATTAGGGTTAACCCGACAAGGAGCCAGTTATTCAGAAGAAAGGCACTTTCACGGGAGAGAAGTGATTCTAAACGATTCGCACTCTTAAGCCGGTTCCAACGATAGATGATGAGTCCGATGACCCCGGCTGTTGAAGCTAAAATGAAACTCAGGAAATACCCACCAATACCCGATCCGCCGAAAGCATGCACCGATGTGATAATTCCGCTACGCGTAATGAAAGTCCCTAATAACGTGAATTGGAAGGCAAGCGTAATCAGGAGGATGTTCCACAATTTAAGCATGTTCCGCTTCTCTTGGATCATCACAGAATGTAGATACGCGGTGCCGAGGAGCCACGGCATAAAAGAGGCATTTTCAACGGGATCCCATGCCCAATAACCACCCCAGCCGAGTTCTTGATATGCCCAATTGCCACCAAGCGTGATACCGATGGTCAGTATAATCCATGAAAATAGCATCCATCTGCGCGAACGGAGTATCCAACCGCTTCCGATTCTACCAGAGGCGAGTGCACCAACTGCGAAGGCAAACGGGATCGTCAGGCTAATCCAACCGATATATAACGTCGGTGGATGGATCGCCATGAGCGGTGTCTGGAGAAGGGTGTTCATTCCTTGACCATCGACAGCGACTTGTCCGTTGGGGAACCGAGCAAGTGGATTATAAATCCCTTCGATCAAACCTGTGACAAGAATCGTGAAGAAAAGCTGAACAATAGCGATGGGAATCAGCGAGTAGTCTGCTAAGGTATCTGGCATCTGTTTGTTACGTTGATAGTTCTGCCAAACAACAATCGCACCACCAACTGTAAGCAGCCAGAGCCAGAACAAGAGCGAACCAGACATAGCACCCCAGAGTGCCGTGATTTTATAAAGTAAGGGTTGTGCTGCGCTTGAGACCTCCTCTACATAACGCATTGAGAAATCATCCGTCAAAAAACCGTAGATTAACGCGCCCGTCGAAATACTGATAAGAATGAAGGTCGCAATAACAGCGTTCCTACCGCTCTGGATAGCATGCGGATTTCGCGTCCGTAACCCGACGCTAAGAAACGCAATCGCCCACAAACATGAAAGCACAGAGAGGAATATAGCGGCTTGTCCGATTTCCGCAGTCATGCGTTTCTGCGCCTCCTTAAAAAGATATTGTTGAACATAATGCTAAGTGTTAGGTCTTTCTTATTTTGAAGAATTATACGAAGTCTCATCTGTAGGCACGGCACTTTCTGCACCATCGTATTTCGAGGCACACTTCGTCATGAGTTTCGTCGCCACAACAAGGTTCTGCGATGCGTCGTACTCACCTTCGACGAAAACACTACCACCATCCGTAAAGTTATCCGGTTTAAGTTGATCCTTATAGATCACATTGACCGATGCATCGCTCTCGCGATCGCGGATAGCAAAGGTCAGCACAAAATTAGCGGCATCCCATTTAGAACTGCCCTCTGCAATGAGCCCATCAATTTGTACTTGTTGCTTATCTGCGCTGCTGGCATCTGCCACAAGCAAGGCTGGCGTAAAATGTCGCATACTTGTACTTCTCGTCATAGCGAACACTAAAAAAACCATACCCCCCAGCAACATGATACTTGCAGCGACGATTTTGAACCTGTTCTGCTTTTTCACTCGCACATCCTCCATTGAGATACGAACCCGTAGGCGTGATTTTCCGACTGTACCGGCGGACTGAATTCTCCTGCTTAAAATAATACTTGATTTTACTTGCAAAATCAAGTTAAAATAGAAGTAAATTAGAAAATGGTACGGAATTTGACTAAAAAGCAGTCAGGAGAATAGTTGTCAGTTATCAGTTGTCGGTAAAAAGTTATTGATGAACTGAGACCTCTCTTTACTGATGACCGATAGCCAATAGCCGATAACGAGGAGACTATGAAACTGAATTGGCAACACCATCCATGGGCAGGTGTATTTCCGGCAACGCTCTGTCCGTTTCATGAAGATGAATCCATTGACGAAGCCGGATTGCGCCAGTACATGCAGGGACTCGTGAATGTTCCAGGCATTAAAGGGGTTGTCTGTAACGGACACACCGGTGAAATCATGTCCCTCCGCCTCCACGAAAGACAACACGTAACGCGGATTACCGCCGAAGCAGTTGGTGACCGCGTCAAAGTCGTCTCAGGTGTTAGTGCAGAAGGGAGTCTGCCAGCAATTGACGACGCACTCGCAGCGAAAGAAGCCGGGGCAGATGCCATCCTATTGATGCCCGCGCATCATTGGTTACGCTTCGGCAGAACACCTGAAACCGCAGTCGGTTTCTTTCAAGATGTCGCCGAAGGCGCGGATATACCCATCATTGTGCATCAATACCCCGCATGGACAAAAGCAGGCTATAGCCTCGAAGAGATGTTGGAAATGGTCAAAATCCCACAAGTTGTCTGTATCAAAATGGGCACCCGTGATATGGCACGCTGGCGATGGGATTACGAACAACTCAAAGAAGCCGCACCAGATATCCCAGTCTTGACCTGCCACGACGAATATCTCCTCGCTTCGCTCCTCGAAGGCAGCGACGGCGCGCTCATCGGATTTGCTGGCTTTGTACCAGAACTGATGGTGGATGTCGTCCACGCCGCACTCAATAACGATCTCATCGGCGCACGTAAAGCACGCAGTCAAGTAGACGCGTTGGCACGGATCGTCTACAACTTCGGTGAACCGAGCAGCGATGCACACCAGCGAATGAAATGTGCGCGCTGGTTGATGGGCAGATTCCCCTCAATGACAATGCGACGACCGCTCCGTCAACTATCGACAACCGAAGTAGACAAAATTCGAGCAAACCTTGAAGCAACCGGATACCAATGCGTCCACTAATGCTTCAGCTACTTTGAAGATAGATAAGCGTACGTTAACCGTAAGCGGTTTTGATCGGGTGTGCTTCAAGGTCAACTCACCCGATAACTATAGTTGGAGGGACGAAATGTCACGTCTAAAATACGCTTTGATCGGGCACGGCAGACGCGGGGCAGGGCATCTATCAACAGCCGCAACATTAAAGGACGCTTTTGAGGTGGTTGCCG
The DNA here is from genome assembly GCA_000406005.1 of Candidatus Poribacteria bacterium WGA-3G. Classification (GTDB taxonomy): domain Bacteria; phylum Poribacteria; class WGA-4E; order WGA-4E; family WGA-3G; genus WGA-3G. The sequence continues at coordinate 29,006 of ASZN01000046.1, forward strand.
TATGTGATGCACATCAGGAATCTGCAGAGGCAGGCGCAGCAAAAGCAGGCACTAAAGCCTATACCGATGTCCGAAAAATGATCGATGAAACCTCACCCGATGTCTGTGATGTCGTCGTCCCTATCCAGCTACATCACACCGTCTCGTGTTACCTCTCACGGCGCGGTATCTCGCATAACGTGGAAACAGGACTTGCACCGACGCTCGGTCTAATGGATATGATGATCGCCGATGCCACAGAAAATAAAGTGAAACTCCAGACATCCGAGAACTTCCCGTTTGTCCCAGTAGAACAGTTCGTCTGTAAACTGATTCAAGAAGACGTAATAGGGAACGTCCACAAGTGTTATCGACTCTTTTCCACGACCGGCTACCATGGACTCGCCGCAATACGGTGCCGGATGGATGCCAATCCGAGATCAGTCAGCAGTATCGGACATACAATGCCTGTTACCCCCTATGTTGACCGAGCAAAGCGAGATTTCAATCGCGAAAACCTTGAGTTTTATGCAGTAGATTTTGACAACGGCGGACTTGGCATCGCCATGGTCGGTAACAAGAACGGTTGTCTCGGACGGAACAAACTCGTCGGTTTTGAGACCTGTGGTGAGCGGGGCACAATCATCACTAACGGAAATCAGGGGGCCACTGGCGGTGAGACAGTCAACGTTTGCACAGATGAAGACCTACGAAACGGCGGAAAAGCACAGACTTATGAGTTCCAAAGAAAATACAGTGAAAATGGCATACTACGACGGATATTTGTCGAACTCCCAGCATCGTTAGGCGGGACGGTTGAATGGATAAATCCTTATCACGGAACGACAATACCAGAAAGCGGCATCTCATTGGCGACAATGCTTGACGGTATCGCACGCGCCGTACGAGAGGATACACAACCGCTATGGACAGGAGAGATGGGCAGAGCCGATCAGGAAATGGTGATCGCCGCACATCGATCCATCCAGATGAACCGACAACCCGTTGAACTCCCACTTGAAGCTGACCCCGCTGAAGAGGAGGCGTTCGACCGAAATTTTGAAGCACAGTTTGGTGTCCATCCACGCGAAGACATCGAAAAAGCACTACAAGTTAATTTCAAAGCACGCTAAATTTCACGGACTTTTCAACAACAGTTTTGTCCAAATCTATGAACAGGACTTACGCAACCCGAATGCAGGCGGGGTTTAAAACCCCGCCTACGCAAGGTAATAGGTAGAAAAATCGCGCAATTCCTATAAAATCGAGGTAGACATGAAAGAAGTTAAAATAGGGTTCATCGGTGCTGGTGGTAATGCAAGTGGGCACATGAACCAATTAGCCGGAATCGAAGGTGCCCGAATCGTAGGTATATGCGACATCGATTCAGCACGCGCACAAAACGCAGCTGAACGACATAACGCAGACCCATATACCGCTCACCAAGACCTGCTCGAACGCGACGACTTAGATGCAATCTATCTGAGCCTCCCAGTTTTTGTACACGGGCAGCCCGAACTTGACGTTATCGCACGCGGCTTACCGTTCCTCGTCGAGAAACCGGTCGCCATCAATATAGATATTGCGCGTGAAATCGAAGCAGCCGTCACAAAAGCCGGACTGATAACCTGCGTCGGCTATCAACTCCGTTACCTCGGTTCAACGCGAATAACGCAGCAAATTCTAACGGACAAAACAATTAACATGGTCGTTGGCAAGTATTGGTGCGGCACCGGTATCGGTAGCCCAGATACTTGGCTACGACAGATGAACAAATCTGGCGGTCAGTTGGTCGAACAAGCAACACACACAATCGATATGATGCGTAACCTCGCTGGCGAAGTGGAATCGGTTTACGCCATGCAGGCGAATCGCGTGTTGAAAGAGATCGATTGCCCAGACAGCAACAGTGTTAGCCTTCAATTCAGCAACGGTGCCGTCGGCTCACTCACAGCAGCCTGGGCGTACGCAAGGGACTGGTCGAATGCGAACGTCTTGGATATCCTATATGAACAAGAACTCTTGAATTGGAATCCATCAAAAGTCTCGGTACATGAAAACGGCGAATGGGTGGACAAAACAGAACCCGGACCAACGATTGATCAAGTCTTTGTAGAGGCAGTCCGTAGCGGTGATGGCTCCCAAATTTTGAGTCCATACAGCGATGCCGTCAAAACGCTTGCAATATCGCTTGCAGCAAACCTGTCTGCACAAGAGAACAGACCCGTAGAGATCGCCTCGCTATAATACGATCAATTCAATTGTAGGAGAGGTTTGTAACCCCGAACTGCCAACGACTCTAAGGTAAAATTATGGCGAAAAAACACCGAGTGGCAATCGTCGGGTGCGGCGGTATCTCTCACGCACACGGCAACGCATGGCGTAATCTGCCAGAGATTGAAATCGTTGGCGCATGCGACGAGAAATTTGAATCGCTCGCTCGCTTCGCCACCGAATTCAACGTTGAAAACACCTACAACGACCTCCGACAGATGCTCGAAAAACAGCAGCCCGATGTCTTAGTGATCGCGACATGGCCCACAAGCCATCTCAAAAATGTGTTGGAGGCAGTCCGTTGTAGTGTCAAAGCCATACTCGTTGAGAAACCGATCGCCGTCACATCCACGCAGCTCGAACAGATGATCCAAGTTACAGAACGCGCGAACATCTTATTGATGGAAGGGTTCATGTATCGACATCATCCATTGACCCTCGCTGTGAAACAGAAAGTTGAGGAAGGCGCAATCGGAGAAGTTCGCTACGCACGCTCTACTTTTTCGACCGGCCTCACAGATCGAAAGAACTGGCGATTAAGAGGCGACCTCGGCGGCGGCGCAGTCATGGACTTAGGATGCTACTGCATCAACATCATCCGTTATCTCGTCGGACGAGAACCACAATCCGTTTGGGCAACAGGTAAATTTGAAGCGATTAACAACGTCTGGGAAACCCTGATCGGAACTTTGGATTTTGGGGACGGTGTTACCGGACAATTCGACTGTAGTTTCGGGTGGACATGGCGCGAATCTTATGAAGTCACAGGCACAGAGGGGACCCTCTCTGTCCAGAGCGCATGGGGTAACTCGGACAGTGAAGCACACTTTACAGTTAACGGGGAGACTTTTACAGTTAACGGTGTGAATCCCTATGCTGCTGAGATTTTGGACCTCTGTCAGGCAATAGAAACAGGCGCACCGACCCGTTTACCACTAACAGACGCACTCGGAAATATGCACACCATTGACGCATTACACGAATCCGCACACACGGGCCAAAGTTGCAAAGTGGGCTAAAATTTTCTCAATGATTTGTGGGAGGCAAAAAATGCGACATACAACGATAATTGAACTCGTGAATCGAAAAGATATGCTTTTGGAAGAAGAAGGTGTTATCAAACCTGAAGAGGTTCGACGCGTCACCGTTGAAGACGCAGTCGTTGATACCGGGGCAACACGTTTATCGTTGCCGAAACCGGTGATTGAACAACTCGGTCTAACGCCCATTGGAAAGACAAAGGCACGGACGACAAACGGCATTGTAGATCGCCTCATTTACTCAGAAGTTCGATTTACGGTTTTGGAACGAGCAGGGACGTTGGAGATCACAGAATTACCAGAAAATGTGCCTATTCTCGTCGGACATATAGTCTTAGAGATGCTTGATCTCTGTCTCGACATTAGAAAAGGACTTATTTATAACCCGGACCATGACGATGAGTGGATTGAAGATCAACTGTGATAGACAGCACTTACAATGTACACCCTGGACCCTCACTATCTTTGCAATTGCTAACAAAACTAGGACTTACGCAGGCTGCTCTTTTGTAGCACACACTTCCCAGTTTGTGCTACAAGAACGCTGGGTTTTCCGAAAATTCTCATCTAACAGAACGGTCTGCAGTCAAAATTGCGTAAGTCCTGAAAACGTAACAATTTTAGATCGTTGTGGACAACAGACACAACGTCCAGACGAACGTAGGTAAAAAATGTTTGAAAAAATAATGAAGTACCCCATCGACGTTTTTCGAGAAGGAAACTTCTCGTTTGGGGTACCGCTGCCAGGGCTTCTAATCGCCGTTCTGCTTGTCGCACTTATCGCCGCAACGATATGGTCATATCGCACCACACACGGACGCATCCAACGCGGATTCCGCGGTTTTCTAATCTTTCTCCGTGCCATCGTTCTCTGTCTGCTCGCCTTCTGTCTACTCAAACCGTTCCTAACAATCTACCAGACAAATCCCGACGACTCCTATCTATTGGTAATGGTTGACCAGTCCAAGAGTATGCAAATTACTGACACTGCTGACTCAGAGACACGGATGCAGCGTGTCAACAACCTACTTTTTACTGACGGAGATGGACTCCTCGAACAACTAAACGCCAAATTCAAGGTGCGATTCTTCGCTTTTGACACCACAGCAAAACGCATTCCAAGCGAGCCATTGACCAACGCAGAAGGCGAAAGCACAGACATCCCACAGGCGTTAAACGAGGCACTCGACGATCTCCAAGGCATCCCGCTCTCCGGTGCCGTCCTGCTGACAGATGGCGTAGACAGAAGCGGTGCCGACACGACGAAATTCGCAATGCAAATGCGAGAACGGAAACTTCCGATCCACACTGTCGGTGTCGGTTCAGAAACAGGGACACCAGACCTCGAAATCGTTAAACTCGATGTCCCGCGCACAGCTGAAGAAGACTTTCCCGTTGAAATATGGGCAACCCTAAAACGGAAAGGATTCAACGGAAAAAAGGTTAATCTTCAACTCACCAGCAACGGACGGATCCTGAAAACAGAACCCGTTAATATGGATGAAGACTCTTCTTGGATAACGCAATTCAGTGGAACAGATACAACCACTGACGTAAAAACACAACGCGTCGCACTGAAATTCACGCCTCGCCAAGCCGGAACCCAAAAATTCGAGGTCCACGCAGCGTTAGACGAAACAGAAGCAGTACCGCAGAACAACACGAAGACGTTTCTCTTGAAGGTCGCACCTACCAAACGTGTGAAAATCCTCTTCGTCGATGGCAGGCCTCGTACCGAACTTGCCCATATAAAACGCGCACTAAAAAAAGATCCTAACATCCAATTAACAGACCGAATTTTGACAAGCACCAGTAGTGAAGGACGACACTACATGGGCACACGAACCCAAACCGCACACGATTTCGGTTTTTATCCAGATGATAAAGACACACTCTTTGATTTTGATGCCATCATCTTCGGCAATGTGGACGCATCCGAATTTACACAGACGCAGCTTGAGAATACCGTTGAGTTTGTACGCACCCGAGGCGGCGGATTGCTTATGTTAGGCGGTTCAAGCTCTTTGGGTAATCACGAACTCGCTAAATCTTATATCAACACACCCCTTGCGCAGTGCTTACCAATAGAATTGGAACTCGGACCCCCGCCTGCACCACTACCCGAACGACGCACGAGATTAAGCGCAGGTTCACGCGCCTCCGCCCAAAACAGAGGATATAAACTGCAACTGACGCCAGAGGGGAAGGTCGAAAATTTGATGGCACTATCTGATAACCCTGTCGATAATCTGAAACGGTGGACCGACCTCGTACCCCTCATGGGTTATAGCAAAGTCAAACGTGCCAAGGCTGGTGCCCTCATCTTGGCGGAACATCCGACGGATCGGAACGAATTTGGAAATCGGATCCTCATCGCAATACATAATTACAACGCCGGACGCGTGATGGTTTTCGCGCCCCACACTTCGTGGCGATGGCAAAGGCTCAAAAAAGTCCTTGAGGACGATAGCCATGAACGGTTCTGGCGACAAACAGCAAGATGGTTAACAACTGCACCGAAAGAACATATTCAACTCGACATCGCAAAAACAGCCTATACACTGAAAGAACCCGTCGTGATTGAGGTCACCGCGACAGACCAACAATTCCAATTGACGAATAACGCCAAAATCCGAGCCGTGGTCATTGACGAAGCCGGAAAACGCAAAGAATTAAGACTCGAGCAGGTCCTCGGTGAAGATGGTCTTTACACTGCCCGTTTTATTCCGAACAGATACGGTGAATACACCGTCACTGCCGCCGGGACCCTTGACGGCGAAAACCTCGGTGAACAACAGACCCTCTTTGAGGTGAAAGCATCTTATGCCGAATTCAGTAACGCCGAACTTAACATCGCACTTCTCAAAACGCTTGCTGAAGGGAGTGGCGGGAAGTATTACGCCATGGCGGAAGCAGACGAACTCGTCAACCAGATACCACTCGTTGAAAGCGCAACCTCAAAAATAACCGATGTCGATATCTGGGATATACCGCTCATCTTTGGAGCCGTCATCGCACTGCTCGGATTCGAGTGGTTCCTAAGAAAACGGGGTGGCTTGGTGTAGCAAAAAACGCACCACAACTCATAACCTCGTAACCTCGTAACCTCGTAACTCTTTCTTGACAAACGCAATGTTAGATGTTAAAATAGACCTCACAAGAGCACCCAGTCACAGAGGAATGAAAGCATGACACAACAAGAACTCCACGAAGTCGCGCAAGGGACTCGCGCACCCGAACAAGTCTCTATGACATTGGCGGAATTTCTTGAGAACGATGTAGACGGATACGAATACGTTAAAGGAGAATTAGTGCCGATGTCGCCACCAACGAGAATACATAGCAAAGTTAGTGTTAAGGTCATCCGGTATTTGGATCGGCATGTAGAGGAGAATCAGTTAGGGGAGGTCCATGTCGAGGCAACTTTTCAGGTCGGTGAACGTGGGCTAAAACCGGATGTAGCGTTTGTTTCAACTGATAGGTTGGATGGAGACGAAAACAAAGGTTTCCCGATACCGCCCGATTTGGCAATTGAAGTGCTTTCACCCACAGACGTTCAGTGGCGTGTTGTAGACAAAGCGTTTGTCTATCTGAACGCCGGAACCCGCCTTGTCTGGGTCATGGATCCCCGCTCCAAAACGGTGACAGTCTATCGTTCCGAAAGAGACATCGCGCTGCTCACTTATGAAGACACACTCACGGGTGAGAATGTCGTGCCGGGGTTTACTTGTCCGGTCTCACAACTTTTCGAGTAGTTCGGCCTGTGTTATTAGGTGTACTAAAACAGAACAGGAAACATTTTGAAGGATAAAGACTGGCTCTCCGATTTTATGCGGGAAGATGATACAGTGTCCGTGCTTGGGATGCTGATCCCGCGCAGAAAATATAACATATCGCTCTTGCTATACGGAATCATTTTTTCTATAGCAGCAGTGGGGCTTACGACTTGGGAGTTTCTTGTGGATCAACCGAAGATCGTTGCGGTCAGATCCACACTGTCTTCATTAGCCAGGTTTGGATTTGTTGAAGCAGTATTTTTTATGATACTTCCGCACATGAGGAGGATGATTATGTATTGGGAATTGCGAAAGAAAATGCCAGAGATCATAGAGAAAGCCGTAGCCGAAGCAGTAGCCGAAGCAGTAGCCGAAGCAGTAGCCGAAGCCGTGCCGAAGGCGGTGGAAAAAACGCGACAGGAAGATTTCGCGCGCTTTAAACAGTTCTGTGAGAAGCATGGCATTACCTACACCGAAGAAGATTGGGCAAGCGAAAATCTCAATAGCGAAGACGAATAACGAACGTATCCCAGCGAAGAGGAGAACCATGAACAATTCATACAAAAGCGTAATGTTCGTTATCGCTGACGATTGGAGCCGTATCGCAAAATGCTACGGGAACGATGTCATCCGAACTCCACATATCGACGCTTTCGCAGAACGCGGTGTCGTCTTTGATCACGCATTCTGCACAAGTCCATCGTGTGCAGTAAGCCGCGCCTGCATCCTTACCGGACAACATAGCCACACACACGGACAATACGGACACTGCCACGGAATCCACGGGTTCCGGACACATGAACATACACAATCCGTACCAAAAATTTTAAAGGCAAACGGATTTGCCACGGCGTGTATCGGAAAGAAACACGTCGCACCAGACACCGTCTATCCTTTCGATTTTGAACCGAGAGTCAACGCGCGAAGTCCCGCGGACATGGCAACAAAGGTCACACAGTTCCTCAACGAGAACGCAGACACACCTTTCTATCTCCACATCGGCAGTACGCATCCACACCGCGCAGGCAAAGGATTCGGAAACGACCAGACGCCCGCAGGTATCCAACCGGGTTCTTATGCTCCTGATGAAATCATTGTACCGAATTTCCTGCCAGACGTACCCGCAGTCCGAGAAGACCTCGCAGACTATTACGAAAGCGTGTCACGGTGGGATGCCGTCGTAGGCGCAGTTTTGGAGGCACTTGACTCTTCCGGACGCGCGGACGAAACCCTCATCTTTGTTACAACCGATCACGCCATGCCGTTCCCCGGCGCGAAGGCATCAAGTTTCGATAGCGGACACCACTGTCCACTCCTTATCTCCAGCCCGACGCAACAGAAACGCGGCTTCCACAACCAAGCACTCGTCAACTGGGTAGATTTCTGCCCGACAATGTTAGACTGGTGCGGTGTCGCGCATCCCGATGGCGATGACGCACTTCCGGGAAGATCAATCCTCTCAATCCTTGAAGACGATAGTGCACGTCCCGGAAACGGCGAATGGGAGGAAACCTACTTCTCCCACTGCTTCCACGAGGTAACGAACTACTATCCGTACCGCGTGTTACGTGGCAGACGGTACAAGTACGTCCGCAATCTGGCGTATCAACTCGAAACACCGCTACCGAGCGACCTGTTCCGTTCGATTTCATGGACAGCAGTCCGTAACGACAACGTCCAACAACTTGGAGAACGCCAGCGCACTGACTTTATACAACAGAGCCGCGAGGCGTTGTTTGATATCCAGAACGACCCAGCAGAATCGAAGAACCTTATTGACGCACCTGAGTTACAAGACATCGCCAACGAGATGCGCCGAAAAGTCATCGAATTCAGGCAGAAAACGAAGGATCCGTGGCTCGAACAGTCCTTCCAAGAAGGCGAAACACAACCTTCTTTTACATAATAACCGTCAGCCGCCCAAATTCACGCTGTTCTCCCGCAAGGTAAAATTAAAATTGCAAAACTACGATTTAGACGCGATGAACGCCCGCATCCAAGCAGATAGCGGGCTCGTCCAGCAGATACTCACAGAAACTGGAAAAGTGATCGTCGGGCAGAAAGCGTTATTGGAAGGCCTGATTATCGGACTGCTTTGCAACGGTCACATCCTACTCGAAGGCGTACCCGGACTCGCAAAAACAACTGCTGTGAGTGCACTCGCACAGACAATTGAAGCATCTTTCAACCGTCTTCAGTTTACGCCCGATCTACTCCCAGCGGACCTGATCGGGACGCTCATCTACGATCAGCAGAAGGGCGATTTTTATACCAAAACGGGACCGATTTTCGCTAATGTCATCCTCGCAGACGAGATCAACCGCGCCCCCGCGAAAGTCCAAAGCGCACTCCTTGAAGCCATGCAAGAACGGCAGGTCACGATCGGCGGCACGACATACCCACTTGATGACCCATTCCTCGTCTTGGCAACCCAAAACCCAATTGAGCATGAAGGTACCTATCCGCTACCGGAGGCACAGGTAGATAGGTTTATGCTCAAGATTAAGGTTGACTACCCATCACACACAGAGGAATTACAAATCCTCCGACGGATGACAACTGAAGAAATCCAGGACATCCAACCAGTGATTTCACCCGACGATATTGTCCGGTTCCGAGAAGTCGTCCGAAACATCTATATGGCAGAACAGTTGGAAAATTATATTGTCGATTTGGTATGTGCGACGCGCACACCGGAAGCGTATCAGTTAGACGAACTCAGCACACGCATCGAATACGGTGCATCCCCGCGGGCAACGATTTTTCTCGCTTTCGCTGCAAGGGCAAGAGCATTCCTCTCCGAGCGAGGCTACGTCACACCGGAGGACATTCACGCCGTCGGTATGGACGTGCTAAGGCACCGCGTCATCATCAGTTACGAAGCAGAGGCAGACGGACAAGACGTTGAAAGCATCATCGCACAAGTGTTCGCAAAACTTGAGGTACCTTAAACGTTACTCCTGCGTCTGTCCAGCAACAGCCGATGCCCGCGCACCTACACCAAGCACCGCTAAAAAGCCTTCCGAATCCGCATGATCAAAGTCTCCGATCGCCTCCATAGAGGCAGTCTCTTCGGAATAGAGCGAATGCTGTGCGCCACCCGCGGCGTGAAACGCAACATTGCCTTTGTAGAGTGCTACCGTAATCGTCCCACTCGCCAAATCGGTCAACGGTTGGATCGAGGACAACAACGCCTGCGTCGCAGCATCAAACCAGTAGCCTTGATAAATCTGTTCAGCGATTACCGGTGCCACGCTCTCAAAATGCCGGCGCGCACGTCTGTCTAAAATCAGTTGCAGCAGGTACTCGTAACACTTTCCAAGCAGCTCCATCCCCGGAGATTCATAAACCCCACGACTCTTAATGCCAACAAATCGGTTCTCAACGGTGTGAATACCGATACCGACCCCGTTCCGTCCACCAATACGGTTCGCTTCCAGCAGACTCTGAAGTGGTGTAACGGGGCTGCCGTTGACTTCAACAGGTGTTCCACGCGCAAAAGTAACGGTAAAGTGTTCTACGTCATCAGGCGCATCTTTTGGATGGACTCCCATACCCGGATTGATAAAACCCGCTGGCGTTTTCAGCGATTCAAGGCGTCCAGCCTCATGCGTCAGTCCGAGTAGATTCGCATCGGTTGAGTATGGCTTCTCATGCGTCGCGGTAACCGGTAGATTGTGCGCTTCGCAGAAGTCTATCATCTCTTTCCTGCCACCGAAATGCTTCAGGAATTCAGGATCCCGCCACGGGGCATAAACCTCAAAACGCGGATTCAGCATATTGGTAGCGAGTTGAAATCGTACCTGATCATTGCCTCTACCCGTTGCACCGTGCGTTAAAATAGAGATACCGCGTTTCTCCATCTCTGGTAGAAGTGCCTTCACCGTAACGTGTCGCGCAATGCCTGTTGTATTCCAATAACCACCTTCATACATCGCTTGGCACTGGATCAGCCGGATACCATCTGCCGCAAGTGCGTCCTGGGCATCTACAATCACCGCCTCTTCGGCACCACACGCCAACATCCGTTCCCGGATTTCGGAAACGTCCCGTTCATCAGGTTGACCCAGGTCCGCCGTAAAGCAGACGACGTTAACCCCGGTATCGACCAACCATTTCGTAATCGTGCAGCTATCCAAGCCACCCGAAACAGCAGCACCGACCGTTTTCCCTTTTAATGCATCAATATTCAAAAGCAATCTCCAAAGTATTGTGTTTAATTATGGTGGAATTATACCACTTTTTGGAGAAGCCTGCAAACCAATATTGGGGCATTCAACACCCATGATCCAGCAAAACATTTGACAAGCATCCTCAACGATGCTATAATTGCGAATAAGTACATAGTCGTTTTATCCCTTTTGTTGGAAGAGGTCCGGGCACCTCAGTTCTTCAAATTATTTATGAGAGGAGAAAGAACATGAAACGTTACGGAAACCGTCACGGAAATTCGGGAATCGCTGCTTACGAAGTGGGGTCTAAATTCATCAGAATCCGGTTCACAAGCGGCAGCGTCTATCTCTACACTTATGACAGTGCAGGCGAAGATGACATTGAAGAGATGAAAGAATTGGCAAAAGAAGGAGAAGGGTTGACTCGGTTCATTAACGAAGTTCAGCCGGGTTATGCCAAGCGAGAACGTTAGTTGATTTTAAAGGATAGCTTCTTTAGATTCGTAGTAAGGCAATTTATTGCCTTTGTTGATGCACAATGAATTGTGCTACTACGAACAAGAGGAGGTTGAAATATGGACAGTTTCGATTGACATTCGCTCACGAAATGTGTTTTGATTAACCCAAAAAGGAGATACAGGCCATGGATAGAATAACTTTTAATTTAGAACAGTGCGGTGGACGCCCGTGCGTTCGAGGGATGCGGATTCGGGTAACAGATGTCTTAGATTTGCTGGCAGCTGGGCTCTCTTTTCAAGAAATTCTTGACGAAATGCCACTATTGGAATACGAAGACATTGTCGCTTGTCTCCAATTTGCCTCACAAAAAATTAACCATCCTGTAATTGCCGCATGAAGTTTTGGATTGATGTGCAACTTTCTCCGGCACTTGCCCCTTGGCTCAATAACACTTTCGGAGTGCAAGCTTTTTCACTTGAGTGGCTTGGCCTCCAACAGGCTACCGATAAAAGAATCTTCTCCGCCGCTCGCGAGGCAAATGCAGTTGTCATAACTAAAGATCAAGACTTTGTTCACCTGTTAAATCAACTAGGTCCCCCACCACAAGTCGTCTGGATAACTTGTGGAAATACATCAAATGCGGAAATGCGTAAGATCCTCCAACAGAACTTCCCAGAAGTCTTTTTACTCTTACAATCCGGTGAATCTTTGATAGAAATTACTGCTACCCCGTAAATCAAAGGACTATCTGGACGATAGGTTTGGTACCGTTTCAGTGATCGACAGATTCGCAGTGAAAGACATTACTACACAACCGTGAATTACATCCATTACAATCCGACAAAACATAACTACGCGCAAAAACCTAAAGATTGGAACTGTTCAAGTTTACATTGGTATGAAAAACACTTTGGAATTGAGTGGTTACGAGATCTCTGGCGAACACATCCAGTATGGGATTACGGGAAGGGATGGGATTGGCAAGGTTCAGGTTCGTCGTAAGGCGATTTATCGCCTTTCTGAATAAACGTTTCACATAAACAAAAAACTGGCTCGTAGTTGCGCAATTTTGCGGCGTATTCACCCAAATGCGACGTGCATTATTGCGCCCCTTGTAGGTAGAACTGGAGACTAAACACACAAGGTCATTATACCATTTCTGAATAAACGACTCTCATAAACAAAAAACTGGCTCGTAGTTGCGCAATTCATTGCGCTTCTTGTATTCGGTTCCATAGAATTTCAAAAATCTGTCAAATCCGTATTGACGTTTCAGATTTGGTATTAGACCATAGAAAGGAAAATCATGATTGAATATAAAAAAGGGATAAAGCACTCCACATCTTTAGTATTTTCAGTATTTTTCCTATTCTGTATAGCAACCGTCGCAACTGCACAAACTCCGCAACAGATCGCCCAAAAAACTTTCCGTTCTACGGTGCTGCTTGTTATGGAGGACACCAACGGTCAACCACTGTCATTGGGTAGTGGATTCTTCGTCGGAGACGGTCAGATTGCAACAAATCTCCACGTTGTAGAGGGTGCTGCAAGAGGCTACGTGAAATTGGTCGGCCAAGAAACCAAGTTCAACATTGAAGGCTACACCGCGATAGATGAGAAGCGCGACCTGATAATCTTAAAGGTTACCGCTTTCAGAACGCAGATAATTTCATTAGGTAATAGCGATTTGGTAGAGGTTGGCCAGACAGTTTACGCTGTCGGCAATCCACGCGGATTAGAAGGGACATTTTCTGATGGCATCATCAGTAGCATCCGCCCAGTTGGGACCGATAAACTGATTCAAATTACTGCCCCACTTTCTCCAGGGAGCAGTGGAGGACCTGTGCTAAACCGCAGAGGTGAAGTTATAGGCGTTTCTGTTTTAACTATTCGCGATGGACAAAATCTCAACTTCGCGATCCCATCAAACTATCTCAAGGGTCTCCTCTCCAAGGTAGGATACACGAGGTCTCTATCTCAAACCAAACCGATTATAGGGCAACGCTCGTTATTGGCTGACCTTGGGAGTGGCAGCACGGAAGGGGTGACTGGCGGAAAACTAGTGTTCTGTCAACATTAAAATGAAAGGTAAACCCGGTTCGTAGTCGTGCGATTTTGCGGCGTACTCGACCAAATGCGAAGTGCATTATCGCACGTCAAGAACGGGCAATGAATTGCCCTACTACGAACCATCCGCCTGTTTAGATGTGACAGACTACTAGGTTCTGTTTCCATGCTCCGGGTTCATCCATACGTATATAGAGGACACCATCAAGGTCTGACGGTAATTCTACCTCTCCTTTATATATTGGGCATACTCGTTCTCTGCCCAACTTACCCATGCACGATAAAAACCTCGTTCCTTGTCGCAGCGGCTTGATCAGAGGAAACAGCAGAAGTTTTCTCAGGAATTAAAGGAAGTTCATCACGAATTCCTTCCAAATCGTTGATATGAGAGTCCATACGTTTTTGGTAATTGGTTACTAACTCTTGAAGTTCCTCTTCCACCGTACGTTCGCTTGGTAACCAAGCATTTATCGCAGGTGTATAATCGTGAAAAAGCCAACACCTATCTGCTATTGACGTGTCTGTAAATAGTCGTGACAAAAGTTGTTTGTTGTACTCTGACCATTTCTCACTTTCTGCTCTTGCTTTTTTCAATTCGTCCTCCGAGCGGATTGTTTGATTTCGGAGTTCCTGACCTTTCACGATTTGTGCTTGTATCTTTTGAAATGCTTCTTGTCGGTTTTCGAGCAAACTCGGTTGAGATTGCATTTCAGTCATCATATCTACATGTGTATCCTTTAGAAAGTTAACTTGTTCACTTTCTAAAATAGGGATCTCGCCTTCCTCTGTAAAATCCGCTGTCACAGACTTTGGGTAATATTCAAGTCTGCTATCCTTTTCAATGATAGCGAGCCATAAGCCACCACAGCCTTTACAAACCAATGTTTTTTGATTACCATCGTGTTTAGCCTCAAGTGTATGTGTACTAAGCGAGGGTGTGATACTCGGGGTATCCTTCGGTGGTTTCAAGTTTCACTTTCCACACCCCATCTTGTTGCAAGATACCTTTTACCATCTTACCTGTTGTTTGGCAGATAAAAAAATCTTTCCCAAGGAGACATCCGGAGCGGAGAATGCCGTCTATAGGGTTCATTCTTGTCCTCCTGATCGCGATCCCAGTGATTCCATGATAGTTATACCAAATCTAAAAAATAAAGTCGCATTATGGATATCTTGGAACTCTATGAGGTATTTGTATGTAAGAGCGCAATGAATTGCGCTACTACGAACCGGTTTTTCGTTAATGAGAATCGTTTATTTCAAAATGGCACTATTTTTATTATAGAACTCATAGCGCGTACTCGCTATGAGTTCTAACCAAATTTCCCTACGACTCACGCTCATCAATAAAATCTCCTGCTTGCCATTCGGTACGTTCATCGGCAGTCTGTTCATAATGTGCTTTCATCTGCTCGGCTTGTTCGGATAGAAGTTGATGGCGTTCTTCTGGAGAAAGACGCATGAAATCTGCTTGAGGTGATTGCGGTTCCACATCTTTGTCCGCCAATTCAAGCAAAAAACGATACACAAGCGGTAACTTGGTTTCTGGAAGTTTTTCAACTAGCTGCTGAACCTGAGTGTATGTGATTGCTTCCATTATGTATCTCCTTAGGTAACCCGTGTTGTATGACAAGAGGTTCTAAAAAAATTATACCATGATCCTACGTGGGCTGCAATGCAAAATTAGATAAAAAAATCTTGACATCACCTCCGACACCACATACAATGGTTTTAGAAATAAAACATACTTCAAGAAGTAGCAACGCGTTGCCCCTGCAAAGCATGCTTACAAAGCACTTGATACGGATATATGGAGGTTTCCCATGCCAACAATCGAAAAAGTTTTTGATGCCCCAGGTCCACAGCCCAACGGAATGCAAGCCACCGAAGACGGACTCTGGATCCTCGACCAACAGACCAACGAGGTACACCTCGTCTCTTACGACGGCGATGTGAAAAAGACGCTCGCCACCGGCTCTGACAAAGGCAGCGGTATTACCGACACAGGCGACACGCTCTGGCTCGCATCTACCTATAGTTGTGAAATCCTATCAACCGACCCAGAGACCGGCAAAACACTCGCATCTTTCGAGACACCCGGCGCAGGACAGACAGGCGCACACGGCTTGGAATGGCGAGATAACAAACTCTGGATGGCAGTACCGCCGTCCGCCACTATCTATCAGGTAGATGTCGAAGACGGTTTCAAAGTCATCCACACATTCTCCGCCCCAGGCGACCGACCACACGGCATCGCATGGGTCGGCGACGACCTCTGGTGTGTCGAGACCAACCATCGCGCTATCTTCCATCTTGACCCGAAAGACGGTAAACATCTCAACAAAATCGAGATACCGGAACCGCACCCCGAACCCCACGGAATGACCTATTGGAACGGATATTTCTGGTACTGCGATGCACACACCACAGCAGTGTGCCGCGTCCCACTAACCTAATGGAAACCATCGGCAGACTCCTAAACATGGGAAAAAATAACGCAGCGACGAATATGGCAATTGACGAGGCAATCCTCCTCGCGCAGAAGGAACAGCCGAACCCAACGCTCCGTTTCTACGACTGGACGCAACCCGCATTCAGTTTCGGCTACTTCCAAGACATCGCCGGAGAGGTTGACATAGATGCCTGCCGCGTAGACGGCATCGAACTGGTTAAACGGATGACCGGCGGCGGTACGGTCATACACGGGTGGGAACTGACCTATACACTTATTCTCCCACGTAGTGACGGAGAAATTCGTGTCGCCAACGCATACCAACGGATCGGTCAATCGCTCACCCAAGCGTTCCAGAAACTCGGTATCCCAGCACAATGCTATGCCAGCTGCACAGACACCGCCGAAACCGCACCGAATATATGTCTGACAAATCCTGCTGAACACGATGTAATGTCGGATAATAACAAGAAATTGGCAGGTGTCTCTGTCAGGCGGAACCGACACGGGATCATGTTCCAAGGCTATATCTCCGTGGATATACCACCTCCCGAAATACTCACACGCGTCTCAAAGGACCCAGATACCCAACAGATGCTACACGAAAAATCGACGGCTATTAATACAGATGGACGTTCTATAACCCGAAAAGCACTCATCCAAGCAATATCTGAAACATTCGACCTCGGAATTGCGTTTAAGTCAGGAAAAATGTCGTCAACAGAGCGGAAACAGGCAGAGACGCTTGTTAAGACCAAGTATGCTACAGCAGCGTGGACCTTTTCGGCGTAGCTTGCAAGCCGAAAACTTGCTATACAAAATACGGCGTAGCTTGCAAGCCGAAAACTTGCTATA
>ASZN01000047.1 GCA_000406005.1 Candidatus Poribacteria bacterium WGA-3G
CCGAACAACCTATCCACGAGGTAGGAAGATGGCCCCATACCGTTAGACCTCTTATGGAAGTGACGGTAAAGGTTGAGAAACTCGCTTGGGAGTTCTTTCGAGGAATCCCCCAAGCTTCAGCTGGGGGAGCGGTCAAGCCTTCAAACCCGCAATTGTCGTTTCAATTACCGTGTCAATTAATTTATCTCTCTCAGTCCAAGGGAAATCGGGGAAATCAATTAGAAGCAGTGTGACACCGTGGACGGCTGACCACATGACCTGACCGGTGGTCTCGACATCGACTTGCCGGAATATCTTCTGTCGGACGCATTCAGAGACCATTTCACGCAGGTAATTAAACACCTTTTCACCAATCGATCCCTCTTGCAAACCTAAACCCTTCTGGAACTGCGGTCGAACAACAAACGTAAGTTTGTAATCTTGCGGATATTTTAAACCGAACTCGACATAAGCGCGTCCACTTTTTCTCAACGTCTCGACCGAATCGTTTTTATCTTTTTTCAGGTGTTCAAGTGTGTTCAACAAATGCAAGAGCGTTTCTTGACAAACGGAATCTAAAAGGTCTACCTTGTCTTTAAAATAAAGGTAGATTGTTGTCGGTGAGTATTCGATTTTGTTGGCGATCTTCCGCATAGAGACGCTTTCATAACCTTCATTGACGAACAACTCTCGCGCCGCAGAAAGAATTTGCTGCCGCAACTGTTCTTTTTCTCTGGCTCTCCGTTCTTTAATACCCATTACTTCACCTTTGTTTTACATAGTTATTTAACTTAACACTGTTAAGTATACTACATATTTTTCTGCTTGTCAAATTTTTTTTTTTTTAAATCTCCACGACATTGGGATCGGTGTTTGTCTATATATTTTTAGGATTTACCAAATGTTATTTTTCTCTTCAATTATTTCGTCTACCTTGCTATAATTACCACTAAAATTGATGCATTGTTCAAGGTAGAAATTAGGAGGGTGGAACAGATAACCGATGGAAAACGTACCCATAACAGAAAAACAGAACATCCATAACCCGTATTCAGAGCGATACCTTTTGAGGCGAACCTTCCAAACCGATCGGTCGCTTGTGAGATTGATAACGTATGACGGCATCCGCGATGAACGGGTCCGAAAAGTTACCCAATACAATCTTTTGCTCGCTGGCGCGTCTCCACTGCCGAAATTGGAAGTCCTGCTGGCGTTCTCGTTGGAAAACGCCAGACGTTTTTCACCGTATCTGAAAATCCACGAAGATGTCAAAAATTTGCGGTTGAAAGCCGTGAAAAAAATAGCGGAACGTCGGCTCGTGGATATGCGCGTCGTTGTCGGCGATGCAGTCGCGATTACGCTGCGCAACGGCATCGCGATACGCGGTATCTGTCAAGCGTTCTCCAAATATAACATGGTGCTTGAGATACGCCGTGAACTCCTGCTCGTCTATAAGCACGGGATCCACACTTTCGAGAAAAACCCGTATTAGAACGCTCCTTTATATCTGATTAGGACCCGTAAAATCAATAGAGATTGCCTGTTTCTGGTCCCATTTTTCTATTTGTCTATTTTGATTGATTTTGCTACAATCTACATCATTGGAAACCTTAGACCAATATACTTATGCTTCAGCCCCTTCCAGTGGAATATGGGGTTTCGGGTTGGAAATCTGATACTATTTTTGTTTAAAAGGAGAATAGAGATGAGAATCGAAAATCGAAGTAAATTTTTGTTGATTTGGCTGACTGTTCTCACTTTCGGGTTGGTATGTATAAATATAAGCCGTTCTGCACCGATTGATTCGGAGACTGTTGAGGTTGCCTATCTCTTCAACAAAGGAAACGGCAACGTTGCCAAAGACATTTCTGGCAATGGTAGAGATGGCAAAATCACAGGCGCAAAGCACGTCAAAGGTGTCATTGGAGATGGGTTAGAATACGATGGCGTTGATGATAACCTCATTGTCACAGGTTATAACGGTATAGGCGGGACAGATCCGCGAACAACTGTCTTCTGGTTTAAAACGACAACAGTCCGCGACCATTCCTGGGTCAAATGGGGTGTGAATTCGCCGAGCCAAAAATACTACATCCGCGCACACGTCCGAGGCGATGAATGCAACTTGCGAGTTGAAGTCAACAGCGGCAACAATTTCGGCACAGACAACGTCTGCGATGGTGAATGGCATCATTGTGCTGTCGTTTTTCCCGACGGATCAGATGCCGTAAAAGACCACGACCTATATGTGGACGGTAAACTTCAGGAAAAAGAGGGAACCGAATTTGCGATGGACACCAGCGTTGATAGCCAAGTGGTTAATATGGGAGCACCTTTAGCGAACCACACCTTTATGATCGGTTCATTTGATGAAGTCGCTATCTTCAATGTGGATCTGACTGAAGATCAGATCAAGACAATCATGGATAACGGACTACAAGCAGCACTCGGTGTAGACCCACAAGGAAAATTAGCCACAAGTTGGGCGATGATTAAGACGTATTAATCCCACAAATCAAGTCCCAGCAGTTTCCGTCCTAAAGGTGTTAATTCCGGCGAGCCATAGTTTTTCGCTTCCCATCCCCTCGGGTCACCGG
The DNA here is from genome assembly GCA_000406005.1 of Candidatus Poribacteria bacterium WGA-3G. Lineage (GTDB taxonomy): Bacteria > Poribacteria > WGA-4E > WGA-4E > WGA-3G > WGA-3G. Next base: position 2,577 of record ASZN01000047.1, read on the forward strand.
GATAGGGTCCGCGACCTAATGCTCTGCGCTCCCGCCACAGTGTAATGCGTTCTTGCCGCCGTCCTTCGTTCATAGGATTAGGCATACGGTGATAGTTCATGTATTGTGCTAACCGCGGCTTATCGGACGTGTTACGACCGTTTCCGTGTGGAAGTGCCACATGCCAAATAAGCAGTGAACCCGCTTTCGCTGGTACCTGTACGAATTTTTCCCTATATATTTCCGGTGTAAGTTCTGGTACCCACAGGTTTTCTTCATCAATCAGCGACTTATGCGCGCCGGGCCAACAAACGAAAGACCCTTGATTGTCTGCGGTATTTCTGAGAAACAAAACACCTTGTGTGCTGAACCTAACGGGTAGCTTCGAGGTATCCGCATCCCAATGATACATACCCTTATGGTCCCACTCAGGATAGTCGGGGTGTTTAGGTGGCTTCATGTTGACTCTATCAATATGAACCCAAATCCGCTCTGTCCCATAAACTTCACTATAAATCTGATGGATGGGTGGATGTTGATAGACGTTCCACATGGCTTGGTGAAAATACATCTCTACCATGCCTGCACCGGGTTTATGGGGCGCGCGGTACCAGTCATTCGGATTTGAAGGATCCATCTCCAAGTAATCAAAAATCGCGTCAACGACTGCCTCGCAAAGTTCAAGCGGGACAGCATCTTCGATGACCATGTAGCCGTATTCATCGAAGTGGTCATGATGTGCTTGTGTTAATATTGCCATTACTTTCCTTTCATGTCAGACCTTCTTGTAGTTTTCGTCGAGGAACATGAGAAGTACTTCGACCGTCAACGGTTCATTCGAGTCGGTCAGATTGTTTTTCTGTCGGATTGTGGGACGGTTTCGCTATGCTGCGGGGAGATTATACACCCCGTGACGTACCCTTACAATTTCACCGCTCTTAGCGAGCCTCCTAAGTTCCTGATATACGGATTCCGGTTTACCTTCAATGACAGTGATTATTTCGGCTGCCTTTTTCTCACCATCATCAAGAAGTGAAAGGATCTGCTCCCTGAAAGTTGTTGGTCGAAGATAGCCACCTCTGAGTTTATACAACACACGGTTCGCCTGCCTTGACGAGCATCCAAGGATGCGCTCAACTTCTGATCTACTGGATTCTGCTGTGAGACTGTCGCGTTCTGCCTCAAAACGCTCACGTGTTTCTATCGTTTCAGCGAGTTTGTCAAGGCTACCAGCAATCTCAAAATCTTCCCAGTCAAAAAGGAGCGTTTCAGGTCTATCGGTGATGTCCGGAATATCAAGACTACTCATCAAGACGATCCTTTTGTTCTTCCAGCGGTTCAATCCGACACGTCCGATAATATCTGTAATTAAGCCTGCAACAATCTGGGTATAAATCCGCTGAACACGTTCATCTTTATAGTGTTGGAACTCCGCGTCTGCATCATAACAGAGTGGTTCCTCATCATTTCCAAATATGAGTTGTGCCTGATGCCAAATGACACCTGTATCCCAGTACGGCGTACCCACTATCCAAACGACTTCTGCAGCTTCAAACGCGGCATCTAAATTATACAAATTTCTGAATTTCGTTAGCAGACAGACATTCTCCTTGTCGGCGACATCACCGATTTGGTCAATAATCGCGGAATACGTAATAATGCCATGCTTGACACTCGGGTCTCTCTCAATTTCCGCACAGATACCGAGTAGAAACCGTTCCCCAGTTTTAGACAATCCGATAATGTCCCAGTTGTTATCATAATCTAATATCGTCTTTCGCGAATGAACACCTGTCCGGATTTGAAAAAGCTGGTTCCCCACAATCCAAGGTGTCCGTTTGATACGAACTGCCTCTATCTTTTCGTCTGGGAACAGACTCCCTAAATCTTTTTCTGACATCTGTGATGACGTTACCAAAAGACGCTGGACATTCGGATGCAGTACCGGCGGCACCCAAAATCGCAGCGCATTATTATGCCATATTATCGGCGCGTCGGCATCCCGACGATAGTGTGTCAAGAAACGCTTGAGTTGATGCCAAAACGTCCAGCCTGGATGCGGGTACACTTTTGGCAATGCCTGAATCTTCTCGACGGTTCCTATATCCAAGATACCCAATTCAATCGCTTGCGGAATCGACATCGGTATGCTTATGTCTTCATCAATCTCAAAGGACTCAAGATCGAAAACCTGCAACCCATCCGCTGTGAGTCTATCCGCAGCGTCCTTGTTGCGTGGAATATAAGCGGATGCGCCGCCTTCAAACGTAACCGTAAAGCGTGCTAATTCTGTGCCAGTATGCTTATCAACAATCCCCCGCTCAATAATCCGACCTTTTACATTGATTTGACACATCTGTGTAACAATTTCTGCTTCAAACGGTTCAAACGCTACTAACAAGGTTCGGAGGCGTTTGACAATAATGTCGTCCGGTTGGCTTTTGGTTTCCAATGCCCTCAATAAAGCCTGGGCAAAATTGCCTAACGCCTGCCCCTCCCAGTTGACGCTCCACACCTCTAATGTGTCCCTTAAGATCAGACATTCAAGAAACAATCCGTTCGGATCTAATTCGTTAATAATACAGAGACGCTCCGTGTTATTGAGAGGTTTGATCGTTTTTTCTATCAGTGTTGCGTTGTCCGGATTTAAAAATAGGTTCGGGTTCCCAAATATTTGTGCCTCGGCCTGTTCTAACGCTTCGGGTTGCGATAAGTAGCCGCGCTGCTGGCATTCTGCATAAACGGGACACCGTGGACAGAGGGCTTCACTCGGGTCAACCCCTTTGCGCACAAATGCTATAAACCGATCAGGATCTTCACAGACATTCCCGCGTTGGAATGGGGTTTCCATCCGCACATCAACCGGCACATCTTTTATTTGATCGCTTCGGAATCTGTACCCTCTATGTCGTTCAAGTGAGGGTAGGTTTTGCCTTTCAAAGTGTCGGACGGCTTCGCCTACCATTGAGAAGTTGCCTGTGAAACAGACAGGATTGTTTTTTAAAAAATAGGATTCCAACGCATAGTTGTTTCTTGCCATCATCTCGGCATTAAGCCCAACAACCCGGGCATCTGTGTCAAATACACCCACAATCTGATGAATGCCTCTCTCCAAGGGTTCATAGACCTGTTCAGTCCCTTCCGATTTCTGCAGCACCGGGGCAGGACGCTTTATCACCAATGGGCTGAGTTTCCCCGCCCGCACCGCAAGCGTCTCCTCGGACATAGGCAGCCCAGCATCGCCGACTCGCGGCAGAATACCGGTATCATTCCAGACACCCGTAATAGGTGTGGCTTCCATAGGTAACCCGAGATCAGGCTTTGATGCTTGTATCCAAATAGCACCCTCGCCTTCCCATAGCGATACTTCTTTGCCAAAATCCTCACTACCGTGTTGCCTCCAGTAATGCAAACCGTTCTCTTGACAGAGATAAGAAAAACCGCGCTTCAAAAACGCCTCTTTTGCGAGATCCAATTTACGCGAACCCAGCGACGACGGAGAAATCGTAACGGTTTCCAGAGCCGATTTAAGCGTTCCCGTCCCATTTGGTGCAGGTTCGTGAAGTTCTGCCCGAAGTGTGTCAATAGCTCTCAGGAGTACCTCTTTCGCAATAATAGGAGGGTTTAACAGATCGCCGATCAAAATTTCATAGCGTGCATCCCAAGGACTGTGTCCCTCTGAGCCTCGTATTTCGAGATACACATCTCGCTCATATAAATTTTCTGTAGTCGGGATGTCTTTGTAGATATAAAACTTTGCCGATTTGGTATGTGAATGGAGGTAATCCGGCACTCTGCAGGAAAAACGGAGCCCACCCGACGGTGTTAGCGTCAGCAGCGGGTTGGCAACAATATTAACCAGTGTTTCAATACAAGCGAGAACCGAATCAGGGTTAGCACATAGTGCCTGATATGTAAATGCCAAGTCGTGCCAGCGCGCACCATCGCGTCCGGAAGGGGTACCCGTATACACGCGAATCCCCCACGATGAATGCCACTGTCTGATTTTCCAATCTTCTATCCGCTGCCGGGTCAAGAAACGTTTGCCACCAAAAGACTGCGGCACCCGGTCATTGGCAGGCGCGCGTCCAATCGGCATAAAGGAGATATCTTCTTCTTCAAGGGTATAGAGTCCCACGGGTGGTTTTTCATACGCGTAATAGACCGTGAAATTGTAATACAGACTCTTATAAGTTGATGGCATTACAATCGTCTTTTTCTGCCGAAGCGGTTTTTCACGCCGTTGATGGCAGCGTTGAAGAATACCTTTCAGGGAATGTGTCATCATTTAACCTGCCTTGCGAAGTAAATTTATACATAGTATAACTTAATCTCTCTAAATTCCATAGTATAATTTAATCTCTCTAAATTCATAATTAAACGTGAATTTATAAATAACGCCGCAAACTCGAAAAAAGAACGGAAAAAACTTATATTTTCTTAAAACTGATGGCTGAAAACCTAAATATCTCTCTAAAAAATGTCTAATTCTATATCAGGACACTCGAAAAAATATATGAATAATTTACTATTAAATGTCCTGATATAAAAACCCTTAAAGCCTTGCCACCATTGAGTTTTCTCGCATTCTCGCATTTAAAATTTGATAAAAAAGAGGTTTTATGATACCATATTTAAAGTGCATTCGATGAAAAATTGGCGCGATGCATTTTTGCCGTTTTAAACCCATATTTTCTTGGAGGAGACGAACCCGTGAATTCAAAAGCTGCCGCACGTCAAGAGAGGAAAGCCCGCGCGGCATCCGAGAAGCAGGCAAAACACCATCGTGAGACGCTCACGGGGCTTCTCCTGAGTGCCCTGACGGTGATGACACTTTTTCGGTGGCGGCATCGAATTTGACCAAGTTGAAGATGAAGTAAGAGTGCCTTTCCATGCGAATCTCAATCCTGAGTCCTTCACGATATGTGCTTGGGCAAACGTGGAACCTGGGAGCGCAAATCATCGCGCTGTTATATCCTCTCGTGATGAACCCCCGACGAGTGGTTATATCATTTACGCGGAACCCGGAAATACGTGGCAGTTCTGGACAGGCGATGGTGTAAGCCCCTGGGTCCCTGTGCAGGGGGCCCGCCGTCAATATCGGTGAATGGGATCACGTCGCGGGTGTTTATGCCGATGGCAAACAAATGTTCTACGTCAACGGTGAACACATCGGCGAAATGACCCCGGACCCGAATTTCAATGCGCAACGCGATTTTCTCATCGGCGCGGGTGCGAATGAACGTCCTGTACATGAATACCTCTTCAAGGGTATCATTGACGAAGTCCGACTGTATAATCGCGTTCTCGACGCAGATGAGATCAACGCAGTTATGGAAAGTGAATCATTTTCTGCCGACACGGAGACTATCGGCTGACGGTCAATGGCTTTGAAAAAACGTTCCGTGTTGGAAATGCAAACTTCGAGAGTGGATAGACGAGTGGATAGACGCTTATGGGGACAACATGCTACTGGTAGGCTTCTGGTGTGTGTTGAACAGACTAAAATCGGTATTGAACACCTTTTGAGCGAATCATCATAAGTTATGGGATGCCCTTGATGCGATCCACCCGTCGCGCGACGATGACGGATAGGGGGTTAAAATGAAAATTAGACTCGGCAACAAGTCCATAAAAATCAGCAGTATTCAACGTGTCAGCAGATTTGGGAGCCGTATCGCGGTTCTAACTTTCAAAAACGGTGAATCTATGAAAGTTGTCTGTGGTGTGAAAGTCCCCGATGTCGGAATTCCATGCTTTTCAGGAACGTATGAGGACCTGAAATCATTGATTGAAAGGTTAAAGTGAACGCACCGCGCGACACATAACGCTAAATAAGGAGCAACCCATCGAAATGAGCGGAGAAATTTAGGAGGGTTTTCGGAAACCAAATAATGTTTTTACTGAATTTTTGAGGTGCGCGTAGGGATTGGGTAACCCAACCCCTACGATTGGCCTAAGGAATAGGTTCGGGTGGATAGCAGTTCATCACGGTTGGTATCTCTGGCGGTATTGTAACCCGCCAACCGTTGCTCGTAATCGTCAATTCTGATGAGCGTGGTTATAACAACGAGCAGCAAGCAGGTTATCACTGTAACCGCAAAACGAAATGTGATTAGATGCGCGAGAATCTCACGCCTCAGTAGCACCCAAAACATTGAACGATTCCTTAGTTAATCCTGAGAATGGTAGTCTTCTGGATTTAAATAGACGGTTACCATACCGACGAAGTTGAGGAAATAAAAAACGGCATCGTTTTTAGGTTCGATGAGATCGTCTTCTGTACGTTTCACTAACGCCGCGTTTACTAACAGTGATACAGTTTCTTCCATCTCACTTTCGGAAATACCACAGCCGTTTGCCAAGTCCGCAACCGATTTCTTGCCGCCCACTAACTGTCTCAAAACAGCAACGACGATAGGGTTCGTAAAGTATTTCGCAAGATTCATGATTTCAGCATCCGGTGCTCTCGATAGAAACTTATCCGTGCTTGTCGTCCAGATGGAGCCACGGCTTGACCGCTGTCCAGAAGCGGCACGATAGGCACCTGCGTAGCACCACGTGATCGGATCTTTGGCATCATGCGGGAGTTGGAGTAAGGCATCAAGTGCGTCTCTTTTACCTAAATCATTAGAAGCGTTTGCATTAGATGCAATGGCATTAACTTGCTCTTGCAAGTCGCTGATCTGACGTTGCATCGCTTCCAACTTCGTGTCAACCTCGGATTGGTTTCTCACTTCGTCTGCCATGTTAATTTCTCCTTTCAATTGGTGTTCTGAAAATCGCCTACTTTCCGAAATGCGAGCGCGTGAACCTGCTTCTGGTACTTTCTGACCAAACTTCCAAAAGCAGTCTCATCGCCTGCGAGGATACGCTGAATCAACGCAACATCGTCATTTCTCATTGGACATCTCCAGAAAGACTCTTTTCATTAAGGAAACCTATACGATTACATATTTCTCGGATAAATGCACTAACAAAACGCGAAACGACATGGTATCCGTTCATTATATTAGAACTTACGCAAACCCCACTGCGGGCGGGCTTACGCAAACCCCACTGCGGGCGGGCTTACGCAAACCCCTTTGCAGGCGGGGTTTGTAACCCCGCCTGTTGTAACCCCACCTATAATGCTCATTATGTGGAGATTTATGAAATAATGCGTAAGTCCTACGTAAGTCCTATATATAATGACGCGAACCGAGAAAAAAGGGTGCATAATTTTGAAAAAAGTAGGTTTGAAAGGAAAATATTTGTCGGGAAAATTGCCTAAGACATGGCGTTGTAGTGGCGAAGGTTAGAAAAAACCGTGTTTCGGTTCTTCTAAAACCCTCGCCAACGAAAACCGAGCTTAATTCTCAGGTTTGATGTGTCCGAGGTGGACGATTGTCATACTCACGAAGTTCAAGAAAAAGGAGACGGCATCGTTTTTCGGTTCAATAAGATTATCTTCCGTGCGCGCGACTAATGTCGCATCCATTAACGTCTCCACAGCTTTTTCTACCTCACTTTCGGGAATGTCGCACCCTTCTGCCAAATCTTCTACCGATTTCCCGCCCTCTACCAATTGCCTTAGAACAGCAACAACGGTGGGATTTGTGAAGAGACTCGCAAGATTCACGATGTCGGCATCTGGTGCTTTAGATAGAAAATTATCAATGTTATCCGACCAAAATGCGATGCGGCTCGTTATTTTACTGGGCGCGGTCCGATAGCCACCGACATAGCCCCATGAGATCTGCCTTTCAGCACTCTCTGGGAGTTGACATAACGTTTGAAGTGCCTCACCTTTTTGCGGTTCATGAAGTCGTATGTCATCCGGGTGCAAAGTGTCCGATTCCGCTGCGGTAACCTGTAGTGCCGCTTGCATTGACGAAAGCATTTTTTGCACAGCGGATGAAACCATTTCTTGCACAGCGGACGCGATCATTTCTTGCACAGCATCTGAAGCCAGTGCTGCGATCAGGTGTTGCTGCTCTTCTTCTAACTTCACTTCACCTTTGGCTTCATCCCTCACTTCCTTTGCCATGTTAATTTCTCCTTTCAGTTGACGTTGGGAACGGTGTCCCTCCTCGATTGTCATATCTAATGCCTCTTGAGTCATAAATTCGTACTTCTTTAGCTGTTGTCTCGCACGGTGGAGCCGACTCTTAACCGTATTTTCGGATACACCTAAGAACGTTCCTATCTCTGAAGATGTCATCTCTTCAAAGTAGTGGAGCGTGATAACTTCGCGGTCGCTCTCCTTCAACTTCGCCAGCAATTTTTTCACGAGGTCGCGCTGTACTTCAGCAGTTGTTCTTGCCTGTTCTTCAGCGACATGTCGGGAGTACACCTCTGTCTCTATTTCTGAGATGTCGGTTTCTTCCAACGGTTGGGTCTGTAGCCTGTTTTTGCGGAGCCATGCGATACAGCGTCGATTGACAATCACGTAAAGCCACTTTGGAAAGAGTGTCGGGTCTTCCAAGGTATCCAGCTTCTGATAGACTTGCAGAAAAGTTTCCTGCACAATATCTTCAGCGATCTGAAAATCGTCAATGTTTCGTAATGCCTGCGCGTGAACCTGCTCCTGGTATTTCTTGATCAGACTTTCAAAAGCAGCCTCATCGCCTGCAAGGATACGTTCGATTAACGCAACATCTTCGTTTTTCATCAAAAGACTCCAGCGTGCATTTTTGTTCACTTATAATTAAAGACGCGAGTTAATAAAAAAGAGGTGCATAATTTGGGAAAGAAGTTAGGTGGGATTGAAAATATGATTTATTCGGTGCGCAAAGCTTCAATTGGTGACAACTGCCTGGCTTTTATAGCCGGATACAGTCCGAAACTGACACCAAGTAGCATAGAGAAAAAGACGGATATTAATGCCCACTGCGGGGAGAGTACTGCGGGCCATTCAGGGACGATTTTCACGATACGTACTGCGATATGCGCCATCCCTTTGCTTGCGAAGATACCGAGTCCGATACCGAATATACCACCGATGCTACATAAGAGAATAGATTCGCTTAGGAACTGTAACAGAATATGTGAACGCTTCGCACCACATGCGTTTCGGAGTCCGATTTCTCGCGTACGCTCCCCGACAGCAACCAGCATCATATTCATAATGCCGATCCCACCGACAAGCAGTGAAAAACCGGCAATACCCCCTAATGCTGTCTTTATGAGTGTGCTGATCTTCATGAGGCGCGCCAGTCCAAGGCGGACATCGAAAGTCCCAAAGAAGTCGTCTCGGTTTCGGTGCCGTTTCTTGATGACGGTTTTAACCTCCGCAATTGCCTGAGGCATATCTTCTACGGTGTGTACATGAACGGCAATCTGTGGGATTCGGTCGTTGCCTGTAAAACGTTGCTGAACGGTGGTAATCGGCATAAAAACGAGATCATCGAAACTGAATCCGAATTCGAGGCTCCGTCCACGCGGCACCAAGGTACCGATAACGGTGAGGCGTTCTTTTGTAGCACTCGTTGTACGCCGAGCAATCTTAATCTCTTTTCCGAGTGGAGATACTTCACCGAATAACGCTGTCGCGACATTCGCGCCGAGCACAGCGACTCTGGTCGAATTTTTAACGTCTTCCTCGGAAATAAACCGTCCCGTTGCCAAGTCCCATGCCAATGCTACGGCGTAATCTTCGTCTACACCGTTATAGCCAGCACGGATGTTTGTGCCATCTGGGGCTTGTATCAGCACACGCGACCACTCTGGGATCCGAGGGGCTACAATCTGCACATAAGAACATTCCTGCTCGATTGCCTGCACGTCGCCATAGTTAAGGTATTCTCCGCTCCGTGCGGGGACCCGGCGACCTGCGACCCATTTGAAAGAAGTTTGTAGAACTGTGAAGACGTTAATCCCACTTATTTTTTCGAGATCTTCAAGGATAATCGTTTTGGCACCATCGCCGATAGCAACCATTGCGAGCACCGCTGCGATACCGATCGTAATGCCGAGCATCGTCAGTAAGGAGCGCAGTTTGTTTATAAGCAGTGCTCTGATTGCCACGGCGATGGATTCAATGAAAATCATTTTTGACCGAACCGTTCAGCAGGCATCTATCCAATCTTCCGGTTAGGAATCCATAAGCATCGGTGTGATGAGACAGATGTGTTCTTCCTCGCCACTTGGTTTAACAACGAGAGGTAGTATCGCATTCCTGAACGCCAGCGATACAGACTCCGTTTCAATGTGTGAGAGTGTCTCTATCAGCATCTGCGCGTTCAGACCGATCCGGACGCTCCCAGTGCCAGACTCCGCTGCTAATGTCTCATGTATTTCGTCGTCTGCCTCAGAGGTCTTCGCCGAAATCCGAATCTGTTGCGGATTGATTTCTAAACAGACCAGAGCGTTTTTCGGATTTGCGCGTGCAAAAATATCACGCGTTGTGTCTATAATAGATGCTTTCGGCACGACGACATGACCCTCAAAAGCGTCTGGAATGACGCTATTATACTCTGGATATTTAGCGTCCATCAGTTGCGTCTTCAACGTGGTGTGCTCATCTGCAAAGAGAATTTGGTTTTCAATGCGTGAAATTCTTATCTCTGGAGCGTTGGCAAAGGCTCGCTCAATTTCTTTGATCGCTTTGAGCGGTACAATAAACCCATCTCTATCCTCAGACAATTTAAGCGGTTCACAACGTGTGAGGGCAAGCTGGATCGCATCGGTTGCAACAACTTCGGTTCTATCTTCAAAAAGATTAAAATAGACCCCGTTTAGAAAAGTTTGCCGGATTTCCCTTGTCGGTGCAGCAAATGTCGTTTTGTGAAGGACGGACCGTAGGATGTCCCCATCAATAGCGAATGCTGCTGTATCAACAACGGGGAATTCTGGGAACGCTTTATCGGGAAACCCAACGATTTTGCGCACATTGTCCCCGCAGGTAATTTCGACGTGATCGTCTGTTGTCGTTGCCAAGTCTATCGGTTTCTCAGCGGGCGACGTTTTAACGATATCCGCCAATTTTTCGGCAGAGACAAGGATTGATCCCGCTTCTTTGACGGTCCCGTCAACTTTCATTCTGATCCCCATTTCCGCGTCCGTTGCCATACACTCAATCGTGCTCCCTTCCGCTTGGATGAGAACATTTGAGAGAAGCGGCTCAGTATTCCGCTGACTCACGACACTCTGTATGGCTTGTAGGGACGATAAAAGGTTTTCTCTGTCAAAAGTTAACTTCATCCGAATACCTCCGTTTAAATGTTCGGTGTAGCGATCTTCTGATTCAATTGTGATGCCTAATACCTCTCGGATGATAGATTCGTATTTCTTGAGTTGCTGCCTCGCTCGGCGGATCCTGCTTTTAATGGTGTTTTCAGATACGCCCAAGAATTCGCCTATCTCTGAAGATGTCATCTCTTCAAAGTAGTGGAGCGTGATCACCTTGCGATCGCTCTCTTTCAACTTTGTAAGGAGTTTTTCGACGAGATCGCGCTGCGCTTCAGCAGCTACTTTCGCGTGTTCTGAGGCGATGTATCGGGAATACGGTTCTCTCTCTATACCTAATATACAGACATCTTCGAGCGGTTCTGCCTGGAACCGATTTTTTCGGAACCATGCGATACACAGACGATTCGCAATCGCATAGAGCCACTGTGAGAACAGCGTCGGATCATCTAAGGTTTCCAGTTTCTGATAGACCTGCAGGAACGTCTCCTGCGTAATATCTTCAGCGATCTGAAAATCCCCTATTTTCCGCCGTGCGAATGCGTGGACCTGTTGTTGGTACTTTCTGACCAAACTCGCGAAAGCGTTCTCATCACCGGCAAGGATACGTTGAATCAAGGCGACATCATCATTTTTCATTCTCTACTATCTCCAGAAAGACTATTTGGAACTGGTAGCGTTTTCGTGCAACCCCTTGGTAGCGTTTTCGTGTTCGCGAATAGATAGGTCTGCAGACTTCAAAGCGGTGTCCTATCAATTCCGTTCCCTATAGTGACGCGAATTCGATTAAAAAAGGTGCATAATTCTGCATTCAGAAGGGAGACGTGAAAATTGTCCAGGGCCATTCAATTTTAAGAAATTATTGGATTGGATGTCTTTCTAGCGAAATGCTGCGAAATGCTGCGAATTTTTTAGTTGGTTTCCTCAGATTTATAACATATAGTATATTAATTATTAACAAATAAGAAAAACACAACGCCAAAAACCTAATACGCTCAATTTCGGCAGAGGTCAACCTTCTAAGAAAGTCGAAAATTTGATTTGACAACCTACTGTGTAATATTATATAATAATTACATGTAATTAAATTAGGTGTATTTTACCAGAAAGGAGATTAAAAAATGCCAAAATTTGGTCCAAAACAACAAGGCAGAAGACCGCGTGAAAGACGCGGACCCCGACGCGCAAGAGGACAGGGAAGAAGGAATAATGTGGTGATGGTCAGGGTTGATGAGGAAAATCTCAGTCGGATTGATGAACTCGTGGCATCGGGGCAATTTAACAGTCGTTCTGAAGCGACAGCGTTCCTCATCGGTGAGGGTGTTAATGCTAAGCAGGAGATGTTCGATAAGATAGCCGAAAAAATTTCTCAGATCCAAAATTTGAGAACCGAGCTTGGGGCAATGATTGCCGAAGATACGAAACCGTCCGAAACTGCTGATCAGAGCACCGATAACGCACAATAGGACTGGAGGTAGGTGATGCGAAAGCGAGCAATACAGATGACAGTTTCTTTGATTTCAACGTTTCACAGCGACCGAGACCCCATCCCGCAGTGGAATAATCGTTGTAAAAACATCCGGTGAACTGTATAGCCGCTCGGTTAACGCTCTGACACCGAGTGTGGCAGCGTGGAACCACTGCTCCCGCTCATCGAGGCCTTCTGGAGGACTGCCGGGTTCCTGCGTGACGACGCGTCCACCCCAGATCATGTTATCCGTAATAAACAACCCACCACTCCTAATTCTCGGAATCGCCTTCTGAAATGCTTCGGGATACCCATCTTTGTCGATGTCGTTGTAGATGATGTCGAACTCACCTTCGGTTTCGTCGATGATTTCAAGGGCATTACCGACGCGATAGTCGATGCGATCTGCGATACCGCCGCGTGCGAGGTACCCCGCTGCGTGGTCAGCGTTTTCCTGTGAACCGTCGGTACAGATGATAGAGGCTTCCGGTTTTTGGAGTGCCTTCGCCATCCAATACGCTGAATAACCGAAGCCTGATCCCATCTCGAAAATCCGTGTCGGATTTGTTAGCAGCACCAGTTGATGTAAGACGCGCCCAACAAGCGGTCCGACAATCGGAAACCGGTTTTCTCGGGCGTGTGCTTCCATCTCCGTAAGTACTTCGTCGCGTTCAGGGATAATACCGAGTAAATAATCGTCAATCGACGGGTGAAGGATATCCAAACGTTGCATAAATCGCTCCTGTTTTATTTTTTGTTTGATGGTAGGTCGGTGCGCTCTTCTCTTTTCCAGCGTTCAAGTGGGTGGTCTCGGGGTGTGAGCGGCATATAGACACGTGCCTCCTGACGATGCGATTCCCACGTTGCATGTATCATCTCAAGACAATCCCTGCCGTCTTTGCCACTTGCGAACGGTTCTCGATCTTCCTCAATGGCTTCAATGAGATCGCGTAGCATAAGGCGTTGCAATAATAACCGTGTGGATGCGTCATCTCGTGGATTTCCCTGTTCGTCGAGGTCTTCGGAGGCAAGGTGAACCGGGTCCCACGCGTCTGCCGGGGTCTGGTGCTGTCCTCTGTGAATAAACATCGTCGTGCCGACGCTCTCTCGGATGGCGATTCTGCCTTCGGTGCCGATTATATCAATGCCGTAGGCGTTGTCGTTGGTCTGTGGCTGCGCGATGAACTGTACATCGGCGTGGATGCCGTTCTTGAAACGGAAAGCGACGTGTCCGCGCTCACCGAGCACGAGTCCTGCGTCTCGATCGTGTGGGTGGACCTCTTGGGTATGTTTGATGTCGTCAACGGTTGACGCGCGTCCATCCATCTGCACGAGGTGTGCGTGTGTCCATTCGACATCACCGCCGAAGAGCCGGAGCCAATCGTAGAGATGCGTTCCCATCTCCATTAACGAGTTGCCTGCTTTACGTCCACCTTTGTCGGTTGCCTTCATCAGGACAACATCGCCGATTTCGCCTTGTTCAATCAGTGAGAGGACGTGACGGTTATATGGACTGGCGCGTTTGATGTGATTAATGGCAAACTTAACGTGATGTTGGTCGCAGGTTTCGACCATCTCATCGGCTTCAATCAGGTTGAGGGCAGTCGGTTTCTCGCAGAAAACATGGATACCGCGCTGTGCCGCGGCGATCGTCGGTGCGTGGTGCATCGGTGCCTGTGTCGGGACGATCACAATGTCCGGTTTTTGCGCGTCAAGCATCTTTTCATAGTCGTCATAGATGGCTTTGACCCCGAACCGTTCGCCCCATGCTTTCGCGCGTTCAGGGTTGATTTCTGCGCCAGCGACGAGTTCGCAGTTTGTTTCTAATTGCACCGCCTCGGCATGCGCTCCGCCCATGCCGCCTAAGCCGATAATTGCAATACGATAGTTGTCCATACGTGTCTCCAAAGTTTGCCAAAAAGAGTGTGCTTCGTTTACCCCTATCATAGCAACTTTAAGGTCGGAGTGCAAGAAAAAAGTGAGTGCGCCTGAAACTGCACCTAGATAATTTTGCTTGCTTTCATATACCACACATAGTACCATAACAATACACGTATTCTATATCAGAAATCAAAAGGCTGTTTATGCCCATGCTGCCAGAACTACTTTCACAAGGTAAATCGGATATTGAGGAAATTTCAAAGTATTTCAATGAATTGCTGGCTAAAGCTATCCAGAGAGTTAACGCGAATTTTAGTCCTCAACGCTTATCCAAGCGCACCCGTCAGGTAGAGCCTCTGCCAACGGATAAACGCCAATTGTCTAGCTATCGAACTCGGATTGGGACAATGCTTGAGTACGCTCTCAGCACGGAAATGAATGCTATCATCAAAGAGAGGTATGATGGTAAGTATTTATTAACTTTCGCTACCGCACATGAATATCCTGACTTCTACTTCCGCGATGACACATTAACTTCACTACTTAGAATCGAGATGAAAGCTGTTGATGCCGAATCAGATGAGCAAGCTGCACGTTTCAGTACACCAACACTATCAATTGATCCTGACAAAGATATGCTTCTGTTAATTGGTTGGAAATGGACAGATTTAGGAAAAGATGGAAGAATTATTGGCGAATTTCCTTACATCTTTGCTGGTGTAATTTTGCCAGCGGGTGAAATAGCTAAAGAGCGCGATGTACGAGTAAAAATAACAAAAGGAAAGATTGAAGGGGAGAAAGTCCTTGTCTACAGCAAGAGAAAAAAGGAATTTGTGCCTGATCCGGGTAACTATGGAAAACTTTGGCGTATTGTTCATAGCACAAGACGAAAGGCTGAAAACCTAAGTGATACAGTACGCCTTTTCGAGGATTTCCTTGAAAGAATTGATGAACATTCGCCTAGGAATCGTTTAGATAATAAAGACGATGAAAATTAGTTACGAAATCTTCAAGGATTCTACGTAATTTCCTACGGCAGGGGGCAAAGTCTATCGTTTGCGTGGTGATACGCTGCTTCTAAAGCTTCTTGCCCTTCTCGTAGCGCAGTTTCGCTCCGGGTTCGACACTCAAGATGATGCTTCCAAGCCATTTTGTACGCGGCAACAATTTCGAGTTGTACGGGTAACGGAGGCAATGGAATCCTTAATCCAAGTATCGCAGATTGGTTAACTCTTGGGCGTCCACTACCTGTAATTTGATAGACCAGTTGCCCGAATACAATATCACTACGGAGTATGAATGATAGATACTCTCTATCGACTTGGTACTGCTGTAGTGATTTTCTTTTCGATGCTGTATCTTTTAGCACGGGATCATCAAAAGCGTCTTCTAATGTACGAAAAACAAGACACTCCGATGAGGCATAGCCATCATCTTCATCATCCCGAACTAAAGCACATTTACGAAGCTCGGGGCGTAGCTTTGAAAAAAGAATGTCCCGCGGATAAAAACGACGAACACCACTCTTAAGTTGGCGGCCAAGAACATTGGATACACTATATTCGCCCGTTGCCGCCACAATGTTTGCCAATCCTATATATTGCCAAATCTCATCAGGATCCTGTGTTGACGGTATTACCATTCCATTACGTACAACAATCAGTTCTGTGAGTTTAGGAGTTGGATAGATTGAACGGTTTAATGTGCTTTCGGCGGTGGCACGAGAAGGATGGTGAAATTGAACGTCAAGTCGTTCCCCAACACCGTCTGTAAATCTTTCAGGCGGACATACAAATATTTTTGGTGATAAGTGTGTTATGGTTTGAACACCACTTATAGTGTAAGTTTGCCAAGCGTTGATAACATCTGGTAATTCACTCAAAAGTTCACGGGAACCGTCTTTGCCTCGTTGTCCAGTATAGAGCGGATCGCCGTTTTGTTTTCGTCCTATTTGTTCCACGGTTGCCATAAAAATGTGGGGTTGTGTTTCTTGATTATTGTTTTTTTTCTTTAAGAAAAGTATTGATGTTTTTGAACTTGAATACGGCATGAACGTAACATTGGGCAAGCTAATCACTGCTTCTACAACACAATGTTGTAAAACAAATCGTCGTACATCTTCATTTGATGCTCCGTTTAATACACTGTCTTCAATAATAATTCCTAAACGCCCGCCCGGCTTCAACCAACGTAGGCACTGTTCGATAAAGAGAATTCCTCTACGTCGAGAGGTTTTTCCTGCGCCCAATTGATACCTGGAGAGATCCGCTTTATCTGAGAGATCACTGCCGAATGGTGGATTTGTCAAAATAATATCTAACGCATTTGGTTTGACAAGACGATTCAGATTTTCTGAAAAACCGAGTGAACCGTTACCAGCTAAGTGGTGAATGTTCCCGTCTCCAGCACCGTGCATAATGAGGTTCATTTGTGCAACCCACGCCATTCGTCTGTCAATCTCTAAACCGATAATGTGATTTGATAGATACTGAGCAATTCGGTTTGCCGAAAATTCTTCCTCTCCTTGAGAGAATAAAATGCGTCCAATGTGCTTTGAGGCTTCTATTAGAAAGCCACCACTGCCACAAGCGGGATCGCATAAAGTTTGATCCAACTGAGGATTGGTGAAACGCACCATAAACTCCGCGACTTGACGTGGTGTAAAAAACTGTTGGTTATCTGACTTCTCAAATGTATTCCGAACTAACTCTTCATATACTGTCCCTTTTATATCTGCAGGGATATTACTCAAACTGACCGGATGTAGAAGTTCAACGATACGGACGATTGCTTTTTGGTCATTACTTAGTTTACGCTGAGAATTGGTGAAGATATTGGGTAAAAGACTTATGGCCTTTTCATAAAGTGTTGCTATTCTTTGGTAGGTTTCATTCAGAGAGGCATCAGATGAAAAATAGAACTGCTTCGTGTAGTTATCGGTAGTTCTGCAGTGCCGTTCGTCATAGAGTTTGCAGTATAGTACCTTTGATATTTCTTCAAAACGTTCAAGTAAACCACCGCCCATTGAATCACGAAAAGCTTTGCTCATTTGCCGGACTAATAACCTGAGTGTCCGAGTGTCCTGTTTTGACTCTGATTGAGAAAATAAATCTGGAAACAAAAAGATTTGGGCATCTGCCTGATCAGAAACAACGTCCAAGCTATATGCCTGATCGTTTTCACCTCTATCGCGCAAGATTTTTGTCACATCTTCAACAGCGTATAATCGGTAGCCATTTACAGGATTACGATGCGCAACAAGTTTTTTGGATTTATCCCAATTGCGAAGGGTTGTTGGGGTTACACCTAATAATTCAGCGGCATCCTTAATTGTAAGATACTCAGATTTGGTGTTCATAATGGAATCTCCTATTAATGTTTTATAATGATTAATCATTATAAAACATTATAACAAACAATCTATCTGATTGCAACAAAAAAAGGGGTTCAAGTTTGTGCCTCCATCGAACTGTCTCATTTCCGGATAAGCATTTTGCGGGTTGCCGAAAAGTCGCCTGCGTTAATTGTGTAGAGATAGACTCCACTACTCACGGGTTCGCCGGTCTGATTGCGTCCATCCCAATAGACGGCTTGTGTCTGTGAGGAATAATCCCCTGCAGGAAGCGTTCCCGACGATAGGCGACGCACCAACTGACCTGTCGGGCTGTAAATCCGAATCGTGACATCGCTCTCGTTTGCGATCCGAAACGGGATCCATGTCTCCGGGTTGAACGGGTTCGGAAAGTTTTGTAGGATCGGAAAGTTTTGTAGGAGTTGATTACGCTTTACCTCTCCGAATATCACAATCTGCTTACCGCAGGGTTCAACAGTAGCAGGTTGCGAAGAGAGGAGTGCCTTTCCATCCCATATCTGAATTTGTGCTGTCTCGGCGTACGAAAGCAGAATAGCCCCATCTCGGCTCATGTCAAAATAGTCTGAAATGGAGGTACACGCGGTAGGTGCTTCTGCCTGCCAATCCCAGATCTGGAGAGTGTTATCTTGATCGGCAAAAAGATAGCGACTGTCTGCGCTAAAGCGCGCAGGTGCTCCGACAGACAACGTTGTGAGGAGGCGTGGGTTGTCTGGCAGGAGTCTCCAGATTTGTGTGTTTTGGGTTCTGGTGGGCACTAATAGTACAACCGAACCGTCCGCGTCCGATGTAAAATCGAGCCTTGAATGGCTATAGAGTTCTGGTACCCGCCATGAATATTGAAAGTTGAAGGTGTCTCCTTTACGTTTCCACAACACAATTGCGTCTACAGCGTAGTTGAGAATCGCTAAATGTGATGCAGTCGGATTAAACACCACATCGCTGTAGTACGTTCGCTCACCGAATTCATCAGTTACTGTTCCAGTGGGCAAATCAACAACTTGAATGTGCGTCGGAACAACACGTAAAATCGTATCGTTGGAAAGGAAAGCGTGCTGTTCTGGAAGCGGCTGTCCAATCGTGCCGATGGGTTCAATCGCGAACACGAGACACGGAAGACAGAAAATACCGATGAATGTGATATACGGATGCAAGCTTCGTCCTAAAAGGTTAGTGAGCGTCTTCATTGCTTCAGTTGTCCCCATATTGTAGCGATCTTTCCGGTAGGCTTAACAGCGAGTGGGATGCTTGTCTTTGCCCCGTTTTTACCCACTAAATGATAGGCGTTATCCGATGCATCTGAGAATTTTCGTATTCCGCCCGGTTCATCAAAATGCCACAATGCAACCGTCTTTCCGTCATTCTTGAACTTTTTATCTGGCATAAAGGAATTTTTGCTAACATCGTAACGAGCGACGGTCGAGATGCGGACCTCATCAATGTATCCAGTAAAGGAGCCCCAAAAATAATTTCGCACGTTGGGAAGTTCGATTTTCTCTCCAAATCCGCCGAGTGTAAAATCCTTTGGGCGCCAGAATTTAGAAAGATCATGTCCGATAGTTGTTCCTTGTGGTAGTATCTTTGCGAGATCATTGACAATGGTTATTGTCTCTTTCCGTTTCGCCTGATAAGCGATGTGATGCCATTGGTTCAGCGCAAGCGTCATTGGCATGAACGGTGTTATAGCATCGCCGCCCCAGCCAGCGACGTGGGCATTGGTTATTAGGAGTAGGTCTCCCTTCCGCCAGTCGATAGACGCTTTGATTCGTTGAAATCCGTCGTGTTCATCACTCGCAACGGTCATTCGCACCTGTTGGCTGAGAATCGTTGCTGACATATTCTTAGGAGGAGGTTTCGTTGGATACACCCAAGCTTCAACGGTGAATTCATCCGTGTCTTCGGGTAAAAGTATACCGAAGGTTCCAAAATTCAGGACAGCGTAATCGTCCACGCCATCAAGGACTAAGTAGTTGCCACCTGCCGGCGAGGAGGGTGGAAACGCGTTGGCACTGAATGGCATGAATGTTAGTAAAAAGAGATATGTGAGGATGTGTCGGTATATCATTTTTAATTTCCTTTATCCGCAACGGTATAAAATTGAACCGTCTCAATGTGACCGGCTCCAGTCATTGCGTGTTTTATAATTTTGATAGCGTCTGTTTCTGCGATCAGTGGGATTTCAAACGGGAATTCGATTCCGCCTGGAACTTTCTTGACGGGTTCCCATTGATTTCTCTTATCACGCGCATGAATTTCAATATTTCGGATTTTTCCAGAGCCGAGAAGCACAACTTTCCGAATGTCCGCTCTCTCTGGAAGTGAATAAATTTCTCCGTGGAAAGTCATCTTTTCACCGACTGGACGATCTATCAAAACATACTCCTGCTCCGTAAAAAGTGCGGTGCATCCGATCTGTGCTAAACAAGCGAGTATAAAGATTAGGTATTTCCATATACGCATGATTCTTTCTCCTTAAACTATGGTGTTTCGCATTAATAGGTGGAGCGATGCGGCAATCGAGGTTTGGGAAAGCCCGCTGCATCGCTCCATATTTTTTCCAAGGAGGAAGGCTCTCCCATGGTTTACTCAGCGTCTTAAGAAATATACTTGCAATTTTCATGCCAAAGACAATTCAAGCGCGAAACACCTTCAAAGACAGATTTTTCGTTGATATTGCGCGAGAAAACGTTTTTATTGTTCAGTTTTTGGACAGTTTTGTTCAAAAGTCTGGTGTCCGAGAAGTTCTTGACATTCTCCAGTTTTTTGAATATACTTAAATTATTGAGAATTTGATGGTTAAACCGCCGAAAAAATGAAAGGAGCATCCGCACAATGGCAGACTTTTACACAATTGAGAAGCGAGACGGGCGTTGGTGGTTCATCACACCCGACGGCGCGCGGTTCTGGTCCATCGGCATGAACCATATCGACTCGGCTGCGTTACGGTATGTAGAATCGGACGGCGTGTGGGAACGCGAATTTGGCAACAGCCATGAACAGTGGCTACGCGCCGTTGCCGATGATCTGCAGGACTGGGGCTTTAACACGATTGGCTGGACACAGGAAGTCGTAATTATCACTGACGGCTACCATCGCCACTCGCGACCCTTCACTTATGAAGAATACCAATGGACGGACATGCCTTACTGCCACCTGCTACCTTTCACCGAGGCACATCAGTGGCAGGTTGAAGTTCGTATGCCCGATCTAATGAGTTCCGACTTCGAGGCGTGGTGCGACTACGTCGCCCGCGATGAGTGTGTACGCTTGCGTGACGATCCCAAACTTATCGGTTACTTTTACTGCGATTGTCCGCAGTGGGTGCACACCTCGCCCCACACGGAGTGGCGTGGATCGTTAGTCGATCCAGACCTGCTCGAATCAGATGCGGGTCGCCGCGAACTCTCGGCGATTGCCGAACGCTACTACAAGGTCACCCATGACGCTATCCGCCGTTACGACCCGAACCACCTAATTTTGGGTGACCGATGGGAGGCAAACGCACTCCTACCCGAGGAAGTCGTCCAGGCAGCACTGCCTTACATTGATGTGCTCAGTTTTCAATGTTTTGGGACAGTAGAAAATATCGCCACGAAGATGCAACGCTGGGCGGGCTTCGCAGACCGACCGGTTCTGCTGGCGGACGCGGCTGGACATATACGCGCCCACGGCGACACAAGTTGGCCACCGACGGCGAATCGTTTGCACGATACAGACCACTATCAACAAGTGATGGACGCACTCTGGGAGATCCCGCAATGCGTCGGATACCACTTATGTGGAGCCTACATTAGGAACAACGCACGCAAGTACGGGTTTCGAGACCGGGCAAATAATTCAATTAACGAGACGGTGGTTGGTATTCGCGCCATCAACACCGAAATGCAGCGGAGGCAAAACCGGACCGCTGATTTACATGATTGATAGATTATCCGTGATAAGAAAGGACACTGTGTTTATCATGGTAAATCATATAATCATCTTCAATCCTGATCCTTTCGCTGAGTGTAATATCTACCACGAAGGCACAAAAAATCGGAGATAAGTATGGTTGAACAGTGGGGAATATATGAAGTGACCTTGAACGGACCCGATACAGGGAATCCGTTCACTGAGGTCGAATTAACAGCAGAATTTAAACAAGGGGATCGGACATTCGAGCCGCACGGATTCTACGACGGAAACGGCGTTTACAAAATCCGATTCATGCCCGATGAAGTTGGCGAATGGACATACACGACGAAAAGCAACCGCGCCGAACTCAACGGCAAGACCGGACAGTTGACCTGCGTCGAACCGTCCGAAGGCAACCATGGACCTGTGCAAGTCTATAAAGATTACTACTTGCAATACGCCGATGGAACACCCTATCATCAGTTTGGGACGACCTGCTATGCGTGGGCACATCAAGGCGAGACGATGGAGGCACAGACGCTCAAAACGCTCGCCGAAGCACCCTTTAACAAGATGCGGATGTGCATTTTTCCAAAAGATTACGTCTACAACAAAAATGAACCCGTCTACTACCCGTATGAAGGAGAACCGTTAAAGGATTGGGATTTCACAAGATTCAACCCGGAATTCTGGCGACATTTTGAACAGCGCGTGCAAGGCTTATTAGATCTCGGTATTGAGGCGGACATCATCCTGTTTCATACCTATGACCGATGGGATTTTGAGAAAATGGATGCCGAAAGCGATGATCGCTACATTCGATATGCTGTCGCTCGGCTGGCGGCGTTCCGAAACGTCTGGTGGTCCCTCGCCAACGAATTTGACATCATGCCCGCGAAAGAGGAATCCGATTGGGATCGGTTCTTCCAGATTATCCAAGCCGAAGACCCGTATCAGCGGTTACGTGGCATCCACAATTGCAGACGTTGGTACGACCACAACAAGCCGTGGGTGACGCATACCAGCATCCAAACCTCTAACATGGCAGGCGGTATCAATTATCGGACGCAATACGGCAAACCCGTCATCTACGACGAGTGTCGCTATGAAGGTGATGTGCCACAAGGCTGGGGAAACCTCACCGGAGCGCAGATGGTCCAAAACTTCTGGGCAGGCACCCTCGCCGGTTGCTACGTCGGACACGGAGAGACCTACAAACATCCTGAAGACCTCCTCTGGTGGGCAAAAGGCGGTGTGCTGCGCGGTGAGAGTGCTCCCCGGATTGCGTTCCTTAGAGATTTCATGGCTGACGCCCCTGCGTTTGATACACTCGAGCTGATCGGTGATGACAAGGGACGGTATATCCTCGCGAAACATGGAGAATACTACCTGACTTACACAACAGCACCGCAGACGATGACACTCGATTTGCAAGGCGAGCAGTCGTATAAGGTCGATCGCGTGGATACGTGGAACATGAGAGTCATTCCCGTCGGCACGGCACACCCCGGGGAATATACATTCGCTGCGCCGCAGGGTGGTTTTGCCTATCGTTTTACACCCTACGCACCCGGTGAGAAACTCCGTCCGGAGGCAAAAGCGTCCGCCGATGTGTTGCAAGGCAGCGCACCCCTCACTGTGAATTTCTCCGCAGCGGGGGATCTGGCACACCACTGGACCTTCGGAGACGGCACAACGTCCACTGAATCGAACCCGACGCATATCTACGAAAACCTCGGTCAATACGTCGCAACGCTCACAGTGATGGACGAGGAAGGCGACACAGCAACGACATCCCTTGCAATTCACGTATCGCCGGAAACACCCGCTGACATCGGCACGCACACAGAATTCCCGGGTTCGCGTGATGGACTCGTGTTTCTCTGGCATAACACACTTGAAGGCAGTGGCGATGTTGAACCGCGCGGCGCGGCGAAGATCAGTGAAGACGGACAGATGGACCTGACCGGTGGTGCGTTCCTCACCAAAGATGTGAATGAAATGCTTCTCGCAGCGTGTCAGGCGAGCAACCAATTGACGCTTGCGTGTCTCGTTACGACGGATAACTTGAACCAGAGCGGTCCCGCACGGATTATCACGTTTTCAGAGGATATTACGCATCGCAACTTTACCTTTGGACAGGACGGAAACCGGTTTGCCGTGAGGATCCGTACGCCGCAGACCGGCGGGAATGCCACCGATGGCGAATTCTCTTTCGGAAAGATTGAAGTGGCAAAACCGACGCACGTTATGGTCAGTTATTTTGAGGGGAACGTCTACTGTTATATAGATGGTGAGGTTGTCCACGTCGGTAACGGCATCCAAGGCGATTTCAGCAATTGGCATCTCTATCGGTTGCTTTTCGGCGATGAAGCGAGTGGCGGCAGGAATTGGGAGGGTAAACTCAGCCGTATAGCGATCTACAGCCGTTTCGTCGGACCAGAAGAGGCTGCACATAAGTTCAAACTGATTCAAGGCGAGTGAAATTTAGAATCCGATGCTATGGTTACACTACTTTTTCGGTAGTGTATACAGACCGCGTTTGACTTTTACAATGTCACCCCTGTTTACAAGGCGCGTGAGTTCTGTATTTATCGCTTTTGGATGTCCTTGAATTGCTGCCGCGAATTCGGGTGTTGTTTTCTCGCCATCAACGAGCAGTTCGAGAATTTGCTCTCGGAAAGTGACACGTACGATTTTCCCACCCCTCATTCTTCGCAACGCTCGGTTCGCCTGCCTTGTCGAACATCCTAATACACGTTCTACTTCTTTTCTCTTTGTTTCAGCCGTTAGCGTGTCGCGTTCCGCCTCAAAACGTTGGCGTGTCGCTATCACCTCAGCGAGTTTATCTAATTCACCGGCGACATCGAAATCTGCCCAGTCAAAAAGGAGTGTTTCAGGTCTGTCGGTGATATCGGGAATTCGCAACCCCGTAATCAACATAATTTTCTTGTTTGCCAAACGGTTCAGCTGAGCGAGTTCTATAATCTCTCTGAATATACGTAAGACTTCTATTTCATAAACGCTCTGGACGCGTTCGTCTTTGTACCGGTGGAGTTCAGGTTCCATTTCATAAAAGAGGGGTTCTTCGTCGTTTCCAAACAGGATCCGCGTGCGTTCTAAAAGGGTACGGGGTCCCATTCTTGGTATGCCAACTATCCAGATGACTTGCGCCTCTTGAAAAGCGGTTTCCAATCCTTCTACCACACTAAAAACCTCCAAGAAACAGACGTTCTCATTTTTCGCGATATCCCCGAGTTGTTCAATTGCATGAACATCGGTTATAATCCCGTGCTTAATATTTGGGTCCCTTTCAATTTCGGCTTGGAGCCGCCAAAAAATGTGCTGCCCGGTTTCAGACACCCCGAGACTGTCCCAGGTGTTGCTGAGGTCTAAAATTGTCTTCCGTGGATAAATACCGGTGCGAATCTGAAAAACGCGGGTTCCGGGAGCCCATACCATCGGTTGGGGTGGAAGGACCTCAACTTCCTCATCGAAAAATGCGCGACGTAGATGTTCGCTGTGGAGAACTGGTGCGGTGACCAAAAGGTGTCTGACGCTCGGATGAAGTACTGGGGGTATCGAGAACCGTAGTTCTTCGTGCTCCCATCGCATCGGCGCATCAGCATCCCTCGTGTAATAGGCAAAGAAGCGTTTGAGTTGATGCCAAAACGTCCAGTCTGGATCCGAAACGTGGGACATCTGTTGGATGAGTTCTTCTTCCAACCATTCAAACGTCTGCATCACTGTTCGGAGACGTTTGATGGCATCGGCATGGTGTAGGTCTCTGATTTCTACTGCATTCAGCAAAGTCAGCGCAAAGTTTCCTAAGGCACTGCCCCCCCAGTTGGCAACCCACGCCTCCAATGTCGTTTTAGATAGTTGGCATCTGGGAAACAATTGATTCTCTCTCATGATACTGATGACTTCGCTATTCTGTAGAACGGCTTCTACTTCATGGTCTTTCTCTGGGTCTGTCCCGGGGGTAAACCCAAGAACGCGCACGTTTTTATTCAAAGCACGCTGCACCTGAACACGCATTTCTTCGTGTGTATCATCAACCTTTTCGGGCGGTTCGGACTTGTGTAACATCGGACGAGGACGTTTTATTGCCAGTGGACTCAGTTTTCCTTCCCGAATGGCAGGTATCTTATCAGCTATAGGCAGCCCTGTCGCAGGGATCGGCGGCAAGATGCCGGTATCCTTCCAAACGTCTGTTATAAGCGTTGCCTGCATAGGTAGCCCGGTATCGGATGTAGACGCACGTAACCACACACCCTCTTCGTTCTCCCATAATGCTACCTCTGTGTTGCCACTCTCACTACCTTGTCGGTGCCAATAGTGACATTCATCCTCTTGGCTGACATAAGAAAACCCGCGCTTGAAAAATGCCTCTTTGGCGAGGTCAAGTTTGCCCGATCCAAGAGAATATGGCGCGTCAAGCATGCTCTCCTTGTTTTGTATGTTTTGGGGAACAGGTTCGTGTAGCGCGGCGCGAAGGGCATCAATAGCGACAAACAAAATCTCTTTAGGAATCACAGGCGGGTCTAACAGGCTGCCGAGCAGAATTTCATAGCGCGCATCCCAGCAATTGTGTCCCTTCTCACCCAAAATTTCGAGATACGCGTCGTGTGGCGGTAGATTCTCTGCTGTCGGTGTCTGTTGATAGGTAGACAACCGTTCCTGCTTCGTATGTGGGTGCAAGTACCCCGGTATCCTACAAGAAAAGCGGAGCCCGCCAGACTTTGATATCGTCAACAACGGGTTCGCGACGGAGTCAACAAGTGCTTGAACACAAACAAGAATAGCCTCAGGTGCGGCACATAAGGCTTCATATTTAAAATCGATGTCATGCCATGGTGCGCCATTGCGTGCCGAGGGCATACCCGTATACACTTGAAGCCCCCACGACTTGCGCCATCGGATGGCATCCCAGGCTGTGGGCTGTTGGCGTTTCAAGAACCGTTCGCCTCCAAAATGACGCGGCGGGCAGTCGGTTCCAGGGGCTTCTCCTATCGGCATAAAAGAAATGCCTGCCGCCTCCAAGTCTTGAAGCATCACAGGATATCTGTATGCACAATGGACTGTGAAATGGTAAGGAAGCCCTTTGTAAAGCCGAGGCACTGAGACCGTCTTCCGTTGTTTAAGTGGATTCTCGTGCCGTTGCTGGCAGCGTTGAATAATATCTTGTAAGACATTGGTTGTCATGGACACACTTCCCTATATTAACCTGATTTGCTACCTTAGTTAAAACGATGTTGACGCAATCAAATATAAGTATTAAGACAACTTATTATGTTATATTTTATTAATTTTAATTTTGTCTTATTATTTAATTTACACAAATTTGGCTTCTAAGTCAAATTAAAATTGTGTGTAAAGTTTTTGGCACTAAATTCGTTACACCGTTTTCTAAAGCTTCAAACATAGCACTCCGCTGGAGTGCAAGAAGGGGCACCGGCTTTTCTATAGACATATTGCTCCGCTGGAGCAAAGAAGTATCTTTAGACATAAAGGCAACCTCTTCACGCCAGAGGCGTGATATTGCTTCGCAGTGAGAATAGAAATCAAGAGTGTCGGTAGCTGCACTCCAGCGGAGTGCTATGTGCGTTGACGAAGGGGGACCGGGATAAATCCGTCTCTAACGGAACGCTGCCAAAATGTTTACACACCCCAAACTTATGCTTTTCTTGCTTATGAAACGTATTTATGCGATAATAATTGTCAAATGACAAAACAACTCCTGGATTAACTTAGGTGAAGGGGTAATTTTAAAAATGATGAACCGATTAGATGACAACGATCCTCCGATTGCGTTTGAAAGCTTGGAACGCACGCGCGAACGCTCGTTTCTGGTTCTATTTGTAGGTCTCCTGTTTCTGTTTCCGCTCTTTATAATTACGGGTTGCGGTCCATTGGTGACCACTGACCCACAATCCACTGTACCGCTTGAGGATTCTGATACAAACGGGCGTACTAAAAAGATGTGGCCCGTGAAACGGACGCTCGTCAGCAACGAAACCAACTGTATTGCAGCGGATTCGGAGAACGTATGGATCGCAACAGCGCGTGGCGTTTCACGTTGGGAACGCATCGAAGATAAATGGCTCCATTACACGATGGAAGATGGGTTGGCAAACGATATGGTGAACGCCGTCGCAATTGACGGGCAGTGGGTCTGGTTCGCTACAGATGAAGGTGTCAGTCGTTACGACATGCAAACAGACACTTTTGCAACCTTCCGAACCATTGACGGTTTAGCGAGCGACGAAGTCTCTTCTATCGCTATTGATGGGAACTACGTATGGTTTGGAACATCCGACGGATTAAATCGTTATGACAAAACAATTGATAGTTGGGCGGTGCGTACCCGAAAAGACGGTTTAGTGAGTAAAATCGTTACGACAATCGCCGTCGAGCCGGAGTACGTCTGGGTCGGCACCGATAGGGAAATCAACCCTGATCCGCATGGATGGGACGAGGATCCGAGATTCAGCAAAGGCGGTGTGAGTCGCTACCATCGAGATACGGATTCTTGGAATAACTATACGAAATCAGATGGCTTGATAGACAGCGAGATCGCTACGATTGCAGTGGACGATGACAGCGTTTGGTTTGGCACCCAAAAGGAGGGTGTCAGTCAATACAATCAAGTCGATCAGACCTTCATCAAAACATATACGAAAACCGACCTGCTGAAAAGCAATATGATTACCTCTATTCGTGCGGATGGTTTCCAAATCTGGTTTGGAACAGCGAATGCGGGTGTCCACCGGTTCATCAAACCCGTTAATACGTGGGTGCATTACACCGAAGCAGATGGATTATCAAGTAATCATGTGAGTTGGATTACGACGCACGGCAATGATGTCTGGTTTGCGAGTAAAGAGGATGGCGTGAGCCGTTTCGATAAGGTGACAGGTGAATGGACAATTTACAAGCAAGCCGATTTTCTCGCCGACAACGATGTTCGTGCGCTAACACGTGATACCAGTGGTAACCTCTGGATTGCAACCGTCGCCGGGATTTCGGTCTACGCTCCCGAAACGCGGCATTGGGAAATCATTTCCAAAGAAGATGGACTCCCGACACCCTACATCACGTCAATATTTATTAGGGGTCAGTCATCAGTTATCAGTGGTGGTAGGGGCGAGGCTGCCTCGTCGGCACGGGTTGGACAACCCAACCCCTACGATAACCGAAAACTGAAAACTGAGAACTATTCTGTTTGGATTGGCAGCGATCGCGGGCTTGGCACGCGAAAGTATATGGGCAGCGAATGGATATTTCATACACCGCGAAATAGTGGTCAGTCATCAGTTATCAGTGGTAGTAGGGGCGAGGTTGCCTCGTCGGCACGGGTTGGGAAACCACCCAACCCCTACGATAACCGACAACTGGAAACTGAGAACTATTCCCCCGGTGAAGCTTTCGTGACGGCAGTTGATGCCGATGCAACACAGTCTGATGCTGTTATCTGGCTCGGTACCAGTTTGGGACCCGCCATGTATGACCTAACATCTCAAAAATGGACGCAGCTTGACGTGCCGGGGGCCCCAACCGTTACTGAGGCGGCGAATGCCCCCAAAAATCCACTGATATTATCTGTCCTTGTGCGTGATAACAGTGTTTGGTTTGGTGGGGTTAGTGGTGTTTGGCGATATTCGATTGCCGATAAAAAAATGCACCCTGCTACCGACGGGCTTCCCAACCCTTATGTGAATGTTCTATTGTCTACAGGTGAAGGAGAAGAAGAGACGATTTGGGCCGGCACACACAAAGGTCTCGCAAGATATGACAACACCGAGCAACGTTGGGTCCCATTGTCCCCCAGTAAGAGTGAAAAGAATAAACAATTACCGTCTCCGAATGTTACCGCACTCGCTTTTCGAGAGGGTGTTCTCTGGATCGGGACACCGCAAGGTCTCGGAAGTTACACGATTGCTTCCGAGTCTTGGAATTCGCTCTCAAATGTGTCATATAACATTCGCGACATCTTATGTGAAGCAGATGGAACGCTTTGGCTGGCGACAGACATCGGTCTCGTTGAATATCATAACCCTGAAAAAGTTAAAGATAGATCAGATGAAGTAGCCCGTAACGTAGTGGAGGGCGGATATACGGAAAAGCACTTGAAAACACCAACCGACCGAACCGAACCGCAAGGAATAATTAAAAATACCGAACCGCAAGGTAAGATAAATAACCGTAATGTAATGGAGGACAGCACTAAAAATAGATCAGATAAAGTAGCCCGTAACGTAGTGGAGGGCGGATATACGGAAAAGCAAGCGAATGGAAAAACACGCCTTATCGAACCGCAAGGAAAAATTAAAATACATCAATCCCGTCCGGTACGGGAGCCGTTCCTTGAAACGATGGTTTCAAACATCATGTTTGATGGCGATTACATCTGGTTTAGCAACTGGAGAGCTTCACCAAACGGTAGTATTGTGCGGTTTCATCGTCCGACAGAAACGTGGCGGCGTTTCACACGCTTGGATATTCTGAAGTCCACTCAGAAAAGATCGATGACGTTTATCCGTTGGTCTTACGTCGATACTGATGCCGTTTGGTTCACGACAGATTACGGTGTTCTGCGTTACGACAAAATGGCGGATACGTGGCAGCATTTTACAGCAGAAGATGGGCTCTCTACAGACGATGTAGGTAAAATTGATGTCAGTGAGCAGAGCGTCTGGGTCATTCCGATGCTTGGGTTGGAGCTAAACCGTTATAATAAAGCGACTGGAACCTGGGAAGTGATTGAAGAAGAGGGGCACCGTGAGATTGAGAGTATAAAATCACTCGGGGTTGATGGACCGAACGTCTGGTTTGCATCTGGGCGCGGCCTCACGCGTTACAATGAGGTTACCGGTGAATGGAAAAATTTCGGACCCAGAGATGGACTGGCGGGTAGAGGCGCGGAATGGATTACTGTGGATGACGATTTCATCTGGGTGGCGCGTTCGGAATGGGACAGAGGCAGCAACCGTCCACTCTCGCGATACGATAAGAAAACGAAAAAATGGACAACGTTTTCAACGAATGACGTGCTCGCCGCGAAAACCATTAGACGCATTATCGCAACAGAGAAGGATGTCTGGATACTCTACAGGCCTTGGGATGACGCAGGTGTCACTCGATACGATCGGCGTACAAAGGAGTGGACGACAATCCGCTCCGGGCGCGGAACACTCGAACTCGCAGCCGATGACGATTATCTCTGGTTAGCTGCACCCAACGAAGGGCTGCGACGGTTTCATTTCGCCTCCGGTACCTGGACAACGTTTAAAGATATCAAGGGGCTGCTCCATAATCATGTCGGTGAGTATGGGCTTGCAGTTGATGAAGATTATGTATGGGTAGGCACCTTGCGCGGGCTTTCGCGTTATGACAAGCGGAAAGAGTCGTGGACACCTTTGACGGCACTGCCTACCCTCCTTGGACGCACCATCCGGACGGTAGCTACAGATGAGCGGTTCGTCTGGATCGGTTCCGATAAAGGGATGTCCCGCTACGACAAGGTTTTCGGCACTTGGAAAAATTATCGGCAGGAGGGCGGCTCCGAAAACATTGAAACCCACGGGGGCCATTGGCACCAGCACGGACGGAAAAAGAGAGGCGCGCTCTCCGATAATGTTGTGAGTTCTATTGTAACGGATGAACAATACGTCTGGATCGGGACACGCGACGGTGCGAACCGCTTTGATAAGATAGCGCTGGAGTGGGACCAATACAAAACGGAGCACGGGTTGCCTGCGAATAATATAACTTCTGTGAGCAGCGACGGCAATAGCATCTGGGTCGGCACGAATTCCGGGATCGGGAAGTATCCGCGCACAGCGGATGACCTCAACGCATGGATTACTTACACATCCGGTACTGAAATCCAACCGTCCGCTGTCTCCAAGGAGTTCGCGGAATCGTTGGTTACCGATCAAATTTGGTGTATCACGGCGAGCAAGCGGAACGTCTGGGTCGGTACACGCCGCGGTGTCAGCAAATACGATGTCGGTAGAGACATCTGGAAGACAATCACAATGGAAGATGGACTCGCCAGCGATGAAGTTAGTTGTATCGCTCTTGATGGCGATAATGTCTGGTTTGGTAGCGATCGCGGGGTGACGCTCTATAATGAAAAGACAGACGTATGGGCTGGCTATACCACAGAAGATGGACTCGCCAGCAACAAGGTTACCACTATCGGTGTTGATGGCACAGAGGTCTGGATCGGCACTTACAATGCCGGGGTCAGCCGGTTTGATCAGTTAACGGATACATGGACGACTTACACACGGGATGATGGTTTGGCACATAACGGCATCCTTTCGATGGCGGTTGATAGTAACTATATTTGGTTCGGTACATATCGAGGGTTAAGCCGATTTGATAAACGCGCAGGAACTTGGACAACCTTCACAGAATCCTACGGACCGGAAGACATTTTGAGGTAGTTGCAGCAGGTAGGGGCGAGGGCACCTCGTCCCTACGACTTATAAGGTATGAAAATAAAAACGGATGTACGAAGGTACCTGATCCTTGGCTCGCTCTTCTTGTTGTTCAACGGCTCTCTGGCGTTCCGCGCGGATGCAGAGGACGTTTACAGCCTATTTGGCAAGTTATTCTTGTCGGGACGTGTCGAATACGATTTCACAAACCGACGCAACTTCCTCGCCGACACAGAGGAGGAGCGGGTCAGGCAAGACAATTTCGATTTCGACCGCCTCTTTCGGCGCGGCTTTCACAGTGTGATGGTGATTGAGGAGACCGCGGGTAGCGTCAAAAATATCCTGAGTCTGGGCGAAGTGCCAACGACATTCACTAAATTCACCTTCGATCAGATTGACTTGAGCGGTGTCCGTTGGGAAGTTCGATCCAACTATACCGATTGGACGATTCTAATGGTGCCGGGTCTGCTGAACCGACTCAACGGTCAAGAGGAGCAGACAGATGGCTCCGGTATCGGCTTACGCGAAGTAACAAAGTTCGGTAAGTCGCAGATCGGGCTTTCTTGGTATTTCCGTGAAGTACCCGTGTGGGCAGTGGACTTGGAAACCAATTTCACCAACTACGGTGTGAAAGCCGAGGTGGCGATCACGCCGAAAAGCGCATTGCAAAAGAATTTGGGTTCACGGTTCGATGCGGCGACAACGGTTTTCAAAGCCTTCCAAACTATCGGGGATACGATCTTTCAAGCAGAGGCGTTTCGCGTCGGTCCACGATTTGATGCCTCCCGCTCCGTCGGGGACAACGATGACCAGGACCGCTATTCCGATAACACATTTCTTGATCCGCCTTCACTGATTATTCCCGGCGATTTGGATAAAAACAACAACGGTATCTTTGACTATGAGGACGACATCCTGCTCTTTGATGTCGATGAGGATTTCCTTGATGAGAGTGATCGGAACAATAACGGCATCCGGGACGAAGAAGAAAACGACCTCGATCCGAATTACGAGTTTGATGTCGGGCTACAAGGGATGCGACTGTTTATGAACCGGAAGGTGAGTGGTCCGGCGAGTGTCGTAGATATAGACCTTGGACTGCAAGTCGAAAAAAATATCAGGCTCAGGAATACACCCGATTCAACGAAAGCGTTCGCGAACGTTGTTTACCGGAAAGAACTCGCTCGCGCTTCTGCGTTCATTTTCGAGAACGAACTCAAATTGGTAAAGGATCAGATTCCCGACGAGACGTGGTATTACGCCGGATTTTTAGGGAGACAAGATGAACGGCTCTATCGATCGCAACCAGAAATCCAGAAGATGGAGAGAGAGGGGGATCTCCAATTCTTCTATGTCGATGGTGGTGTTGAGGTCGAAAAACGACGTAGGGATCCGCTATTGATGCAGAACGACCTCATTAATACGGTTAAAATCACGTATGAATACTTGGGAATCGATCGGATGGTCACAACGGCTCGCGCCAAGATTCAGTATGACATCGATTTTGACAGGGATAATGAACACTATGAGGTCGGTATTTTCAAGACGCTCTACCGGTTGCGGCCCTCTAAATCGCTGGAGATCAGTCCGATGTTCAAGTATACCCTCCGTAACGGTTTCCGGATGGCGGAGGACCGGATTGAATATCTCCCGCTAAGTGCGGAAATTGACGGTGAGGAGATTTCACGCGGGCTCCGATTACGTACGATCGAACGGACGCACCTGCGGGATATGGCACCTGCACTTATCCTTAAAGTTGTCTATCAGTTCACGAAAACCATCAAGCTCACCGGTGGCGGTCAAGTCCTTTTGTTCAACGATATGCTTGAAGACGACAACGATTTTGTCCGTCAGGCGTTGTTGGCTGAGATGGAGAAAAGTTTTACTGCTTATCGGAAGCAGATGTTTCTGCATATCGGTGCGCGGTACATAGACCAACGCGCAATCGGCGATGTCAACGATCAGAACTATATGGAAATTTTTGTGCGTGTCTTTGGGAAATTCTAAGAAAAATAGTGAAAAATGTACACATTCCACCGTAGCACTACCGTTTTTACACGCGTTTGCGTTTAATGCGAGACGTGATATTGGGAAAAGAAGGTAAATTGGAATGCTTTGCGGGGGTGGTGTTATCTATTCCAACTTCAACAAAATCCGCTATGAGGCCTGAAGAAGTTTGGTCAGGCAATTTTGAAGTCGGCTTCGGAATAATTTCTTCATCTTCTTGTAGACACTCGATATGAAATTTCATAGCTTCAGCGATCTCCTTTCGTGTTTCCTCAAGTGTATCACCTACTGCTACACATACAGGGAGATCTGGGACATACGCACTATAATTCGTATCGCCTTGTTCAAAAATTACAAGATAACGCATTCGTTAAAGTTTCCTTTATTTTAAACCTGCCTGTTTAAGAATGAAGTTCAATGTACGCGGGTGAATATCTTTACCCATTTTTCCTGGAACTGTTACTTTGCCAGACTTAGTTGGATGTCTAAAGTGCCTGTGACTACCTTTTGTTTTGTGAAGAAACCAACCATCATCTGTAAGTAATTTGATGACTTCTCTAACTTTCATTGTTAATGTGTAAGTTTAACGTCTCCGACAAGGGGTGGATCTCAAAATTCTACTTGAAATATTAAACCATAAAAATTACTAAAAGTCAAGTAAACAGGGCCATTTAGTTTTCGGTTTTGATTTTGATTTTCGTTTGACAGCAACAGCAAAATCCTGTATCCTGGTATGGCTTGACGGCGGTCCGAGCCACCTTGAGACCTTCGATCCGAAACCTGATGCGCCGCAGGAGGTCCGCGGACCGCTGAAAACCATTCCTACAAATCTGACAGGTGTACGTATCAGTGCCGTGAGAACACTTCAGGAGATATGCTAACGGCTTTACTGCCAAACATCGCAGTGCCTAACTTCACAGGTCAAGTATCAGGGAACGGAGTTACATACCAGTGATGGAAGACCTGTCCGCGTTGCGCCGGACGGTGCTAATATTGTCTCGGAATTAATCGCTTAATCCAACTGTCGTAGAGGAAGTTATGGAGCGAACACATGGAATACCAAATCCTCATTACAATTTTCGTGATTGTGGTGCTGATATTGGCAAATGAACTCAATAGTGCGATGGCGGCTGCCCCCAAAGGTTTGGTTGGTCATTGGGATTTTGACGATGGAACCGGAAGAGACCGCTCCGGGAACGACAACCACGCGGAACTCGGTGGAACGCAAATCTACACACTCGGCGAAGGACGTGCCTGTATTGAGCTCATGCCGAAGACAGGACCGCTGCGGATTCCTGTGCCTGAGAACTCTCCACTTGCGATGTCGCGTGGCACAATCTGCTTCTGGTTAAATTCGGGGTCAGATAGGTCCAACATCCTCAGATATAACAACGATGCGGTCGAACTTAACAACTATCGTGGCTGTTTTCAGGTACGTTTCCGAGGTGAGAAGGATTTTGAGTACTGGGAAGGGATTCTTGACTACGACTGGCCCAAGTACGATATACGCGAGTGGGCGTTTTATCCGCATGTGAAAGCCTCCGTCGGTGACTCCGAGTGGCATCTGTTCGCGGTTGCTTATGACGACGAAGCCAAACAGATCGTCGGTTGGCGTGATGGAGAACAGATTGCAACAATTGATTTATCAGCAGTGAACGTGGAACCGCTGCGCCGAGAGGGTTTAACAGAGATTCGCACCGGTGAAGGCTTTGTCGGTTATCTTGATGATCTCCGAATCTACAACAGACCGCTGAATGACACTGAAATCCACCAGGTTTACAACGCCACCGTAGCCATCTATGCGGGTAGACGCGATACGAATCCTACCGAAAAAAAGCAGAACACTTACAAGTACCAAGAGGTGGACAGAACGCTTTACAAAACGTGGTTGCAATTCAATCCACTTACTGTTGAACAGCGCAATCAAAATTTGTTCACAAACATTATTGCTGAAGGCACAAATTCGACTGTCGAGACAGCGTGTTCTGAATTGGTACAAGCAATAGAATCCATGTTCAATTTCAAGCCCACCATTTCAGAAACTGATGCCCCTGTTGGATCGCGAGTTATCCTCGGTACACCTGAAACCTCCAGTTGGATCCGGGAACGTGTCGAAGACTTCGCGTTGGCTAAGATTGAGGGCGACGGATTCGTTATCAAAGCAATAAAGGACGGAGACGACGAAACGCTTGTCGTCGCTGGACAAATACCAGCAGGCGTTATTTTTGGCGTATTCGATCTGATCCGTCGCATTCAACTTGGACAGGATCTGCTTACACTTGATGTTTTAGAAAATCCGAAGGTGCCTATCCGCATGGTCGCACATTGGTCCTATTTCCGTGGGCTCTTCGGCGATAGATGGCGAGGTGGCGGTAGAGACAACTCAATTTTCAGTTGGGAAGAGTTGCGTACTGGTAATACCCAGCTGATTCACGATTGGGTTCGCATGCTGGCATCCTGCGGGTGGAACGCGCTCTGTCCGAGCGAGATTAACTGGCACTACCGAAACAATTTTTTGGAGCATCTTGATGAGGTCGAAAAACTCGCCGACTTATGCCGAGATTACGGCATCAAGCTCTACTGGAGTCCGAGTTATCTCCTTGCACTTGACCAAAAAACCGCGGATGCACTCTATGCAAGAGTACCTGACTTCGGGGGATACCTCATGAAACTCGGTTCGGAGAAACAGAACGGCGACCCGCGCCCACCGATGGCAAACCGGATTGCAGACACCGTGAAGCCTTATGGTGGGAAGGTGCTCGTGCGTGGGTTCGTTTATGGGAATCTTCGATATACACCGGAACCCTACCGAAATCTAATCCCGTATGATCTGTTCGCACATGAAGATGGCAACTTTCGGGACAACGTCATTATAGTTCCGAAAGGCAGTCCTTTGGATTGGGACCTCGCCGCGCCAATTCCTGCGCTTGATGGCGCACTGCAGAAAAACCTATCCGGCAGTGAACTCGTCATTGACAAGAGTTGGCCCGTCTCTTGGGTCAAAAAGTGGAAGTGGTGGTTTGAACAGGATACTTATCGCAACGGACCGGGAAGCTTGAACAAGTTCAGGGTCAATTGCATCATGGGTGTGGCTATGATCTCACCTTCACTCGCATGGACAAAATCTCCGTTGAACGCTGTAAACTATTATGGGTTGGGACGACTCACCTGGAACCCAGACCTGACAGTGGATGAAATCTACACGGAATGGATTCAGCAGACATTCGGCAATGATCCGGCGGTGCTTGGGACAACCAAAACTATCTTGATGATGCTTGAAGAAGTCACGCGCAAGTGCTACAACTATCGCGGATATCGCGGTATCTGGCTTGATTCCAGCGACCCCGGTATGGCACAAGTTAAGACACCCTATATCGTCAATACGGAGGGGGCAGGCGTTATAACACCCGAATTGCGGGAGCGCGTGTTGGCACAGTATGCTCCGGGGCTTCGTGAAATATATGGAGATCCGTTGCGCGGGGAAGCCTACCTCGCGACCTTCCACTTCACAGAACACGACCAGCGACTTTCTATCGGCAGAACCCTCGTCCAAGACATCTATGCCAACATAGAAGAGGGCGTTGAGATGGCTGAGCAGGCAGCGGAACTCTGGAAAACGCTTGAAGGCAAGGTAGATTCGCATAGATATGAATACACCCTGAAAATGCTGGTAGACTACGCCGCGTCCGAGCGCAACCGTACCCTTAAGAAATGGGTGGCGAACTTTGAAGCGCATACCGGCAGAACGCGCAAGGGGACGCTTGCAGAGCTCACGCAAGAGGCACTTGAAAAGGTCGGCACGTACAACGTGCGGCATTTCGGGGCTGTCGCTGATGGCAAATCCAACGATGCAGATACTATCAACCGAGCGATTGAGGCCTGCAACGCCGCCGGCGGTGGCACTGTCTTTGTCCCATCCGGAGTCTATACTACCGGCCCCATTCACCTGAAAAGCAACGTTACGCTTGCTATTGATGCAGGTGCAACACTCAAAGCAATGCCTGCAGATGCCGCAGTGCTTGTCGGAGAAAACCTTGAAAATGTGAACATCTACGGTCCCGGCACCCTTGATGGCGTGGGTAACACGTGTATCGTCCTGAAACGCTGCAAAAACGTGGAAATCCGCAACTTGAATGTCTATAGGGCGAATAATTCCGCGATTCTAGCTGAAGGCTGCGATGGACTGCTCATTGACAACATTAACATCCGAACCGACCGCGATGGGCTTTATCTTTCTGAATGTCACAACGTAACAGTTAGCGACTGCTATATTGACGCTGTACGCCGCGAGTATGGGAGACCTGCCGGCGGTGGTAACGCAATAAAATTTGGTAGTAAAGCACACGCATCCGAAAATATCACCGTTCAAAATTGTTTCCTTATCAGCGGGGTGGATGCGCTTGAATCTGATAGAGAGACAACAGACAACCCCGACAATATCCGTTTTGAGAACACAGTGGAACGCGTGTGTGGCACTTGGAAAAAATAAAAGGAGTAAATCGGGAAAATTGTCCAAACTTGACTAAGATGTAGTAACCTATCTGAAAAGAGGAAGTTGCAATCAAGCGTGACTTAAAGGAGGAACCATGTTTTTCGTAAAACGGTATCTGAATTACATGCTCACTATAAGCACTCTTATCGTGCTAAGTTTCGTGATAATAATGACAAGTGATGCAAAGATTGATAAAAACACGATTCAAGGGATGTGGACATTTGAAGAAGGCAAAGGTGAAACCGTTACGGATCTTTCCGGAAACGGTAGCGATGGCGTATTTGTTGGTGATGTCAAATGGGCAAAAGCCAAGTTCGGGGGCGGGATAGAGTTCAGCGGCGTTGATGCCCAAAACCACGTTCGTATCGGGACGAAAGGCGATGCCGATAGTCTGGCAGCCTTGAATTTCAAGGACTCCGAGGGTTTCTCGATTCATGCATGGATATATCCGACGGTACCCCCGAACGGAAAATGCGTTATATGGAAAGGGCAGGGCTGTTCAAGCTGGTCGCAGTATCTACTTGGAACCGGTGCCCATGAAAATGTCGGTGGCAGAATTAACCAGGCTTCGTTTCATTATCGTCTCAAGAGCGCGCCTGAAAGATTTGAAGCACTCGGAGACCCACTTCCCGTAAACGAGTGGGTTCACCTCGTCGGTGTGTGGGATGGCGCGAAAATCCATATCTACGTTGATGGTGAACTACAGAACAGCGCGGACGCAGTCGGGCAACCTTGGGATTCCCCTGAAGCCGTTTACATCGGTGCAGATACGGGTTGTAATGCGGGTAAGGGACGGTGTCATTTCGGTGGAATCATTGATGAAATCGTCATCTTTAATGTGCCGCTCTCCGGGGCTGAAGTTAAATCACTCGGCAATGGAATTGAAGGTGTTTTTGCGGTCGATGCTGCAGGCAAAGCCACTACCACCTGGGGTAAACTTAAATCAGCAAAATAGGCACCTCTTGATAGGGGAAAAAAACGGTGCCTAATCCTTTGGCTTCTGCTGCCGCTAGGACTGCTGCGCCTGCAACCGCATCCTGCACCGCCACGCCTACCGATTTGAAAAACGTGATTTCGTCATCTGACTGGCGACCGGGTTTATCGCCGTTGACAATCTCACCGATTTCAGAATCAATTTCGGCATTCGGAATAATTAGGTCACCCGCCTCCGCTAAACACGCTTCCCGCGAATCTACCACTATTCGGTGTGCCCGCCTGATAGTCGTCGTATCGACTTCCCGTTTCTCAGGCACAAACGTGCCGACGGCTGTGATATGCGTCCCCTGTTTTAGGGCGTTTCCATCAAAAAGCGGCGTTGCCGATGTCGTCGCGCAGATAACGATGTCAGCGTCTGCAACGACCTGTTCAGCGTTACGGACGAGATTGACCGCCGGCGCATCCGTCCACTCCGCAAGCTCAGCGGACAGTTGTTCCGCAGAGGCTTCCGTCCGACTCATTAAGTTCACACGCGCGATGTCTCTGACCGCCATCACCGCTTGTAGCTGCGTTCTCGCTTGCACACCTGCGCCGAAGAGTCCAACCGTTTTCGCGTCCTGCCGAGCGAGCAGGTCTGCCGCAACGCCACCACCGGCACCTGTCCGGATAGCCGTCAGACTCGCACCGTCCATGAACGCTTTCGGTGCACCTGTGGCTGGATCAAGCACTAAGACGGTCGCCGTGATACGCGGTAGGTTGAGGTTCGGGTTGTCGTCATAAACGGAGACGACCTTGATGCCGAAATCGCGCCGTTCGGGGAGGTAGGCAGGCATGATGAGTGTAACGCCTTTGTCGGTAGAGATATGTTGCCGGGGTGGTGCGATCGCCTTACCTGCCGATAGTTGACTGTAGGCGTGCCGCATCGCGTCAATGGCTTTCGGCATCGGTAAGGCTGCACGGACATCGGACGCTGAGAGGATTCTGATAGACATAGGATGGAGGTATTTTTTTATGAGACGTTTGATAATAGGCGGGGTTAATGAAGTTTGAAAAAATATTTCGGTAATTCACGGGCAATGAATTGCCCTACTACAAACAGGCAGGTTCGTAGTAGTGCGATTCATCGCACGTTCTGATATTACCGAATTAATAAATCAATTTTCATCAAACCCCGCCTGCAAAAGGGTTGAAAATACTGAAGCATACAATTATTCCACGTGAGCTAATACGTCCCCTAACACATCCATCTTCGGTACAATCCCCAACCCCGGTTGCGTTGAGGCTGCCATTCTGCCACTAACCCGTTGCGGTGCACCTTCCGCCGTGCTGACGGTGACATAACTGTTGAAATCCGTTGCGGTAAAAAGGAATTCTGTGGGTGTGCTGTGGGCGAGATGCGCAATCGCGGCGGTTGTAATATCGCCGCCCCAGCTGTCTTCAATCGTCATCGCAACGCCGAGTTCAACACAGAGGTCTCTGGCGAGTTTCGCTTTGGTCAATCCACCGAATTTACTTATCTTAATGTTAACAACATCCATGGCGCGATCGGCATGCCCGCGTAATAACGTATGAAGACTGTCAATCGTTTCATCGAGAACAAACGGATGATCCGTGCGCTGACGGATGGCGAGACACTCTTCGTAGGAGAGGCAGGGCTGCTCAATATAGACATCCACACCGCGCACACCCCGGACGACGC
This sequence comes from Candidatus Poribacteria bacterium WGA-3G, assembly GCA_000406005.1. Classification (GTDB taxonomy): domain Bacteria; phylum Poribacteria; class WGA-4E; order WGA-4E; family WGA-3G; genus WGA-3G. The sequence goes on from ASZN01000047.1 coordinate 43,923, forward strand.
GAGCGGCTTGGTGCATCAACCAACCCGTGTTCGCATCCGCAATCAGCACATCTCCGGGTTCCATCAATTCGGCGACGGCGTGGATACGTTCGATATCGGTGTTCGGATCGCCGCCGACTTTCAACTGGAACTTACGGTAGCCTTCCGCACGGTAGGTAGCAACCTTCGCCGCCATCTCGTCCGGCGATTGTTGCGAGATCGCACGGTAGAGCATAAAATCTTCGCCGTACCGTCCACCGAGCAGTGTGCAGACGGGTTGGCTTGAGGCTTTACCGAGGATATCCCAACACGCCATGTCGATTGCAGATTTCACGTACGGATGTCCCTTGAGCGCGATGTCCATCCGTCGGTTGAGCGGAAGCAGTTGTGTCGGGTCTTCACCGATAAGGTGTTGCGCGAGTTCGGCGATACCGGTACGTGCACCCGTCGCGTAAGCCGGAAGATAGAACGGTCCCAACGGGCAGACCTCACCGTAGCCGGTAATGCCTTCGTCCGTTTCAACGGAGACGATGGTACTGTCGAAAACAGAAACAGATTTCCCGCCGGACCAGTTGTAGCTGCCTTCATAAAGCGGTAGATCAACTTGATAGGCTTTTATACTTTGAATTTTCATATTTTTTTCTGAACCTGATTCCGAAAACCTGAACTATGATTTTTTTTCATTTCTGTGATTATCGGTGATGTGGTAAAACCGGTAATTATCTTTACAGTGGTGGGGTTACATGAAGATTAATTTTTTAATTCGGTTAATATTACTTAACCGAACTGGGTTTACTTGAAAAAGCGTTTGATTCTGTTTGAACATTATGATATTATGAGAAAAGTAAGTGTATTTAAATGCATCTACAAAATTGAGAACACCTGCATAAATCATGCCTTATATATAATGTAAAGTCAAGCGAAAAAGATGTATCTCATAGTAGCATAGAGTGCTATCGTGTTCAATCTTTCGTAGAATAGGCTGTTAGCCTGTTCTCTTTGTAG
>ASZN01000048.1 GCA_000406005.1 Candidatus Poribacteria bacterium WGA-3G
TCATTCCGATCGGGTTTTGGGTCTTCCATCTCGGTGAACGGTATGCAAAACGCGTCGGTCGGTTAAAAAGGAGCGGATAGTTATACCATTTCTAAACAGTGTTGTTGCATTACCGCATGTTATGAAGGACGGTGGCATACCGGAACACAGACTAACAGTCTATGCTACATAAGAGGAAACCAATAAAATCAGAAATGGTATTATTTGTCTGTTTTTTCTTTTATTTTTTTACACCTAACACGGAGGGGTTAATGTCAGGATATTATAGAGCGCCAACAATTTGTGAAGATACCATTGTTTTTGTGTGTGAAGACGATTTATGGACAGTACCCGTTGATGGCGGGATCGCCCGACGGCTCACGTCTAACCTCGGAACTGTCGGCTCACCACGCCTATCACCCGATGGCGAACACCTCGCTTTTTCGGGACGTGAAGAAGGCCCCGCAGAGGTCTACATCATGCCTGCTCTCGGTGGTGAAGCGAAACGGCTCACCTATCAAGGCAGCAACGCATCTATTGTCGATTGGGATGCTGACGGAAAGCATATTCTCTATTCAAGTAACGCAGGTTTAGCGTTTGATCCATGGCTATGGAAAATTAATGCAGAAGGCGGAGAGCCGCAACGCCTATCGTACGGTCCCGCAAACCATATCGACTTCAGTGAGACTGGTGGCGTTATCATCGGTAGACTCACGCGGGAACCCGCCCGTTGGAAACGCTACCGCGGCGGCACAGCAGGTCAACTCTGGGTAGACATCGAAGGGGACGGGCAATTTCAACCCCTCAATCCTGTGGATAGCAATTACACGACACCTATATGGGTCGGCGCACGTATCTACTTCATCTCTGACCACGAGGGGGTCGGTAATATCTACTCTTGTCTACCTACTGGTGAAGACATTCAACGTCACACACACCAAGATACCTATTATTGTCGGACAGCGCAAACAGATGGAAAACGGATTGTCTACCACGCTGGCGCGGATCTGTTCGTTTACGATATTGAGAACGAGACTGAAAACCGCGTCGATGTTGACTTCAGAAGTCCGCGTATCCAGCGACAACGGAAATTCGTCAATGTCTCACAGTACCTACAAGAATTTGCACTCACGCCGGATGGTCACGCCTTGGCATTGGCAATTCGCGGTAAACTCTTTACGATGGCGAATTGGGAGGGCGCGGTTCTCCAGCACGGTGAACGGGATGGGATACGCTACCGCTTAACGCAGTGGCTCAATGACGGTAAACGCCTCGTGACGATTTCAGACGCTGCCGGTGAAGAGGCACTCGAAATCCATACCCGCGATGGGAGTGCTGATGTCGTACGTCTCGATGATCTCGACATTGGACATGTTCGTCAACTTGCGGTCTCTCCAAAAACTGGAGACGATGAAAACGATCGACTGCTGCTCGTCAACCACCGTCTGGAACTTTTGCACATTGATTTAGAGACGCGCGAACGCCGAGTACTCGACACAGGTCATTATCGTGGCATCCGAGATGTCGCGTGGTCGCCTGACGGTAAATGGTGCGCCTATAGTTTTTCGCCCACCGAAACGACCCGATCTATCAAACTCTGTAATATCGAAACAGGTGAGACCTGCCTCGTTACTGAGCCTGAATTCAACGATTTCGCCCCGGCGTGGGACCCGGACGGAAAATATCTCTATTTTCTCTCTTATCGGGAATTCAATCCGGTGTATGATGCGCTCCACTTCGATCTCGGTTTCCCAACGGCGATGCGTCCGTTATTGGTAACCTTGCAGAAGACGTTAGGAAATCCGTTCGTACCGGAACCGCATCCGCTTGAGGAGGAGAAGGAAGATGAGGATAAAGAAGAAGAAGAAAAAAAGAAGCAGGACAGCGAGGATAAAGCGTCTGACGAGAAGTCCGAGAAGAAGGATAAACCGGAACCGATTGCGATAGACTTGGACGGCATTTCACAACGCGTCGTCGCCTTTCCGTATCCACGCGGACGTTACGGACGGATTGCCGGTATTGAAGGCAAAGTGATTTTCACTTCTTTCCCAGGAGAAGACGCAACACCGACTGACGATAGCAGTAATAGACCGAGAGGCACGCTGCATGTCTACGACTTCAAGGAACAGAAGAAGGACACGCTGGTCTCCGGTATCGACAGTTTCCGGCTCTCCGGCGACGCGAAGACGCTTGTCTATTCGTCTGGAAACCGGTTGCGTGTTATCAAGGCTGGCAAAAAGGTGGAAGGCGAAAAATCTCAGAGCAGAGGCGGTTCTAATCGACAAACCGGTTGGATTGACCTGAATCGTGTCAAAGCCTCTATTGTACCGACAGCCGAATGGCACCAGATGTATCGCGAGGCGTGGCGACTTCAGCGCGATTTCTTCTGGACAGAGGATATGTCCGGCGTAGATTGGGAACACGTCTATCAACGTTATCTGCCGCTCCTTGATCGGATCGCAACGCGCGGCGAATTTTCCGACCTAATGTGGGAGATGCAGGGGGAACTCGGCACTTCACACGCCTATGAGATGGGTGGCGATTATCGGAGTTCACCGAATTATTCGCAAGGGTTCCTCGGCGCAGATTTTGCTTACGATGCCGAAAACAAGGGGTATCGCCTCAGGCACATTCCGCACGGGGATGCGTGGGAAGCCTCGAAAGATTCACCGCTCAATGCGCCCGGGGTTAATGTCGCGGAAGGCGATATTCTACTCGCTATCGGTGGACAACCGGTCAGCGAAACCGTTTCGCCGGGGGAATGCCTCGTGAACCTCGCGAATCAGGAGGTTCAAGCGACGTTCCAGAATGCAAGCGATGGTGAAAAACGGGATGTAATACTCAAGGTCCTCGGGAGCGAGAGAGAACTTCGGTATCGTGAATGGGTATCCAACAACCGACGATATGTCCGTGAAAAAACGGACGGTAAAGTCGGGTACATCCATATTCCTGACATGGGAAGGCGCGGATATGCAGAGTTCCACCGCGGTTTTCTGTCAGAGGTGAGTTATCCGGGGCTGTTGGTTGATGTGCGTTACAACGGCGGTGGACACGTCTCGCAACTGCTTTTAGAGAAGTTATCTCGTCGTCGCATCGGGTATGACGTGCCGCGTTGGGGTACGCCGCATCCGTATCCAGACGCTTCCGTCTTGGGTCCGATAGTCGCCGTAACGAACGAGAACGCAGGTTCCGATGGCGATATCTTCTCGCACTGCTTCAAACTTATGGAATTGGGGCTGCTGATTGGTAAGCGGACCTGGGGTGGCGTTATCGGTATTTCACCGCATCATCCGTTTGTAGACGGTGGTGGAACGACGCAACCGGAGTATTCGTTCTGGTTCGTTGATGTCGGTTGGAGTGTCGAGAACTACGGCACGGATCCCGATATTGAAGTGGACTATCGTCCGCAGGATTACGCCACAGAATCCGATCCGCAGCTTGATTGTGCGATAGCGGAACTCCTCCGACAGATGGAGGAGAACCCACCCGAGCTCCCCGATTTCGGTGAACGTCCGCGTTTAACGTTGCCGACACTACCGAAAGCGTGATATGATATGCGTAACGGCTATTTTTTTGTGGGTGCACTTTCTAAACGTTCTTCTCGCCTTATGCATTTGGAAAGTACACCTACACGAAAACAACATTGAAGCTTAGTTAAAAGGTTTCTGCCTATAATTATCCATCAATTTTAGAAAATTCGCCACACATACCATTCGGGGAGGTAGATGTAGATGAATACATTAGAGATGCCTGGCGCTAAGATTTATAAACTGGGGATCGCGGCACTCGTGGAACACCTTGGACGTGATGAAACAACAAGGTTTCTCGGCATCTGTAAACCGCGTGAGGCCCCTGTCGAAGCGGGGGAACAAACGCTTTCCCACACCGAGATGAAAAAGATTGAAAAAAAAATCTATAAGACTTATGGAACGAAACCGCCTGTATCTTATAGAGATCTCAGTCAAATGTCTGACATAGCTTTTTACGAGCTGGCACTTAACATTATCTTGGACCAGCTGGGTCCCGTCGAAATGATGCGCTTTATCAGAATACGCAGACCCGGCACCGGTGATTATACGGCTGAACGTCATCAGTGGCTGGATAAACTTGACCGGAAAACAATCCTTGAAGCAATTCAGGAGGTAGAAAAAAAAATTAAGGCAACACAGATAGGACATCCCAAATAGGAAAGCAGATGCAAATTTTTTAGTCTATGAAAATTTATCTGGATACATGCTGTTTAAACCGTCTTTCTGATCGCCAGATTCAGGAGCGAATTCGCCAGGAAACAGAGGCTGTAAATATAATGTTATCGAATTTTCGCACAAAACGCTGGCATTGGATTTCCAGCTAACGTGAACAATGTTAAACGGAGGTACAAAACATGAGTTGTCTTATAGTGGATCCCGTAATTATTTGCATACACGGCGGGAACCGTAGGGGTTGGGTAACCCAACCCCTGCGAGCTATCGTTTGGGCCCCTATCGCGGCGTGTAAACATGTTTTCGGGATTTACTATAAACGAAGAACCTGTTTGAATTTAAGAGTTTTTAGCGTTTTTTTAGCGTTTTTTGTGTTGGTGTGTTCAGTATCTGCACAACCTGTTATAGAATTAATATATTTCGTACCAAAAGATGTTGACGATTTAGACCAGCAGGTAGATTTAAAGAAAATAGTGGATTATGTTGCTGAAGGACAAAAATTCTTCGCCACTGAAATGAATAGATTAGGGTTTGATCCTAAAACATTTGAATTTAATAAAGATGTTGTTGTCGTGCATGGAAAGAAAGGATATGCCGCCTATAAAGAGCTTAACGATCTGCGAGCCGAAATTCCGAATCGGAGTGCTTGGCATAAAGATAATATCCAAGTTATATTTCTTGCGGGTAGATATGATTGGCTAGGGTTTCCAGGTGTTATGGAACAGAAATGTTTTGCAAAAGTAAACGATCCTAGTGATGTTCGGTGCAAAGATTATGTTATTATGCCGTGGGGTTTAGGAGATAAGCTCAATATAGAAACTATTACCGCTCATGAAATTGGACATGCGTTGGATCTAGATCATATCACAGGAAAATCTAATTACCTTATGAATCGAGTAAGAGAAGTTGTCCCAGGTGTTGAAAGTAAACTCCGTGACTTAGAACTGAGTATAGAAAGTGCGGAAATTCTTAACGCTTCAAATGAAGTTTCATCACGTCCTGACCTTATAATGGTAAATACAAAAACTGATATAGACGCAGATGTAAACGATGACGGTTATATTGACCTGTATGATGTTTTAATTGTGCGTAGTGGTATGCAAAACTCCGTGAAGTATGACACAGATCTGAATAATGACGGTATAACAGACGAGGTGGATTTACTTATAGTGAAAGCAAAAGCAATGGAAGCTATTGTTGCAGCATCGCCACGAAAACGAAAGGTGAACATCACCACTTGGGGTGCTGTCAAACAAAAATAAAACATTAGGTGGTTCCCTTAAAAGTGGGCATCAAAAAAGTTTTTTCAAAAATTTTTGAAGAGGACATCTAAAATGAAAAAACTAATTTATCTATATTTTATCAACGATAGATATTCATGTATAGAAGAAGCTTGTTCCGAATATGATTATGTAGGTTGTTTCCTTGATAGTTTTGGCACTTCAAAAGCACTTCGTGCAAAAGTGCATAAACCCAAAGATGAGGAAAAAGCTCAAAAACTGGATGAGATGTATGAATTCGCTGTTGAATATCATAATAAGAGTGTTAACGAACCAGAAACTTTTATGTCGTTTATTGATGATATGAGACATTATATAGTGGCTGGTTATTATGAATTTAAATGGTATTTAAAAGGGTTTAAAGAAAGAATATTTAGATAAGGATAACTATTATGAGTTTATCTATAATTAGAGCAACTGTCCACTCAGTTATAAAAGAGACCAAAAACACATGCATATACTCTGTGCCAATGTAGGCAGCACCTCGTTCAAATACCAAATTCTTGATATGGAGACCACGACTTCTTTGGTCAAGGGCGGCGTGGAACGTATCGGCAATTCGCCGTCTGCTTTTACACACGCTGTGCCGGGCAAACCTACCCGCGAAGGCGACATCGATGCACCGACACATACGGCTGCGATTGCACACGCCATGAAGTTGATTACCGATCCCGAAGTCGGTTGCTTTGAAGATTTAGGACAACTCGACGGTATCGGGTTCAAAACCATTCTTGCCAGAGGCTATTGGCGTTCGGCACAGATTACTGAGGATGTAATCACTGCGCTGGAGGCATCCACACCGCTCGCGCCGATGCACAATCCCGCGTATATCGCCTCTATCCGTGCCTTTCAAGAACTTCTCCCGACGACACCGCTCGTCGCGGTCTTTGAGACATGGTTCCATCAGACAATTCCGGATTACGCCGCCGAATTCGGTGTGCCTCGTTTCTGGGTCGAACAGCACGACATCCGCCGCTACGGTTACCACGGTGCCTCCCACCGGTATATCTCTGAACGTGTGCCGCAACTCCTCGGACGCGAATCAGGGGAGGGGTTACGCATCATCTCGTGTCATCTCGGTGGCAGCTCATCTCTCTGCGCTATCAAAGATGGTGAATCCATTGATACCTCCATGGGGACCTCGACGCAATACGGGATGATCCAGTCCACCCGTTGCGGTGAGTTAGACGCATTCGCAGTGCTGTATATGCTCGACAAAGAGGGGGTCTCTACCGACGAAATTCGTCGTCAGTTGATTGAGGATTCAGGTTTGAAGGGAATCTCTGGAACAAGCGGCGACATGCGCGATATTGAGGCAGCGATCGCGGCTGGCAACGATAATGCTCGTTTGGCACTGGATACTTATGTCTACGGTGTGAAGAAATATATCGGTGCGTACATCGCTGCACTCGGTGGCGTGGATGTCATCGCTTTTGCGGGTGGCATCGGTGAGAAAAGTGCCACGACACGCGCAAAAATTTGCGACGGACTTGAGTGGTACGGCATCCATTTAGATAGAAAAAAAAATGAGCACGCGATCGGCGAAGTTGACCTGTCTGCAGATGAAAGCCGTGCCAAAATTCTCGTCGTCGCTACGAATGAGGAACTCATCGTGTCGCGTGAGACCGCACGGGTTCTGAGTTTGTAGCATAAACTGTTTGAAGTTTAATAAAATATTAAGGATCGCGAGCACAACTCGCTCCTACAAAAAAAATATTAAGGATCGCGAGCGCAACTCGCTCCTACAACAAGAATATATCTACCTCACATCAAGTACTCTCGTTCCCGAAAGATTCGGATCGCAAGCCACAGCAGACCGGTCGTCAGAAGGCAGAGAACAAGGAGTGCTATCCATACGGAGGGTGGTGCTTCACCTAAGAACTCTGAAATTAGGCTCCGACGCAGCCTGTAGTGAGGGAACAGCGTGAGGAGATAGTGCGATATAGAGAGTCGCTTGATACCCATCGGCATGTATTCTATTGCCGTAATACGTTCCCATCCCATCACGAATAGCAATCCCCATAGAACAGGATGCTTGAACTTCGCCGCCAGTGCTGCAGCGAATGCGCCATAGGTTAACAGCGATAACGCCATTGATGCGCTATAACGCAGGCTCATACCTAAGTGGAACAGGATGTTTTTATCTAATTTTGGGTGTGTCGCGACAATAAGGGTTAAGATCAGATGAGACACGCCTATGATGGCGAGGGTACCGATAAAGTAAGCAGCGAATTTGCTAAGTAGGATCGTCGATTTACGAATCGGGCGCGTCTGAAGGTACGTTAACCCTTTACCGTCAACCTCATCGGAGATAATAGCCGTACCGTAGAAAATCGCGGAGAGGTTCACTAAGAGCCCGTACATAATGAGTGTTATCATCGGTATGAACCGATTGACGATACCGCTGCTCCCTACCGTGACCCGGAATATAAGCGCAATGAGAATCGATAAACCGCCTCCAAGCAGGATCAGCGCAGTTCGACGACTCCAGAACATTTGACGCAGTGTCACTTTGAAAAGTGCGAGATGGGAAGAGAGTGTATTTGCGTTGATGGGCATTTATAACCTTTTGAACAATCTGGGTTTAAAATAATATTAACATTAATCTGCGGATTTAGCAAGTTTTTAACGTGATTTGATTCAGACATCGGATTGCAAAATTAAAGGTGAATATGCTATGATAGTGTACCAATAGTGAGACTTTCTGGCGTTAAGGGAACCCAATAGTAGTCTGTCACATCTAAAGTGATGGGTGGTTCGTAGTAGGGCAATTCATTGCCCGTTCCGACGTGCGATGAATCGCACTACTACGAACCGGGTTTACCTTTCATTTCAATGTCGTTTAACCGCAAGGAAAAATTAAAAAATGAATCAGCATGATTTCACTGTCACCGATTCAGAGATCAATTTTTTTAAGACGTTCGGTTATCTTAGTTTCCCGCAACTTATGGCAGACCGGATTACCGCGATCCAAGACGCTTTTGAAGTCGTCTGGGAGGAGAGAGGTGGCGGACACAACGGTAAACCGCACGAAGGCACGGCGCGTTCCTGCATCGTCCCGTTCATCGATCAGAGCGAAGAACTGTCGTCCTTGCTGGATGATCCGAGGATTTTAGCGATTGCCAAAACACTCCTCGGCGATGATTTCAATTACATGGGTAGCGACGGCAATTTCTATGTTGGTGATACAGGATGGCACTCGGACGGGGGCCATAAACTCGAAGACCCGATGCACATCAAGATCGCATTCTACCTGGACCCATTGACTCGCCATACCGGCGCGCTCCGCGTCATTCCGGGGAGCCATCTCTTCGGCGATAACTATGCGGACGCACTCTCTCAGCAGGCTGGTAAGAGCCAAGAGTTATGGGAGATACACGGAAAGGATGTGCCAGCAACAATCTTTGAAACAACCCCCGGCGATCTGGTGTTGTTTAACCATAACACGAAGCATGCTGCCTTCGGGGGTGGGGCACGCCGGCGGATGTTCACGATGAACCTCTGTCAACGGTATCCTGATGACAAACTCGATGCACTACAGGCATATATCGCTGGCTCCGCACGCTTCTGGATTGACCGGAAATACGGCGAGAAGATGATACGCACAGCAACACCAGAGCGGTGGATACACCTCGAACAGGTGAGAGCAAACGATGGACATCTTGCAGAGCTCGCGCGCCAAGCACAAGAACGGATGAGTGAACCGTCACGCGGATGATGCTGCTATTTCTGTCTGAATCAGGATTAACGCACCTGCCTTTGCAGGCCTTTGCAGGCGGGGTTTGTAACCCCGCCTGACGCACGTAATATACCTTTGCAGGCGGGTTTTGTAACCCCGCCTGACGCACGTAATATGTGGAAATTGGGTAGGTCCTAAGGATATTAAGGTTTTGCGTGTTCCCAAGTATTTCGGACGTAAGCGACTGCCTGCTCAAAGCCTTCCTCTCCTGAGCGGCTGGCTTCTTCAATGCTCAGCCAACCGTCATAACCGGTTTGTCTGATACGCGAGAAGATTTGCGGGATCGGTGCGGCACCCGTACCGACACGCACAGGTTCAAACACGCCGGCTTCACGTAGGTCGAAGATATGCACGACAACGATGCGGTGGATAACCGCTTTTAGGAGTGTAAGGACATCTTCACCGAGGACGAGTGGGTTCGCTGTATCGAAACAGACACCGAGGGGTGTATCGGAAAGCGCGTCTAAGATCTCTAAGAAGATTTCTGTCGGTTGTGAGAAGTCCCAATAATCCCACGGTGCCCCTTTGGTATGATTTTCATAAGCGAGGGTGATCCCGTGCTTTTCCGCTGCGTCGATGGCGTGTCGGAAGCCGTCTGTGACCCACTGTACGCCTGCTGCACGTTCGGTGCCGGGATGGTTTTGCCCTGCCGTCACACGAATAAATTTTGCGCCTAACGCTTTCGCCAATGCGATGTCCGCCTTTAGGTCTGTTAATTCTTGTGAACGTTGCACCGGATCCGGATGCGTGAAATCAGAGTAGCAGGCGATCATACACGGCGTTATATTGTGCTTTTCGAGGGCGGCACGCACCTGCTTTATCGTTGCTGCGTCACGCTCCGGAAAAAACTTGATGCTAAAATCGACCGCATCTAAACCCAATTCCGCACCAAATCGAATCCAGTCGGCGACACTGCTTTTTCTTGTGAAAATGTCGTCATAAAGAGAGACGGGGAGACAACTAAGTTTCATTGTTATTTTCCTTAGACGAGATAAGTTATTTTATCTTAACAGTGTCCCTCGAAATTTTCAAGAGTTTATGTCTCTTTCTTCAGGGTGATTTAGTTTTAGGCAAATTATCGGATTCTCTAAATGTTTGATTTTTCTTTTTTAGTCCCGGTGCGGTTGATGAAGATTGATTTATTAATTCGGTAATATCAGAACGTGCGATGAATCGCACTACTACGAACCTGCCCGTTTGTAGTAGGGCAATTTTGCGGTGTACTCACCCAAATGCGAAGTGCATTATTGCCCGTCAATTACCTATTTATTTTATCAATCTTCATCAAACCTCACCTACCGGTCCTGGGGTCCAAAATCGGGCTTAAAAAGCGAAAACTAAATCGTCCTGTCTCTTTTAAAACATGAACCGATACATTGGACGTTCTAAGGCGATACCGATCAATGTCCAGATTGCACCGACGAAGAACTCACCGATAACCAAACCGATAAAGAACGGCATTGCGCGTCGGTACGTCCGCAGACCGCCTGCCTGAAAGAGAATCGCTTTTATCCCCCACGATAAGAAGATTGAGAACCAGTACCAACTCGTGTTCCAAAAGCTAAGCGAAAGTGCATATCCTGCCGGATGGAAGGGCCACCAGATAAACCGATGCCGTAGCACCATCAGGAGCGTTGTCAAGGCGACGGCACCACCGGAGGCGGAGACCGCACCAACGTCTATGGATTGTGGGTTGATGAGCCACTGCTTCAACTGCTCGTAAGTCCAGCGGCATTGTGCTTGCTCACCGTAGACTGCGCCGCCGTAGTGATAACCTTGTGCATAGTATGCCCACGCCGATGAGATCGTCCCGACGATAATCACCAGGACAACCGCAACGATAAAACGGTTGTGCGACAGTCCGCGTACCTGCGCGACCTTAAAACCTTCTAACATAATCGGCATCGGATGCGAACGGTAGGAGCGGTTGAAGCCATGAAACATGCTGAACGTTGTTAACCCCTCCGCTCCGATACGACGTGTTCCGAGAAATGAGACGAGCACCTTGTCGGGTCGCCACGGCACGTCATGTGCTGGTGGTCCTACTTCAGCACGGATACGCGTGATTGCGACAGCCAAGGCGAAGAACAGTATGAAATAGCCGAGAATACCGAAGATCGGGGTCCCCGTACTTTTGAAGAAAAAGAGGATAAAGATGCTGCCGACAATCAAACCGATGACGGTGTATCGGATATGTGCTGACGGCGTGCCATCTGTCTGAAGTCCGGTATTGGTGCCTCGGAAGGCGTTTTTCACCTGTTGCGCAATGAATTTCCGGGTGAGCCATATCGCTGAGATGCCTAAGCAGAACCAGGCACCGAAAGATTGCGCATCAAGAAACGGAAATCCTGGCAGATGTCCGATGCCTGCCATTGTACCCCAGACACGCGTTATTTTATGAAAGAGATAGAAGAACCAGATAGAGAACGAGAGTTCCAACGGAATAAAAAAACTCATTCCGATCGCAAACGGATAGACAGCAATAGGTAGCCTACCGATGGCATTCAACGGTTTCGTCTGGAAGTGCTGACCTAAATTATAGAGGCTCCCACCTAAACCCGGCACCACTGGGAATAGGAAATGGAGACCGTTTAGAAGATTCATTCCGCCTGCAAGAATGGCTGCGAGCAGAAAGAGTCGGTTGCTCAGCAGTGCCCGCCCACCGTTTTCTGTCAGGTGCAACGGAATCTGAATGACGGGGTAGCTGAGTTTTTCGTGGTTTACCCACTGGTGACGGATAAGGATCGTGATGCAAAGCATCATACCGGTTAGTACGATAATCAATGCAGACCACCAAAGGACGGGTGTCATCCACAGTTGTAGATGTTGGACGGTGTGAAGTGAGGCATCGCCTTGGTAGAAAGCCGCTAAGGCGTTCCGATCTTTAATCGTGAGCCAATCTGGCATGTGGCGGTGGAAGAGTTCTCCCCATTCGTTTTCTGGGCTGGCGAACCAGATCGGGTAGGTGAGTAGCGGCCACAGTATCTGGAGTGTGTCGTGTCCAGCGATGGAGGAGGCGATAGACACGAGCAGGTAAACCACCATCAATTCGCTATCGGTAAAACTTGAATTTTTGCGGATTGAACGGAGCAACCGGTTTAACGCCATTAAAACCAGCACGACAAAGATGACGTTGAAATAGACGGTTGAGACGGTAGGGAAACTCTGACCTGTGCCATAACCGCTGGGACCCCAGTTAATCATGAGCCAGTAGGAGTTCGGGATAGTGATGAGGAGCGAGAGGATCACAGCGCGAAGGCTGACGTTTTTGTTTGGCATCTTTCAATTCCTCATTTTATTATATAGACCGCTCGATAAATTGTCAACAGTGCTTAAAAAAAGAGAGTCCATGCTGATTGTATATCGACTTCGTTTGAAAGCCAATATCACAAGCATGGACTTCTCTATCTATCTAAAATGGTCTGGCTATCTATTTCGTCAACGCCTTTAGATCTCCCCAAGTCGTCGCTAATTTACCGTCCGGTTCGACAGCGAAAAAGGCAGAATTTTCGCCGAGATAGTTCAGCACGTTCGCTGTGAGATTTCTCAGGTTCTCACCCTCTTCCGATTTCGCATCGGTATAAACGCCGTTGTGGTGTCCAAGTGTAATGATTACGCCGTCTCCTACTTCATATTCAACAAACGGACGTTCGCCACCACCGGCACCGCCGCCGCGTGTCTTCGTTCCGAGAATAGTGCCTTCTGGATCTGCCCCAAAGTTGAAAAAGTCCGAGGTAAATCCGTCTTGCTGCATGCTCGTCAGGAAAACCGGTTTGCTGGTATCGAATCCTTCAAAAACTGGATGGTTTTTACCGTCAGCAGTCGGGATTACACCGATTTCTGGGGGTTCCTTGCCGAGGGGTTGAAAGACGCGTGGGTCTGCACCATCTTCAACACCGAGTTCAAAGACATAGCGAAGTGCTAACGCCGATAGGAACACGCCGCCGCCTGCCTCTACGTAATTAAGGACTGCCTTCTTCGTTGCATCAGCAAGGAACGGGTCTGGCAATGTATTTGTCTCTGTATAGAACATCCACAGCACAGCGAAAGCCTCCGGTTGCATCGCGGTGCCGCCGCTCTTGAAGTTACCGCTCTTGTCTACGAGAAGTGTTTTCGTTTGGAAATTGTCCGCCGCCCACTCATAAGCGGCTTCTTCTACTTCACCGAGATTGTTACTGCCTGCGAGTAGTCCAACGGTTACATCTGCTGCATACGTTGGCACAATGACCCACGCCGAGATTAGAAGCGTTAGGCACAGACAGCGAGCTGTTAATAAATGTTTCATTTCTTTAACTCCTTTCCTATGGATATTGTGTTTGATATATCAGACGTACTGACTATATATTAACATACGTTGAAGTCGTTTGTCCATGAAGATTCACGCTTTTCACAATAGTGCCGGGAACCTTCTGCAGGCGAGGTTTGTGCCCCGTTGATAACCTGCATTGGGGTAGGTTTTTTGTTTTTAAAGTGTTGATTTATTTTTTAGTTTTACTAAAAAATGTATTCATAGTAAAATAAAAGTCAGGTACAGCGCATACATTTGCGTAAATTACGGCATACACTAAAATATTGATTCAACAAAGGAGAAAAAATGTTTTACGAGTTAACACGTCTACGTGTCGGGCAACTACAAGTGTTCTTTGTTGTTGCGATGGTAATAGCCTTTGCAGCCTCAGCGCATGCCGATCTCAGCGACCCGACGTTATCTGTCTATTATAGTTTCGACGAGAACGGCGATACCGTCAAGGACGGTTCCATCTACGGCAACGACGGAATAATTGAGGGAAAAGTCGCGCGAGAAGATGGTGTCATCGGCAAAGCCGTCGTTTTAGAGCCAAATACATGGGTGAACTTGAACGGACCGGAATTTGAAAACGCACCGCTTGAAGGTATCACAATCGCCGTTTGGGTCAATCATAACGATTCACCCGAACCACAGAGCATCTTCGACGCGATTGGTACCGACCACGCGAGTGGTCTCTACCACGTCGAAATCCGTCCCGCTGGGTTCAGATGGTTCCATCGAGATGGTGCCAATGCAGAGGTATTCAATATCAACCCCGGTCCCGTTATCGACGGTGGGAAGTGGGTCCATTTCACCGGCACCTACGACAGTGGTAGCAAAGATGTGAAGACCTACGTTGACGGAAAGGAAACGCACGAGGCGAAAGGGAATGGCGAACTTTCAGACAACTGGGGTGTCTCAGCAGCGATCGGACACCATAAGAACGGTCGCTGGTTCGATGGACTGATGGACGAGTTCTATATTTTCGGCCGCGCCCTGTCCGAAGATGAAATTAAAGAGGTAATGGACGGTGAATTTCTGGCGGTTGAACCCGAAGGTAAACTCGCCACAACCTGGGGCGGCATTAAAGCGCGGCGATAGTCTGTAGAATAGATAAACGGCTCGAACACAATATTTTTCTGTGTTTGAGCCGTTTTTTGTGCGGATCTACCGGTGCGGTGCATATTCCCAATCGAAACGCTGTCGTCCGTAAGTTACGCCCTCTATTTCAGTCTGGTGGCAGATGAGGCATCTATGCGCCTCTGTAACGCCGTGCAGTTCATGTGCTAACTGAATCTCTTCTGTGTTATGCACGTGGCATTTCAGACAGGTGTAACTTCGGTAATCGGTGTCGGCGTAGATGGCGATTTGGTCTGCGACCTTCCGGAGATGATAGGTATGGCCATCGTCCGTATCGGTGACCGTCCATGCATTTCCGGGTTCCTTGATTGAGATAGGCGCAGTCGTCGGGACCCTGCTTTCATTTTGTAAGAACCACCAGTGCAAGTCTTCAGGGATAGTGTCCGAGGTATCCAAATCCTGTGGAAAGGTTGTGCTGACATGGAAAAGTAGGCGTTCAGGCGTATGGCATCTTGCACACGGCACGTCATGGGCCTCGGTGAGCGGCAAGAATTCGTCGTGTTCCAACTTCTGTTGCCCGTGGAAAACGATGCTGACGAGCAGGATCGGTGCAAGGATGAGGTGGCATCGGAGCAGAATCTGACGCGTCTTACGGGCAGTTAGACTCACAGCGACACCAGTCCCTAAATTCAGCAAGGCGAGTAGGAACGTGAGCCATGAGTGCCACGCGAGCGGTTGGAACGCGGAGTGATATAGCACCAAGCATAGACCCATGGATGCGAGGCGTTGATGGTATTTGAGCCATGTCTGGCGACTGCCCCACCGAATCCATCGACTTCGCAATAGATAGAGGCTGGCGATGACGATAGCGATAGCACCGATAATGCTAATGGTATGCCTCGCCTCACCGAAACTACCTGCCTGCCATATACATAACCCTGAAATAACAGCGGCACCAACAATGCCGTGTCCGATTTGGATAAAGACTCTCATGCCGTCAGTTTAGCATGGAGATGAAGGGCGGTCAAGGAGAAAATCTTTGTATCAACACAATAATATCAAAAACAAATCAGAACCCGCTCGACAAACGCAAACGACGCTCTCGACCCCCCGTTGATAGTAACACTGACTTGCGATCTATCGAGATAACTTCTGTCGAAACCTCTATTTTATCACCAACAGACACGATGTACCTCACATTGCCATCCGTCGTTTCAAGAACTGCCGTCGCAGAGGTGTCCCGAGAGCGAGGCAGGATCGTTCCTATCAAACGATACGGTTCACGAGGAACAGGCGGTACCCAACCTAACGGACAAACCGTCGATGAACAACTCGCCTGTAAACTGTGATCTCCACTCACGAAGGTTCTGGCAAACTCAAGCACTTTGCCGTTGGACGTTTTGATCCATAACCGTTCCAATCATCCGCGCGCGTCTCCAAAATTTCAAATTTAGACATTACCTGTTCTAAACCCACTATAAAAAATGTTCCCTTCCGTTTAGTTAGAAGAAACTATCGCCGTCGCCGTTTGAAACGTTGATGTTTGAAACTCAAAACATTGGCGGCCACAAATGATACGACAATACCCAAAAATCCTATGACCTGTGTAGGCGACATCGACATATCAATAAGCGTATCGGTGACTATGACTTTCCCGGTCAATACCAGAAAAATCAGAAGAGCGAATCCCATTATTATCTTCATCCATAAACCTCCATGATAAAGCGAGTGCCGAAGTCCCCGCTTTTGCTTTACTAATCACAGCAATTATATCCACACTCACATTCTCTGCCACAGTCGGAAGGACAAGATCAGTCTTCAGGGAAAACACAGTCGTGACTAACAGCGCATGCATAAGGAGACGCCTGACACAACTCATTATCGAAATTCTGAGTATAACAAGCGACTCTGTTATGGTTACCTGACTGTGTCTTTGGATGAACTCCACATGGATGCATCTCAGGACAAGATGAGCATCCATCCGTGCAGGTATCACAATATGGTGTATTATCAGGCGGTGGTGGTGGCGGCGGCGGACACATTTCGCAAGACACCACAGCCTCCACCAGAGTAGGAAACGGGTTATGTGAGCATTCTGTAAATACGGGTAATGTTTCGTATTTTAATGCAATCCATTTCCTATCGCAAGTCTCACAATACATGGCTGCGTGGAAAGCATACGTGTGACCGGGCCATCCAATAGGGATGAGGCAGATTCCATCTCCTACAGCATAATCTCTCCAGTCATAACCACATATTTCAAGGCTACAAATAGCACAGTCATCTGGACTTTTATCAGTATAAACCACCCTATTGTCGCAGCCCCCAAAATCTGTTCTTCTCTCACTTATATTCTTGTTACTCAAGATACCGCACTTTGTGCACTTATCAGCAGTCCCTGTTTTGACTTTACAACTCGAAAACCAATCATCCCGCTCTCTACCGCAAATGGAGCACTGCTCATGGTCATAGCAACGCTTCGCTGTTGGGTTCTCATCGTTATAAGTAGTCCAACAACTCATTCGAGTATTAGGTGTGCTACTCACTTCGTCATAACCTTCTTCACCACACAACCATTTCGGGCACTCCCATTTCTGATAAGAAATATCCCAATGGTCATCATCCCAATACTTCATACAATGACCACAGTACCCACTTGGGCTTTCTAGGTCCACATCGTACCCACTTGGGCTTTCTATATCCACATCCGCATGGGTCGTGACATCATTGTGGAAGAAACAGATGCCGACAAGAAAACAAAAACTCAAGATACATAGCATTGAAAATGTTTTTAACATATTCGTTTTTCTCCATCTCTAAAAAAATCAGTTTAGGAAACTGTGCCTATCATTCCTCTATGGCAGGTTAAGATATTCATAAGGATCTATCCCTACCCCCGCTTCATCAACATCCAAAATGCGCGTAGTTGGCGGATAATGTAAATCTGGCGATAACTCATAATCAGAATAAGGATCAAGAGCCCAAAAACGTTTCAAACTAACGGATCCATCATCGTTTTGGGTTTCACGGTATCGGACGTAAATCGTATTTATATAATTCAGCAAGACTTTTCCTTCAAAGAAATTTGCGCCAAGGAAACTTTCGCCCTCTGTCCATGCCTTTATCATGACCCGTTCTAACAACTCTTCTTCTACATCTTGACCTGCCCAACTGCCCGAAAAAAACCGATAACCCTCTGGTATTTTAGGATACGGGCCAAAGCCATGAGGCGAGACGGCCAGCACTTCTGCGGGGTCTTCTTCCTCTGAAACGAAGTTTTCCGGTAAGAACGCATCCGCGAAGTCATCGTCCTCATTGGATGACGGTGCCGCGGGGGCAGCGTGTGGCGTTGCATGCCACTCATCCCCGTGCCAATGCCCACCTTGTGACGTATCTCCCACAGGCACTTCTGTCTTCGATGGTTCAGCAGGCGGTTGTTGGAAACCCGCCTCCCATTGCTGGAGGTGTGCTTGCGTCTCGGCAGAGTACTCCGCACCTTGGCGTTCAACGTGCCATATATACAACGAACCACCCACAAAGGAGAGGACAAAAAACGCCAACGCACCGATAAAAATGCGGTTTTTCAAAATGTCAGTTAACATTAGGATTTCTCCTTTTTAGAGTCCGATACACGTCTGCATCCGGATTCATTTGTCGCATAACCTGTTAGGTTGTGCATCTATTTGACCACTTCAGCACTAAAACTCGCACGCGAGAGTGCGGAGATTAGCACCGAACTTTTAACTTCACTCTTGACAACGATCATTCTATCCGGGACAGAGACCGAGACGATCTCCAATTCGCCTTCGACTTCACCGAGTGCTGACCGCACTTTTTCAGCACAACCGCCTCAGTCCATGCCAGCGACTGCCAACTTTATCTCCTCTGTCGTCTGACCGCAACTGATAAAAAACACAACGGTGAGCAACAATAGGACAGACGATAAACGGATAACAGACATGATGAATGACTCCTTTGCTATCGTCCTCTGGCACGCAGGATGTCTAAAGTGGACACCCGCGCCACCGTCGAGGGTTTATCAAACGGAACATCTACAAAACACAACTTTCGCGGACTTCTTATTGCGTTTCCGATGATATGCTCCTGCCATGCCCGTTCACAGGACCGGCGCAACGGAGGCAACACTTCACACACCCGCGGGCGAGGCTTTGGAACACAGACTCGATCAGACGGACACTCGTGGAAAACCTCTGCTGATGCCCGATATTCCAAAAATACCGACAATACCGTCAACCCAGAAAGAAAAAAAATCGAGAAAAGGATACGGAGCATGGGAATTTTCCTATTAATTTTACTTGAATTACAGAAATATATCAAGAAAAATAGTTTTTGACATTCAATACCTTCGCCAAAATTAATTGACTAAATAGGGTAAATATCCTAAAGTTATAGGTGAACAAACCCAACTTAAAAGGATGTTTACCCATGTCAGAGATTATATCATTATTTACTGTTTTCAGTCCACATTTATCAACAACAACGCTCCGTCAGTTCTGCCGAGTCGTCTTCGCCGTGCTTGCGATGACCGGGAGTGTGACGATGCGAAATATCTCTCGTTGGACGAAAAAAGGCGGGAGTTATCGCACGATCCAACGATTTTACAACACACTCATCCCTTGGGGAACCCTTTGTTGGGTATTCTTTAGGGCACATCTGTATGATCCCGATGATGTGTATTTGCTTGCGGGAGATGAAACGGTTTTGCCAAAATCAGGTGATGAAACCTACGGTTTATCGCGTTTTTTCTCATCAACCCTCGGTAAAACGATACGGGGTCTGGCGTTTTTTGCTGTGTCCCTCATCCGTGTCAAGCAGCGACGTTCATATCCGATGCTCATGGAACAGGTCGTCCGGGGTGAAGCATCAACACCCCCGAAAGAGGTTTCCGCTGTTTCAAAAACTTCGGAAACAAAAGGTAAACCGGGACGCCCGAAAGGGAGCAAAAACCGAAACAAGACCGAGGTTGTCCTCAATGACACCTTGAAACAGGTTCAATCTATGCTGAAGATGGTATTAGCAACTCTTGGAGGCACCCTAAAGATTGGGTACTTTTTGCTTGATGGATACTTCGGAAATAATAATACACTTCAGATGGTCAGAGCCTGCGGTCTCCATCTGATTTCGAAACTTCGGAGAGATGCTGCCCTGTATTTGCCACCAACGACGCCTTATCAAGGGCGCGGACGACCGGCTATCTATGGTGAAAAGTTCAACCCTAAAGAGATTGACAGCACATATAAAGTCTCTACACAGACACAAGGAAACATCACCACAGAAGTCTATCAAATAGAGTGCAGACACAAACGTTTCCCGGACCCGTTGAATGTCGTGTGTTTGCTAAAAACCGACACAAAGACGCAAGAGAAATCACACGTTTTATTGTTTTCCTCCGATCTGGATTTGGATGCGGAAACAATGATTGATTATTACTCGCTCCGCTTTCAAATCGAGTTCAACTTCCGAGACGCAAAACAGTTTTGGGGATTAGACGATTTTATGAATGTCAAGGAGACACCGGTCAATAATGCGGCGAACCTGTCAATGTTTATGGTCAATGTTTCAGCGAAACTCCGAGAGATGTTCGGAACCCCAGAACATCCCGGTTTTGGTGTCTTGGACATCAAAGCACGGTACAGAGGACTGAAGTATTTACAAGAAACATTAAAAATACTTCCGCAAAAACCTGAAGCGATTGTTATTGATAACATCGCTGAACACCTTGCGTCTATTGGTGCTATTCATTACACTTCAAATCAAATTAGACCCGGATAATTTGGCGAAGGTATTGGACATTTAGATACAGTTGCTATCCAAACGGTAAGGTTTGGGTGAACTTCGCGACAATTGCGAAGTTCCTTAATGGATTGCTGACATTGACTGAACAAAAGTCAATCTGTGTCGGCATTGGGTTGAAAAGTTATCTCTCGTTGTCCACCATTTCGGAAACAGGATCCGCGGGGTTATCCTTCGCAGCTTTCTTCCATGCTGCTATCACACGTTCCACCGTCTCCTCAACTTTAGAACGAGAGATGCCAATTGCTTTCGCAATTTCCGATAGAGGTTGTTCATCCAAGTACCGTTCCATAATCCATCTGTCTTTCTCTTCGGGAAGGCAGTTCATCAACGCGCCTAAGTGGCATCCGATAGGGATCAACCATTCAAGAATTCGTTCCCATCTTTTCTGAACTGCGTCAGCGGTTGGGCCTACCGTTTCTGCTATCTCTTCAATCTCAGCCTCCGCAAGCTTAAGTTCTGCGACTTTTCGGTCCTTACCTTGAAGGAGACAGAGGAGTTGCCTCACCAGATACTGTCCTGCCTCGGTTTGTTTGGCATCAGTTTCCGCGCGGAATGTCACGTAGCGTGCTTCCCCTTCACTGACAGAAAGACTTTCAAGCGACTCAACGAATGTGTATCCTGTTTGCCTTCATATTGGGTTATTTTTTTAGAAAAAATGTATGTATTTATGCAATATTGGTAAAACATGGCGAAACGTAAGGCGGATGTAAACTTTTTTTGAAGCTTTCTCGTATAATATGTTATAATTGACTAAGATTCACGGATAGGAGGAGAAACTGATGAAGCTGCAATCTACTTTCCTGCTGTTGCTGCTTCTCGCAGTGGTGGCATTTGCCGGATGTTATACGCAACTCGGTTACCATGCGTCTTCAAGCTTTGAACATGGACACCACTATAGAAGTGTGAGAGATGTTGACGCGGCGCACACTTCCGAGACGGAATCAGAAGACACCGAGCATGTGCAGGACACCGAGACAGAATCAGAAGATATTGAACAAGAAGATGCTGAGGCATCGGAAGGTTATTACGGACGACGGAAACGGACTTCGCGTACCGTCTATGTTTATCCTGATAGGTACCACACCTATTCGGTGCCTTACGCGTACGCATATCCATCCTTTTTTTATTATCCCTACCACCCATTTTACGGGTACCCGTACTCTTATGGATACCGCGCCCCGTATTATCGCTACTATAGCGGTTATTATCCGTACAGGAACGTCTATCGGCGGTATCATAGCGGAAATCATCGGACACCACTTTCACGACGGACTTACAAAAAAGGCGATTTGCGGCTCGAAAATCGACGTTCTCGCAGTTCACGCGGCGTAACTTCACCAAGATCGAGATCCGAGCAGCCTCGGGAACGCATAAGGAATCGGAACAAAAATTAAAAGCGGAGGAATCGAAACAATGAGACGACCTATCTATATAATCCTTACCTGTTTATTCGTCGCCATACTGTTTGTGCCTGTCAGTTCGGCGCAGGTAGAAGAGATGGCGATCGGGAATACGTTCGGTGTCGGGGCGCGGACAATGGGGATGGGGGGTGCCTCTCTCGCACTCGCTGATGATTTTACCGCGCTCTATTGGAACCCAGCAGGGATGGCACAGATCCAAAAATTTGAGTTTTTTAGTAGCTTCTCACACAATAGAGCAAGTGCGAATACATATTTCACCGGTGACGACACAACGAGGACGAGCCGATCACAGATGCGTCCGAATGCTATCGGGTTTGTTTATCCGCTGATGGCGAAACAGGGCGGCTTGGCTATCGGTTTCGGCTACAATCGTCCACAGAATTTTGATTACCAGACTGCTATTACCGGTATTGATCCGAGTTCTGAAACCGATTTCAGCGGACTCTCTGTTGATGAAATCGATGCCAACAGCGGTGGGATTGGAATCTGGAGTTTTGGCGCGAGTGTCTACGTCGGAAAACGCGTTCTCGTCGGTGGTTCGTTGGATTTCTGGAGCGGTAATAGCCTAAACCAATTGGATACAACGGCTACTGACATCGTAAACATAGACGGCGAACTATCGCGTTTCAGATACGATGACGAGGTGGATCGCGAGTATTCAGGCGTAGGCGGACGGATTGGGATTCTTGCGCATCTGACGGATAATATCAACTTCGGTCTAACACTCGTCGCACCTACGGAGTTAGGCGTTGACGAACTCTGGTATCAATCGACTGTAGAGGTCTATGATGACGGAGAGGAGTGGTCGGATTCCGCAAGCGGGTCTCAAATCTACGACATTGAGCGTCCGTTTGAAGTTGGTGCAGGTGTCGCTGTGAAGTTGTTAGACAAGCGGCTGATTTTGGCAGGCGATGTACAACTCACAGACTGGACACAGACACGCTACGATCCGGCACCTGCTGAGAACATTTCAGATGACAACTTTGAAAAATACTATGCCACCACGTTTCAGGTGCGAATCGGCGCGGAATACCAGATACCCGTTGTGGACACACACCTCCGTGTCGGCTATTTCCGAGATACTGTGCCGTTCACAGATGCCGAAATTGAGAACGCTCGCGATTTCTTGACAGTCGGTGTCGGCAAAATCTTTGAGGATGCCATAAAGTTTGATGTCGGCTACATGCTCGGTACGTCGCAACGGAGCAGAAATGAATTAACGACAGAGCGACGGACACATCGGGTCTTCGCTTCTGCGGCGTATCGATATTAGATATGAAAGGCGGGGTTGCAAACCCTGAAGAAACACCCAAGCAAAAACCCTGCATGGGGTGTGCGTAAGTCCTAATGTGAAAATAAAAAGACACGGGCGGAGTGAAAACTCCGCCCGTGTCTCTATTTTTATTCTGCTAACGAATGCCGTTAAACGAGTTGAATGTAACCCATCTGTGTGCCGTCTCCTTTTCGGAGTTCGCCTCTGATGATGCGTGTATAACCACCGTTCCGGTCTTGGTATCGTGGTCCGATGTCATCAAAGAGTTTACGTAGTACAAAATGCTTGTCAAGTGAGGCAGCTTCCTCACCTCTCGCGGGTTTATAATGCAAATCTGACCCATAGAGCATTTTTGAGGCTTGTCGGCGTGCGTGCAGATCCCCGCGTTTCGCAAGCGTAATCAATTTTTCTGCGACCCGCCGCAGTTCTTTGCACTTAGGCAGTGTTGTTCGTATCTGTTCATGTTCAAATAGCGCGGTGGCTTGGTTGCGAAAGAGTGCCTTTCGATGGCTTGAGGTTCTTCCCAATTTCCTGCCGCGTTTCCTATGACGCATCGTCTTCCTCCATGTAATCGTTCTCGTGAAGAGTTATATCGGTGGCTGCAACGGAACTTGCGCCATATCATCTTCACCGGTGTCTATGCCGTCCATATCGTCTAAATCCATTCCGAGGGTAAGTCCCATGTTGGCGAGTTGTTCTTTGATTTCGTTTAACGAAGTGCGTCCGAAATTCTTATACTCCAACATATCCTTTTCCTCTTTTACAACAAGTTCGCGTATCGTTTTAATATTTGCGGTTTCGAGGCAGTTGCTTGCTCGGACTGAAAGTTCAAGTTCAGAAACAGGTTTTGCTAAATAGCGGTTTCGCCGTAATTTCTCTTCGTCAATTTCGGGTTCCGGTTCTTCGTAGTATTCATCGAATTCTGTAAAGAGATCAAGTTGTTGGAGCAAGATAGTAGCTGCGCGTGTAACAGCCTCTTTCGCGGTAATCGTTGCATCCGTCCAGATTTCGAGGTTGAGTTTATCAAAGTTTGTCATATCGCCGACCCGCGTCTCTTCGACCCAGAAGTTCACTTTCTGAACGGGTGAGAATTTCGCGTCAACCGGAATTACGCCGATATCCTGTCCTGAAGCCCTATGTTCTTCTGCAAAAGAGTAGCCTCTGCCAGTTTGGGCGCGAATCTCTATATCTAACCCCTCACATTCGTCGAGCGTCGCGATATGCTGGTCGGGGTTGATGATTTCGACGCGGGCATCTGTCCGGATATCGGCAGCAGTGACTTCACCGGAACCTTCCGCTTTCAATGTCATCTCTACCGGGTCATCTGTTTCTATCTTCAGTCGGATCTCTTTAAGATTAAGAATAAGTTGTACAACATCTTCTACGACTCCCGGAATTGTGGCGTATTCGTGTCGGACCTGCTCAATTCGGACTGCCGTAATCGCCGCGCCTTTGATTGAGGAAAGGAGGACTCGACGGAGTGAATTGCCGAGCGTCGTTCCAAATCCGCGCTCGAAAGGTTCAGCCGTATATTTCGCATAGTCGGGACGTAAGGTTTGTAGATCAGTTTTTAGACGCTCAGGCATTTCTAACTCGGATCTTATCATCGATTTCCTCTTATAGGGTTAAACTGAGTATGAGAACACACACAAATAAGCAGCAATCCATATCTACATTCAATATCTGCTACTTAATTCTGTGACGGTACCGTATGTTTGGACATCCCTTAATTCCCTGGAGTATCTTACTATACGCATTTCAGCGTATAGCCTATTGTATATGCCTAAGATACTCAGGCTTTGATAATGCACTAAATATAGAGATGTGCCTATCGGGAGTAAAGTTCAATGATGAGTTGCGTTTCAAGGTCTACAGCGATCTGCTCTACGACAGGTGCACCTTGAACACGTCCTTCCACTTTATCCGTGTCGATTTCGAGCCATTCCGGTGCCCCGCGATGTTGCGCGTATTCCAATGCCTCCTGAATAGTCGCAAGATTTCGGCTTCGTTCACGTGGTGTGATGACATCACCAATTTGCACAATATAGGAAGGGATATTAACACGCTTACCGTTGACAGTGAAGTGATTATGCTTCACCAATTGGCGCGCTTGGTTGCGAGAAGTAGCGAAGCCAAGGCGGTAAACGACATTGTCTAAGCGACGTTCAAGAAAACTAATTAAATTCTCGCCGGCAATACCGGATTGCCGTGCAGCTTTGGAATAGTAATTCCGAAATTGCTTTTCAAAAACACCATAGGTGCGTTTGGCTTTCTGTTTCGCGCGTAATTGCCGACGATAGTTGTCCCTGCCGCGACGCGGCGGTGTCTGTCCGTGTTGACCTGGCGGATAACTCCGACGTTCAAACGAACATTTCGGACCATTACAGCGCCGACCCTTTAAAAATAATTTTTCGCCTTCGCGTCGGCATAACTTACAAACTGAATCTAAATATCTGCTCATTCGATTTCCTCAGCATCCTCAAACCCGTCGTCTCTTCGGGGGACGACATCCATTGTGCGGAATAGGAGTCACGTCTTTCATCAAACTGATTTCAAGCCCCGCAGCAGCGAGTGCGCGTATAGATGACTCGCGCCCGGAACCGGGTCCTTTGACTCTTACTTCCACGCGTTTCATGCCGTGATCCATTGCCCGACGCGCGCACGCCTCTGCTGTCTGCTGTGCTGCAAACGGCGTTGACTTCCGCGAACCCGTGAAAGTCATACCAGCATTCGCCCAAGCAACGGTGTTTCCATTTAAATCTGTGATCGTTATAATCGTATTATTGAAGGTCGCTTGAATATGAGCTATACCTTCTGGAACGTTCTTGCGTTCTCGTCTTCTACCACGCAAAACAGTTCTCCTTTCGGTTTTAATAGTTATCAGTTACCAGTTACCAGTTACCAGTACTCAGTTAAAGAGGGTTTTGGCAATTCCAACGACTCTTGTAACTGATAACTGGAAGGGAACGTACTCGTTCCTGTACTGACAACTATTCCCTCTGACAACTGTTAACTTCCTCTAACTGATGGCTCTTAGCACTAACCACTCTTACGTGCTGTCTCTTTGGCTTTTCTGCCGACAGAGATCGTTTTCGCTTTTCCTTTACGGGTCCGCGCATTCGTATTCGTACGCTGACCACGAACTGGTAACTGCCGACGGTGGCGCAACCCCCGATAACTGTTAATGTCCATCAGGCGTTTGATATTCTGATCGATTTCCCGTCGAAGGTCACCCTCAATTTTGTAGTCTTGAATCTTATCCCGGAGTAGACTAATCTCGTTTTCAGCGAGGCTATCAACTTTCTTCCCCGGATCAATATCAAGGTCGTTGACGATTTCGGAAGCTGTGTAACGACCGATACCGTAAATTGCTGTCAGCGCAATATCTATCCGTTTGTTTCGGGGTAAATCAACCCCAGCTATCCTTGCCATGTGTCTCCTCCATTTTCTGGGTTCCCCTGGGTTCTCCACCCTGCGCTCGGAAATAACAGTTCCCAAGAATTAAGTCAGAATGGAGTATCTACCAGAGCTGTGAACATGTTATCCTTGCCGTTGTTTGTGCTTCGGGTTTGAAGGACAAATGACGCGAACAACGCCTTTTCGCTTAATAATCTTACATTGGGTACACATTTTTTTAACAGAAGGTCTGACTTTCATCGGTAACCTCTTTCGTAGGACTTACGCAGTCCCCACTGCAAGCGGGGTTTAAAACCCCGGCTGCAGTGCGTCTTTCAGATAAACGCGTTTAACGCCGTCTACCTTTGAGTTTTCGGTCTTTTAGGAATCCTTCATAATGCCGGACGGTCAAGTAGGATTCGATTTGTGACATTGTATCGAGTACGACCCCCACAACAATCAAAATAGAAGCACCATCCACCATGGTGGCACCGATATTGAGACGTTCTGTGATAATAATTGGAATCACGGCGATAGCGGCGAGAAAGACTGCGCCGGGGAGCGTGATCCGTGTCAGAGTCGTATTGATATAATCTGCTGTCTGTTTACCGGCACGGATACCGGGGATAAAACCACCATATTTTTGCAAGTCCTCAGCCATTTGGACCGGGTTGATTTGCACAGCTGTGTAAAAATAGGTGAAACCGATAATTAATAACGCATAGAACGTGAGCCACAATGGGGTACCTGTTTCAACGAGCGCTTGTGCAGTTGCTGCCCACTCCCAATCCCGTGGAAGAAAGCTAAGCGCCGTTGATGGAAACTGAATAAGGGTGATCGCAAAGATGATTGGAATCATACCCGCAGCGTTAACTCGGAGCGGCAGATGGGTCGATTGACCGCCAATCACTCTACGTCCACGTATCTGTCTACCGTATTGGACTGGAATCTTACGAACAGACAACGTGATAAAGACAGTCCCTGCAATCGCTACAATGATGAGTATAATCAGAACCGCGAGTTGCGCGATCCCAAAGTCCGATCTCGTAAAGAGATTGCCTATAACCGTGGTAACACCACCCGGCAAACCTGCGATGATCCCGACGGTAATAATTAGCGAGATACCTTGTCCAATCCCACGCTCTGTGATCTGCTCGCCGAGCCACATAACGAAAGACGTTCCCGCCGTAAGCGTCAGTACTACGAGAAAATGCCACCATAAATTCGGATTTCGAACGATCTCTCCTGCTTGACCTGTAATGGCTTCTGGATTCCGCAACACGATACTAATCGTTATCCCTTGGATAATGCTGAGGATAACAGTCCCATATCGTGTGTACTGCGTCATTTTCTTTCTACCATCGGGTTCTTTGGAGAGTTTCTCCAGAGAAGGGACGATGACACCGAGGAGCTGCATAATGATTGAGGCACTAATATACGGTTGTATACCGAGTGCGAAAATCGTCATCTGACTAAACGCGCCACCAGAAAACAGGTCTATGAACCCAATGACATTGCCCCCACGCTCCATGAGTTGTTTAAAAAACGCTTCAAGTGTCACATCGTCAATACCCGGCAGTGTAATATGGGCACCGAGGCGGTAGACAATCAAAAGCAACGCTGTAAAAATCAGGCGTTTCCGCAATTCCGGAATTTTAAAAGCGTTTTGGAATGCCTTAATCACTTATTTTATGTCCTCCTCGTTTGCAGATTCTCAAGCAGCGCTATCTGTATTGCCGTGTAAGCCGAGCACCTCAGCCGTGCCACCCTTGGATTCGATTTTCTCAATCGCTGATTTTGAGAAACG
The DNA here is from genome assembly GCA_000406005.1 of Candidatus Poribacteria bacterium WGA-3G. Lineage (GTDB taxonomy): Bacteria > Poribacteria > WGA-4E > WGA-4E > WGA-3G > WGA-3G. The sequence continues at coordinate 28,283 of ASZN01000048.1, forward strand.
GTGCGCTTGCACTTTTAATTGTTTTTCGAGTTCACCATCCCCGAGGATCTTTATCAGGGCATCTTTGCGTTTGATTAGGCCTGCTTCGCGAAGAGATTCAGGAGTTACCACCGCAGTATCAGCGAAAAGATTCAGTGTCTCTACATTGATAATATCATATTCGCGGCGTTTGTGCCCGGTCCGCTGTGGGCCGCGCTTTGGAAGCCGGCGCACGAGTGGCATCTGTCCACCTTCAAACCAAGCTGGAATCGAACCACCGGACCTCGACTTTTGCCCCTTATGACCGCGACCACAGGTTTTACCCCAACCTGAGCCGGGACCTCTACCCACTCGTTTTCTCGAGCGTTTCGACCCAGGCGCAGGTTTAAGTTCATTCAATTTCATTTAATTGCTCCGTTCCTTAACAATTGGGTCTCTGCTAACGTTTCTGGCGTAATTCTTCAACGGATAAATCGCGCAAACGTGCGACTTCGTTGATATCCTTGAGGCTCTTCAATCCGAGCATCGTCGCTTCGGCAATATTTTTGACGTTCCGAGAGGATAAGCATTTCGTCAACGCATCTCGGACACCCGCAAATTCGAGGATCGCGCGCGTCGCGTGGCCGGCAATAATCCCTGTTCCGGGACTCGCTGGTTTCAGTAACACTTTCGCTGATTTAAATTGGCAGGTAATTTCATGCGGAAGCGTACCGTTGGTAATAGGCACCCGAATTAGGTTTTTTCGTGCATCGGCGAAACTTTTTCGGAGTGCACCGGCAACTTCACTTGCACTGCCGAAGCCTATACCGACAATCCCGTCCCGATTACCGACAACCGTGAGCGAGTTAAAACTCGGTGTGCGGCGTCCCTTACCGACGCGCATCACGCGGTTAATCGTAATCATACGTTCCTCAAATTCAGATTCAAAATCATCTGGATTGATTTTTTCTTTAAGCAAAAAACTCTCCTATCCGATTCAATCTCTGCTCCGCAGATATATGTGGAACAAGAATCGGTTTGCGGCGCATTTAGAACTTCAAGCCAGCCGCTCTCGCCGCTTCAGCAAGGGCTTTAATACGTCCGTGGTAAAGATGTCCGCCACGATCAAAGACGACCGCCTCAACTCCTTGCTGCTTCGCTCTCTGCGCAATCAGCGCGCCGACACTCTCCGCAGCCGCTACATTTCCACCGTTTGATAAGTTCTCTTTCAGTTCCGGTGACAAACTCGAGGCTTCGGCAACCGTCACACCCAGCTCATCATTAATGAGTTGGACGTAGATATGTTTTAAACTTCTGAAAACGGCGAGCCTCGGTCTTGCACCCGTCCCGCTAATTTTGGATCGGACGCGACCGCGGCGACGTTGGTGACTCAACCGCTTCTTTTTTATAAGTCTCAAGGGATCTCCTTATTACCGTAGACGCGCGTGTTATGTCCTAAGGCTTTCAACATTTGCTGCACCGCGCGCAAGATATAACACCACTAACCAACAGCAGCTTTCCCTTCTTTTTCTGGGACCCGCTCGCCATCGTAACGGATACCTTTACACGGTTTATAAGTGTCGGGTTTCCGAATCTGACGAATAGTAGCTGCAACCTGTCCAACAAGTTGTTTATCAATACCGCTCACAGTGATAGGCGTGTGCGCTTGACCATTTATCGTCTCTGATCCTTCAACGCTTAATGTTATACCCTCTGGTGGCGTGTAAGTAACAGAATGTGAATAACCGACGTCAAGCACCAAATCTTTATCACGGTTGACTTCGGCCCGGTAACCTGTACCTACGACTTGCAGTTTCTTCTCAAAACCGTCTGAGACACCGGTAACCATATTCGCGATCAGACTACGCGCCAAACCGTGTAGGGCTTTGGCCTGTTTAAGTTCACTCGTTCTTTGGATGGTTAAAACGTTTTCTTCAAGCGTCACATTGATCCCGTCTGGGAGTTCCCAATTCAGGCTCCCTTTAGGGCCCTCGACATGCACATCGTTATTATTTAGAGCGACCTGCACTTTGTCGGGCAACGGAATCGGTTTTATTCCAATACGTGACATTCTATTTCTCCAAGTTCGTTGAGAGCCGTCAGCAAACACAAAAACTTACCAGACATAACATAGTACCTCGCCGCCTATCTTCTCTTTCCGACACTCTGGTGTGGTTTTTAGGCCGTTGGAGGTCGATAAAATAGCGATACCGAGACCGCCATAAACCCTCGGAAGACTATCAGATTTCGCGTAAATCCGTCTTCCAGGTTTACTGATACGCCTGAGGTTTGTGATGACCTTCTCTTTTTTCGTATTGCCGTATTTCAAATAGATTCTTAAAATCCCCTGTTTGCCATCATCAAGCAGGCGATAGTTTCGTACGAAACCTTCTTCAGTCAAGATACGTGCAATTTCCGATTTGACTTTTGAAGAGGGGATCTCAACGCGTTCATGTCCTGCCATATTGGCATTGCGGATACGTGTGAGCATATCAGCAATCGGATCGGTCATCGACATGAAAGATTCTCCTTATTTCATTTTCTGTTGTGGATAGCCATTCCAAGTTGTGTGCGTCTGCCGTGAGGTTGCACAGGGTTTCCTTTCCTACCAACTCGCCTTTCGGACACCCGGAATTCTACCGGCGCGAGCGAAGAGCCGGAAACAGATACGACACAACTCAAACTTGCGTAGATACCCGCGCGCCCTTCCACAATTTTTGCAACGGCTATATTGTCGAGTTCGGAATCGCGGGGTTCGCTTCTGTTTGGCAATCCATGCTTTGCTTGCCACAGTTTAAGTGCTCCTTTGCTTGTTTATCCAGCGTCTTGTCATTGAAATGTCTGGATCTGAGAAGTTAGCCGCGTGTGAAGTTGATGGGTATTAGGCATCCCTTTTCTGATACCATCTACAGCAACACCGTCCTATTTTCGGAACGGCATCCCCAATAATCTTAATAGTTCGCGACCTTCTTCGTCTGTTAGGGCAGTGGTAACAACCGTTACATTCAACCCGCGGATATCATTAACGTTATCGTAATCGATTTCGGGGAAAATTAGCTGCTCCGTCAGACCGAGCGAATAATTACCTCGACCGTCGAACGCATCCGGCGAAACGCCCCGAAAATCCCGAATTTGGGGGAGAACGATGTTCACCAGTCTATTGAAAAACTCATACATCCGCTGCTGTCTGAGCGTAACTTTGCATCCGATAGCAAAACCTTCTCTGATTTTAAAAGCAGAGACAGCTTTCTTCGCATGTGTAATAATCGCGCGTTGACCAGCAATGAGTGTTAGTTCCTCAACCGCATCTTCCAATGCTTTCGGGTTCTGCAGTGCTTCCCCGACACCAATATTGAGTGTAACCTTCTCCAACTTCGGAATCTGCATCACATTGTCGTAATTAAAATGTTTGAGCAATGCTGGCATGACTTCCGTTTGGTAAAATTCTTTGAATGGGCTCATGAGCCGTGTATCCTATAAAAATAGCTTATGCAGTCAGGTCTGTGTTGGTAGCACGTTCCGTATCCGTATGCTTACCTACTCAACCTTTTTCAAATTAGAAATATGAATAGTCCCTTCGCGTTCAACGACACCACCCTCTCCCATTTGGCTGGGTCGGAGATGGCGTTTAACAATGTGAATGCCTTCAACGATGGCGCGTTGTTTTTTCGGGTAAACTTCCAAAACAACACCTTGCCTCCCTCGGTCTTTTCCACTAAGGACTACAACCGTGTCATCTCTCTTGATATGCAGTTTCGCTTGTGACATTATTGTTCTCCTAAATTACCTCCGGTGCGAGTGAGACAATTCGCGTGAACGCTTTTTCTCTTAATTCACGTGCAACCGGGCCGAAAATGCGCGTTCCACGCGGTTGATTCTGCGGATCAATGAGAACAGCAGCGTTTTGATCGAATTTAATATAAGACCCATCTGCCCGACGGTACTCTTTCGTTGTGCGGACGACAACTGCACGGACAACTTCGCCAGCTTTGACCTGTGTATTCGGTACTGCTTCCTTGATACTTGCGACAATCACGTCGCCAACGCGTGCGTAGCGACGCCGCGTACCACCAAGCACACTGATGCACATTAACTTCCTTGCACCAGTATTATCTGCACAGGTTAATCGAGTGTATGATTGAACCATTTTTGTATCCTCTTCTACCGCTTTCAAAACGCTCCGTTTTGGAAACGTCAGAGTCTGGAGGAAAACCTTCCTTCTCAAGTGCCATACAGGCATTATCTATTGTTCCTTCCTCTCAGGTATGCGAAGTGAGGAAGGCCGTCGGTGGTTGTGCGCTTTAAGCGTTACCGGTTTCTACAGCACTGATAACCGTTTGGACACGCCAACGCTTATGGCGGCTCAGCGGACGTGTTTCAATAACTTGAACCACATCACCGACGTTACAATTATTCGTTTCATCGTGAGCCAAGATCTTCTTCGTTTTTCGGACAACCTTCTTGTAAAGAGGATGTTGATACCGACGAACAACCGAAACGGTAACAGTTTTCTCCATGCCGTTACTCGTTACAAGACCTGTCTGAACCTTACGATGTCTTTGTCTTTCTTCGTTCAAATTGAGTCTCCAAATCCAGTCAAAACCTATGAGTGTACACACTTTAGAGGTAGACAGTTTAAAAAACCGGTGAATTGAATTGCAGGGATCACATTTAACCTGCGACTTCTCCGTGCTGCGCGCGCGCCCTGAGAACAGTCTTTATACGCGCAATATCTTTGCGGAGTTTACCGACGCTGGTCGTGTCTTCTTGCTGTCCTAAGATGCCTCTGAATCTTTGGTTAAACAAATTTTCCTTCAGCACTTGCAGCTCACTTTCCAATTCTTCGGTTGTTCTACCTCGGAGTTCATCCGCTTTCATGTTTTGTGCCTCCTTCCGTCTCCTGAAAACTACGTCACACGTTTCCATGTACGTAATTTTTCTAACATCCGAACCGCAGACGAAATTACGTATCCCGTGTAACGAACTTAGTTTTGATGGGTAGCTTGTGGGCGGCTCGTTCCATCGCCCCTTTAGCATCTTCAAGTGAAACGCCACTTAATTCAAAAAGGACCCGACCGGGTTTGACAACAGCGACCCAGTGTTCTGGCGGTCCCTTCTTGCCTTTCCCCATACGCGTTTCAGCAGGCTGTTTACTCAGTGGTTTGTGCGGAAAAATTTTTATCCAAAGTTTACCGCCACGGCGTACATATCGTGTGATAGCCACCCGGGAGGATTCGATCTGGTTACTGGTAATCCAACCGGCTTCCATGGCTTGAAGACCGAATTCCCCGAAGTTAATTTGTGAACCGCGAATCGGTTTTCCGCGACGTCTTCCGCGATGCACATAACGGCGCATCACGCGTTTTGGCATTAACACCTTAATGACTCCTTAAAATCTGTTAATTCGATGATGCGTCATTGGAAGGCCCGCGCCCTCCCTGACGACGCCTCCGTCGACTTCTACCACCAGACTGCCGAGAACGTCCATCTTGAGAGCCGGAACGTCTGTTATTACTACGACGGCGATCAGAACGTTGCGTTCCAGTGTCTTCGCGCCGACCGGATTGACGACGCTCCGCAGCGCCTCCTTTTAGTTCGTCCGGGACACCTATAATTTCACCTTTGAAAATCCATGTTTTAACACCGATTTTACCGTAAGTCGTATTCGCTTCGGTGAAGCCGTAGTCAACATCTGCTCTCAGTGTATGCAGCGGAACCCGACCCTCAATGCTGGATTCCGTACGCGCGATCTCCTTGCCGTCTAATCTTCCACTTACCATGACCTTTACACCCAAAGCACCGGCTTGTATTGAACTCGTAATATTGCGACGCATTGCCTGTTTAAAACCGGCGCGTCGTTCTATTTGGGTCGCAACAGCCTCTGATACAAGTTGGGCATCAAGCTCAGGGGTTTTGATCTCCGAAACATTGATACGGACGGGGCAGCCTACCTCTTTTTCGAGTAAGGCTTGCAACTTCTCGGCTTCCGCGCCGCGACGCCCGATAACGATCCCGGGACGTGCGGTATGGATATTAATGCTGCAACGATCCGCGACACGTTCCACTTCAACGCGCGAAATACCTGCACGCGCAAGCTGCTCTTTGACGAATTCCTGAATCTTGAAATCTTCATGGAGCCACTTGGCGTAATCCCGTTCGCTGTACCATTTTGAATCCCACGTCTTAATGATACCTAAGCGTAATCCACGGGGGTGAGTTTTTTGTCCCACGCAAACCTCCTGTTAAACTATTATCTGTCCCAGCGTGACGTGGAGGTAAGGTGGTTCTATCAGTGGTGCTGTATGCGTGTATACACCTTTACTCACCATCTTCTGTACTCTCCTCGTCAACGACGACGGTAATATGACTACTCCGTTTCAAAATTCTATTTGCCATACCCCGCGCCCGGGGACGTATCCATTTCCGCGTAACACCTTCATCAACACGGATCTCTTTGACATATAAATCTGCAGTATCAATGTTAGGATCCTTGTATTGCGCGTTCGCAGTCGCTGACTGAATCAGTTTGTAAATGATAGGTGACGCGGCTTTATGCGTAAAACGCAGTTGACTTAACGCATCTTCAACGTATTGATTACGAACCAGATCGGCTACCAAACGCGCTTTACGCGGCGCAACCGATGCGTTCCTAATTTTCGATCGGGCTTCCATCAGTATCTCCCAATAAAAGCAAGTTACTGGTTCCATCGCTCTCTTCAACAAGCCAAATGCCCTTATGAAGCCACGATGAATTGCTACAAAATTATCTTGGACCCCCCGCCGCATGAGAACGGAAGGTACGAGTCGGCGAGAACTCTCCAAGTTTATGTCCTACCATGTTTTCTGTGATATACACCGGAAAAAACTTTTTACCGTTGTAAATTGCCAAGGTATGCCCCACCAATTCAGGCGTAATCATCGAGCGACGAGACCACGTCCGGATCACCCGTTTCGTACCAGAGTTCTCCATAGCGGCTACCTTCTTGGCGAGCTTCGGGTCTATATAAGGACCTTTTTTGATAGAACGTGACATGCTGTTTCTCCTCTATCCTTGTCAAGCGTAAACTTCACTTAACAAGGCTATCAAGTCAAACCTATTTTCGCTTACCGAAAATATAACGGCTCGATTTCTTTTTCGGGTTCCGCGTTTTATAACCTTTCGTTGGAACACCCCAAGGCGTAACCGGATGTCTTCCACCCGAACTCTTACCTTCACCACCGCCGTGTGGGTGATCAATCGGGTTCATCGCGACACCTCTCACCTTCGGTCGTTTACCGAGCCATCTTGAGCGTCCCGCTTTACCGATCACTATCTGACTCACATTGCCAACCTGACCAAGCGTTGCCATTGATTTTACAAGCACAAGCCGGATTTCTCCAGATGGTAACCGGATACGTGCATATTTCCCCTCGCGGTCAACCAACTGCGCAGCAGTACCCGCACTCCGTACAAGTTGACCCCCTTTACCCGGCTTCATCTCAATATTGTGGATTGAAGAACCGAGGGGTATCTTTTCCAGGGGTAAGGCATTCCCAACCCGAATTTCAGCATCAGCCCCCGAATTAAGCATATCACCGACTTGAATACCGACGGGGGCAAGAATATAACGCTTCTCACCATCAACGTAATGCAGCAGGGCGATGTGTGCTGAACGGTTCGGGTCATATTCAATCGCAGCAACTTTCGCAGGGATCCCAAATTTATCGCGCTTAAAGTCGATGACTCGATAGCGGCGTTTGTGGCCACCACCGCGCCGCCTGACCGTCAAACGTCCAGTCGAATTGCGACCCGCTTTCTGTTTGCTACCTTTGACAAGAGACTTCTCCGGTTTACTCCGTGTAATCTCTTCAAAGGTATAACCCGTCATAAAACGACGGCTTGGGGTTACAGGTGAATATGTTTTAGGCACTTTGATTTCCTTTTTTTAGTAGCCATCAGCGGTCAGCTGATGGCTATTTCTATATAGTGTCAAACGCTTGGATGCTTGCGCCTTCTCGTAAGGTAATGATCGCTTTTTTCCAATGCGGTTTCCTGCCGCGCTGGTAACGCAACATTTTACCTTTCGGTTTTCCACGGACGTGCATCGTACGAACTTTGAGAATATCACCTTGGATATCAAATAACTCTTCCGCGGCGCGTCGAATCTCTGGTTTCGTTGCCTTACGATCCACTACAAACGCGTACTTGTTCCTGTCACGAAGTACCGTGCTCTTCTCTGTAATTAGCGGTTGAAGTATAACCTGATATGCGTCTCTCATCAGTCTTGTCCTTCCGGTTCTGCGTCAGTGTTCACAAACTTGGCTTCGAGTTTCGCTGCAGCGTTCTCTGTGATGATGAGTGTATCATGCCACATAATCTGATAGACGTTAAGCGTATTCCACGTGCAACTATGAACTTTTGGGATATTGCGTACAGAAAGATGGATATTAGAGCTATGTTCATCAAGGATGAGTAGCACCTTTCCATCAACGTTTAATGCCTTTAGGATGTTGATTATATCTTTCGTTCGAGGACGCTCAAGCGTGAAATCTTCAATGAGGATACACTGTTGATTCTGGAACCTATCCGCCAGTGCGCTATGTAACCCGAGGCGCCTGACCTTTTTCGGTGTGTACTGCCGATAACTACGCGGTTTGGGTCCGAACGCTACACCCCCGTGAACGCGATTCGGTGCCTTGCCATCTCCAACACGTGCTCTCCCAGTTCCCTTCTGACGGTAGAGTTTCTTTCCACTCCCTTTCACTTCGCTGCGGGTCTTTGCGGAGGCATCACCTTGCCGCTGATTTGCGAGGTAAGCGACGACACACTGATGAATCACCGGGCCATTCACCTCAACCTCGGTGAACGCTTCCGCTAATTCTTTTTGGTGCAGTACCTCTCCTGACTTGTTGTGTACGTCTAAAGTTGACATATTTGTATGCTCGTATTGTTTTGGCATCCGTTGAATGAGGATTGCCTGTCTATGATGTCGGTGCCTTTATCGCTTTTCTGATCAAAAGCAGCCCGTTCGGTGGTCCAGGAATCGCTCCTTTTACGACCAACAGATTACGTTCGGGATCGGCTTGGATCACGGATAAGTTTTGTGTGGTGTGCCGTTTGGCGCCGTGTCGTCCTGCCATCTTTTTACCTTTGAAGACGCGTGAGGGTGTTGCACTTGCGCCGATGGAACCCGGACGACGGAGGTCTTGTTCACCGCCGTGGCTCTTCTTACCACCGGCGAAGTTCCAACGTCTTACAACACCAGAGAAACCGCGACCCTTTGAGGTCCCCGTCACATCAACGAGTTCACCTTCAGAAAAAACACTCGCATCTACAACGTTGCCGACGGATAGATCCTCAAGGCTCTGGACACGAAACTCGCGAAGCACAAAGGTCGAATCGACACCTGCTTTCGCTAAATGTCCACGTTTGGGTTTATTGATGCGACTCTCTTTCTGTTCGCCGAACCCCAATTGAACAGCTTGATATCCATCTTTTTCTTGCGTCTTGAGTTGGACAATTGGACACGGACCCGCTTCAATAACGGTAACAGGCACCGCTTCTCCAGAATCTTCAAAAACTTGTGTCATGCCGACTTTGCGGCCAATAATTCCATTAACCATTTTTTCGCTCTCCTCCTTTACGATTCAGAGACCCGTGGACGGTTTAGATACACACCAACCACGTGGCTTCCAAACCACCGGAGTGGAGAACAATCATCTCTCCGACTACAATAGCGTAATTTTGACATCAACGCCCGCAGGCAGATCCAAACGCATCAACGCATCAACCGTTTTAGGTGTTGTCTCTAAAATATCCAACAGCCGTTTATGAATCCGCATCTCAAATTGTTCACGCGATTTCTTGTCGGTAAATGTTGAACGTTGAACGGTATAGATGTGTTTCTTCGTCGGCAACGGAATCGGACCGGAAACAACCGCCCCTGTCCCTTTCGCTGTGTCTGCTATCTGCTTCGACGAATGGTCTAACAACCGATAGTCAAATGCCTTGAGTCGAATGCGAATTTTTTGATTGTCCATCTTTTCATATCGCCTTCACCAAACTGCAACGTCGTTGATTGACATCTTCAGAGCCTGCCGAAACGTTTCCGTTTTGGTGTACTTATAAAGGCGGAGCGTAACTCCGCCTAATCTCTTATTCGAGGATTTTAGAAACAACGCCGGCACCGATGGTTTGTCCACCTTCTCGGATAGCGAATCGGAGTTGCTCTTCCATCGCAATCGGTTTCGACAGCTCAACGGTAATCTGTGCGTTGTCGCCGGGCATAATCATTTCGATGCCTTCGGGGAGGTCCATCTTACCGGTTACATCGGTTGTACGGAAGTAGAACTGCGGTCTATATCCACTAAAGAATGGATTCCAACGTCCACCTTCCTCTTTCGTGAGAATATAGGCTTCAGCCTCAAATTTCGTATGCGGTGTAACACTACCGGGGACCGCCAAAACCTGTCCACGTTCAACATCATCCCGTTCAATACCGCGGAGCAATGCCCCGAGGTTGTCGCCGGCGCGCCCTTCGTCAAGGTTCTTGTTGAACATCTCGACGCCGGTGATAACCGTCTCTCGTGTTTCACGCAGCCCAACGATTTCAACAGGGTTTCCGACGTTGATGACACCACGTTCAACGCGACCGGTAACAACCGTACCACGACCACTGATTGTGAAGGTATCTTCAATAGACATCAGGAAGGGTCTATCCGTGTCACGGATAGGTTCCGGGATGTAACTATCAACAGCCTCCATCAATTCGAGGATCGCTTGACACGCATCGTTCTCTGGGTCTCCGTCAGCTTCCATAGCTTCAAGCGCGGAACCTATGACAATCGGGATATCGTCGCCCGGGAACTCATAATCGCTCAACAACTCGCGAACTTCGAGCTCAACGAGTTCAAGCAATTCTTCATCATCGACCATGTCTGCTTTGTTTAGGAAGACGACGAGAGAGGGTACGTTCACCTGTCGAGCGAGGAGTACGTGCTCACGCGTCTGCGGCATCGGGCCGTCAGCAGCGGATACGACGAGAATCGCACCGTCCATCTGCGCTGCACCGGTAATCATATTCTTGATATAATCAGCGTGCCCTGGACAATCCACGTGTGCGTAGTGCCGATTTTCGGTTTCGTACTCTACGTGTGCAGTATTGATCGTAATACCACGCTCTTTTTCTTCAGGTGCCTTGTCAATGTCTTCGTAGTTCTGGACGTAATCCGCATCGGCAAGTTTAGAGAGTACCATAGTAATCGCCGCTGTCAGCGTCGTCTTACCGTGGTCAACGTGACCGATCGTCCCAATATTAACGTGTGGCTTAGTCCTTTCAAACGTTTGCTTAGCCATTTTTATCCGAACTCCACTAAAAGTTTATTGTTTCCGGGTGTAAGCACGGTTATAGAAAACTGTGCATTCCGGTTTCTGTAGGGTGCCCCGACGGTTTCGCGTAGGGGTTCGCCATTTAACTAACGCTTATGTCCGCTTATGGGCAATGCTGAGTTCCCACAGTTCGGACACTTCACAACTATTTAACAATTACGAGTTATGATTCGCTGATGAAACGATGTCCTCCATTACGCTCGTGGGGACTTCGTTGTAGTGCGCAAACTCCATCGTGTAGTTTGCTCTACCTTGTGTAAGTGACCTAAGGGTTTTGACATACCCAAACATTTCTGATAGGGGGACATCAACCCGAATAACCTGAATGCGAGATTTCGCCTGCATTTCTGTTTCACGTATCTGGGCACGACGCGCATTCAAATCACCAATAACTTTACCGAGGTACTCGTCAGGGACGATCACCTCAACGTTCATAATCGGCTCAAGAAGTGTTGGCGTAGCACGTTTCAACGCATCTTTAAACGCCATTGAACCCGCAATCGAGAACGCCATTTCTGATGAATCCACGGCATGGTGTGAACCATCAATCAGTTTCACGGCGACATCAACAACTGGATAGCCGGCAAGAACACCAACATTCATTGCGTTTTCAATGCCTTTTTCCACCGCGGGGATGAATTCTTGCGGAATTGAACCCCCTTTGATTTCGTTGATGAATTCAAAACCGCCGCCTTTTTCAAGTGGCTCAACTTCGATGACCACGTGACCAAATTGACCTCTGCCACCGGATTGACGTACAAATCTCGCTTCTGCCTTGACAGAATTACGGACGGTTTCCCGATAGGCAACTTCTGGGTTACCTACATTCGCTGAGACGTTAAACTCGCGCACGAGCCTGTCAACGATGATCTCAAGATGAAGTTCACCCATACCTGACAGCAAAGTTTGACCGGTTTCGGGGTCTTGATGCACTTTAAAGGTCGGGTCTTCTTCGGCAAGTTTAGAGAGGGCGAGGTTAAGTTTGTCAATATCGGACTGCGTACGCGGTTCAACTGCGATGGACATGACCGGAAGCGGAAACACCATAGTCTCCAAAGTGATATGTGCCTTTGGATCACACAATGTGTCTCCCGTTGAGAGATTTTTTAACCCGATTGCAGCAGCAATATCGCCAGCATAAACGGCTTGTATCTCTTCGCGTTTGTTGGCATGCATCTGCATCAAACGTCCAATCCGTTCGTGTTGTCTGGTTTGGGTGTTATAGACGGTATCGCCTTTTTTCAGTACACCGGAGTAGACGCGTAGATAGGTGAGTTTACCAACGTGCGGATCCGTCATAAGTTTGAATGCCAACGCACAGAATGGATCGTTCTCGTTGGGACGACGGGTTATCTCTTCTTCGGTTTTCGGGTCCGTGCCAGCGATCGGCGGAACATCTGTCGGCGCGGGCAGGTAGGAGACAATCGCATCTAAGAGCGGTTGCACACCTTTGTTCTTTAAAGCAGTCCCGCAGAGTACAGGGACAATCTTGCCGGCGACGACAGCGTTACGGATACCTGTTTTAATTTCTTCGGGTGAAATTTCGACACCGTCTAAATATTTAAGCAGTAGCCCTTCATCACAATCAGCGATCGCTTCTAACATTTGATCTCGATATTCGAGTGCCATCTCCTGCATCTCTTCTGGAATATCTGTCTCTTGGATAACCGTACCATCCGCAGTCTCTTTTCCGACGTTCCAGATTTGACCTTTCATGGAGATGAGGTCTACTATCCCAGTGAATTGTTCTGCGGAACCGATGGGAAGTTGTACAGGGACGGCGTTAGCACCGAGCCGTTCATCCATCATTTCGACGGTCCGGAAGAAATCAGCACCGGTTCTGTCCATTTTATTAACGAATGCGATGCGTGGGATATTATATTTGTCTGCTTGCCGCCACACAGTTTCAGATTGCGGTTCAACGCCGCCGACGGCGCAGAAAACAGCGACCGCGCCATCAAGGACGCGGAGTGAACGTTCAACTTCGACGGTGAAATCAATATGCCCCGGGGTATCAATGATATTTATATGGTGTTTTTTCCAGTGACATGTTGTTGCGGCACTTGTAATTGTGATCCCGCGCTCCTGCTCTTGGACCATCCAGTCCATAGCAGTCGTGCCATCGTCAACGTCACCGATTCGATAGAGTCTACCGGTATAATACAAAATACGTTCAGTTACAGTAGTTTTTCCGGCATCAATGTGTGCCATGACACCGATATTTCGCATGTGGGGCAGTTCTAAGCGTTGTGGGATGCTATTTTTCGTATCTGCCACGGTTGAACGACTCCTTTTTAGTGTGTATATTTCGGCAGTAACCGCGCCTACACTATTACCATCTATAATGCGCAAAAGCACGGTTGGCTTCTGCCATTCGATGTTGGTCCTGTTTCCTACGGATTGCACCACCTTCGTTACGCGAGGCTTCAAGTATTTCACCTGCAAGGCGTTCTGCCATGCGTCTTTCACCACGTCCACGAGCGGCTTGAATAATCCACGTGAAAGCCAAACGTTGTTTCCGCTCAGCCTTAACATCAACCGGAACCTGGTAGGTCTGGCTACCTACACGTCGAGGTCGAATTTCCAGCACCGGTTTCACATTGTTAATCGCTTGACGGAACACGGAAAAACCGTCGTCACTCGTCCGATCTTCAATGATCTTGAAACTCTCGTAGAGGATGGATTGCGCAGTGCTTTTTTTACCATCCAACATGAGATTGTTGATAAACTTTGATACCAATTTACTATTGTAAGTTGAATCAGGATTGACATCCCGTTTATTAATATTTCCACGCCTCGGCATCCGACATCCCTCCCTAATTAGTCAGGTTTACGCGCACCATACTTGGAACGCCCTTGACGGCGGTTCTCAACACCAGCCGTATCCAACTGACCACGAACAATGTGATAACGCACGTTCGAGAGATCCTTGACTCTACCACCACGAACCAAAACGACCGAGTGTTCCTGCAGATTGTGATCAATACCCGGAATGTAGCACGTCGCTTCGTAACCTGAAGTGAAACGGACACGCGCGACTTTACGCAACGCCGAATTCGGTTTTTTCGGCGTAATCGTTTTCACTTGTAGACAGATACCACGCCGTTGCGGACACTGTTCGAGAACCGGTGATTTCGTCTTCTTCCGTGATCTCTTGCGAGGTTTTTTAATTAACTGATTAATCGTTGGCATTCGATACCTCCGGAGTAAATCTCTATCGTCTCTATCTAAGGGCTTCCGACATTAAAAAAAGCCCGCGCGGGGCTTCACAACTTCAGCAAACACATTAAACGTAAGATGTCAATACAACGTTAGAATGTTTTCCGATAGTCGCCCCTCTCTCCCAAAAAAGATATAATAGGGTTCCCAGTTTCCAAAGTAAATATTATACACTGTGAAAGTCGTTTTGTCAAATTTTTTTCAGAAAAAAAACAAAAAAGACTAAAATTTTGCTAATTTTTAGTCTTTTAATAACTTTCCATCTAAAATAACCGTCTTAACGCCGAAATTTTCATCAACAATCACAATATCTGCCATCTTACCAACCGCAATTGACCCAACGGCTGCAGCAACGCCTAAATTTTCAGCAGGTGTTAACGTCGCCATTGTTAACGCATCACTCAGAGAATGACCCCAGTTAACCACATTTCGGAGACCCTCCATGAGTGTAATCGTTGCACCTGCGAGCCGTTCCGTCGGTCTGCCGACATCAAGCCACATCGCACCGTCTCGGACATATTTCTCGGTACTACCCGCTTCAAAGGCAGTGTCGCTCTCCGAAATCGCACTTTCATTAAGACGGTAAGCATCAAATTCCGCGACATAAGTCGCAGATGGCTGCCAGACTTC
>ASZN01000049.1 GCA_000406005.1 Candidatus Poribacteria bacterium WGA-3G
GATAACTTCCGCCTTTTTTCGTCCAACGCGATATATTTCGCATCGTCACACCCCCGGTCATCGCAAGCACGGCGAACACGATGCGGCAGAACTGACGGAGCGTTGTTGTTGATAAATGTGGACTGAAAATAGTAAATAATGATACAATCTCTGACATGGGTAAACATCCTTTTTAAGTTTAGTATTTTCACCTATAACTTTAGGATATTTACCCTATTTAGTCAATAATTTTGGCGAAGGTATTGGTAGGTAGTGCACGCTTAGGTAAATCCTATGCTGCAAAACAACTTGGTAGACCTTTTGATAACCAGTCGGATCTTGATCTGTTTATTGTCTCTAGTGACTTGTTTCAGAAATTAAAAAAAGAATTCTACCTATGGTTACATAAATTTGAGACTGGACAAATTACTCCAAAAAGTGATGCAGAAAAGAAATATTGGCCAGAAAATAAAAATAAAGTTCCAGGCATGATTAAGCGAGGATTTATTGACACAAAATATATCCCTAATCATTTTGATTACCCAGTCACACGGCGAATTAGCCAGACAATGTGGCAATTAGTTGAAAGGTTGAAAATTACGCCTTGTGCTCCGAAACCAAAGTTTGCATCGGTTCGATGTTATTCTTCGTGGGATAGTTTTGTCCAGCAAAATTCATTAAATTTGAATTTTAATGCTGTCAAGAAATGAGTAGACCTCAGAAAACACCGTTGTTAAGGATAGGAGTCGCGTTCCATCGTGGTTTTTGATTATGAACGAAGCCGAAACGCGTATTAGAAATATAGATCCTCTGCTAAAAGAGTCCGGTTGGAGCGATTCAAACAATCCGGACACGCCAGCGTTTAAACGTGAGCATTATTTCACGGCAGGGAAAATAAGAGGTGAAAAGAGACGCGGGAAAGCCAAACGTGCTGATTATCTTCTCTACTACCGGCAACCCCAATTTCCTATTGCTGTTGTTGAGGCAAAAGCAAAACACAAGCTTCCATCTGACGGACTACAACAAGCGAAAACCTATGCTGAGATGTTAGGGCTGAGTTTTGCCTATTCTACCAATGGCGAACTTTTCGTAGAGTTTGATTTTATAACGGGTTTAGAGTCAAAACTCTACAACATGCCTCAGCCATCAGAACTTTGGGACCGATTGAAAACGGATAAAGGTCTCACTTCGCAATATGAAGAAGATCTGATTCTGTCACCTTTTGATCTCACTGGTGGCAAAATTCCCCGCTATTACCAACAAATTGCGATTAATAATGTTATCTCAGCCATTGTAAAGAATCAAAGACGAATTCTTCTGACAATGGCAACTGGAACAGGAAAAACGACTACAGCCTTCCAAATTTGTTGGAAACTTTGGCAGCAGCGTTGGAATCTCAAAGAAGATTCGCGCCGTCCCAAAATTCTCTACCTATCTGATAGAACAGTCCTCGTTGATGATCCAATGAATAAAGAATTCGAGGCTTTTGGCGAGGCACGGCATCGGATAGCACATGGTGAAGTTGTCAAAAGCCGGGGCATCTACTTTGCACTCTATCAATCTATCGGGCCGAGAGAGAACAATCCCGGCATCTATCGTGAATATGGAGAAGATTTCTTTGACCTCATTATTGTGGATGAATGCCACCGTGGATCTGCTCAAGATGAAAGTTTATGGCGTGCAGTTCTGGAATACTTTGAGCCAGCAGCGCAACTCGGTATGACTGCCACACCCCTGCATGAAGAAACCCGAAACACTTATCAATATTTTGGAAATCCTGTCTATACCTATACGCTTAGACAAGGTATTGAGGATGGATTCCTTGCTCCTTATCGTGTTCGACATGTTAAGACTACAGCAGATGCGGAAGGTTGGCAACCTGACCCAGATCAGACTGATCGACATGGTGAAAGAATACCTGAGAGGCAGTACAACACTGAAGACTTTGAAAATACACTTGCTTTAAGACCACGCACGGAAGCGATTTCCAAACATTTGACTGGTTTATTGAAGTCTGATCCGTACGCCAAAACTATTGTTTTTTGTGTTGATCAAGAACATGCAGACACCATGCGGGAAATCCTGTCTAATCTAAACGCTGAGCATGTCCAAAGATACCCCGACTACGTAAGTAGAATCACATCCGATGAAGGTGATTATGGACGTGAACGCCTCAGCCGATTCCAAGATATTGAGGATAATTCGGTTACCATTGTTACTACTTCAAAGCTGCTTACCACCGGTGTTGATGCACCAACAGTGAAAAATATTGCTATTGTGCGCGGTGTGGGCTCAATAGTTGAATTTAAGCAGATGATTGGTAGAGGGACTCGTGTCTGTGAGGAATATGACAAATTCACTTTTGATATTGTTGATTACACAGGAACTTCATTTAAACATTTTAGAGACCCCGATTTTGATGGCGAACCGATAGGCGAAGATGAAGAGGTTATAGAAACCGGTGATAAACAGAATAGAGGTGAAGGAACTGGAACTACTGGACCATCCTCAGGAGGACGAAAATTTTATGTTGATGAAGGTGAAGTGACAATTGCTGAAGAAGGGGTTCATATTATGAATCCCGACGGGAGTCAGCAGCATAAAACATATATAGAATATGCTGGCATACAAATCTGTTCTCTGTACGAATCTGAATCAGGATTTCGCGAAAAATGGATAGATCAAGAATCAAGGGATGAAATTATTGCTGAGTTAAAAGAGATCGGTATTGAAGCAGAACAATTGGCAAAAGAATTAAAATTCCCCGATGCCGATACCTTTGATCTGTTTTGCCATGTCGCTTTCGGAACTGACCTTCAGACAAGAGCACAACGCGCGCAACACGTGCAAACAGATACTGAATTTTTTCAACAGTATAATGTTTTTGGACAATATGTACTGAGGACGTTACTTGAAAAATATAGTCAATACGGACCCGACGAACTGAAAATCCCTGATGCTTTACAGGTGCCTCCTATTTCGGATCATGGTAATGTTTCTGAAATCGCTACGTCTTTCGGAGATGCGAACCAACTCCGAAAAGCTGTCGAAAGACTTCAGAGGCTGATCTATGAATCATAATGTATGCAGCGAAAGGAAACTGATATGACAAAAAGTGCTAAACAATTGGAACTTTTAGAAAACTCACAGACAACGGCTCAACAGTTGGGTACTCTTATCAAGTCTGCCCGTGACATTATGCGCAAAGACAAAGGTTTAAACGGGGATTTAGACCGTATTCCGATGCTAACTTGGATTATGTTTCTCAAATTCCTTGATGACATGGAACGGATTCGAGAATCGGAAGCCGAACTTGCGGGTGAAGATTATCATTCACTTATTGAAGAACCATACCGTTGGCGAGACTGGGCAGCAGATGAAGGTGGCATCACAGGGGACGATCTAATAAACTTTATTAACCTTGAAGAAGCCAATCTTCCAGACGGGACTAAAGGACAAGGGCTCTTTCACTATCTGCGTAGTCTCCGTTCTGCAGATGGAAAGGGACGCGAAGAGGTTATTGCCACTGTTTTCAGAGGAATCATCAATAGTATACAATCCGGTTATCTACTCAGAGATGTTGTTAACAAAGTCAACAGTATCCACTTTGATGCCTCCGAGGAGATGCATACCCTTAGCCGGTTTTATGAAACAATGCTCAGGGAAATGCGTGATGCCGCGGGCGACTCTGGGGAATTTTATACACCTCGTCCGGTTGTCAAATTTATCGTTGCCGCCACCAATCTGCAACTCGGTGAAACTGTGCTTGATCCTGCTTGTGGTACTGGCGGTTTTCTCCTTGAGGCATTTACGCATCTTGAGAACCAATGCCAAACTATTGCGGATCGGCGAACACTCCAGGAATCGACTATCTATGGAATAGAAGCTAAATCGATGTCCTATCTGCTCTGTCAGATGAATCTCCTTTTGCACGGTTTGGAAAATCCACAGATTGACTTTGGGAATTCTCTCATTGTCAAGAGGTACAACGAAATTGGTGACAGTGACCGATACGATGTTATTCTCACGAATCCACCCTTTGGTGGTGAGGAAGAGGTTAGCGTCAAAAACTATTTCCCTGCGGACATGCAAACCGCAGAAACCGCGTTGCTATTTCTGCAGATCATCATGCGTCGGCTCAAACGTCCTGAACGTAACAAAGGGAAACCGGGGCGCGCCGCTGTTGTCGTGCCAAATGGGACTCTTTTCGAGACCGGAGTCTGTGCCCGTATCAAGGAAGAGCTGCTTACTAACTTCAATCTTCACACGATTATTAGATTACCTAAGGGAGTTTTTGAACCGTACACCAAAATTCCAACTAATTTGCTCTTTTTTGACCGTTCCCATCCGACCAAAGAAATATGGTTTTATGAGATTCCACTTCCTGAAGGGCGAAAGAACTATACCAAGACAAAACCTATGAAATTCGAGGAGTTTTCAGATTGTATCAGTTGGTTCCATCCAATCGCCGAACGGCAAGAAAATCAGTACGCGTGGAAAGTTAAAGTTGAGGATGTTTTAAAATATGATGAAGATGAAAAGGGTAGAATCGTCTCCGTGAATTTGGATATCAAAAATCCAAACAACGAGAAAACTTTAGAACATCTTCCTCCCATGGAAATTGCTGACAGTATCATCCGTAAGGAACAGAGCATTCTGGAATTGGTGGAGGAAGTCAGATCGGAATGTCTATCGGTTTACAGCGAAACTCTAAAACCAAACGAAGATTGGACTATTAAATACATCAGCGAGTTATGTGAAAAACCACAGTACGGATATACAGCTCCGGCCTCGACTGAACAGATTGGACCCCATTTACTCCGCATTACAGATATTCAAAATGGTTCAGTCAATTGGGAAACGGTGCCTTACTGTGACTGCCCCAAACCGGAAAAATATCTCCTTGAGAAGGACGATATTCTATTTGCTCGTACTGGTCCAACAGGTAAGAGCTTCCTTGTAGAAGAGTGCCCCACAGCCGTGTTTGCGTCATATTTGATTCGTCTTCGTGTTCGCGAGTGGGTTACACCACAATATCTCTACGCGTTTTTCCAGTCCCCAGATTATTGGGCACAGGTTTCAGCAAGCACTAGTGTGAGTGCACAGCCCAACTGTAACGCGACGAAACTTGCAAACCTCAAAGTGCCAATTCCACCACTTGAGCAACAGCAGAGCATTGTAGCCTATCTGGATAATTCTCAGGAGCAGATGCGAGAGAAGATAGACCACATCAAATTCCTCCAAGCTCAGACAATCAATGAACTTGATGGGATTTTACCTTCCGTTCTTGATAAAATCTTTCGGAAACCGTAAGAGCAGATTCTTTGAACGATAAATGAATTAACGCTAACATTGTAAGAAAAAACAGTGAAAATTCCTAAAGTATTCGTCTCATATTCCCATGATTCTGATGAACACAAAGAATGGGTGTTGCAACTTAGCACAAAACTTCGTCAAAACGGAGTTGACGTAACCCTTGATCGGTGGGATTTAGGAGCAGGTGACGACATAACATTATTCATGGAAAAAGGTGTTAGAGATTCCGATAGAGTCCTTGTTATATGCACCGACGCTTATGTCCGAAAAGCGGATGCTGGTGAGGGCGGTGTAGGATACGAGCGAATGATTATCACAGCACAGCTCGTTCAAGATGTGGGAACTGCCAAATTCATCCCTATAATTCGTCAGGCATCAGATACGAAGAAAACGCCGACTTTTCTAGAAACACGGATGTATATTGACTGTACAAATGAAAACGAGTTTAATGAAAGGTTTGATGATTTACTTCGGGAAGTCTCCAATGCCAGGCACCTTCGGAAACCACCTTTAGGAAAAAACCGTTACGCTAACCAGTCATATACACAAGTGGATCCGACCCATCAATTACCTGAAATTCCAGAGCAAATTCAATCTACTTCTCAGGCTTATGAATCTGCATTCCAACTCGCCAGAGCAAATGATACCCTCGGCTGGGGACGACTTGTTAGACGAATACGCCCAAATGTATTTAATTCGTTAGTGGAATGGAGACAAAAGGAATTAGGTGAAAACTGGCCTGAAAGTGCAGAACAACGGAGAGAATCCGTGGACAAGGCAGTTGATATCATTTCTCCGTTGATTTCCGTAGCCCTCGTAGGAATAGAATCCCAGAGTGAAGAATTTAACAATCAAAAATCTTTACTGGATGAGTTGTTGAAAATCAAGAGCAGAGAAGGTTGGGATCGCTCTGGTTATCAGGTATGGAACGACATTCCC
The DNA here is from genome assembly GCA_000406005.1 of Candidatus Poribacteria bacterium WGA-3G. GTDB lineage: Bacteria > Poribacteria > WGA-4E > WGA-4E > WGA-3G > WGA-3G. The sequence goes on from ASZN01000049.1 coordinate 6,235, forward strand.
GATGTACTCGTCTATATTTACCATAGTCTACACGGGAGTCTTAGTATTTACACAGATCAACTAATGGTCGCGCTTAATTTAGCAAATGTAAAAACTCGTAGAATCCCTGAGCCAAATTTCCTTGATAGTGTATGGAAAAACAGTCAGTTTATGGGGTGGTCGACACCGCTTGGTGGAACTTGTACAGAGAATTGGCAGTATTTAGTGACAGCTTACGACAGGTGGGAGTGGTTGTCTCTCATATTTGAAGATGCCTCAATGTATAGGGTTTCCCTCGTTGCCTACTACATGGCGTTAAGTATTCACGAGCTCGCGGAACAGATCTCTTTGACTTCTCAAAATGGTTTAGAGAGGCAATACCGACAGGGTGGTATTGGGTATAATATCCCTTTGGATTACCTTTCTGAAGACTCTGAAATAGTCTCGACAGCAATAGATCTTCTACTTCGTAATCCAACACGAGATGAACTTCGGACATCCTTAGATGTGGCGTTAGAACAAGTCAAAAATGCAAAATGGAATTGGATCCAGGAGTGCAGAGGTTGGTTGAAGGGGGTTTATCAAGGTCAACAATTTCGTCATGTAAAATTTCTTCTTGAGGACTTCTTAGATGCTTTGTAACTCTTCTATCTTTTAATCCGAAAATTGATAGGATTTACGCAGATAGGCAATAAATCGCCTTACTACAAATAGACATATTTAAACTCAGCGGTGAATCTTCTTCGTTTTCGTTTCGCCTTCGGAGACTCCTTTCAAGTGAGATTGTTATTATATCACAATCTTGGTTTAGGGAGTGGTCATAATTTCCGATGGAAGTACATTTGCCTAATTTCTCGAGCCCGAAAAACTTTGTGCATTATCGCGGCACCTGATTGAGTTCTCCAACAACTCTGGTGATTCCTTCTACAATATCTGTAAAAGCTTCATCCTGATCTTCCCACTTTGTTACAGGTTTAGTATCTTTAGGAAATGCCTGAAGTTTTCCAAGAGGTGATCTTTTCCAAGCAACCGGACGCAGTATTATGGGAATTACACGGGCTTCTCCAGTTTCGTGTCGCTCCATTGCTCGTTTCATTTCAACATCATAACAATAATCGGAAGCCATAAAATCAGAGCTGATAAGTAACAAAATTATGTGGGCGGTATCTAGATGTTTATTAATTTCTCCTTGCCATTCTTTACCACCACTTATCTTCCGATCATGCCAATTTTTGATGATACCTTGCCTTTTCAAAATAGAGAGATGATTCTCAAGTTCTTTTCGTAAGTTTTCATCTTTGTGGGAATAAGCATAAAAAATTTCAATATCATTTGGGTGTGCCCCTGAATTCATGATTTGACTCCATTGTCGTTCTTGAGTTGAATTGGGTATATACTTTCTCTGTGCAATCATTTGGAGATAAGAACCTTCTGGCAATTCACGATAGAGGTTATTATCATGTATCTCACGCATTCTGCGACTGGCAGTCTCAACTTGCCGGCCATGGTTCTGGCATAAATTCCAGATTTGATTAACTTTTTCTCCGTCATTTGATCCGGGGACATAATCGATGAGATCGACTAAGTGATTGAGCATTTTACGAGAGAAACTCGCGATATCCCACTCCGAAAAATTTTTAGCCTGACGAACATAATCAAGTAGTGTAGTCTTGACCTCATCTTTTTCGATATTATCTGTAATAAAATCTAAGCCATAGATGCCGCCGTCGTCTATATCATCCAATTCCGAACCATAAGCGGCGAATCTTCTATCAATACATTGTGAGCAACCACCGCAATGAGTCGTCAGCATTTGCTCGCGGAATGTTTGGCTGCAAGACACCGTGCTTGAGATTAAGTCTTGTTGTCCAGTTTCAGCTATGGTACGAAAGATGTCTGCTTTAGTTTTCCATAAAAATGGAGTAACAATTTTGATTTTTGGTTGATGGACTTCCGCCAAAAAATTTTCGAGAAGAGTTACCGTTTTTGGATGCGTTGTCCGGCTAGATCTCGCGTTCATTTGATCTTGTCGTGTTGGAAAGTTAATCGAAGTGACTCCGTTTTCAAAAACGAAAATTTCTTGTTGGGAAAGCGCGTGTGACAAAGCATAAGCAATGACAATATATAAAAAAGAACGAGTCCGTTGGGTTTCTTCTTTGCGTTCAATCCCATGTAAGCTGCAATAGAATTTGTAGTGCTTAATTCGATCCGGATAGCGTTGCTCAAGTGCTTTAATTAGTGAATCTTGTGTTTTTGCTATTCTTGGTTGACGAGAGCGGTGACTGATGAGGCAGATTTGATCGGAAGAATTTTCAAGCTCATAAACAATTCCTGCCAACGAATCAAGCCCACCTGAAAAGAGAATCACTTTTGTATTTTGTTGAGATTTGATTTGAAACTCCGCCTTGTCAAACAGACTCGCTGGAGGTGTTGAATGACCAGGCTGAAAGGTGAAGTGATATGCCTGATCGCCAGACATGAAAGTGAGTACGTCTTTAAGTCTTTCTTTGACAACGTGCTTATTCCAGAAGTCGAAATCTCGGACTTTAATAGCAAAGTGAAATAACCGTGACCAACTATGATACTCCAAGTTGGCCTTACCTCCACGAGAAATTAATCGATCTGCAGAAAATACATAGGCAGCAATTTCTAACAAGTCAAGGATACGATCAGGAAGATGATCAACACTATTAACAAATTGGGGCAAATCAAGTTTGATGTTTTGGGCGCAGCTAGTATCCTGTTGATATTCAAGAATCAAAGGTTCAGTTTGTGCCCATTGCTCAGGCAGATCTGCTCCATTGCAAAGTACAATTTGTGGAGAGACGTTTTTCATTTTTCATCGTCCTCCCGTTGCAAGGCATCGCGCATCTTCCCAAAAGCATGAGATAAAAACTTTTCAATTTCGCTTTCATTGGGAATGGCTTTTGTCGCGTACTTATTGAACCAGCCAGCTGCAAAAGGTTGAGTAATCTTTGCTGTTTCAAATGCGTGTGAGGAAATAGCATCAACGTGTTCTTCAATTTGTTCTTCAAATTCAATTCTCTTGTCAATACCTCCTAAAGCCGCCGAAGCTTCTCTTTCAAGAAAATAGTTCAAGTACCGTTGTGTAAATTTTGCAAAAAAGAGACGGGATAACTCGCAAAATCCGGCCCCATTTCCCGCTTTACGCCATACTTCAAAGGGATCTTCTAACGACTCAAAAATACTTAATGTATGATCTTGATTCTGATCATACCAAATACAAATTGCATCGCCCGCCGCTTGTTGGGCAATTTCACCATATTCAAAAGAGTCTTTTTTCGGAGTAATATAAGCACTGACAGCTTTAGCAAACGCAAGTGGTGTAGGGTCATCAGGTAGTTCAATTCCAATATCTAGCAACCAAGCTTGTGGATTCTTTTCACGCGAGGCAACAGCCAGAGTGACTAGAAATTGAAACGCCCCCAAAACTCCGTTATCCTGCTCGATATGACGAAACCGCGACCTAACATTTTGAATTGTTTGTTGGGCGATATCCGCCACCTCAGACTCAGAAACGTGCATTCCGGCGATTTGCTGAATAATATCCCGCCATTTTTGACTCGTCGGAAGAAGAGACATTCGTATGTGACCCATTTTTTTCATCCTCATGTTCTGGTATACTGAATTATTTTCTTTTTTCGTTGTACACAAGAACTACCAGTAATGTCAGATTCTTTGCGAGTGTGTAAGTTGAATTCACGTTAAAAAACACCTCTACAACTCACACAAAACCTTGTGGATTTCGACCGTAGCGAGCGTATCTAGTTCGCAATACGTTTTCAAATGTTCAATCATCTCGTTTTTCCCTCTTTCATTTTTCGTATTGAGCATCAGATTCCAGACAGCTTGTGCTTCCAGACCATCTTGGACATCCAAATTTTCATAGCATAACGATGGCACTAAAACAGGAAGCACATCTTTAAGAGAATTAGAACCGCAAAAATCAGGATGCATGTAATGTTTTTGAAATATAACTAACTGATCCCAAAGTCTATCAATGATTGATTGAAGCGTCAAAGTATGTTCGTGAAAATAGTCTGCTAAATCCTTAAGCACTCCCTTTTCAAAACTTGCCCTATAAACAACTACAGAACCGGTCGCGGAGACATGATTAAGCAAAGATTCTAACAAAGGTTTTCTTGGATCGGACTCATCGGTATGTAGATATTCATGATGTGTAACTGTTCCATCCGATTGCATAATGTGACAACTGTACTGAAACGGAAACTGTTGGTACGGACGTAATCCATCAAATCTCGGAATTGCAGGGTTATCCGTTTCAAAATCAAGGAAATGGATTGGGTATTCTAAAACAGATAATAGGCGTTTGATTGCCGCTGTGTTGATCTCTGGCTGATTGGCTGGAATGCTATCAACGTAGGCGCGTTGTTTTTGACTCAGCGGGTAGTTGGCGGGGATATCCTCAAGACTAAAGATACCCTTTTTTACCAACTCAGCTTTTTTGTCCTTATTCAGGTACGGAATAGTGAAAATTGAGCGTTCCGGAACAGCCTCCCAACAGTGCGTATGAAACGGACAACGATAAGGCTCATCACAATGCTCCCCGATCAAAACCTGAGGTTCATCGTCCCGATCAAGTACAATTTTGAATGTTTCTACATTGCTGTGAACCTTATCCATCAACGGATCAACCTGATCCGTGACATCCTTAATAGAAAACAAATTAGACAAATCTGGATAAACACACTCTGTACTGTTTATTAGCATCAATTGCGTTTTAGAGACCGATAACCCATATCCAGTTAAGACGTATTTTTGAATAGCTAAGTCGTGTAAGTATTCTTCCTTGACTATTTTTGATTTCTTAACTGTGCTATTAACTGTTGATGCCTTTACTTCAATGATTCGCCATGAGTTTGAATCCTTCTCCAGAATATCACATCTAACCAAAACATCATTGAACATGAAAGAGGCTTCAAAGATGCATGTATCGCCACATTCTATAGCTTCTTGGGTTTGTTTTACGGAAACCAGAGGGTCTATGGCATCAATCAGTCCCCCCTCAGGAAAACATTTACGAGCTGAAATTCCGACTTCTTCACCTTGATCAAACTTTCGTTGTAGTGATCTGGAAATATTTGCTTTTCTCTCTGGATGATTTTTTTCATACCAGAGGCGTTTGTGACATTGTATCCCACTCATGTACTTTGATTTTATAAGATGATTTAACATAGGCGTTTCTTTCAAGAAATGATCTCAGTACCTCCATCAGTACGTTATGCCATCACTTTAACCCCTTCAATCCGAAGTTTCAGTGTCGGTAGATTCCGATATTTTTGGCTCTGCATTCGGCAGCTCGGCGAACCTATATTTGCCGGACTGCCGCATTTTTTGCTCTAACGCTTGATAGTGCGCGACCAGTTGACCAACATCGTGGTCAAACGATGCTGATATTTTATGCCGAGTTTCGCGAACCTCCTTAACGATTTCGCATTCGGTACTTTCTTCGTTTTCTATAATTTCTCTGTCTTCCATGATGCCTCAGATCCGTTTTATATCTGGAGAGTGACTTTCTGATGCTCAACTTTCGCAGCCTTGATAGCCTCTTCACGATTGTATTCTATCGTTTCTTGAAGCGTAATTCGCAGCGTCTCAAGCAATTCATCCTTAGTCCGTTCTTGACAATTGACCCCGGGAATCTCTTGTATCCAACCGATCCACCAGCCTTCGTCTTGTTGAATAACAGCGGTATAGGTTTGACCCATCGGTTCTATCCTCCGTTAGGCAGATTATACCAATCAGTTTAGCATGAATCCGCAGGCGTTATGTTTTCTAAGATTGATACTTATGCTTCCGGCACACTTCCGAACCGAAAAAACGCTTGTAGCGCAAACTCCCACTGCGATGCAAATTTACGCTACAAGCGCGGACAAAACGTTCAAGTTGAACGCACGTTCACAAATAGTAGGATTGTTTAGTATCCCAACAATGCGATGCCTTCGCGATAGGTTGCAGCGGAATGTTGTAAGGAACCGAGTTCGTCGTCGGTGAGTTCGATTTCGATAATCTCTTCAATACCGTCTCCACCGAGTTTAATAGGAACGCCAATATAGAGATCATCGATACCGTATTGTCCGGTGAGATGTGCGGAGCATGGGAGCAGCCGTTTCTTGTCGAGGACGATAGCCTCTGCCATCTGTGCCAACGAGGCACCGGCGGCATAGTATCCACTGGTTTTTAAGAGATTGACGATTTCAGCACCACCGTCACGGGTCCGTTGTGCCATTGCTTCGATACGGTCTTCCGGTATGAGTTGCGGGATCGGGATGCCGTTGACGGTTGTATAACGCGGGAGCGGAACCATTGTGTCGCCGTGTCCGCCGAGGACGAGTGCCTGGATGTCTTCCACGGATACACCGAGTTCGAGGGAGATGAAATAACGGAACCTCGCCGAATCCAGTACGCCAGCCTGTCCGACAACACGATTTGACGGGAATCCTGAGACCTTCCATGCGTGGTAGGTCATGATGTCCAACGGGTTGGTGAGCATCATAATAATGGTATCTGGTGAATGCTTCACGACGTTTTCTGTGACGCTGCCGACGATATTCGCGTTCGTTTGCAACAGGTCTTCGCGCGTCATCCCCGGTTTACGTGGGGAACCTGATGTAATAATTACCAAGTCGGAGCCTGCGGTTGCGGTATAATCGAGGTCTCCATCGATTGCGGCATCAAAGAGTTCTACGGGACCCATTTGCGCCATGTCCAATGCTTTACCTTGCGGGACACCGTCCACGATGTCTATCATGACGACATCGCCGAGTTGTTTTTGTGCGATAAGGAAGGCCGCTGTTGCACCGACATTCCCCGCACCGATAACACTGATTTTTTTTCTTGCCACTTCTTCCTCCATGTAACGTATTTTTCATGAGATACTACATAATTAGGGATACACGCGGGGTTACAAACCCCGCCTGCAAAGGGGTTGTGTAAGTTCTAATGAAAATGTATAGTTTTTACCCTTAGATTGACAGTACTAATTATACCCAGAAATCTGAAAATAATCAAGGGAGGGCATCATTTGTCTTTTACGGACAATTGTGAGCGTAAGAACACACTAATCCACTGACTTTATCTCACCCCAGCGTGAGGCGAGTTTGCCGCGTGCTTCTACCGGATACGGTAGACTTTCCGATTTTACGAACACATCGTCCACGGCGACTTCAACCTCCTGATCCGCTGTGAGATAGATACTCCACCACGGGAATTCGCCTAAGTCGGCGTTAGAGGAGATGTCATCCTTTTTCCATTCTGTCTTTTCACCCGGATCGACGGTGACTGCCATTTCATGCTTCGGATCGTTCCATTCTAAGCGGAACGTTCTGAGCATGTTCGTGTTTTCAGGGATGTCCTCGTAGGAGAATGCTTCCCAACCGCCGAGTTGTCCGACGGAGCCGGAACCGAACACGCCTTTCGGTCCCCAATTGTGTTGATGACTCGGCGACATACCGAAAACCCAGTTCGGATTTTTCCAGTTCGGCTCCTCGTTGGTACACAGCACGCCGAACCATCCACCGGCTTCAGAGAGTTCAGCAACTTTCACAGTGAACTGGATGCCGAGGATGTCGCGCGGTTCCCATCCGAAAACGAGTTTGAAGCCCGGATCGCGACCCCCAGGACTCTTGACTTTCATCTGAAACACACCGTTCTCGATGCCCATCTCTAAGCGGTTTTCAGGGACAAACTGGACCCATTTCGTGCCGAGGTCAGGTATCTGTCCGGGGGTTTCGTCAATTGCGTCTAAATCACCCTCAAAATCGTCGTAGGGTTTCCATTCGGGTGCAGCGAATGCGCTGGAGAGCATGAATGCCACCAAGATACCGATCAGTGATACCGTCTTCATGGGGATTCTCCTAAATTTGGGGAACATGTTCCGTCTGTTGAGAATAAGGTTCAGTCCCGCGTGTTGCGTTATTGAGTCTTGAAACGGTTTAAGAGTTGTGCTAAGCCTTCTGGTTCTTCGCCGCGCTTCATTCTTATTTCAAGGTGTGCGCTCGCGAGATACTCCCGTCCTTCCCGCTTATCAAAACCGATAATAGGTTCTGTTACAATTTGCATCTCGTCTGTGAGTTCTAATGTGAAGTTTAGAGATCTGAAATCGGGAAGCCAAGCGGTCAAAATCTGGCGTACCTCTTCCGCAATCGGAGACATTTCGGATTGCAAGTCGGTATCCTCGGTGAGCGCAAATCGGATCGCAGCAATTGCCCAATCTTGTATAAGTACGCGATCGATTTCAGTTTGTAGCATTGCACCAAGATTGTCATCGGCGTTGTCCTTGGCTGCATCGCAGCTTTTAAGTCCGGTTTTGAGGTGTTTAAGCAACGCAATGATTTGCGGGTCCGTGCCTGCTTTTTTCGCTCGATCTATTACAAATGCAAGGTGTTCAGCGGTGACACTGAATTCAAGACGTTTCGGTGGGGACGCGTACTTCCTACCTTTCCGCTTTTCTTCTGCTTCAATCTCTTTTAAGTGTTCAAAGAGTGCCTGTACATCCTTGAATTGGGAATTATACTCTTCTTTGATACGGTAGCATTCTTCGAGAATCGGATCAGGTTTCATAGGTTTACCTCAATTAACGCTGCAGGTGTACAAATAATCGCGGGCCGAAGATCGTTGTCTCTACAGACCTGTTCAATATGATGACGCTTATGCACATTTGTTATATGTTTATAGTTCCATGTTGCAAGATATTCAACATTATGGACAGCTGCAATCGCTATATGCGTTGCATCCGTTTCAGCATTTCTTGGGATGGCTCCGGTATCCAGTAAATTTTGCGTAAGATCTAAAATTGCGTCTGACATTGGTAATCTGGTTATACCTGATATAAGGTTAAGTCGACGCTGAGCGGCTTCTGGATTACCGCGCCTAACTTCGGAAATGACTGTAGGCGAGATTACTAATTCAAATCTGTCAGCGTGCTCATGCCAAAACTGTTGCGTTGTTTGTTGGCGATCGGCTATCGTTGCATTTCGGCTGAGGCGTGCAGCTAAGTAGCTAACGATTGTGGTTTCGATATAGACTTTCGGTTTTTTGTCCGTGAATAGCATCTTGGAATTGGTTTTCTGTTAATCTCCCTTAAATCAAAGATATAGATATGTTACCCTAAATGTAGATGAGATGTCAAATTTTGTTAAAAAACCGTGTCGTGAGGAAGGTAAATGTGTATTGATGAGATATAGTTGGGCGAGGTATGCGAGACAACCTCGCCCTAATAAATGACAACTTAAGCGTGTCGGGGTCCCATTGCGTAAGCAGGGTTGTCGCCGAGGTTTTCGATGAGCCAACCGCGCAACGGTACATCGTCTTCGGAGGGGACGTAGCGTCCGTTGTTTCGGGTGGCGGCACCGAGGAGCTGCCGACGGATCGGATCACAACGCTCGTAGAGCTGCTCAACCGTCATCTCATCTTTGGGGCGGATCCAACGGTACCCGTAGCCGTAGAAGAGTACCTTCCGGGTCATTTGGGAGTGATTCGGACTCCGCGAGTGCCAGAGCCGTCTGTCGAACAGAACGGCGGTTCCGGGTTCCACACAGACCGGCATCGCATCGTCAGGGACATCGTCTGCGGTGCCTTCGCGTGGGTCTCGACTGATTTCGGATTCTGGGACAGACATATCCGACTTTAGATGGCTGCCCGGACGGATATAGAAGTTGCCGCGTCCGGGTTCAGAGACATCAGTGAGGAAGTAGCCGACTTTCAGGGATAGACGTGGACGTGGATGCGTCTCCATTTCGACGTTGACGCGCCCGCTGTCTTGGTGCCATTCGAGCCACCCTTCACCCTCTTCGGCATCCGGTGGTGTTGGCGGTTTGACGTGCATGTGTGCGTGGTAGAGGTATATGTTCCATCCCAAGATCCCCCAGATTTTCGGTAGCGTCGTCGGCAAATCGACGAGGTTTAAGAGGGCATCATTAGTGGCTAAGAAATCCGACCAACCCCAATGCACACCGGGTTTTGCTCTGCCTGCGGCGAGTGCTTTGTTGTGGGAGGCATCTACAACGCGTATCAACTCTTCGCGCGTCTCTGTATCAAGCGCATTTGGGATGTATAGATAGCCTTGTTCTTCAAAATGGGTGCGTTCTTCCTCTGTGATTAAGTGGGCAAGATACTTCTCAGGAGAAGTCATCATACCCATATTCAGAAGTTCGTTCATGGTAAGTTCTCCTTCGTTGTGCGGTCACCTGTTTGCTGATAATTAGACATTCCGGCACAAACGCGGGGCATACTACCGCACAAACTCATCAAGAAATTCACGTGAGCGGATCAAACCGTCGGATTCTGCTTCCCACGTTCGCCAATACCGGTAATCTTCGAGTTCTACACTGACGATGCCATCAAAATCTTCATCTTCCAAACGTTGAACAACGCGCAGCCAATCGACGATGCCGTCACCGGGGATGGTATAACGCCACCAATCTTCGCCGAAGCCGCGGGGGTTTTGGAAACTCGGTCCTAAATTGCCGTGCAGGTAAAGTGCTTCTTCGTCGAAGGCTGTATCTTTTCCGTGAACGTGCTTGACATAAGGTGCGAATTCATGCAATGCGCGGAGGTAGTCGATACCGATCCTGACGAGGTGCGACGGGTCATAGTTGAGTCCTAAACCGGGGGAATCGCATTCTGCGAACATTGCGCGCCACATCTCCGGTGTGCAGCCGAGCGCAGGATAGGCGGGACCGGGACCGGGCCACCCTTCAACTGCGATGGTGACACCGTTGTCAGCGGCGAATTCGGCGATAGGTGGAACGGTATCTTTCCAAATATCAAAGTTTTTTGCTCTACCGAGGCTCGCATCTTCAGGAACGAAGACACAGAACATGATATGGACATCGTTTTCAGCGGCGGCTTGAATCGCGGCTTTCGCTGCTTCGGCACCGGCTTTCTGTTTCGATTTTTTTCTACTGAGCAGGTCTCTTGTGCCGGGTAGATCCGCAGAACCGATAGCGAGGCCGGCATCCCTCGCTGTTTGGACAATTTCGGGCGTAACTTCTCCGATATCGACGGCATCAAACCCGTTATCTGCACACCATTTGCAGAAATCTGCGAAAGGTAGTTGACGGGCTGTGCCGGGAATACGTAATCCTATTTTCATATTTTTAACTATGGGCCTCCGTGCATCGCTCCACTACGTTTTGCGATGGTTTCTGGTTAAGTACAAAGGGTTTCAGATAAATATGTTGGGTTTCACTGCGTTCAATCCAACCTACAACTTTCAAACAGATATTTCGGACACCTAAGGTCTCTTGTAGCTGATAACCGACGACTGAAAACTGTAAGGTATTAAAATCCCATCAAACCGCAGCATCGGCGGCATACAGGCATCGGTCCGTCATTACTCATAGATGATCGGAACCGCGTCGCCTTCTCGTTGTTCCACATATCAGCGACTTTATCGGTTTTGATGTTGCCGATGATATAGTCGTGGTAATCGCGGCAGAGGCTAACGTCGCCGTTACTATCAATCTCCATTGTCATGTAGATACTGACACACTGGTTGTATCCGAAGGTTTGCTGATGATCTGTGTAATAAGTTTGGATCTCGCCTTTCGTATCGAGTCTCGGCATCATGATAGGCGGACAGCGTCGCTGTTCGTTAGAGAGGCTCTCCATCTCTTCAAAGCGATCAAGAATAACGCCGTGGTCAAAGTCCTTCCATGTTCCGATCCAACCGTAGTGTGTTTGCGGTTTGAATCCGAAACGTTTCTCAAATTCTTCTGTGTGCTCCTGTGCGGATTGGGAATCTATCCACCATGTGAGATAGAAGATCTGCGCGTCGGCGAACTGGCTGGTGAACTTATAGAGGTCTACAACAACGTCAATATTATACATCGTAACGCAGCTGAGCGGAATGATGTAAGGGAATTTTATGTTCCGTTCTTCTTTCGCTGCGCTGAGTGTTTCGAGAGCGGCTTTGACATCCGTGAAATTGTCATAGTTCTCTGTTACACCGGGACGTTGGGTGTTGTGGATTTCCTCATTCGGTCCGTCAACACTCAAGTAGATAATTTTACAGGTTTCCAAGATGTCATCAGCACGCCTTGCGATATTGGTTGCGTTGCTAACGAGGGATATAGGCATACCCTTCTCTTTGATGTAGTGCATCAATTCGATAATCCCGGGGTAGAGCATCGGTTCGCCGCCCCAGATGTACCAGACGGGTGACCAACCTTCATCAACAATCTGATCGACGAGTTCTTTATAGATTTCGACCGGGACTTCGCGTTGTTTAAGTTCTTTGAGAGATTTTCCGTGAAGGTAGCCGTTATCGCCCCACTGTCCACAAGAGTGGCAGCGGAGGTTGCACATATCGGTAATCCGTAGGCTAACCAATTCAATAGCGTCGCCTTTCCCGTGCTTCGCGCCGAACGGGTGTCGCCAGTTGAAACTCTCTTTGGCGAGTTGGTATCGCATGAACTTACTCGAAGTATCCCAATCCTGCGATATGGCGGTAGCAAGTTCATTGACAAGAAATCTCGATGAGATTCGACTTCGTAGTGCCATTAATGCTCCTTTTATTATTAATTTAGGATTTATTCTCTGATTTAACGAGTGTGAGTGCAGCCGAATTCATGCAGTAACGCTTGCCTGTCGGTGGCGGACCGTCATCAAAAACGTGCCCCAGGTGTGCATCGCACCGAGTACAGACGACTTCGGTACGCGGCATAAAAAATATGCTAAAGTCAGATTTTGTCTCTACAGCCTCTGTGGAGATGGATTCCCAAAAACTGGGCCATCCGGTTCCAGAATCGAACTTGGTCTCAGAACTGAACAGTGGGCTGCCACAACAGATACAGTGATAGGTTCCTTGCTCTTTACAATCGTGGTACTGACCCGTGAAGGCACGTTCTGTACCTTTTTTTCGTGTTACTTTATATTCTTCTGGACTGAGCTGTTCTTTCCACTCTTTTTCGGATTTCATAACCTTTTCAGCACTCATGTTCTGCTCCTCCGGTAAATATAACGACAAGGTCTGCTGTTAAGTCCTACATGAATACTATACCACACTTTAGGAAAAAAATCAAATATGTTTCAATTCGGGCGAGAAACCCAACCTCTACGCGACCGAGTGAGAAACGTTATAAATTTAATTTACGACGTACTACTTTTTCCGTTTTCGTTGGACAACGCCTAAGACTTTACATTTTGTTGCAGACAGAATTTCGTATCGTACACCGCCCCAAGTGATTTTGCGTTGGAATACCGCATAGACAGCATTTAGGCCGGCAAGGAATATTCCAGCCGAGGCGACATAGGAGGATATGCCAATCGTCTGCTTTACGTTTGGCATGTCTTGAAGCCAATGGGGTAAGTTTTTAGAAAAAAGCCTGTAGCTGATTGCTTCAAGAAAAGGTATAAAGACAATCGGCAGCAGTTCGCGCCGATGAAATAGAAACGGGATTGACCCAACCACGCAGAGCCCTTTCGGGAGACAGACGACGAGGCTCGCTAACCACTGCACCCAGAGTCCCATGTGGAACGTCATGATCATCTGCCGGTTCGTAAATTCGACGATCTGGCGCCATGTGCGATTCGCCGTGCGCGTGACCGCTACACAGTCTGGCACGAAGTGGATCTTGTGTTTCGTATCACGCATCGCGAGTGTCGTGTTGAGGTCTTCAATAGTTGCTTGCTCCCAGCGTTGGAGGATTTGCGCTTTTTCGAGCATCTCGCGCCGGAAGGCGTTAGAGCCGCCCCATACCATTGTGTACAGATGGTCGCCTTGGAAGCTCATCTGAAAATTTACCCAGATCGATTCCGCGAAAGCTGCGATGTTCCAAGATTGCGGAAAATAGAACCTTCCGCCGACAGTCGTCCCTATCTCCGGTTCTTGGAGCGGATTAACGAGCAGGGTTAACCAATCCTTTTGGATAGCGACATCGGCATCCACGAACGCGATGACCTCAATATCGTCCGGCAGTGTTTCAATCGCTGTTAGGAGGTTCTGTACTTTTTGCGAGCGTCCGAGGTCGTTATCAATGATATTCGGTGCCAATAGTACATGGACGTTGGAATGGGGTTCGGCAATTTCGCAGAGATGTGGATATGAGACATCGTGTCCGGAATCCGCTTTTTGGTGTGTGACGAAGAAGACTTCGTATTCACCGTCATATTCTTGGCGCAAAACGCCTCTGGCGTGTTCTTCTGTTTCAGCATCCCATCCGTAATGGGGTGCGATAATTGCGACCTTTGGTGTATAGTCTGGTCTTTTCGTGTTGCGTTCGCGCCGAGTATAGAGAAAAGAGCGACCAATAACGAGTAGCTCAACAACAAAGAAAAAATAGGCGGTTGCGATAATATACGTCTGCATAGCGTTCAGTCATTGCTCCGATTTGTTAGAGGGTACCCTGTTCCGAAGTACGAAGCAGTGCAAGTGTTGTTTTCAGTTTTGGGACAAGTTCTGCATTCAGCAGAAAAATTAGATCCGGTTCATGTTGTAGCCGTGCGTAGAAACGTCCGGAGACATCAGGCTTGCCGATTTGCAAGGTATAGACTTTCTGATTCCTGAGTTCGACGGTCAATTGTGCATTCGGTTTGTCGAAACCGGTCGATGCGGGTTTCCGTCCGACGAACGTTTCTGCCGTCAGGTTGTCAAGTTCGTAGATGATGGCGTTCACTTCTACATTGTTTGCATCCTCTTGTACGGGTGCGGTAATCCGCCAGTTGGTGCCCAAACGTTGGCATGTAACAGACGCTTCTCCAGACGCGGTAAAAGTCAACCGAATGGCATCGTCGATATGAAAGTCGAGTACCTGTTTATCTCGTAGCCATGCTGCCCCCAATGCGATGTTATCGACTAAGGCGGGTTTGACCCGAACAACCTGTTCGGATTTTTCAGCCTTGACATAGACAGTTCCGTCCTGTGTCTGGTTTCCGATAAGCAGAACGGCAGGTTTCTCCGCACCGCGTTGGGTGAACGCAACCTCAATTGACGGTGGTGACAATCCGTAGGACGCAAGACTTTTGATAGGCCCCTCAATGAATGCGGCAGCTTCAAGGGAATCCACACCGAAAAGCAGATCGCTCACCGTATCCGCGTCTGCTTTTATTTTTCCTGTCGACGTTTGTAATTCCCATGTATCATCATAGTTCCTTGTGCCAACAGTTGTCTCTGTATCTCGCTTGATTTCAAAACGGACTGTATCGGTACGTTGAAAATCCATAACCCGTTTATCCCGTAGATCAAAGACAGATTTATTGAGTAAATTGTAGACATCTTCAGACACAGTATAGATTGCATCTTGATGGCCGGAGACCTTAACATAGACCTGTCCTTGTGTTCCGGTATCTGGTGTCCCTGTTGAACCGATATTAAGCGTGTATGTGTTACTTGTGTCTGTGATCCGCGTCTGAATACGCGGTGTATTCAATCCGTATTTCTCCAACCGTGCAGAGGCATTCGCATCTGCACCGTCTGCCTCAAAAGTTGATACTTTTAATATCTGCAATTCCGAAAGAAGCGTTTCAATCTCTTGTACGTCCGCTTTCGCTTCGACAGGATGGACGACGCGCCATGCGTTGTCTCGCTTTTCACAATGAACGGTACTTCCTGTGTCAGGCTGCTGCAGTTGAATGCCAGCCACCGTCTCGGTATCGAACTTAATCATCGATCGGTCTCGAAGGTCGGTCGTGGATTTCGTCAGGTCGTCAAGTGCGCTGGATTCAATGAGAAAGATATGCACTTCCGATTCTTCTTTGACATAAACAGAAAAATTAATCGCCTTTTTACCGATTAAAAAGGTCGCTGCTGGTACCGTTCCGTTCGTCCAGAGTGAGAGTGTAACACTCGGTGTATCAAGTCCATACTGTGTTAACGCAGGCACTTCGAGGGACTGCTTAATGCGTTTGTTGAGGATGTTATCCAACACTTGGCTGACTTTCTCACTGTCTGCATCTACCTGTATTGGCTGGGTAAGTTTCCAGTTTCCGGTCCTGTCTTTCTCCAATTTCAGGTGCTGATATGCGGTATCTGCAAACGAGATTTCGACCTGTTGTACTATATCGCGCGTGACACCGTAGACCTGATGGATCATCGGTTTCTCATCTATTGATGCGTCATGAGGTGCCTCCTGAAAAAAGAGGTAGTATGCCCCGCCGATGCCGATAAGGAGGACAACGATAATCAGCGTTGTTTTGAAATTCATGCGTCCTCTCCTTTTCGGCGCTGCCACCAGACGGTCACCCCGGCGATAAACACGATGAGCGGAATGAAAAAGACAGCGGTTATCTGTACGACGCGCATATCTTGGATAGTCATCTGGCGCAGTGCTTGCTGGCTTAAATCAATAGGGCGGATTGCGACAAGGTCTTCCTCCAATGTGAGCCAATTAATTGCGGCTAAAAAGAGGTCTCGGTCCGGTGCTCGGAAAATGGCGTTCGCTGCGAAATCTGAATCCCCGAAAACGACAATTCGGGTTGGGTCTTGCGTTGTATCTCCGTTGCTTTCTGTGTCAGTTTTCCGTTCAATCGCGACGGCGACAGACACAGGAGGCGGTGTATCCATGCTGGGGTTATAGGTAAAAGTTGTGAAATCTGGGTTGAAGGTTCCGTCGGTTTCACGCTGTGTTTCGCCCCAGCTGCCCCCCATACCGCCGACGGTCAGCAAGAGAGGACGCACACTGAGGTTCACAGGTCTGTCTACAATAGGTGTTATAGACCGCGTGAGTAGGAACGTTACATCATCTTGCATAGCAAGTGTAATATCGTGTGGTTGAGGTTCAGGTAATGGTGCAATGGGTCCGCCATACCAGATTGCGTGTCGTACGTGGTCCAGAACGAGATCGTTTCCTATTGTAACACCCCATTTTTTCATGAGTCGTACGAGTCCGCCATTCACATCTTGCGCGGAGGTTACCGACGGGTCGAGCAGTAGGAATAGTTTTCCGCTACGCGTTAGATATTTTTCTATTGCATCAAGTTCATGGTGTGCTAAGGCGGTTCTCGGTCCCGCAATTACAAGCACCTCACAATCCGCTGGTATATCGGGTTCGGTCAACAGCGAAAGCGGAAATGCGGCGTAATTCTGGTTTTCCAGTTCCGTTTTCACCTCACTATATCCGTTTTTATTGAAATCGTCGAGACCGTGTTCTTCATGATCGACAAGAAAATGGATTTTTCTGGTTTCATTGCGGATCAGTTTAAGGATTGCACTCGTGAACTTCTGTTCACCAACGGTGGTCACCTTTTCTCGTCGTTTTTCAGTCTTAAAAATGATGGTTCCATCCCTTTGGATATCATACATGTCCCTAAGTTGGATGTCTATGAAAGGATTTTTAAATGAAACGGTTAAAAATTGGGTTTCACGTGCGTATAATTCCAACATCTCTTCTGCGCGGGTTGCTGCCTGCGCGTTTTGTGCCCCGTTTCTACTGAAAAACGCAATAACTTCAATATTTTCTTCAAGGCTTTTAAGGACTGTCTTCGTCTGTTCTGAAATTGTATAGAGTTGTAGCGTCGTTAAATCTGCTCTTTTATCGAAACGTTGTGCAACGATAGCGTTCATGAAAGCTGCGATGCCGATAACGCCAACAATACTGAGTGCAACGTTTGCACCGTAGCGCGCTTGGCGGCTGAGAAAAAAATTTACAAGATCAGCGAAACGGAGTACCGTAAAAATAACAAGCGTTGTGAGACTGAAGAGCAGGCAGATCCAGAATGCGAGTTTCCCACCAAGGAGTAAGCTTGCCACTGAAACGAAACCGAAAATTAGTGTCAGGAACCCAAATAGCGCACCTGTCGCATTTTTCGTAGGCATATCTTATCTCCACTTCGACGATTCGATTGACTTGAACGTTGCAAACAGGCATACTGCTGTAAAACTTATGTGATAGATAACATCTCTGAGTAGAACGACTCCACGGGCAAAATCGCCATAGTGTTCGAGTAGCGACAGATAACTCAGGAAATTCCCGATTGCCCCGCCACGACTTGAGAGTGCGCCAATCACCCATAGTGTAATAAGAATTCCGAAACTCGTCAGTGCTGCAACGAGTTGGTTTTTACACATCGAGGACATCAACAGGCCTAACGCCAAAAACGAAGAAGCGATCAGAATAGCACCGAGATAACCGCTGATTAGGAGACCGATGTCCAAGTACCCGAACCGTTGCGTCAAAAACGGGAACAGGAGCGTCAATCCGAGCATAATAAGTACGAGCGTAAAGCTGGCGAAAAATTTGCCGAGAACGACCTGCCCATCTGTAATCGGCGAGGTGAGGAGCAGTTCAATCGTTCCAGTTTTCCGCTCCTCCGCAAAGAGTTTCATCGTCAAGACCGGCGTAAAAAAGAGCAGGATGATTGCTATATTCCCGAAGATCGTCTCCATTACAAACGCGCCGGTTCCGCCGTCCCGTCCGCTTGTGCTAATGATCACGATCGAAAAAAGAAACCCTAAAATCGCTGTGAAAACGAAGCAGACGAAATAGGCGATCGGTGAGACGAAATAGGTGTAGAGTTCTTTTGTGCAAACGGCAAGGATGTTTTTCATCTTTTGATGCTCGGCTATATGAATTTATAACGCCTCGTTCTCTATTTTCTAAGCGTCCTTAATCCATCGCTTCCGAACCTTTCCGACGAAGAAGGGTCCGAGGGATTCAATGTATTTTGTCGTCTGCTCCGTTTGGCGCATATCTTGTATCAGTCGCGATAACGGATATAATTCGGGACCGACTAACCCGATGACGAATTCGTTGTCGTTTGTATCCAATCCGAAGCATGCCAATCGGATGTCGCTGGCGTGTCCACCGGCGGCGTAGCTGCGACCGAGCATGGCATGTTCAGCTAAAATGCGTCCGCGTTCACTATCTTCGAGGCGATAAAATTCCGGGTTTCGACGCAACGGATACCAAATCGCCCATGGAAAATCAGGGTTCAGCACGTTCCCAAGTGGTTTATTGACAAGCCATTCTTCCAAGTCGGGTTCCCTGCCGCTTGAGTAGGTGCGACCGATCATCGTCATTTCTGGACGATATGAAATTTGACTTACAGAACGATCTTGTATGCTTCGTAGCGCATCCGATTGGTGCATCAGGAGTGCTGGATTATCCGCGACAAGAAGGACACCGAGGCCTGTAGGATTATTCAAATCGTCGTAGAAAACTGCAGCAAGTGTTTTCGATTTAATCATGTCAATAATTGTGTCTGGGTAAAAACAACGCTCAAAAACGTGGAGTTGGAAAAAAAGTCGTTGGTCGCTAATTTGGGGTTCGCCATCAATCGGCGCACCAACTTCTCTAAGGTCTACCGGTTCTGGACGCGGTGGTCTTTTTCGTTCAGTATTCATAATTTTAATCGCTTTCCGATTTATGGGTGACGGCTATTTCTGCCGACGGCTGATGGCTGACGGCTATTCTCAACCTTTTGTGACATACGACTCGCGAATCCATTCCTCAAGCACCTGATCAGGGTTTTCAACGATCCCTTTTGGAAAGGTGAAGGTGGTCTGTCCGGTGTTCTGCTTGATGAGGTTCAGACCGTGCTGGTAACTTTTGAGGAGCTCGTCACAGACCTGTTTCACCTTTTTTTCGTCTGCGATGGCGCGTTCACAGATAAGGGACGTTGCTTCGGCATCGAACTGAATCTGTAACCCGTGGTCATTATGGAATTGCGACGCATACCGGCGCACCTGCTCATGCATTACGGTATCCCGGTTGTAATTGGTATCTTCAATGATGTGTTTGAGTTCAACATCTGGCGTGTCTACGACTTCTTTGGTGACGACGAATTCATCAACACCGGTAGAAGGGAGCTCAAATTTATAGTCGCGTAACGCCTTTTCACAGACAGTCATTAAGGCACGCGCGCCTGTTTTCTGTTCGATGGCTTTTTCAGCGATTCGGCGTAAACCGTTCTCCGAGAACAGCACGGTGATGCCGTAGGCACGAAACGCGTTTTCGTATTGCCGAATGATAGACCCTTCAGAATGTTTCAAAATATAGAACAGGTCGTCCACGGAGAGTTCGTTGCAGATGACATGTACCGGAAGTCTTCCGATGAATTCAGGTTCAAAACCGTAGTCGATGAAATCTTTCGGTGTGACGTTGTCAATGTCCTGCGCGTTGTCATCAGTCTGACTGGCGATTTCAGCGTTGAACCCGATTCTGCTTTGATGCATGCGTTTCTTAATTATTTTTTCTATACCGGTAAACGCGCCGCTAATGATAAAGAGAATATGACGGGTGTTGATAACCTCTTTATCCACTTTTCCACTTCTCTGGAATTCCATCGCGGCACGCATCTGCGAAGCGACATCGTTTCCGCTGCGCAGGTCAACCTCTGTCTCTTCCATAAGTTTAAGGAGCCCGGTTTGTACGCCGCGCCCGCTCACATCGCGTCCGATAATATTCGGCGGTGTCGCGATTTTGTCTGCTTCGTCGAGATAGATGATGCCGTATTGCGCCAATTCGAGGTTGTCATCCGCCTGTGTAACTAATTCGCGAATTAAGTCATCTACGTTAGCACCGACGTAACCCGTTTCACTGAATCGGGTGGCATCGGCTTTGACAAACGGGACCCCGATGAGTTTGGCGATGTGTCGGATAAGATACGTTTTACCGACCCCTGTCGGACCGAGCATAACGATATTTTGTTTTGAGTAGTCGGTATCAGCAGCCTCAGGATTTTCGTGGCATTCTCGGACGTGGTTATAGTGGTCGCAGACAGCGATGGCAAGTGCTTTCTTTGCCTCATCCTGTTTAATCACGTACCGATCAAGATACTGTTTAATCTCCTTCGGTTTGAGATCAAAATTCAGGTCAAAAGTCTCTTTAGGTTCAGGTTCTTCGGTTTCACCTTCCGATGCGGGTTGACTGGCAGATACGTTTGTCAGACGGACGGTGCCGCCGTATTTCTTCTGCCAGAACTCTTGGAATTCCTTTTCAATTTCTTCGGGTGTGGGTAATTTTCTATTGGTATTCATAACGTTGTGTGAACCTTAATCAAGATTCGGCTCCAGTGAGTTCACGTCGGATAATTTCAGCACCGGCAACCATTGATTTCAGTTTTGCGGCAGCTGCCCACCGCGCCGTCTGACTGAAACCGCAGTCCGGTGTAATTGAGAGTTTCTCCGGGGACACGTGTTTGAGTGCCTCTCGGAGCAGTGCAGCGACATCCTCTGGTGTCTCTACATAGTAGTTTTTGACATCAATAAGCCCAGCGGCGAGTTCTTTGTCGTTTGGAAATTCGCTCCAGAGTCCGATTTCCGCCATCTCTCGGTTCGCAAACTCTAACGCGAGTTGGTCAAACGCTGCGTCGAGGATATGTGGAAACAGTGGACGGTAAGAACGTTTACCGACAGCGCGACCGCGGTAGTTCCCGAAACAGATATGCAGTCCGATCTTCGCCGAAACATCGCTAATCGTATGGTTGAACAGTTTCACGAATTCCTGTGGACGGTCGGGATAAACGGCGTAAGAGGGTTCATCTAACTGGATGAATTCCGCGCCTGCTGCGACGAGTTGTCGGAGTTCCGTATTGATAATCTCTGCGCAGGCGTAAGCGACTTCGATACGTTCTTTGTAGATGCCGCCGGTCTGGATACGTCCGGAGAGTGTGAACGGACCCGGACATGTCACCTTAAGCGGTTTCGTCGTTTCGTTTTTTGCGAATTCAAATTCTGCGAGGATACCGAGTCCATCAGGGGCATTGAGGGGTACGGATGGCAGCCATTTGCCGCGCTGATCGTGTCCATCGGGGCCTTGGGTTCTCGGTGCGGGGAGCTCCTCTAATCCGGTGAAGCGTTCATAGAAACCGAGGACGAAATCCTGTCGTCGCATCTCACCTTCGGTGATAATGTCAACGCCAGCGCGTTCTTGGTCGGCGATAGCGGTTCGTACCGCGTCGTCAAGGGTTTCGTTGATGTCGGTTTCACCGAGTTCTCCGCGCCCGATTGCCTCAAGCGTTACGCACAACCAACTCGGGGGGGCGTAACTTCCGATGGTACTGGTCGGTATCAATATATCTGTCTCTTGCATTAGGCTCCTCTATCTCTTTTCTCGGAAGTTCGTATGTTCAATTAACGCTGATTTCCTTATGTGGCTGTTCTTGATTTTCTAAGTCAGCGGTGCGATTTTCGTTAGTATTCGACGCTTGCGCGGCTTTTTTCGCTTGACGTGCGGCTGCCTCACTTTGCAAGTAGGCAATATAACGCCCTATATCATGATCGAATTTTTCAGAGATCATGCGGCGAACACGCCGGGTGTCTTCAACGATAGGGGAATCTTTAATCATTGGGATCTCCTATTAACTGGTTCGGTGTAATAATTACTGGAACATACAACCCTAATACTGTGTTAACAATCCGAATGTGCTGAAATTTATTTGGGTTCGCTAAGTGTTTGCAATTCCATGTTAGTAGGTAATCACATTTGTGGTATGAAGCGAGAGCCAAGTGTAGGGCGTCTCCCAAGAGATCCTGTGGCATCAGTTTCCGATCAATGTAAATGTTGACAATGTCATGGACTTCACTGATAATCTCTATGTGCTGTATACCTGCTACTAAAGCAACGGTGTCCTGTGAGTAAGGGTAATTCGGATTAGCTAATTCATTAACAACCGCTTCGCTAACTACCACATTATATTCACTTCTGATCTGATCCCACCAAAGACGGGACCAATGACGCTGTGAAGCCGAGACAACATCTTTTCTATCCTCAAAGTATGCACCAATAACTGAGGTGTGATACTCACAACGGCTAAGGTTTCCGTGTGCTTCTTTGCTTCCTCGTGGGAGGCTTACTTGATTTGAGTCCCGAAAACGGTGACCACTTATCAAGTCTACGCAGATGTGGGGTAAACCGAACACCTGTGGGGGATACCACCGCCCCGACTACAGGGTTGAAAAGCCAACCCTGATACTTTGTTAGAATGTTGCTCGCACCCACAATATCTCTATGTCCGTTCCAGTTACATTTGGAACAGCGATATGTCCGACCACTCGGTTTCTTTTTATGTCTACAGGACGGACAGGTTTGAAAAGTATAGGCTTCGTCTTCTGTAGCAACGCTGATACCTACCGCTTTCGCTTTATAGGTTATCATGTTCTGAATTTTAGAGAACGCCCATTGGTGCAATTTCTGGTTGGCTTTTTTGCCATATTGTATGGATTGTCTAATCTGCTTTATATCGCCAATGACAATCGTTTCTATCTTTCGCTCTCGGCAAGAAGAAACAAAGCGTGACGTTATTTTATGACGCATATCACGCACTTGTACGTCTATTTTCTTCAGGGTTCGGTTTTTGGTGCGTTTGAGTTTTTTCCAATGTTTGCTATATCGGGTGCAACGCGATAATGCTTTATTGATACTCCCAAGAAACTTGTTGCGATACTGCATAACACTGCGAATGAGTCTGCCGTTATATATCTCGGCATTGATACCGTCAAAAGCAGCTATTGGGTGTATCTCACCCATATCAACAGCAATAGCAGAACCGTGTTTTGTTTTCGTCTTTTTCGGGACTGTATCATAAGTTGCATGGAACTCATATTGTTTTGTCGTTTTGTTATAGACGAGTGAGACTTCGGCTGGCACAACTTTATGGAACTTTTTATCAACTTTTATCCAAAGTGGGTCGCTACCTTCGCCCATAGAAAGCCGTAGTTTGCCACGCTTGTATGAAATGCCTGTCGCACGCCACGTGAATGTATGGAACTTTCGGGTTTTATGAGGCGGTTTCGCATTCGGATTAGATTTTAGGTTAGAAAAGAAAGAACGTCTCGCACCGCAATAATCGTCTATAATCGCCTGCACAGAATGTGCATGGCACGGATACTTTTTGAATTTCAGATACGCCTTAAGTCCACCGTCTGAGAGCCAAAAGCCTTTCTTCTCATGCGTTTTGAACGCAAGCGAAAGCGTTTTAGAATAGATACATCCACCAAGACGATTGAGACCGTCAAGGTGTTCGGTAGGTTTCGCTGTCGCTAAAATATAGGTTCGGTAGTCTTTCTTTGATTTAGACACTTTTTTGACTCCAGTACGAGTTCGCGGGGTTGGACCCAATCCTAAAGGATTGGGATTGTTATAGAATTCCCTTCAACGTAGACTTTTGAAGGCATACACACTTCCTCGTCTTAACTCCCGACGTTTGCGTAGAAAAACGGTGGCATTGTTAAGGCGGTTACATCGTCCTCACCGGAGATTTCGCGTGCGATTGCGAGTGCATCGTCCAAGTTTTTTGCCCAATCAACCCCCAATCGCTGTGCAACCCTCGGTTCCTTTGGACCGACAAGGATGACCTTTGAGAGGTATTTCAACGGATAGGTTGCCCAATACCAGACGGTGAACGGATGGAAACCGTGGTGCGCGAATTTGTTGCGATAGCAGTCGATTAAATACGCGTCTTTCGCATATTTTTCCTGGAACTTCCGTTGCATCTCAAAAGGTTCTGTTGTCTCGGCAAGGACTTCATCGTAGAACTGTTTGTAGGCGACGTGGTACTCTTCGTGGAATATCTCATAAGTCGGGTTCAAGATAATCACGACACCGTCCTTTTTGATGATCGGTTTGTTGTAGAACCAATTGAAGACGTAACCTAAGATGTCGCTGACGACCAATACTGGATTGATACGCGCATCAACGGCGTAAGGACTCATATCGGGGAGTCCGAACACCAACGTGCTGAACTGGCGTGGGATGTCTATCGCCAACTGATCTTTCATTGAGGTTAGCGTTCTTTCATGGACGGCATCAATGTCGCCTGCGTTGATCTGTATCGGTTCGTAGTCGGTGCGTACGCTTTTGAGAATGCCGTACCGCACGGATTCTGGCAACAGCGAGAGGGTTGCCGGTGTAAAGGTTTTGATAACCTTCTCGGCGATGTTGCAGTCGCGATTCGGTTTCCCGACGTAGCGGAGATGGAACGGGTAAATCGCACCGTTCATCGCTGCTTCGAGCACTAAGATCGGGGTCTCTTTCTGTATGAGACGGCTCATCCGCTCAATACAGGCGTGCATGTGCGAACCTTCGGGTTGCATCACGTGCGGACTCTCTGCAGTCATGTGCGGCGAATGGTGTGGTGCGATGGAGTTATAGGTGCCGAGACCCACTGCTACGGATTTGTGTCCGCCGTTGAGCGGGATTTGTATCATATCGACATAAATCACGAGATCGGCTTCAAGGGCTGCCTTATCGGTCTCAACGATTTCGTCTTGTTCTGTGCGTCCTACTTCAACAATCTGATCGGCATCTTCAGCATCGAAGTTTCGGAGTTGATGTGGATAGAACTCGTCCATGATGTCTTTGCCGAGCATATAGGCGAGTTCGTGCTCTTTCATCTTACGGTGCAAGGCGACGGCGCATATCAGTTCGATGTTCTGTTTCTCCACGTTGTAGCTATAGAGCATCTTCAGAAGCGTCTCAATCATAATCTGCCGTAGGTCCGGCTTTTTGGTGGCTGGAAAGGGTTGGCAGTTATCGTCGAACAGGATGATTACCTTTGAATTGCCGTCAACGAGTTCGCTGAGCGGCGGCATTTCAAGCGGGTTTTCAAAAGCACGCTGCGTGTGTTCGCTTAATGCGGCGCGTTTGATTCCGGGTATCGGTGGTTTGGCGTAGAAGACCTCCGAATTGTCCGGCAGTTTCGCGTTGATGAGATGGTTTCCGAAGTAAGTAAAATATTTCATTTAGACCCGATAATTCGTTTCATGAGACGGTTTTAATTTGATGTCGTTCAGGCTTTGCAATCACCTATTTATTTTAGCACAATTTATGTGGAATGTGCAAGTTTTTTCTGAGATTATAGGCATTTTGGAGAGAACGAATTATTAGGAAGTTATGCAAGTTTCGTGCCAGTTTAGGCTGCATTCTCACTAACTTTCTTGACAAAAATTGCCCTAAATAGGGCAAGTCGCAAAACAGATTGCACCAAATAGGGCAATTTCCAATTTTCCAGGGTTGGCGGGAGTTTTAACGGATATGATGTCCGTCTTGTAAAAGGGCGCGGATAAGAAAATCGGAAACCCAAACCAAGTTATTACTGGATTCAGGTTTCCGATTTAGAAAATGTTCGATATTTTTGCGCTTATCGGGCGTTTTTGATGCTTCCCCATGTGGTTGTGAGCTTGGCTTTAGGGTCTACGGCGGTCAAATTAGCATCGCCGAAGTACTCAATTTCGCCAATTTGGAAGTACGCCCCAGCCGGGTTGGATGCGGTGTCAAAAGTGACATGCCGAAAAAACCGATACGCGGTGGTTTGAACGTCGAAATCTGTCCCTGCCTCAAAAAGGACGACTTGCAGTCGCTCACTCCAAAAGGCATCGCCGTCGTGAGCAAAGATGGTCGTAAACGCCTCGCCGTCGTTCGATCCCTGAACTTCCCACACTGTAGGGTCTCTCGCAGGAACATCGTTCGCTGAAGATAGGGTGAAGTGTGTTAATGCGTACGCTTCCTCAAACTCAGCTGTCACGTGTAGACCTTCCTCTGGGATGCCGCCCCCACGTCCGCAGCACCATTTGTCATTGCCGGGACCAAGGATGTTATCGAAGACGTTAAACGAAAATTCGCCGCCCGCGAATCCGGGTTCCTCGTTGGCTGTGAAAATGGCGTTGTACCCCTCATCTGCTTCAGGGTCACCATCATCTTCTGGGTCGGTTAGGTCTCCTCCGATCAGTGAATCCGTTCCTACTCCCAAGACTTCCTCTGCTTGTGCTAGGTTGCTCATACCGATAATACAATAGGCCATCATCAACACGAGTCCTGCGAATACCATCATAATTTTCATGCTGTTCAACCTCCTACTAAAGTTTGGACAATAAGATTTTTCCAAAAAACGGTTCGGAATCCAGGCATCATCTGCGTTCTTAGGCAATTTAAGAGGCATCTGCACCCGATTACTGAATCGCGTTTGTGTTGATGTATTAAGTATACCCTAAATTCGCGCATAAGTCAATTTTTTTGTTTTTTATTTTAAAAATGACGATTCTCAAAATAGATTGCACCAAATAGGACAGTTTCAAATCTTCTATGTTTGGCGAAATTTTAACAACCTTGTGTTTTTGGTAGTCCCTTCAATAGTTATACGATTCTTGCTTTTTTATCCCCCCATTTTGCATTGACTGAAGGGGCACAGAGATGGTCCCGATTGTATTCCAAAGCCACCACTGCATCGTAGTGTTTTCCCTCTTTTAACTCAAGTATTTTTGCATTATAGTAGTCAATTACGCGATCATATACTTCTTCTGCCGTTAAACCGTCAGCAAATGCCCGATCTATTTCAGAATCACAATCAAAAAAAGCATCGGAAACATGCATCAACACAATGAAGTCTTCATCGTACCCAAAGTAGGCAAGGCATCCATTATTGACAAAGTCTGTACCGAGTTCAGCAGCGGTTTGACAGGAAAAAAAGTGCGCCACCTTGTTGTTTAACTCTTTAGCTTGATATTTGCCGATATCAAAAATGGGGTTGCAATACTCGCCCATATATGTTGTATAGACACCGTGCCCGACACCGGTCATATAGACGATGTCGTCTCGACATGCTTCCGGTTGAACGTAGACTCGACGCGCCGATTTTCCCTGACAACGTATAATTTCAAACCCCTTGGATTCCAAGTAAGGATAAACATGCCGATTTCGATAGACATAAGATGCCTGTGTAATTTCATCGTAGCTGGAATCAATAGCAAGAATTTTCAAATTAGGTCCCGATTCAATACGTCATCTTATGTCTGAGATAACGTTCTTATTTACCAAATTAGAGAGTTCCTTCACGGGCACGTTCAATCAAGAGTGCTATCATGCGCTGTTCTACCTCAATTAAAGTGCATCCTATACGTGTTCGCGCCCGGACCTCGTTAATAGCACGCTTCTTGCTGAATACCCCCAGTCCCAAGATACCTACGTCATATCTCGGACGTTGTCTAATGCGTTCTGCAACCAATTCTGACTGTTGCTCAAAAGACAATTGGGCAAATGAAAACCTTGCCGGTTCTTCGTCTACCACTTCTCGTAAAGAGAGCCATTGCCCGTCGGGAGCCATAGCCACCGGACGGCTCCAATGGTCTTCGCGAGTCATAGGTGTGTTATTCGCCATGAGTGATCTCCTTTAAAAATGATTCAAGCCTTTTTAGAGAAGTTAGTGCCTAAATTTCATAGAAAAGAGCGTTGGACGAACTTATGTATGGTATAACGACTCAATACCAAGGGTCAAACGCAAGATTATTCTTTTTGCATTGCAAGATAGGTGAACTATGTAGGCATTATACCGCCAAAACAAGCAAAAGTCAAATGAAAATATATACAGAATGTGTGAAGTTAGGTTACGGCACACGGAGCGTGCCTACTACTTTTAAATCAACCGGGCAATAGACGATAGCCGATGCCGGTTATGAGTCCGACGATGATCCAGATGCCGCCGATGAAACATTCGCCTAACACAACGCCTAAAATTAAGGGTCGGAGTTTCCGGTACTGCGCAACGCCACCGAACTTCAGGACGGTGTATTTAAGCAGCCAACCGATGAAAAACGATCCCCAGAAACAGTAAGTCGCATAACTCGTCATCATGAGATAGCCGATGGGATGCAATTTCCACCAGAGATAGTATTGGCGCATCCAGAACATCCCGAACATCGCGGCACCCCCGAAGATGAACGAACCGAGCCGCTCTAATTCGATACCGGTTGGATGTTGAAGAATACTTGTGAGGCGGTTAAATGGGGAAGTGGTCGAGATCATATACGTCCAGTGCTGTAAATTGACTGCGCCGTGTGTATAGGCGAGGTCTATTGAGGCGTAGTAGGAGACACCGATTGCTAAGACGATTGCAATACCCATCGCAATCAGGAACGGACGCTGCTTGAGACGCAAGGGGTCGGCGAGTTTGAAGTTGTTCATGACGCTCGGCATCAATATTTCCCGCATGTCGAACATCAAGACGCGTTCGTAAGCGACCAGTGTCCAACTGGATGCGTTCACACGTGAACTCCCGAAAAGCGTGATGAGGTATTCACCCGGAAGGAAGGCGTAAAGCACAAACAACAATCCGCCGTTGGCAACCATCCACGTCATCACCGTTGTCAATCCGAGGAAGAGGAGTAAAATAAAAAGGGCAACCCAGAAGCTCATGCCAGCAGTGGTACATATCAGACAGAGGGCAAGGATTCCGAGGATTAATCCGAACACTGCGAAGGTGTAAGAGAGCGGTTCATGGGTATCGTTAGTCCGTTTTGGTTTGAATATCGCGGTGAAGGCGCGCGTGAAATGTCTTTTGCCGCTCCAGAGGATCAATACGATAAAGATAAGGAATCCACCCATCTGCTGGTTTTGGTGGAAGTTCCACTGGTTTACTTTTGAACCGGTTGCATAGATAAGCACCGTCTCCATTTTACCGAGTAGGAAGAAGAACCAGAAACTAAACGAGATTTCGAGTGTGAGCAGATAGACAACAGCGATGACCGAGGGATAGATAAAGAGGTTCACCGAGGGCCACCATGCCAAAGCAGAAAACGGTTTTTCGGTGAAGAATTGGGCGATCGGGAAATAGAGCGGCGGGTTCGGCGTAGATGGGAAGTAGAGGTGTAACCCCTTCAAACCGTGCAATAGGACAGGTATCGCAAAACCGCACCACATCAGTCGAGACTTGAAGAACCTGTTCACGAGGGAACCACCGGATGGCGTTTGAAACATCTCTATCGGCAATTGAACGAGCGGAAAGGTGAACCGTTCGTATTCGATCCACTGTTTTCGGAGGAGTACCGTCCAGCAGATGGTAACGAAATAGAAGATAAGGACAAACACGCTCCACCCGACGATCGGTTTCAACCATGCGCGCCACGGGATTGCGTCTCCCTCTGGTAGTTGTTCGTAAAAATAGAAGACAGCTTTCGGATCGCTAACAACCATCCATTCTGGAAGATGTTGATGGAAAAGGGTTGCCCATTCATTTTCAGGGGTTGCGAAGTAGAACGGACTGACGGCAAGTGGGATGAGGTATCGCATCAATCCGGAGGACGGGATACCGGATGCGACCAGCATCATCCCCCATACAATGAGGAGTTCGCTACCTTGAAGTTCGGCACCGGTTCTCAATCGTTTGAGAAGTACATTGACACCGAGCACGAAGACCAACATCACGAAAACGACGGCGATCGGCATGTGGTTCCCCGCAAGATAGGTGCCGCCGACGTGGAAATCGTTGTAAGGTGTGATGAGGCACTGGCAGATCACCGCGCCGATACCGATCAGTACACTCCGCGTTGTGATACCACTATAAGTGGACTGCGTGGTTTGTGGAGAATTCTGCGAAGGGACAGGAGGTGTCATAGGGTCTATATTTGTCAACTAATAGCGAGCGAAGTCGGTCCGTAAGTCAAATACGGTTTTAACTGTGGCGGTTTTTCCGGTGTTCAAGGCGGTCTGGATGGCATGTTTGTAGTCTCGGAGCCGAAAGCGTCTAATCACCAATGGACGCAGTTGTGGACCGGCTTCTCGGAGGAGCCGCATACCGAGTGTAAAAGTATGAATCTGTTCATCGTTGTATGTTTCAATGCCATAAGTATAAGCACCTTTTACTTCCAACTGCTTATACCAGACCGAGACCCAGTCGATGTTTTTCGGGATTCCGGGCATACCGAGCAATATGACTTCGCCATTTGCATGCGTAAAACGGAGTGCGTCATCTATTGTAACACTGGAACCGATGCAATCGAAGGTAATATCTACGCCTCCGATTAATACCTGTTGCCCCAATTCCGGTTGATGCGGTTCGGATCCTGTGAGTTCACAGAACGCTGTATATCGCCCGCGATTTGGCAATATTATATCATTTGCCCCGAGTTCAAGTGCCAATTGTTGTTGGTGCGGATACTTGGCGAAGATGAGGATCCGGTTTGCGTAACCGAGCATCCGAAGTGCAGCAACAGTCAGCAATCCGATTGTGCCGCCGCCTATGATGCAGATATTGTTTGCTGTGTTGTATTCCGACTTCAAAACGCCGTGTATTGCGCAAGCGAAGGGTTCAAGCAGTACGGCTATTTCGTCTGCGACATCGTCGGGTACGAGATGGAGTTGCGATTGGTGTGCGAGGACGTATTGACTCCAGCCGCCGCCTGTATCGCGACAGTACCCCGTCTGTACGCCTTCGGAGATGTCGCCTTTTGTGATGTTTTCGCAGTTGGCAAAAAATAGGTTTTGGCACTGATGGCATGGCGGTGAGATCCCGCGCACCTCACATGAGAGTGCGGGTTCAATTACGACGCGTGCCCCGACAGGGAAGCCTTCGACTGCGTCGCCGATCTCTGCAATCTCGCCGACAACCTCATGCCCTAACACGAAAGGCGTTGACGTGAACGGCGAAAAATAGGGGCTCCCCGTCGCTGTGATTGTCGCCAAATCGGAGCCACAAATACCGCTGAGCAGTGTCTTGACTGTGACCCATTCAGGTGTCGGCAGCTCCGGTTCTGGGATGTCAACGAGATGCACACAGGAAAACGGGGACGTGTAGAGACCGCTCCACCTTTTTCCGAGGTAGCGCATTGCAAGATAACGAGGGATATTTTTCTGATATTGAATGGCTTCCACTATAATGGTTCTCGGTTTTCAGGGACTACTTAATTGCCGTTGTCAAATTTGACGCGTCTGTTTAGGCGCAATTATAACGAAAACGCTTTCGCGTATCAAGTAAAATATTAAGGTAAACTTTGGGAATATACGGAGCAGTGATAATATAGGCGGGACAGGCAGTCCCACCTATGGATAGAATCTATGAAGCGTTTGCTTCGGCTTGGTAGTATTCCATGAGGATCTGTGCGACTTCGGGACGTGCGATTTCCGGGGGGAGCGGTTCGCCAGCAGCGAGGATTTCACGCTGTTTTGTGCCAGAGATGTTGAAATAGTCATCATCTCCGTGTGGGCAGTCGCGCATCATGACGATTTTGTTACACTTGTTGCACCACACCGTCCAGTCGCCTCTGAAAATGCCGATTTGCATAGCGTCCGATGGGATTTCGTCGAAGATCTCTTGCGCGTCAAACTTACCGTAATAGGCACCTGCGCCTGCGTGGTCGCGTCCGACGATGAAGTGTGTCGCCCCACAATTCTGACGGAAGACGGCATGGAGGAGTGCCTCCCGCGGTCCGGCGTAGAGCATATCGAACCCGTAACCGGTGATAGAGACGGTATTTTTCGGGAAATAGTGTTCTACCATCGCACGGATAGAGGCATCGCGAACGGCAGCAGGAATATCGCCCGGCTTGAGTTTACCCAGCAGCATGTGAATTAGAACACCGTCAGCGTTAACTTCTCTTTGGGCTATCTTGCAGAGTTCCTCATGCGCACGGTGCATCGGGTTCCGTGTCTGGAAAGCAACGACTGTGTCCCACCCGCGCGCGGCGATGTCTTCACGAATCTCGACGGCTGTGCGGAATGTATCAGGAAAATCTTCACGGAAATAGGAGTAGTTCAACACCTCTATCGGCCCTGAAAGGACGTTGTCTCCGACATTTGCGAAGGCGGGGACACCCGGATGTTCGGGGTCGGTAGTTCCGAAAGTTTTTTCGATGAGGAGCTGTTTTTGGTCTTCTGAGAGGGTCTCAATCGCCGAAACCTTCATAATCGCGAGTGGCGGGTTGCCTTCTACGTTCGGGTCGCGGAGTGCGATGCTGTCAGCGTTTTTCACTGCATCGGTGAGTTGTTCCGAGGGGACGATGCTCATCACCGGAACGGGCCAGAAAAGTCCGTTCGGTAGTTTCATATCGGTTGCGACGCTAATCGCTGCGTCGATGCTCATATATCCGGTGAGCGGCGTGAAGTACCCTGATGCGAGCATAACGGCTGACGCTGCGGCACCAGAAGAGAGCAAGACGGACGGAAGTTTTTCCGCCGCCTTCGTCAATTCGGTGCGCCGTGCATCATCCGAAACGTAAAGCGGTTGTAAGGTTTCGGCTCCATGTGGTTTAATCATTCAATCAATTCTCCTTTTTCTGTCGGCGAGGTGTTTTTGATAGGGGGTTTCCCTAAGGCACCTCGCCAGCAAATACACGGATTTGCGTAAATTATGCGTTATTTTGGTTGTATTTGTTCGACTGTACAGCCGTTCCAAATCCAAAAATGGTTTTTATGCTCCCAGTCATCTCCATGACGCACCCGGTCTTCAGGTGTAAAAATGACTTGGGTGAGGTAACCCTCCGTGACTTCTACTGTATAGGTATGTTGAAGCACTTCATCAGCGTCTGATATTGTAAGGTCCTTAAGAATTTGTGTTCCGTTGGCTAATAGATTAAGCGTATGCCTTGCATCCTCTCTTTCAACAAAGGTATTGGTTACGCGATAGGTGCCATTGGGTAAGTCGATTTTGAATGCAGCATCCTCCTTACTCCAAACACCGTCCTGCGCGAGTTCTGTCGTCCTTCTGTCGAGTTCTGTCGCCCTCCTGTTGACTCGATAACCTTCGTGGGGTGCGAGTGTATCCCATCCGAATTTACCGCTCTGATATAGCGTATTGGGTTCAATAGCGTGATGATCGGTGGCGGTATTGCTACCGTCGGGTTGCATATCGAAACGGATGACGAGGTTTCCTGACTCGTTTCGCTGCCATAAATCAAGCATCGGTGCTGGTGCGCGTTTTTTTCTATAGAGTTGGAGGTGCTTCGTTTCGTGAATGACCTCATAATCGGCGGTCTCGTTTCGGAAAGCCTCGGTATCCGGTGGGTACCACACCACGAAATAGTCTACGGGCGCGCTTGCGTTTTTGCGGTTTACGGGAAAATAGTCGTAGGCGGCTTCGTAGTTTTCGAGGTGTCCAACGTCATCGGCGTAGACCCCGTAGTAGGCAGTAGAGTGTGCAAACGGTGTGACGTATTCAATCTTTCCCAACGCATCGGATTTGCGCCAATCTGAGGTGCGATGTCTAAAATTTGTGTGCGGTTCTATTAACTTCGCGCCGGAAACGAGTTCGGCAATCTCAGGGGCGATGCGTCCGTGATCATAGGCGGTTCTACCCCAATGGAGCAAACTAAACACAATCAGGCAGGCAGCAACGGTGTAGCGACCCAATTTACCGATGTCCGGGATTAACCACGGTGCTAACATCAGTAGGATATAAAGATGGATTCTGTCATTAATCCAACCGCCGGGACCGTAACTCCACGGTGCCTTGATGAACATGTAGGTGAACACAATCGCGATCAGCAAGAATGCATCGGTCTGTCTCACCCAATCTCTTCGGTAAATTCGGTATCCGAGGGAGATAACAACTGCTATCGCTAATACGACGAGTAGGAAACGGTTGACCGGAATATGCCAATCGGTAAAATAGACGATTGATTTAACACCCAGAAAGTACTCCCAAACCCATTCCATACCGCGATGGTTACCCTGTGGATGCTTTTTAAGGCTCTCAAGATAGTATTCTATCAGGACGAAATATATCGGCACCATGTAGAGTAGGAAGTGGAAGACAGGTTTGAGCCTTATGATAAACTCACGGTGCCATTCGGCGTGCCGTTCACGCCACGTCGCGGCTAACGCTTTAGTGCCCCACGTCCATCCTGCTGCTATAGAAATCGCTAAAACAATAAGGCCGTAAGAGGCGATATGCGACAGATAGGTGAGTAGCAGCAATACATAAAGCCATGCAAGGTGCCGGACCTGCATATCGTCCTTATGTCGCCACCAGAAACCGAAACTGAAGAAAAAGAACGAGATGCTCAACGTGAAGTTATAGAACCCCATATACAGCAGGTAATTGTACGCGAAAGGGAATCCGATCCAAGCGTAAACAAACTTCCCTTCTCGGTCTTTGTGGACGGCATTGAGGAAATAGAAGAAAGAGATCGGTATCATGCCGATCGCGATTGAGAGAAAGACCTTCTCCGCGATGACAGGCGGAAATATGTAGAGGAGTGCTGCGAGTGAAATATGGGATAACCAGTTCGGGAAGATCGTGATGTTGAGCTGCCATGCATCCCGCATCTTATAGTTTGCCGGATCGGCGTAATCCGTCAGGACTTTGGCGTTGTAAATGTGGCTAACACCGTCTTGGGATGGGAAATAGGCGAAGATCCATAGCGGGAGAAGATGCAGGAGGAGTAACACAACAAATAGATGTTTCCATGACGGATTCCTCCAATTAAACATATCTTCTTTGAGTTGTCTCCACGACAAGTTTCTCCAATTAAACATGTTCTTTCCTTGATAGGTGTAATCACTATCTAAGTTTGTGAGTTCTCTCTGAAGTAGAGGCAGTGTTCCGTCAACGGGCAGCGTTCACACAAAGGTTTTCTGGCATCGCAAATTCGCCTACCGAAGTAGATTAAATTCATGTGGAAAGGATACGCCTTCCCCGGTGGTATGATCGGTGGTAACGCTTGATGTGCTTTCTCTGCGCTACAATTCGACGGTATCAGTCCGAGGCGTTTGGAAATCCGTAGAATATGCGTATCAACTGGGAAGACCTCTCTACCACATGCGAAAGAGAGCGTAACGGAAGCGGTTTTGATTCCGATGCCTTTGTGTTGACACAACAGGTCCAATGCTGCCTCGGTCTCCATATTATGGATAAACTCCAGAGAGAGTACCCCGTGTTCATCTTTTAGCCATCTGAGAAAATTCTTGATCGTTTCGCTTTTCTGTTTCCCTAACCCTGCAACCCTAATAGCTGCCTCTATGGCTTTGGTATCGGCGTGTAGGACATCCTCCCAGGTCGGGAAGCGTTCTTTGAGTTTTGCATACCCTTTATCGCGGCTAACATCCGTTGTGTTCTGGGATAGGATTGTTAAGATAAGGCATTCGAGTACATCTCCCGCGCCGTCGCGGGTCGGTACGCCGAGCAAATCTTCTAATGTTTCTGAGATGTGTGCTGCTTTCTGTTTAAGTTCCACTTGTCTGCTTCCAATAACTGTGTTTTAAATATTATACCACAAATAGAAAAAATAACAACGCCTTTTACATATTGGGTGTGTAAAGTTTTTGGCACTAAATTCGTTGCACCATTTTCTGATGCTTCAAACATAGCACTCCGCCGGAGTGCAAGAAGGCGCAACGGCT
>ASZN01000050.1 GCA_000406005.1 Candidatus Poribacteria bacterium WGA-3G
CAGAACGGGCTGCAGTCAAAATTGCGTAAGTCCTATTAAAATTGAATGCCCCTGACCCCAAGTATTAATTGTGTTGACAAAATTCAGGGCGAATGGTAACATAGCGTTTAAAGTCCGCGTAAATCCATTTTGAACCGCAAGCTGCTGCTTGCAAGTCGCGACATTTTGGGGAATCTAATGAAGATAACAAAATTGGAAACATTTTTAGTGAAACCGCGCTGGCTGTTCCTTAAAATCCATACAGATGAAGGATTGGTAGGACTCGGTGAACCCATTTTAGAGGGACGCGCAAAAACATGTGCACAAGCCGTTGACGAACTCGCCCCTTACCTTATTGGTGAAGACCCGAGACGTGTTGTCCATCACTGGCAGGCGATGTATCGCCACGCATTCTATCGCGGGGGGCCGATCCTGACAAGCGCACTCAGTGGTGTAGAACAGGCACTCTGGGACCTCGCTGGGAAATCGCTCGGTGTTCCGGTCTACCAACTGTTTGGCGGTCCCACGCGCGACCGCATCAGACTCTACAAAGGCGGCGGCGACCCAGACGGAATCAAAGAGTGGATTGACAAAGGGTTTACCGCTTTCAAGACAGGTGTCGCTGGGGGCAGACCCGCACGTATCATCGAAAATAAAGCCTTCATCGACAGAGCCGTGGATCACTTCGCAGCACTCCGTGAAGCCGCGGGGACCGAAGTTGACTTAGCAATTGATTTTCACGGGGCAGTCAGTCCACAAACCGCAAAGGTACTGATTAAAGCGTTGGAACCCTACCAACCGATGTTCGTTGAGGAACCCATCCAGTGCCAAAATGTGGATACACTCGCTGAAATCGCACGGAGTACGCATCTCCCAATTGCAACAGGTGAACGGATTTTTACAAAGTGGGGGTTCCGTGAAATTTTGGAGAAACAGGCAGCGTCCATCCTCCAACCCGACCTCTGCCACGCCGGAGGTATCAATGAAGTCCGCATTATCGCAGGTATGGCAGAAGCCTATTACGGTGGTATTGCACCGCACAACCCGCTCGGTCCCATCTCTTTAGCCGCGTGTATCCAGTTAGATGCCTCCATCCCGAATTTTCTGATGCAAGAGCATACGACACTCGGCGAAGGCTATCTCAAGAACCCATTCGTCTTCAAAGACGGGTTCGTTGAACTACCGACCGGTCCCGGACTCGGTATCGAACTCGATGAGGATGCACTCGAAGATAAAATCGACCACGATTGGCAGAATCCAACATCCTATCACCCCGACGACGGTTCCGTTGTCGATTGGTAAGGAATAGTTATCAGTTGTCAGTCGTCAGTACGATTTTTTTAGGAAAAAAATCTTTCAGTGGTCAGAAGGAGGCATTCGGATTGTCAAAAACCTCTTGTAACTGACAACTGGCAACTGGCAACTGGCAACTAATAACAACTACTATGAAATTTATCATGTTCACAAAACATCTGGAAGGATTAGAAATTCCAGAGATTATCACCGCCTTACAATCGGTAGGTGTCAGTGGCGCGGATTTATGTGTCCGTCCAGGTTATCCGGTAAACCCCGAAAATGCCACAGAAGCATTACCCGCCGCGGCGAAACAGTTTGCCGATGCTGGGTTGTCGATTCCGCTCGTCACAACACCCGGCGATTTTCTCGACCCGACACAAGAAGAGACGCGTCGCGTCTACGCCGCTGCAGGTGAAGCAGGTGTCGAATACATCAAATTAGGATACTGGCACTGGCACGCTGAAGATGGCGGCTATTGGGCACAGGTTGACGCTATCCGAAAGCAGTTAGAAGGATTCGCTAAACTCTCCGAACAACACGGCCCCCGAACCTGCATTCATAACCATTCAGGCACCTCTATGGGACTGAATTCGTGTGCCGTGATGAATCTCGTCAGAGATTTTGATCCACAACACGTCGGTGTCTTTGCGGACACCGGACATCTCTCCATTGTCGGAGAACCGATCAACATGGCATTGGATATCGTCAAATCGCATCTTGCCCTCATCGCTTTCAAAGATTTGGCACGTACACCCGGCGCACGCGGCGGTAGAGTCGTCCGGATGGGGAAAGGCTTCGTTGACTGGGAAACAACAGTGGCAACATTACAGACCATCGGTTTCTCTGGTCCCATCAGCTTCCATAGCGAATACAGCGGAGAACCCGTAGAGACCGTCATCGATCTCGCCCGTGTAGATGTCCGCTTCATTACAGGTTTAATGGAAAAGTAAAGGGAGATACATGTTTCAGTTAGGCTTAAATACCAGCACTATACGTCCCGCTGGATTAATGGATAAAATTCGGATCGCTGCCGAAACCGGTTATTCAGCGATTGAGTTGTGGAACGACGATTTAACGGCTCACGAGGAACAGGGCGGCTCGCTCGCTGATGTTAAAAAAGCACTTGACGACCACGGGCTTTCAGTACCCACCGTCATCGCACTCCACGGTTGGCTCAACACGACAGGTACGGAACATCAGGAAGCGATTGAGGAAGCCAAACGACGGATGGCACAGGCTGCCGCTGTCGGTGCAACCTATATTATCTCAAGTCCGCCCCGCGAGGTGGCAGACCTTCAATTAGGTGGCGAAAATTACCGCGAACTTCTTGAACTCGGACGTGAATTCGGTGTGAAACCCGCTATGGAATTCCTCGGTTTCGTGGACGGCGTGAACCAAGTCAAACATGCATGGAAAGTGATGGAGGTGGCGGATCATCCCGATAGCACGATTGTGCTTGATCCGTTCCATATCTATCGCGGCGGTGGCGAGATAGAAGATATGGAAGGGATCCCAGGCGAAAAAATCGCTGTCTTCCACTTCAACGATGCCCCTGCCGAACCCGCACGTGCAGAGCAATCGGATGCAGATAGGGTGTATCCCGGTGACGGCATTCTCGACCTCGGAAAGATGATCGCTATTCTAAAAGATGCACGATATGAAGGTGTCATCTCACTGGAACTGTTCAACCCAAGTTATTGGGAGCAAGACCCCACAGAAGTCGCACGCATCGGCTTAGAAAAGATGCAGGCTGTCCTGAATAATTAAAAAAAGTAAGGAGGCAACGCTTAAGGAACCCTTTCTTTCACTTTGATGTGGATGGGAATGATCAACAATATCTTTTCTGGAAATACGAGAATCATCTCAGGGGGGAAAAACAACCGATATTTCCGGAGATGTCCCACGATGAATTTACTAATACTGATTCGCGGCGAAAATTCTCAATTGAGCACATTGTACCACAATACCCAACTGCTAATGAAATTGTTGCAGATAAATCAATCCGACCAACTATAGATTTGAATTTCAGGGCAAAGTATCTCCAGAGTATAGGGAATTTGACAATTGACCCACTGTCAGCAAATGCCAGCAAGTCAAATCAGGATTTTGAGTACAAAGATCAAGGGTACTTCCGCAAGGCTCCACTCAAAACACAAAACGAATTGAGTGAGTTTCTTAATTCGGAAACAGTGCGATGGGATGAGATTTCTATTTCAAACAGAGCAGCGAAGATTTTAGAATTTGCTTTGGAATACTGGAATCCTCAGAAACCAGGGCAGAAAGCCTCAGAAATTGACGAAGATATCCGTTCTCGGATTTCCGATGAGGCATTAGAGGAGGATTTTGATGATTCAGATGAGGCATTGAGTGAGGCATTCAAAAAGGCTATTAAGGCTATTAATGAGGCATCAGAGCTACGGGGCAATGAGGAGAAAATCGAAGATCTTAAAGATATTTGATCATCTATAGAGGAACCGGTCCAGTAGTTAAAGTTAAAGTGCTTCTAACATACGAACTTTTGTCCTTGACAAGCGCAGTATCGTCTGTTATTATTAATCTGAAGTCAAACACGCTTATAGAAGAAATGGAATTCCAATTGTGGCAATATTTTACCGAGGTGCAGGCATTGGAACTTATTGGCATACATACGATGCAAGACAGACAGGGTTCGTTGCTCGGGCACCTCAAATGCAATCTACTATAGACCAACTAATACTTCATATTGCAAGAGGCACCGTCAACAGTCCATTTATTTCACTGACGCGGTCGTACGGAATCGCTCTAAATTATGCCAATTTCTTTGGAAACGAGGTTCCTACGCGAGAATGTCCAGCGTACGTTTATGAGATAGAGATTAATGAACCGATACCTCCAGATCTCAAACTACTAGATCCTATCAAGGAACTTGCACCGATTTTACCACTACCTCTTGGCGTACATCCGCCGTATCAACATGATGGGGGGCCCGCTTTCTTGCTGGGCGTTGTTGACCCCATAAATATGAGGAAATTCCTGACGCAACACGCACCGCAGCCACCTGCAAGTGCTGGAACACCCAGATCACCCAATCTTACAATCGCTTTAGAAACACTTGTGAGAACATTACGGGACGCAGAAATCCTTGCAGAAGGCATCATACCTAAAAGTTGTGTAAACCATCAATTTGAAGTCTATTAACCAAGTGCTCTACACGGAAATAGGAGAAGCTGTCATGTCCAAACATCAAACGCAGCCTATTAAAACGGCACCTTATCAAATCCGTACTATCTGTCTCAAGGAACTTGTGTCCGGTAGCGAATTAATAGAATTTTTGAGAGTAGAAGTCCCTTATGGGGAAGCGTACGGTCGGATTCCATTTGCGCGTGTGCTCTATACTTTCAACGGTATTGAACAAGAAAAGGCAGTTCCGATAGATCTGGACAAAGGGGCGTTCAGCGACAGCAGCTTTGAGAATGTATTTGAAGATGAAGCCATCGAAAGAACCTTCAGGGAAATTGCCCCTACAGTTTTTCGGAATGCTGTTCCACAAATCGTTGAGGCTGTTAGCAAGGTCGCTCTTTCCGAAC
This sequence comes from Candidatus Poribacteria bacterium WGA-3G, assembly GCA_000406005.1. Lineage (GTDB taxonomy): Bacteria > Poribacteria > WGA-4E > WGA-4E > WGA-3G > WGA-3G. The sequence continues at coordinate 4,842 of ASZN01000050.1, forward strand.
AATATTCATAGTGCAAGCTGCCTGAAGTTTAAGGCTTTTTCAACGCTGTGTGCCTTCGCAGCATGGTGTATATTAGGAAATTAGATTTATGACTTATACTGACGGATTGTTATCGTCGTTGACGCGTGTTAAAAAAGCGCGTTCGTTACGCGCATCTTCGTGGGATACGACAGGAAGAAATAACGATGCATGGAATATCGCCCCGGGTGAAACGCGGGTTCTCGCAGATATTCAAGGACCGGGGTGTATCAATCATATCTGGATGACACAACCGAACGGTTACCGGAACGTCTTGATCCGGATGTTTTGGGACGACGAGGAACATCCGAGTGTCCTCTGTCCACTGGGCGATTTTTTTGGTCTCGGAAACGAAATCGTTAACTCTTACGATTCTATATGCTTTTCAGCCTCTACGCACCAAAACAACGCCTTCAATTCAGGCTGCGCCCTCAATTCCTATTTGCAGATGCCATTTAATCGCAGTGCAAGAGTTGAACTCGTCAACGAAGGCGATACGATCCACCGTCAATATTTCTACATCGATTATGAGTTATATCCGGAACCCCACGACGCGGATGTCGCCTATTTTCACGCACAATTCCATCGCGAAAACCCGTGTGACGGATGGGGACATGAAATTACTGTGAATACCCCCGAAGCCGATATCGTCAATGCAGAACGACTCGCTTGGGACAACAACTACCTAATCCTGTCCGCTGAAGGCAGAGGACACTATATCGGCTGTAACCTCTCGGTCACCAATTTCCAAGGGACATGGTGGGGTGAAGGCGACGATATGATCTGGGTAGACGGTTATAAGTGGCCCCCCGACTTGCACGGCACCGGCTCAGAGGATTATCTCAACCAAGCCTGGGGGATGCAACAGAACGCCTTTGCACACAACGGTTCCTCTATCCACGAAAACAATACTGATGGTTACCAGACCTCCTACGTCTATCACATTGAGAATCCTATCCGTTTTGAAAAGGAAATTCGGGTGACGATTGAGCACGGACACGGTAACCACCTCAGCAATGAAATGTCTTCTGTCGCCTATTGGTACCAAATTGAACCGCATGCCCCCTTCGGCATTTTGCCCGTTGCACAACGCAAACCGGTGCTGAAGGATGAATCGGGTGCATGGCAGATTGAAGCATCCGCACAAACACCATCAGCGAAACTCGTGCTCAACGATGAGATGAAGCAGATGAAACAGAAATGGAGCGAAAAAAAATAGATGTTCACCGGTTTTCAACAGTTTTTAGCCGCTTGTATCGGGCAAACAGAGGAAGAGACGGATCAACCCGACGATGCACAGCGCCATGACGAACCTCAAGCGGAATCAGAAATCGCAACCGATGCTAATTCCGTAGATGATACTGAACAGACAGACACCCCGGCTCCAGAACATAACGGAGCCGAAGAGGTCGATGAAGCACCGTCCGTATCGGAGGAGACACCTCCAACGGACGACACACCACCTATCCCTACAGACGAGAGCGCGGAGACACGAACCGACGATGATTCGGTCGGCGTGGATGAAAACGCTGCGTCAGATGAGAACGATGTTTCTGATAAATCGGATGTAGAAGAATCCACTGCTGACGAGGTTTCTAACACCGCGCCTTCAGATGATGACGACGAACCTGATGAATCATTAGCGCGCACGGACTCGGATTCCGAAGACAATACAACGTCAGAAATTGCGGATGTTTCGCCTGAAAAGGAAACCGAAGACACCGCAGATGACTGTCCACACGTTGCCGATAACGAAACACCAGAAACCGAAGCACAGAAATCAGATGAAATAGACAAAGCAGAAGATACCGAAACGGAAACGGAACCCCCAGAATTGGAACTCGGTATTGTTGAAGAGATTTACGATTTCGTGGAGATGTTTGACCAAAGCACTGTTTCGGGGACGGAACAAACCTCCGCAAGCGGAACAGATTGTGCTGGCGGCGTTACCAAACCTGCAATCTTTGAACATCCAAACCCAACAGAAACCGCAAAGATTGATTATACCGTCTCACTCCCGGATGTTAATGACCAAGAACGGCTCTGTTTACACTTTTTTATCGGCTTGCGCGACGGGGTCGTATTTGACGATGAGATACGACAACCAGGCGGCGTGAAATTCGCTATCGAAATTTTCGATCTTCATAATAATGTAGACTTGGAAGCCTCACCAAATAGATGCTTTGAATCGGCAGCTACAGAGTGTTGTTGGACAGAACATGGGATTGACCTGACGAGCTACGCTGGCAAAGAAATCGTCATATCTTTTTTGACGGAGTGCAATGTAGCCGGTAATAGTAACTACGCATGGGCTTTGTGGGGCAAACCACAGTTAAGGAAATTCAAACAGACGCGGCTCCGAAAATCGAGGCGAGATCCAGAACCGGAACTCCGTTGTGGTGTGGCACTCCTACACTTCAGTGATGAAAAGACACAGTTCATTGCGTTTAACGTGCCAACATCAACTCCGGTTTCCGAACTGACAAGTGTTTGTCTCGAATCCTCGAAATCCGAAGCACCCCCAGTCAAAATAGGACTGTATACGGCACTTCCTAAATTAGAAATTGTGAACATAGGTGCGACAACAGCCATTGTTGCTGCAGGTGAAGATTTTGAGGTTCAATGTACTGTACGAAATGTTGGCACAGCACCGCTCGGACGGTCAGATGATGCCCGAATTTCTATTAACGGTGTGAAATTACGACGCGGACGACCGAGACAGACTGTTAAAGGACTCGAACCGGGTGAAGAATCTTCTATCTCTTGGGTCGCGCGACGCTTTTCACATCCAACGCTAACAACAGTCGGTGTTTCGCTCAAATGTCGTACCTCAGCCGGTGAAGATCGGGAAACAGCACAAGGGCACATCGAAATCCGGCCAACACCCCCTAAACTCAACGCTAAAGTTGTGAAAGAACTTTACACCTACACAGCGGAAGACGGTAGCGTTGTGATGGGAAACAAAAATCTTAGGATCGTTTTTGTTCGTTCTATGGATGCCACGCCTAAAACTGACAACGAGCCACCTGCCGAGAGCGGTTTCGCTTATTATCTACTATTTGTCGCCAAGGGTGGCAACTATCAACAGGTCGCAGCCTGCCCCGCGCTCTCTGAGGTTACTTATTTAGATGCTGCCCAGAACCGTCAAACGACCCGACTTCTCCCAACAGACTATCAACTCGCGGGAAACAGTCTCGGCGAATCTATCGTTCGATTTAGCGGCGCACATACCGATACCGACGGTGTGAAATGGAACTATGAGATGCAGTGGACACTCGCTGAAGAGGCAACGCGGGTGCAAACAGAATCTCATCTGCGAACCGATGGAGATAGAGAACTCCTCGCATTCCGCGGTCCCGTACTTTACGCCGGACAAGGACGAAATCAAGAGAAGAAAACGGCGGCAATCTTTCCCGGACTCGAATTTTTAGAGAGCGACGAGATCTCTTCAAGCCCACGCGATGCAGCACCACCACTCAACAACCGTCTTGTAACGCATCCATATAAAATTACTGTGCCAGTGATGGCAGTCGAGATGCAGAAGTCGGTTGTCGGTATTATCTGGAATCCTCTTGACACTTGGGACGGCGAAAACCGGATGCTCTCTGCAATATTCGCCTCACCGAATTGGCATCAATACCAAAAAAATCATGCAATCGGTGTATTCCTACCGACTATACCCGAATGGGTTCAGGAAAATCACACAGAGGCATCTATCCCGTACCCGCTGATTTCATCACGTCCGCTCTCTATCAAAACCGAAATTATTGTTGATGGCAGAGCCTCAATTAGAGATGCTGTGAAGCACTGGACAGACGCTTACGGGGCCCCCGAACCACTGCAACCCCCGCGCGGTGATGAGGAAGAGGTACTGCTTTCAAGACACGGATTCATGCATACAACATGGGACGAGAATACCGGTAAATCGAGGCACTGTGTGGATTGGACACCACACAATGAACCCGGTTTTGGTACACTGCTCTGGTACGATTACCTCGCCACAAAAGATCCGCAGGTTAAGGAACGGGTGCAGGAAATTGTGAAAAATACTGTAGCCGATGCCGGAGCGGAAGGTTTAGCCGCACGCGGCTCCTGCCATATCTTAAGATGGGAGCTCCCGTTCTATGTCGGTAATGTTGACGCAGCCTTGGCTTACATGGAAGTAGAGACACAACAACGGATCACGACACAAGAATCGGATGGAAGTTGGCGGTGGCATCCAACAAACGAGAAAACTGCAAGGCTTGGAGAAGCAGGAGAAGCGGTTCTCGGCACCTGTGCAGACAGTGCCCTCCTACTCTTGAAACACGCACGCATCACCGGTAACCAAACTTCGCGTGAGGCAGGCTTGAAAGCACTCGACTTCATGAAGCAATTCTCGGTCCCACGCGGGGCGCAGATGTGGGAATGTCCGATGTATCAACCCGATGTCCTCGCAGCAGCACACGCAATCGGGAGTTATGTTGAGGCTTATGAACTGACGCGTGAGAAAGCACACCTCAAACAAGCAACGTACTGGGCAGAAACATCGCTACCCTTCCTTTACCATTGGCATCTGCCCGACCGCCCCGGCATGCATTTTGCCTCAATTCCGGTTTTCGGTACAACTTTCTATACACACCCTTGGTTCGGCGTGCCTGTCCAGTGGAACGGATTAGTCCTCGCCTATTACCTCCAACGTTTGAATCAGCACGCTCAAGACGAACGCTGGCATCAAATCGCTGAAGGTATTACTGTAAGTGCGATGTATCAACAGTGCGATGACGGCGAACTCAAGGGCACCTATCCCGATGGGTTCTACGGGTTCTGTACCGAAGGTAAAGGACCACATCTGAACCCCGAAGATATTATGGTAAACGTCTATACACTCCGCGGCCTTGATCCCGGCATTAAAACCGCTATTCTTGACGATATTCATCTTAGTTCGGGGGCAAAGATCGATAAGGTTACACAAACCGATGCTGGACAACTCAACTGGCAACTCAGTTACGTTGAAGGGGAAGTCAGTTACACGCTCATTGTCGGTTACGGATGTTCACCACAAAAACTTCAAGCGCGCTACGAATTCGCATTACCGCCGGACGAACTCACAATCTCAGACACCGAGGAAACACCAGACGAGGATGCGTCTGCCAACGACCTGAAAAAATACGCTGAAACTGAGATCCCAGCCGTGGAAACGCTCGAAAACGTTGAATCTGGATGGACATATATTCAAGATAAGGATGCCGTATTGGTAAAGTACCTGCACCCGACCACGGATGTGCAGTTTGAACTTTCGAGATAGTCGTAGGCACACGCCGTGTGCCGCTTCGCCACATTAAGGTAAATACATACCGGCGCAGATTCTTCACAGATTCCCGCCAAAGTAAGGAGACGAATAAAATGGCTAAAAAGATTGTTTTCACCACGTTCGTTCTGGTTACTGTAGCAATTGTTGCCTTTGTTATGTTCGCACATAACGCAGATGCTCAAGATAGCCCAGCAGCAGCAGATGCCCCCATGATAGATTTCAAAATCTTGGGCGGTTTCATCGTTGAAGGTATTGTCTTTAGTATTGTCGGTCTAATAATTCTGATGGTAGGCTACAAAGTCTTTGATCTGGCGACACCGTACGACCTGAACCGTCAGATCGCCGAAGATAACAACGTCGCCGCGGGGATTGCGGTCGCCGGTGTCCTCGTTTCACTCGGCATCATCGTCGCAGCTGCGATGGGTGGATAGAACCTTTCGTAACTGCCCCAAATACCAGACACTGTAGGGTTTTTGCTGGGGTGTTTCTTCAAGGTTTATAACCTCGCTAACTCTGCAGGCGAGGTTTGCAACCTCGATCATTTTGCAGGCGAGGTTTGCAACCTCGCTAAATTGTGGATTTTACTATAATCGCTCCCCTAACTCGCAGAACTATTTTGTACATGAAAAACGATAGGAGATAGTAAAATGGCAAAAACAACCTATTTAGCAAATCAGGTTGTCAGTGATGCACAAATCCAAGAATGGGTGGAGACCTTCAATCAGCGGGGATGCCTGTTTCTGCAAAACGTCTTGCCGCCTGATCTCTGTGCACAACTTCGGCAGGATTTAGAGTGGGCACTAAAAAATAACCCCAACGGCTTAAACAGTGGGAACACCAACGCCAATATGCACTTAAGCCATCGGATGTTTGAACACAGCGAAGCCAATCGTCGCCTATTTGATCTCGAACCGATTGTCTCCTTCGCTGAAGCACTTGTTGCAGAAAACTGCCACGTTATTCACAATAATTCGTTTCAGACGTTCCCGGGGGGTGGTATTACGTCTTGGCACCAAGACGACGCACTGCACTATATCGTAACAGACGGTGAACCACCGAAGAACATCCGGCTGCCGGTGCTACTCTTTACCGCAAATTACTACCTTACAGATGTTACTGAGATTGAACACGGCGGTACGGAAGTCGTACCCGGATCGCATCTTTTCGGTGCATCACCCCCGAATCCGATAGAAGGAACAGAGTGGAAAGAAAAAGTTCAGTATAACCTTGGCAAAGCCGGAAGCGTTATCATGTTCAACAATCAGGTGTGGCATCGCGGCGGGCCCAACCAAAGCCAGCGTACCCGATATATCACGCAGGTGACTTACGCACGCAGACTGGTCGGACATAAATATTATCCGTTTATGAACTACAATATGCCCGATTCTGTGTACAAAGACGCGAGTCCCCGTTTACGCCGATTACTCGGCTTCCTCAATCACGGTGCTTACGGTTAGTTTCTGTGCTTATTGACAACTAACAACCGACAACTAATATGAAAGCAATTGTTTTTTCAGAACAGGGCAGTGTAGACGTGCTTCACTATACAGATGTCCCGAAACCGGTACTCGGGGCTGACGAGGTTCTTATTAACGTCAAAGCCTGTGCGGTGAACTATCTCGACCTACATGCCCGACGGAACCGACCAGAGATTGAAGAGAAACTCCGTCGAGGTGATACACCACACATACTCGGATCCGACATCGCTGGAACGATTGCCGAGATCGGTGCAGCCGTTGAGTCTATTGCAGTTGGCGATCGGGTTGTCCTCGCACCTTGTATTCCGTGCCGTACCTGTAGGGATTGTCATCGTGGCGACGAAAACTTGTGCGACACACAGGGACTGATCGGTTTCCAAACCGACGGCGGATACGCAGAATATGTGAAAGCACCCGCCGTAAACGCGATTCAGATACCGGAATCCTTGTCCTTTGTTAATGCCGCTGCGATGCCGATCGCCTATCTCACAGCGTGGCACATGCTGACGACTCGTGCCCAACTTCGTCCCGGAGAGGATGTCTTAATCCTCGGCGTAGGCGGTGGCGTCGGAAGCGCGGGGCTACAGATCGCAAAATTGAGCGCCGCAAGAGTCTTTGCCACAGCAAGTAGTGATGAGAAACTTGCACGCGCACGGAAAATGGGAGCAGACATCACAATTAATTATAAGGATACGGATTTTTCTGAGGTTGTGCTTGATGTAACAGACGGACGCGGCGTGGACATCGTACTTGAGCATGTCGGTGCTGCCACATGGACGCAGAGCATCGCGAGCCTTGCAAAAAACGGGAGGCTCGTCTCCTGCGGTGTCACAACAGGCAACATCGGCGAAATCAATATCCGAAAATTGTATCAGAAGCAGATAACAATAATGGGGGCTGCCCTCGGCACTTTACCAGAACTCCGAACACTCGTCAAACTCGCCGGACACGGAAAATTGGAACCCATCATCGACCGGACTTTGCCACTTGCGCGTGCCAATGAAGCACACTTATTGTTAGAGAATCGTAAGAATTTCGGTAAGATCGTTTTGGTCAATGCTTAGAACGGCACATCCCGATGTCGTTTCAAAACGGCGTCAATCTCGCTAAAGTCTTTCAGTACGACATTATGAATGCGATTCTATTAGGAATGCACAGATCTAAGCAAAAACAACTTACGGCTGGGTAAAAAATCGGTGCCAATTCTTACAACGCTCCCTTTAGGAAGCGTTCTCTTCAACCACCGCCTGCGCGTCTGCTTTTGTTTTTAGGAACTCATAGAACTCATAGAGCGTTTCTTTATCTTTTTCTGTAAATTCCATCATTCCTTTGAACATAGCGTCGACTTTAGGATCCGCCAACAGATCCCTGTAACTTTTTTCGGCTTTTCCGAGCAGATAGTCGGTAGTAACTTTTAGAGCGTCAGAGAGACTTGAGAGTGTTTTAAAGGAAGGTTTTCGGGTCCCGGATTCAAATTGCGAAATGGCGGCAGGCGTTAGATTTGCCTCCTTCGCGAGTTCCGTCTGGGTCAACTTCAATTCATGACGACGTGATTTTATACGTGAAACGACTTTGTCTACGTTCGGTTGTTTCGATTCTTTGGTCACGTTTGACTCCTTTTGATCAGAAAGACATCGTTGGACTATCTTCCACTGTTTCATTTTTTCAGCGTCCCAATAAAATTACAGAGATCGCAAAATTACAGAGATGCAGTTTTAAGAAGTTTTTGCTACGAAACGAGGCAAAAACGTGAAATATATTTTAACCCAAAAAGCCTCGAAATGCAAATTTTAATTTAAGTTTGACAAAAATTATAATATTAGGATAAAATATACACATTATCGCCAATATCGTATGAAAAAAATCTGTACCGCAGACATTTAAACAAGCGAAAATAAAAAAATAAGTGAACCGCAGACCATTATACATAGCGGTGTCTTATCTTCGCGGAGTGTGCCTTAGTAGGTAACGGCAAAAAACACTCGCGTATGTACCTTGGGAAAAATGAGAAAAATAAGGAAAGGTGAGGGACTTTACAACATGAAAATGCGTAGTAGGCGTGAATATCGCTCGCAATGTTTTGTTTCTGTAATAAGTGTGTTGACCGTTTTGGTGTCCGCACTGTTAGTCGCTGGATTGTCGGATACCGTGCACGCACAGGCGGTTTCAAGCACCGGTATGAAAACCGCTGCGATCCAGATCCGAGACGACATCTCTATCGGCAACATCCGAAAGGATATTGCCCGTCTGTCAAGTCTTGAGAGCCGCGTAACCGGCTATCCGCAAGCCGCAAGCGGTAGTAAGTACATCTTTGACCGATTCGTAGAAATCGGCTTGCAAAACGTTGAGAGTCGTGAATTTCCGGTCACTGTACCGATTGATCACGGTGATAGTGTCGTTGAGGTGCTCTCGCCGGATGCTACCGTACTGTATACTTTTGAACTCACCCCGCTTTGGCCGAACCTTGTACGCACTTCACTTTTAGCAGACGCAATTAAACACACCGTATTAGCAGGGGAATCACTGAAAGACATTGCTGACAGCTTCCAAATTGATGAAACCGCTATCCTCGCAGACCAACGAAACCAATTTTTGGCGACACCTGTGGTTGAAGGCAGCACCGTCTATATCCCGACAGGTGGGTTATCCGGCCCGCTTCTTTACGGCGATGACGCTGAACTCGCTGATTTTAACGACACGAATATTGGCGGATTCTGGCACGAACTCGGAGACAGAGATACCCTCACAACACTCGCACGACGTTACCGGATCACTGAAGCAAGCATCACCGATGACATACTCAATGAACACCTACAAAAAGCGTCCGATGGCATCGATAACGATGAAGACGGCACCATTGATGAATACGGCGAGATACCGCTGCTCTCGGAGATTCGAGGATGGGCAACAGATGGTATTGATAACGATGCTGACGGTTGGACAGACGAAATTCCCGGCGACCATACCGACGGTATTGATAATAACAACGATGGACAGATTGATGAGGCCGGCGAATTCGTCGCGGCAAGTGAATCAAATATCTTTATTCCGAAAGGTGCGATCGTACTCCTCGACTTCAACTCCAGTACCCGATATATCAACGCAGCAATGCTCGGTGGCACCGCTGTTATCTTCGTCGAGCCTGAAACAACCATCCGAGGCGAAGCAGAAAACAAATTTGGCACCGTCCCCGCTAACATCCCGCGCTTTTGGATTTCTAAAACAGATGCCGAGGTCCTAACGACTCTGCTCGAAGAACAGCACGCCCAAGGTAATCAGGTCAATGCGCGTGTCCGAGGTAAAATGACTTGGGAACGTCGCGTCGGACAGAATATACGCGGTTTTTTAGAGGGCGGCGATCCAACCCTCAGCGATGAACTCGTCGTTATCACCGCTTATTACGATTCTATGTCCGTAGTTCCGGCAATGGCACCCGGCGCAGATCCGACTTGCGGAATCGCGACGTTCATGGAACTCGCACGCCTCTTTAGTCAACCCCAGTATCGGCCCGGCTATTCCGTCCTTTTTGTCGCAGTTGATGGACACTTCCAAGGACTCGCCGGCATGCGGGCATTTATGGAAGGTATTGGGCAGGATATTGTCGGCACTGATACAGACTCACCCGGCACGCCGACAATGCACGGACTCCGACGCGGACTCTCTACAGATATTATTGAATTTGAGGAACTCGGGAGAAGACTTTTGCTCTCGATTGACCGGAGTGTCCTCGTTGATCTCCCCTCCAACTTCTTCCACGGGATACACCAAGTAAAAGCAGATATCGAATCACTCGGAATAACACTCGACGGTTTGGCAGAGACACGCTCCGAAATCAACCACCTCACGAATCAACAGCGCGATTTTTCTGAGCGTCAGAAGAAACAAGCAGACAGGAATCGGAAACGAGAGAAGCAAGGATTTACCGGTGAAGAGAAAAGCCTATTGTTAGCGAATCTCGCACGGTCAAAGAAAGAGGCTTTGCAAACAACACACTTCCTTCGAGATGTTGTCGGAAGACTCGCTGAAGTCCGTACAGTTGCACTCAACACAAGCCGAACCGCGCAAACCGAATTAATTGAGACAGTCGCACTCCCAACTGCCCGGCTTGATGTGTGGGCAGTCGATAAACTTATGCGCGCCATTGAAGCAGGTGAGATTGATGAATATGCGAAGCATCCGAACGATGCCTATCTGCTCCCAGAACAACGTGGGGCGGAGTGGTATATCCCGGTACCCGAAGATCTCCCCGAAGATCTCGTCCCTGATATAGAGACGCTTAACAGAGTCCTCGCAGATTGGGAGATGAGCGATAAACGTAAGTTTGCCCTGATGTGGACTCCGGAAAAAGTCCTCGACCGACACCTCGACCTCCACAGTCTCAATAATGCCAAAAAAGCGCGCAGCATCTTAAATGATGCGACTGATACACAACAGAGTGCTGTCGAAAAAGAGACGCAACTCCTCGAAAAAGTACTCTCACAAATCTCTGACAGCCAACCTATAGAAGATGAAATTAAAACAAACATTCGGAAACTCAAGGAAATAGTGTTGTCGCGAGTGTTGCCAGAACCCAGCCAATTGATTTACGGCGGGAAATACCTATCGAAAGCCGGTGTCGAACGACTCAACACGATTGATACGCAACTCCGTCAACGTCTCGCTGAATCCGAAGAAACCGTTGACACAGGTGTATTGGTTGCAGACCTGCTCAAAGATAAGCAGGGGATATTTGAAATCGCACTCCGAAACGCACGATTGGAGCGAACACGCATCCAGAATTTGCTTGCAACATCCGAAACCTTAGGACGTGAGTACTTGGCTGAAGAACAGCTCATCCTGGAAAACTATCTATCGGAGAGTGAGGTAGAACAAGCACTTGACCTCCGCTCACGCGTTGCTGCATATATTACTGAAAAGGAACTCTTAGCAACCGTCAAAAAGCGCGCAGAAACAGATCTTGTGGCACTCGATAATCTGCTCAAACGTCTTCCGACATTGAATACCGATGTTGATGAAGAGACGAAAAATCTCCTACGCGACAACATGCTAACGCTTCGGAATGCCCGCTTCCGTAATATTCAGAGCCGTATTGAAAAAATGTTGCGAATTGATACAGACGAATACAATCGAAAACTCGGACAAATTGAAGCAGCGATCGCACTCCAGGACCTGTTCAACCGTTACTACACCTCGCTTTTTATTACTGTTGACCTCTCATCGCAGTCGAATCAGTTCGGCGTGTTTAACAAAGGGTGGTTCTACGACCAAGAACCCGAATTTGTGCTCCGACGTGAGTTCGCGAGTATCGGTAATAAACTCGCAACCTACGCCCAAGATGCTGACTTCGGTGTCCGTATCCGTAAACTCTGGCAGTGGACAGATGACCAAATCCGACAAGCCGTTATGGCGCGTCAATGGAATGTCGCAAACGGGATTTCTGACAAGGCGGCCCTTGAAGGAAAAACACTCGAAACTTTGCTCAGTTCGCATTTCGGTAAACTGACCGGACTCAGCGGTGTGAGCCGGCTCATGAAGATGCAGTTCGAGCAGTGGCGCAATCAAGGCGAACCTTCCGAGGATATGCTCAAGGACATGGACTATATCCGAAAAGAGGTTGAACGCTTCATCCGAAACGATGTACGCACCGCAAAGAAAAATCGGAAGAACAGCATTCGGACGCGCGAGCAGCTGGACGCAATGCTCCGGCTCAGACATGAAGAACCGGATACCTTTACCGATGATGAAATCGACGACATCAAAACCCTGATTTCCATCGCTGGACTCGGGGGACAGTCCAATTTCGTGAACGCCATATCCGCAAGCGGCGGAAAAACGTGGAAAACATACATTCCCGGTAAAATCGCTTTTGATAGTGAAGTCGCAACGCTTGTTGGAAAAACCGGGATCGCTTTCGCAACAATTGAAGATGCCCGCGTTTTAACGGATACCCCGCTTGATACCATTGATCGCGTCGATTTACGTGAAGGTGGTAATCTCCATCAGCAAGCTCAGACACTCGCATCAATACTCATCCAAGCACTCCGCGACGAAGAGATGCCGACCGCCGCTCGCGTCGGGAATTTCTATTGTAACCTCTTCGGTGATGTCGTGGAATTCGATGCACGTGAGTCCGCCCTCCCCAATAAACCCGTGCCTTATCCAATACTGACGCTCCGCAGAAAGCATAAAACCATGATGGGGGTCCGTGGCGACCTATTTGTTATGGGAGATAACAAAGGCAACTTTGAGGTGCCTGGGTTAGCTATGGAAGGTAGAGCAACACGTCGGCTCGGTGGGGCACAAGAGGTTGAGGCATATATCCTTGACAAGGATTCAGGCGACATCGTCTACGCCCCAGATTTAGGGAATTACGGAGCGAAACTACTCCCAAATAAAGTGCCTATTAACACGCGGCGGCGCGGCTGCCGTGTCGTTACATTCCCTTGTGTCTCCACAACTATCTACGATCTCGTTGACCAGCGATACCTCCGAACCTTGCGAGAACTTGAAATTTACGACGCACTCACCGATAGCGCCCCAGAAAAATTCGGAATGTCCAAACCGTGGCAACAAGAGGGCGTCTCCGCAGCGGAACCCATCGCACTCGTCTATAGTGAACCCAACACCCGTATTAAAATCGGGATGGCTTATGGACAAATAGGCAAACGTCTATTGCTTATCAAAGCAACGAAGAGTGGTATGAAGAACCCAACGCTCTATACCGGTGAAGGGTTCGTCGTACGTGAAAACGGGCGAATTCGGATGACTCCCTACGTCGTTGTCCGAGATATGTGGTGGCTTGACGAGAACCGCTCACGCCTCTATAAACGTTTCGGTATCTCCAGTGACCGACTTGACCAACTCCATCAGTATGCCAGCGAATACCTCGCCCGCGCTGAAACTGAACTGCTCCAAAATGACTATCAACAGGCACTCAAACTTGCACGTGCCGCCTGGGGGTACGAATCACGCGCATACCCAGATGTCAAGCAGACGGGTAACGATGTCGTCAACGGTGTGATGTTCTACCTCGCCCTGTTGATGCCGTTCGCCTACTTTATGGAACGGCTCATTTTCGGGTTCCCCAACATCCACAAGCAGATTCTCGGATCGTTCGGTATCTTTTTACTTGTCTTCTTCTTCTTAAGTCAGGTCCACCCTGCCTTCCAGATTACAACGACACCGATAATTATCTTGATCGCCTTTGTTGTACTCGCCTTGACAGTTATCGTCATCAGCATCATTATCCGAAAATTTGAGGAACAACTCGAAAAGATTCGGCAAGAAGGAAACAAGGTTTACAAGGCGGATGTCGGCCGCTTGAGCGCAAGTGCCGCAGCGTTTAGTTTGGGGATCTCCAACATGCGGAAACGGAAAGGACGCACAATCCTGACCTGTTGTACGCTCGTCATCCTGACCTTCACCGTCATCTCCTTTACCTCTGTCCGGACGTTTATGCATCCGAACAGAACGAGTCTCCCACAGGTAACACCACGTTATACGGGACTCCTCATCCGCGACCAATACTGGCGTCCGCTTGAAGAACCGGTATTGACCTCCGTGCGGAACGATATGCAGAAAACACAGATTACAGTCACCGACTTTGAACGACTCCTGAAACGCAAAAACGAAATTTTTACCAAAGACGGACAACAACCGATCAATATCGCAGAAACCATCACAAATTTAGAGCAGGGAGGCTTTGTCCAGCAGGTAGACGAAGAATCCATTGTGACTGTCCGCAATAAGATTGCCCCGCGTGCATGGTATCAGTCTTCGGGGACCGGCGATCAGTCATTTGTACAGTTGACCCGTACGCCCAACGAAATAGATACATCGCCACCGACGCATCAACTGACGGGTGAAGCACTGACCTTCGCTGCAAATATGCTCGTCGGGATGAGCGAATCAGAACCCGCTGTTACCGGTATTAATAGATACCTGCAATACGGAAAATGGTTTGATCCTGCTGATGCCAGCGAATGGCCCACCGAGTGGCCCTACGCGATTGTACTCCCGAAAGGGATGGCAGAATTGCTGAAAATTACCGAAAGCGACATGGGTAAAGCAACCGTTTCCGTCTACGGGGCGGACTTCACCGTCGTCGGTGTCCTCGGTATCGGGTTCAAAGACCTCACCGATAACGACGGCGAAGAACTCACACCTGTTGACTATCAATTGATGCAGCAGCAGCGGAGTCGCGGGGCTACCGGCGATGAGACGCTCGAAGGCGAATTACAGAAATACCTCCACCTCACCCCGGATAGTATCGCGGTCCTGCCTTATGAAGTGGTTATGAATCAAGGCGGGACGCTCCGAAGTGTCGCCGTTAACATGGAACCGGGAGAAGAAGACCCGAAGGTACTCGGTGCTATCGATAAGTTGGACCTCATCATGGCACCACTTATGAACCGTATCGCACTCGATTTCTTCGTCGGACGCGATAAAGACACATACCTGTATAGCAGTATCGGGATGACGAGTTTCAGCGGGATGGGGAACCTGTTTGTGCCGATTTTGATCGCCGCACTCATTGTCCTTAATACGATGCTCGGCGCAGTCTATGAGCGGGTCCGAGAAATCAGCATTTACAGCTCTGTCGGCCTCGCACCCGTACATATCGCATTCCTATTCCTTGCTGAGGCATGCGTATATGCTATCGTCGGGGCTGTCTTGGGATACCTCATGGGACAGGCAATAGCGACAACGCTTGTCCACTTCGGTTGGCTCGCTGGGTTGACACTCAACTATTCATCGATGTCAACTGTCGTCGCAACGATCATCGTCATGATCGTCGTGCTGCTGAGTACGCTTTACCCTGCAATCAAAGCCTCAAGAATGGCGGTCCCGGATATTGAGCGTAAATGGAAACTCCCAGAACCGGAAGGCGACGTGTGGCATTTCAACCTGCCTTTCACGGTGCTTGAGGAAGAGGCACTCGGCTTGAACGTCTTTATGCGTGACTATTTTGAGGCGCACGCAGACGAATCCGCAAGCGATTTCTATACCGATCAGGTCACCTTCGGTGAAGCAGCAGAAGATTCATATCAGATTAGTATGATGGTATGGTTGGCACCTTATGATTTAGGCGTGAGTCAGTCGATCCAGTTCGTTACATCGCCGGTCGGCGGTGAGGAGGAGGACCTCTACAAAATTACCTTGGATGTCAATCGTGAAAGTGGCGAGATCGCTTCTTGGAAACGTGTGAACCGACGCTTCCTCAACCTCCTACGGAAGCAGTTACTCATCTGGCGTACGTTCAGCGTCGATATCCGAGCAGAATTCCATGAACGTGGTAGAACGGAAGGTACGGAAGCGTCGGATGAAGAGACAGCACAGATGGATCCGGCACTAACACCGGCGGATTAAAGAATAGCAATCAGCAGTCAGCGGATTAGCCTTCAGCCATCACCTGTCAGCAAAGAAAGTTTTCTGGTAATCGGAAACCTCTTGTGGCTGACGGTTGAAAACCGATACTGACTGCGAATTAAAAAAGGACAGAAAGCGTGGAAAGAGTAGCAGGTTTTATTATCATCCTTGGCACCTTGTTATGGCTGTTTAGTGTTATCATCCTTGAGGGGCGTTGGCAATGGCAAATGTTCTCGGCTCTTGTGCTGACAATTGGTATCTTTTGTGCACATTTCTGGGAAGAGCTACGAAACACTGACAGCAACGGAGAGTCAAGCGACGGACAAGAGTGAATTGCCAGAGGCATCAGTTATTAGACACCCGAAAAATGACTTCCTACTGATAACTGATAATTAAGAAAAGGAGAACTTTCAACTTGGCGAGAGAAAGAGTATCACAAGCAGATGAATGGCAAGCTTGGGCGCAGCGATACGACATCGAAGGCGGTATCCGTACCTTTGAGTCGGGGTTGACGGTTAAAGTGTTCGTCGGAGCACTTTTCGTCGGCTTGTTGATGATGCCAGGTTCCATCTATCTCAGTTATGTATCCGGCGAATCCGGTGCGGGGGCGGCACCTTGGGTTGCGGTTATCCTATTCACCGAACTCGCAAGGCGCTCCTTTACAACCGCACGGCGGCAAGAACTCTATATGCTCCTCGGTTTAACCGGGGCAGCTGTCGGGAGTGGAATGCAGTACCGGAGTTTTATCTGGTACGCCTACTTTATCAATACCCCCCAGGCGGCTTCTTATGAAATCGCAGACAAAATACCAGCATGGGTTGTACCCGCAGGTGATTCTGTCGGCGTGCTAACCCGGAGCCTATTACACCCAGACTGGATGCTGCCTATTGGGATCTACCTTGCAGGAAAACTCCTCGGCACTTTGCGGTCTGTTAGTGCACAGTACATCCTATTCCGACTTACCGCAGACCTCGAACGGCTGCCATATCCCATGGCACCCATTACCGCACAAGGCGCAACCGCACTCGCAGAAACAACAGGAAAAGAAGAAACTTGGCGATGGCGGGTCTTCTCTATCGGTTCTATGGCAGGACTCATCTGGGGGTTCCTCTATATCGGTGTGCCATCCCTGACCGGGGTCATGATGAGCACCCCAATTCAGATACTCAAGATCCCGTGGATAGATTTTACGCAGAGCATTGAAGGATTCGCACCGACAGGTGTTTTCGCACTCCGAACCGATTTCGGACAAATGCTATTTGGGTTCGTACTGCCGTTCCCCATTGTGATGACAGAGTTTATCGCCGCAATGGCAACGCAATTCGTCTTGAACCCACAAATACTCTACCGATTTGAGATACTCCACCAGTGGAAACCTGGATTGGACGTTCGCGCCGTCGGGTTGTACAACGGACTCGATTTCTGGATGTCCGCTGGCATGGGGAAATCTTTTAGTTTCGCGATCGTCGGAATGGCGGCTTCGATTCCCATGCTCTTTAAAATGCGGAGATCCAAGAAAACCGCAGGCGAACGCGGCGCTTTCGCACCACCACCAAACCGAGGCGATTTCCCGATATGGTTGATGGGATTGTTGTGGTTCGTCGGGATGGGTGGGTTCGTCTGGCTTATCCACTGGATGGTGCCTAATTTCCCATTGAGCTTCCTATTAGGCTTCGCATTCCTATATACACCGCTCAACTCGTATATCACCGCACGGACCTTCGGAGTCTTAGGACGCGACCTATTTGACATACCCTACCTCCACGAAATTACCTTTATCCTCAGCCGATACGAGGAGGTGGACATCTGGTTCGCACCGCTGCCTGACGAAGATTACGGACGCGGCACACAGAGTTGGCGGGTCCTCGAATTGACAGGTACAACCTTCACTTCAAACCTCGCGGGGACACTACTGATTATGCCGATCCTGATTGTTAGCGGGATCGTGGTACTCCACTTTATTTGGAAGATCGCACCGATCCCGAGTGCACAGTATCCTTACGCGCAGATGATGTGGCCCATCAACGCTACAAATGAATGTCTCTGGAAAACGTCCTTGCGAGATGGAAATAGTCAGATGCTGCAAGCGATTCGCGGCGATTACGTCGCCGCTGGATTTACTGGAAGTCTCGCCATCTACGGGATGTTGTGGTACTTCAAACTACCCTCAATGTGGTTCTACGGCATTGTCGGTGGTATCGGTGCTGATCCCGGTAGTATGATTGCCCGGCTACTCGGCGCTGTTATCGGGCGATTCTATATGATCAAGCGATTCGGTATGAAACGTTGGTACATGTTCAACCCAGTACTCGCAGCAGGATTCGCTTGTGGTGTCGGTCTCATCGGTATGGGAACTGTCGCAATCGCGCTCGTCTCCAAAGCCGTCATTGTTAAACCGTTTTAAGGGTTATAAGTTATTGGTTATAAGTTGTTAGTTCAAGAAACCTTTTGTGTCAGTCCGGTTCACTGTAGCTGCCACAGAAACCTTCTTAACTAACAACCCTCCATTTGGTAGTTAAGAGGTACGCAAGATTTCAAGAAGTTGATGGTTTGGAAAAAATCTCATGATTTAACTATGAGGGCATATAATTATCAGCGTGAAGAAGATGCTAATTACCTTATTAAAAAGACTCGAAACTTAGAACCCTGTTGTGTTACAAGAGGCATTCTTCTAATCAGAAACCTCTTTAACTTATAACTTATAACTTATAACTTATAACTATAAAAAAATGGACTGGACTGTTTTTGGCTGGGCGGGAATACAACTTGAAATCCCTACAACATGGGAACTGAGTGGACTCAGTGGAGATCAAAAGACGGGGTATCTCCGGCTTGATGACGGCGAGATGCCCCGTCTCGAACTCAAATGGGCACCTACCCGAAAGAAAAAACCGGACCTCCACGCGACCCTTGATGAATACTTCAAGTTGATTCGCAAAACCTATAAAAGAGGTGCCGACCTCTCCTTCCGCCGGAATGTTGACCTGATCAAAGACGCTGCGTCTTTGGAGGGACGCACCGTGCTCGGTTTTAGCTGGAAGGGGAGTATCCGTGCCAACGGGTTGATCTTCCACGCAGGAAAACGGATTACAATCGTACAGGTGATGGGACGCCTGAAAGAGAACTGGAGACCGACAGTACTACGGATCTTTCAATCAATCGTAGACCGTAGTGATGACCCGCTGACATTGTGGAGCGCCTACGGTCTCAAATTAGGCGTACCGAAAGAATACAAATTGGAACGTCAAAAACTTCTCAGCGGCTACCTGCTGTTTGCGTTCGGCGCGAAGCCGACACGCTTTCAGATACCTGTAAAAGTCGCGAAATTGGCAGCGAGCCGGCTACGAAAAACTGACGGACCCCTCGAAAAAATAGACTTCTCTCCACCCGACAGAGGACGACTGAGCGTTGAGCGATACGGGCCAGCTGAAGTAATGCTCGGTGACTATAAAGACGCACAGAATCCACTGGAGACGTGGTTTCGTGTCAAATACGCAAAAGCGATTCGCGGATACGGGTTTGAGGTGACAACCGACACAGAGACAGAAGATGAACGGCTGACACTTATCGGAGAACAGACACGCCTCTATGACAGTGTCCCGTTCACTCCAGTGCTGATGTTCGATAAACTGTCCAAGCGGACGGCACTTGTGTTCCATCTCTGGCATTGTCATCATTCCAATCGTATCTACGTCATCCAGTCTATCGGTAGTAACAACGCGCATCCGACAGTCGAAAAGGTCGCTAACAGTATTGAATGCCATTAATAGTAGTGCTTCAATGTTGAGTTTATAGGTGATCCTGTTCGTAGTAGGGCAATTCATTGCCCGTTCCGACGTGCGATAATGCACTTCATTGCAAAAAAATGCTAAACAGAATTTTATACACGCTCAAACTTAAGAAACGTCCCGATATAGATCGCACGCAGGTTATGAAGTCTTTTCCGGTGCGGAATCAGGTGATTAAGTGGGAAATAGACGATAAAGGCGAAGCTTCGCTCGTCATTCCACAGAAGGATACACTCTGGATACGGCTCGCCGGTAGGTTTTTTATGCTGCCAAATAAAAGGGTGATCGTCTTGGATTCCATCGGAACCTATGTCTGGAAGATGTGTGACGGCAAACATACAATCTCGCAGATTGTCAAAAGTGTCCAAAACCAGTACCAATTGACACGTAAAGAGGCGGAAACGTCGCTTTTTACGTTTATGCAGCAACTCGGAAAACGGAACTTCATCCAGTTCGCTATCCCTGAACAGAACGCACCACGGACACCGGAACCCGAACCTCAAAAATCCGGAATCTTTGGATTCCTACAGCGGCGATAGTGTAGAACTTACGCAACCCCCTTGCAGGCGGGGTTTATTAAAGATTAGCAAGGAGAAAAAAAATGAACGAACAAACCGAAATCGGTAATGTTGATGCAGCTTTCGCCGAAACACCGGAACGTTTCGAGCGTCTACTTCCCAAAGAGAACACTGTCCGTGTCCGAAACCTCATCAAACGCTACGAGATGGGGACACAGACCGTCGATGCACTCCGCGGTGTCAATTTCCAAATCCAGCGCGGCGAATACATCTCTATCATGGGGCCATCCGGTTCAGGAAAATCGACGCTCTTCAATATGATTGGTGGACTCGACAAACCGACTGAAGGCAGGGTCTACATCGACGAGGTAGACATCGCACAACTCGATGCTTACGAACTCGCATGGCTCCGCTGCCGAAAAATCGGCTACATCTTTCAGTCGTTCAACCTCATCCCTGTTATGACAGCACTCGAAAACGTATCACTCCCGATGATTTTCGCCGGTATGAGTGCCGACGAAAGCAGAGAAAAAGGTGTTGACCTCCTGACGCTCGTTGGACTCGGAGACCGTGTACAGCATAAACCGTTGGAACTCTCCGGTGGACAGCAGCAACGCGTCGCAATCGCACGTTCACTCGCAAACGACCCCGCGATTGTCCTCGCCGATGAACCCACTGGAAACCTTGACACAAAAACTGGGTTAGAAATTATTGATCTACTCCGTCGTCTCAACGCTGAAAACGGCGTGACAATTATCACGGCTACGCACGACCACAAGATGTTAGATGTTTCCGACCGTATCTTCCACATGGAGGACGGTAAAGTCGATAAAATCGAATCGCGCGATGAAATTGATCTACACGTCGGTAAATTAGACGGCGAAGAGGTAGGATAACCAATACGATGATCGCTGACTGCCATAACTATGAACATTTATGAACGCTTAAGCATCCGCACAGTGATTAACGGCAACGCAACGCTCACACGACTCGGAGGCTCCATTATGCCGACCGAAGTTGTCGCTGCGATGGCTGATGCTTCTAAGCACTTCGTAGACATCATCGAACTCCAAAAACGCGTCGGTCAAGAGATCGCAAAACTCACCCACAACGAAGCGGCTTATGTCTCCTGTGGTGCCGCCGCTGCCCTAACTCTCAGCACCGCCGCGTGTATCACCGGACTGGATCCAACCAAACGTCAGAAATTACCGCATCTCGACACCTCCATGAAAAGCGAAGTCATTGTTCATCGCCACGGGCGCGTCGGCTACGACTTCGCCGTGCGTCAGGTTGGTGTCACATTTGTGGAGATCGGCGACGAAAACGGAACAACGCCTGACGAATTAGAAACCGCTATCACTGAGAAAACCGCCGCTATCTTCTATTTTGCCAACCCCGGCAGAGAGCATCTCTGGGTCCCATACAAAGAAGCCATCGCAATTGCCAAAAGACACAGTGTGCCCCTCATCGTCGATGCCGCTGCGCAGCTACCACCCCCTGAAAACCTCTGGCGTTTCACGCAGATGGGGGCAGATTTAGCACTCTTCAGCGGTGGGAAAGGTTTGTGCGGACCCCAGAGCAGCGGACTGATCGTCGGAAATCAATCGTTGATTGAGGCAATCACTTTCAATGGACCCCCGCACCCTTTCATCGGCAGAGGCATGAAAGTGGGTAAGGAAGAATTGGTAGGGCTGCTCGCTGCTGTAGAGTGGTACTTGGGACAAAACCACGAGGAATTACAGCAGTCTTATGAAGATCAGATTACCTATTACAACGAAGTCTTCGCAGACATCCAAGGCGTTACAGTCCATCGCAGTTTCCCTTCCGAAGCCGGGCAGCCGATGCCACGCACCGAAATCAAATTTGACGAGGAACAGCTCGGTATCACACGGAATGAAATCCTTCAGCAACTCGCGGAAGGTGAACCCTCAATCGACATTGCAGGTGCAGGCGCGAACGGTGTCCTCATTAATGGACAGACCCTGATGCCCGGAGAAGTAGAAATTATAGCACAAAGACTAAAGGAGATATTAGATAAAGTCCCATGAGACTTAACAATGGTATTTGCCTGACATGGCTCGGACACTCCACCTTCAAAATCGAAGCAGATGGACAGACACTCCTCATCGACCCATGGGTAACAAACAACCCCGTCTGCCCCGATGCACTCAAAACCTTCGACGCGCTTGACGTGATACTTATAACGCACGGACACGCAGATCACATTAGCGATGCGGTGCCACTCGCGAAGAAACATACACCAACGGTCGTATCTATCGTCGAAATCGCCGGATGGCTCGCTAAACAAGGCGTTGATAACACGATTGGGATGAACAAAGGCGGCACTGTCACAATCGGCGGCACGAAGGCGACGATGGTTTCAGCAAACCATAGCAGCAGCTTCACAGAAGAAGACGGCACGACGGTGTATTTGGGTGAACCGGCAGGCTACGTGATTGAATTTCCAAACGGCTACAAAATCTACCACGCCGGGGATACAAACGTCTTCGGAGACATGCGGATTATCGGTGAGATTTACCAACCCGATCTGGCACTCCTCCCTATCGGCGACCACTTCACAATGGGACCGCGTGAAGCCGCTTATGCCGCACAATTGCTCAACGTACCAGCGATCCTACCGATCCATTACGGCACCTTCCCACTGCTAACAGGAACACCGAAAGAACTACATCAACTAACGGCTTCTCAAGATGTGGAAATTGTCACCTTAGAGGTAGGGGAAACATTAGATTAAGAAATTGTTCGGATGAAGTCAGGTTTTCGTCCTATTGTTGGGTCAATTCGGTGTATTCATACACAGGTGTTGCGATTGTGCGAATAGGACGACATTTGCCCCACACTGCTTGATGTAAACGCTCAACGGTTTCTGGAGCGAAGTATTTTTCCCCCGTATCAACGTTAACTCGGGCAGGCACATTCTCAATTAGAACAAACTGACCCCTTATTTCAATGGTGTAGGCCACATTCTTTTCAACTAAAGTTTCATTCCAAGCCACGTTGTCAGACATTTCTCCCTCAGACTAAGCATTTTATTTTTTTGTAGCACAAACTGTTAATTTGTGCCCTACGAGCGACATAGCAAGGTGAATCATTTTTTAAAACTCCCTTTCCTCCTCAATCTTCGCGTGCTCAATGTCCTGCTCCAACTCGTCTATAAATTCATTAAGCCATCGTTTGACATTCGCATTATCTTCGGATACTTTGATACGAAGCAGCTTGTCCTTTTTGGACTCAAGGTGCAAACTACGTTCTCCCGAGTACACCTCTGTTGAATAATTCGCACTTAGATTTCTGCAAACATCTTCTCGGTCACCGTAACGCACGAGGAACGCACGTACGAGAGAATCCTGCCATTCTTCTACTGAAAGTGTTTTGGGAACAAGTCTGTAGGCGAAATACCATGCCCGATCTTCAATATCTCCATCAATCCATTCCCAAATTTTTTCACGTGGAATTAAGGTCAATACTCCTCTTTCATTCGTCGTTGGGAAAGTCTCTTTGGCATCCCCCTCTTTAAGCCACTTTTCTAAGAAAAAATCCCGTTCTTCTAAGCGTTTGCTAATGTGCTTCCAAACTTGCTCAGGATATCGTTTCGTCAACTCAGTCAGTACAGTGCATGCTTCTGTGTTGAATGCATCAAAAATGGTATCCCCCTTCCCAAAATGGGGGAGAACTTGTTCAACAAATTCTAAACTCTTTTTTTCATAGAGGTTTAGGAATGCTTTCGCGATCTCTGTCCAATAGTGATCTGTCATAGCGTTCATCTGATTTGGGATCAAGTTCAAATTCGCAGACCGGACTGGACATACAAGCAATTGGAACGTCAGGTCACGCGGTAAATTTGGTTCTTGCTTGTTATAAACATAATAAAAATAATACAACTTGAGAGCAATTGGTACAGCTAATTCGTTTGAAGAATGGAATAAAAACTTTATCCATTCAATAAAAACTTTATCAGATAAGACAATAGTACTACCAAAGAAAAGTACGAAGTCATTGACACTCATCAACTCCGCCTTAGCAAGTTTAAGAAGACGCAAGCCTGCTCGATCTGTCATTCCAGAGCGATAGGTGAGTTCTGGTATAAGTACATTTAGCGTGCTATCTTCAACCAACACGTCAAGCAGTTTTTCCCATTCTGTTACGTTGTTTTCAAAGAGTGCCCGAAAATAACCCCCCAGAAAAAACGCGCTCGCTCCATCTCCTGCGTTTCGTTGGGCATTGAGAAGCGTTGACAGAAGGGAAAATCCATGATCTTTCTTACCGAGTTGATACCCAAACGCGTATCCATTATGTGCCGCAGATGTCACGAGCCACGGTAGTTCCGATTGCAAAAGGTGAGGTTCTTCAACAGCTTGCTGAGCTAATGTATGAATTTGCGGATGGCCTTCCTCAAAGTAATTTTCGTCTTCGTCGAAAGCATCTACAAGCAGATTCGTCCCAACGTACCGTTGCATCAGGGAATGAAAGTCAGAACCAATTAATTCATCCTTGAGGTATTCCCAGCGTTGTCTTATGTCGTTAGGTAATTCCTTTCCATTATGATGAAGGAACTCAACAACGGTTTTAATAAGCAGTCTGTTATCAACATAAGCCCTTTCTGAGAGGATATGAATCGTGTCAGCAACCATATTACTTAGATTTGGTCTTCTTGCAATCCGAGACCCACATTCTAGCAAAATCCCAATGGCTATTTCACGTTCATCTTCCGGTAAATGTTCTAATTGTTGAGAAAGGAGATTCCATACCTGACGGTAAGCATCAAAAAGTTCACCGTATGTTTTGGGTTCCCAAAAGTCAGCATCCTTGCGTAGTCCTCGGTATTCTGCGCCAGATGTTCGTGAGAAATGGTCAAACTCCAGACCTTCATCGCAAGCTTTCAATGCAAGGAGTCGTTGTTCTTTTGATCCTGATTCAAATGCTTCTTTCAAAACTGGTAACCGCTCTGCTGGAGAGGCTTCGGTCGGTGCGACTCTACCACGCCCTGGCGAAAAGAGACCTGCAAACACACCACTGGCGTTGTTTGACCAACCTTCATTCTCCGCTTCACCAAGAGCGAGGAGCAGCCGCGCTGCATCAACAAACAAATCTCGTTTCATAGCGATCTTTTCAAGTGCCGATATTATGTCCCTTCGGCCAGTTGTAAATTGGAAAAGCGTATCCCTATTCCAGGTTCCTATTGTTCGCATCAGACATCTTAAGGCTGATTTGGGATCCGCTTCAGCCAATGCTAGAAAAAAACGGCTACCCAACCTTGTTTTCAGATATTCATCGTCCCGGAAGGGCCCGTTTGGACCGAGAAGGTCTTTGACAATTCTTGATGCCGCATCCGACTCGGCAGCGTAAACAAACATCTCATAGAACCATTCAACCAATTTCGGAGGCAAATCTCTGGTAAAATCCTCAAGATCAAATAATCTGTAATGTCTCTCCCACCACTGTGTCCATAGCCAAATCTGGAGTGCCTTTGGCGTGATATAGAGTGTAGACTCGCCTTGAAGGATTCTACGCTCCCGGAGTTCGTAGATGATATTTTCAAACTCGTGTGATGTGATGTTAGCGTTGGCGGACTTAATCTTTTCGGCGATGGCCTCGGCCTCTTTGGCAACAGAACGTTCATAGCCAAACCGCTTAAAAAGCGCGAGATGTTGAAGTACCAATCGGCGGTGCTCAGTCTTTTCACGGTTATCGCCTGCAGCAATATAACGTTCCCAGATATTAACGGTGCTTGGGGATTTAAGTAAATCCTCGGGATGATTTACCAAGTTCTCACCGATGACGTGTGCAACTCTTGGTGAACCGCCACAGAGTTCACCCCATCGGTCAGCTTCAGCATTAGAAATAGTAGCTATATGTTCCTGAATAATGCTGCGAATCTGATCGCCATTCAGGGGTAGAGTGTCATGGTAGGTAATGCCTCCTGCCCTAACCTCATGCTCATTATAGATACTAATCAACTTAATTCGAGACCCACGATGGCTCAGTTTATCCCAGAAATCCGAGCTGTTAGATGGGTCACATTCATCAATTACGACAATAGTGGAGAATTGACTATCTTCTCGGAGGATTTCACGCATCAAATCGCTGCCACGAAATTGAGCAGCGGGGCAGTAAATAACAAGTGGTGCTAAATCGTCTGTCCGTGTAGCTTCCAAAACGAGTCTTGTTTTACCAATACCAGGTTCACCTAAGACTCGCACGTGAACGGTGTCATAATTTTGACGCAATTCGTCTCTGATTTTCGCAATAGAATCTTCTTGCGCTTCCCCAGAAACATATGGAACGTGCATGTTAGCATCCGATGCCCAACTCTGATGTGTTTGAAAGTTTGAACGATCGCGCCTATTAACCCATAATGCCAAAGATGGAAACATTTGCAAAAAACCGATAAGCTTATGCTGCGTAAAGATTTCAACTTTCGGACGCGAATAACCACACTGTTTTAAGTATTTCACAATGTGAGAATGGACTTGCTGTCGATCGGACTCAACAGGATCAATTCCCGTGCAAACCAAAATGTAAGTGCCATCAGTGTCAAGGCAGGCCCGGATACTTTCACCAAGATTTTGACGCTCAGGCGTTTTTTCACCGAAAAGTTCCGCCTTGATAACTGATCGCTGCCACGGTTTAAACGATGTTCCAGATTTAATCTGATAACTCGTTTTTCCTTGTTTAATTATTCCCTGTCCTATTGCGCTCTGCACATCGTCAACGGTAGCATCAACACCACCGTCCGGGACATTAACCCAACCAGAAACGTTAATCTTGCTAATTTCTATACCGATTCGGCGCGCTTCTGCCCAAAGCAGCTTCTGAAAAAATTCAACGGCTGTGTTCTGATTAAGCTGAGTAAGGTCTTCATTCCTTACGGTGAAGATAGTATCATGGTTCATAGCACAACTCCGAAAAATTTAGGATAGGATTAAGATACCACATTTGACAACTCATGTCAAATGCATTTGTGAAATCACTTAATCAAAACATGCCGATAGGGACCCTGTAATCCAAAGGCGTTCACAGTCCTGAGTAATTCCTGTGGGTTGCCTGTATCGTAACGCTGACCTGCGACACGGCAGCCCGACATGCCTTCCTGTCTAATCATCTCTGACATCGCATCCCGCAATTGAATCTCGCCGTGCGTTACAATTCGGTGCTTGTAGTTGTAATCGAGTATATCAAAGAGGAGTGGTGTGAGAAGGTCTATGCCAAAGTTACAGAGATACTGCTCCGCGGGTACGCCTTCAACACGGAGGTGCTGTTGCGCAAACGCAGCCGTCGGTTTCTCGGAGATTTGCGCTAAGGTATAGAGCCGTTCGGATTCGAGGTCGGGATTGCCGTGAACGATACCGTTCAGCGAGAGTTCACTTTCATGACAGAGGTCCAAACTCGTCACGGACTGCCCGACTTCTGTATAGACCTCCACTAACTGTTTCGCGCACGAGGTCTCTGATTCTGAAATATAGAGATGGTCACCGAGCAGGATCATGACCGGCTCACCTGCGGCGAAATCTTTTGCACAGTAGATAGCGTGTCCGAACCCCTCCGGTTTCTCCTGAATCGCGAAATGCAGCCGTTGTCCAATCTCCGCCAATCGCTCCGCCTGTGCTGCCAACTCCGGCTTTTCGAGGATCGCATCGGCGACGGCACCGGAGAAATAGTCAGCAATCGGATCGACCTGTTGCGGTTGCGCCACGAGGCACACTGCTTCCACACCCGCCGATAACGCCTCCTCAATAATCAGTTGAATGACCGGTTTCGCGATCCCGTCTTCTGCGATGATCGGAAAAAGTGCTTTCGGTACGGCTTTCGTCGCTGGAAAGAGGCGTGTCCCGTATCCAGCGATCGGAATAATCGCTTTCTGAATCGGTTTCATAAGACTTGCCTTTAAGCGAAGATGCCCGCCAAGCTTTGACGGACATCTCATTACCGAATCGTCTGTAAATCGGTTCGGTTTCCGTTATTTTTTAGTTTCTCAATCCTTTGAGGTGTCCCCAAGTGGTTGAGAGCTTACCGGCAGGTTCCACAGGCAGTTGATCGCTTTTGGATTCAAAATTCTGCTTTACCTCATCTTCCTCAAGAATCCGGTCATAGATACGGACGTTATCTATCATACCGATGAGGTATCTACCGTTGTGTTCACTGCCGATGCGCCGCTCGTTCATAAGTTCAGGCGTAGTCCCGGCGTTCCCTTCAGCGACCAACTCACCATCAACATAGAGTTTGAGCTCGTTGTCTTTGGTATTGCTGGTGTAGATGATGTGGTACCAAGTGTCAGTTTCAGCATTCATAGTAATCTTAACACCGTCGTTTTTGTGAACTTGAATCTGGTTCCCCTCGAATTTGAAGTGGACTTTACCAGCTTCCCACATCCATGTCGAGACGATACCTTGAATGCCGCTGAACTGAGCTTCCAGTGCATAGCACTCAATAGACACAAATTCATACTCACCGAGCTCAGGGATTTGGACGAAGCTCTCCGCTTCCCCTTCAAACTCCAACGCTTCACCGGTGGCATCGGTTGCCCCTTCAACGGATTTGAGGTTACCGACGAGTTCGGCATCGTTGCCACCAAAGATATCTTTGACAACCTTACCATCTATATCTGCTTCATTGAGCGTATACACGGCAACGAGTCCGTCTGTTACGAAATCCTGTGCGCCAGCCGTGTTCGCATAGCAGAACACGGTAAGGAGCGCAGTGAGGATGCCAATTGTTCTAATAGCCTTAAAGCGCATTTGAGTTGTCCCTCCTAATTTAGAAATTGGGTTCTGTTATGTCTCAATTCATCAGGTTTATCAAAACCTGTTCATACATTTTATCTTATGTATCTCGGTTTGTCAAGTCAATTGCAGTTGTTTCGGTAAGTTTCTGTTCGAGGGCGCGGTTATCCTCATAGACAGTTTTGATTAATTCCTCAATATCGGGGTCTTGAACCGATATGTCTACGATTTTGAATCTCTGGAGTATCGCACCGATAAGGTCCGCCGTGCTAATCTCCTCTGGCGAAAACTGGTATTGCACGCGATTGCCTTCCCGATAGGTAACATGCGCGTTGGGGATACTGATGTCCGAATAGGTTTCAGCATAATCGACGCTCAAAATCCGTTCTGTTGAAAGCAGGCGTCGGAGTGCAGCGAGTTCCCCGTCAAAACAGAGCCGCGCCTTGTCTATAAGGATGACGCGTTTGCAGAGTTTCTCAACATCGTCTAAATCGTGTGTCGTCAGGACGACCGTTACCTGTCTTTCGGTGTTTATCTGCTGAATAAATTGACGGATCCGCGCCTTAGCGACAACATCCAACCCGATCGTCGGTTCATCGAGGAACAGTACCTCCGGGTCGTGGAGCAGTGCGGCAGCGATGTCGGCACGCATCCGTTGTCCGAGACTCAATTGACGGACAGGTGTCCGAAAAAACTCACCAATATTCAGCAACCCATCGAACATCTCTACATTTTGATTATATTGTACCTGCGGAATCCGATAGATGCGCTGCAGCAGCTCAAACGACTCCTGCACAGGGAGATCGAACCAGAGATGCGAACGCTGCCCGAACACCACGCCAATGTGTTTGGCGTTCTCCTTCCGCTGACGATGCGGGATATAACCGTTCACACGCACACTCCCTGATGTCGGCACCAAAATGCCGGTCAGCATTTTAAGGGTCGTTGACTTTCCGGCACCGTTCGGTCCCAAGTATCCGACGACTTCGCCGCGTTTTATGGAGAACGAAACGTTGTCCACCGCTTCGACAATACGGTGTTTACGAGAGAACAGGTTCACAAAACTCCCGAAAAAACCTTTGCGGTGGTGATAGACTTTGAAGGTCTTACTGAGGTTCTCAACTTCAATCATATTTTTTTAACGGTTGTCAGTACGATTTTTCTGCGAAAAATCTTTCAGTCATCAGTTTTCAGTTAAGAGAAAGACTTGGCTAAATCAGATATCCCTCTTAACTTATAACTTATAACTTATAACTTATAACTATTTAATGCCCTGTGCTTTGATAATGCAGTACACCCCATCGCCAGAACAGCATCGTGATACCGAAAAAAAGGAATCCCGCGAAAGGTGCTAAGTACACACCAAGCGTCGAAACACCCGAAGGCACAACCTTTTCCATTAAAAAAAGGGCTGGAAAATAGTTGACGCACGCCAGTGGAATAATAAAAGTGAAAAAATGCCGAAACCAACGCCGATAAATCGAAAACGGATAACTCCCCATGAAAACGCCACCGTTCGTAAAAATATTAACAATCTCTATGGATTGAATTGTCCAGAAGCAGCTTGTCGCACCAATCACGAACAACGCAACAAAAAAACAGGTGCCGCTGACCAATGAAACCAGCAGATACCCGACCTTTACAAACGACCAAGAGATCGTCAATTGCGAATTAGCAATTAGTAGAATGACAAACGCTTGCGAAAACCGACCGACTCGACGGAGCAGGAAATCTTGTGAGAAAACTTGAAAGAAAGTACCGAGCGGACGGATGAGTATCGTATCGAAATCGCCGCGCACCACGCTATTCTGAAAGACATCAAATCCTCTGCCAATCATTTCAGCGACAGCAAAACAGACACCGATTATACCGTAAAGGAATCCGACTTCCCATAGACTCCATCCCGCTAATTCTTTGAAACGGTTAAAGAGCAGCGCAATCATGAAAAAGTCGATGACAGAAATACTTGCTTGTGATAATAGGTCAAACAGAAATGAGAACCGATATTCCATCTGTGATCGGATGCGAAGCTTGACAAAATGGAGATAGAGTGAGAGATGATGCATGTGAGAGGTCCCTCTATCCGCCTTGTATGACGAGCCGAGAAAATCCACGGTGTAAAAAAAAGCGTCCCAGTCCAATAAAAATGAGGTACCACATCAGCTGTTTACCTATAGCCATCCAGATCGCGACCCCTGTAATCTTACCCAAATAGATACTAAACGGGACATCAATCAATCCAGCAAATGGTAACCACTCGGCGATGTGTGCCAACCATTCGGGCCAGAGGGCAATCGGAACCAACATGCCAGAAAATAGCATGATTACGGAACCGGACATCCCAGAAACTCCGGATGTATCCAGTGTCCAGAACGCGCTGCTAAAAATTGTTATCGTGATCGCAGCACTCATGAAAATGGCAAGCACCATTGAAACTGCGAACGCCATAAAAACAGTAAATTGCTGTGGAATTGTAACTTCAAAAAAGAGGATACTAATAAGAAAGGTCGGGCACCCACGCATGAGCAGGAAATAGCAGGCTCTACCACATTCATCCGAAAACCAATAGGCGTGAAAATCGACAGGCTTCGTTAATTGGAGCGCGACACTGCCGTCCTTAATCGCTTGCGTAACTTCAGAACGCGCCCCCCAGAACGGCATCAACATGAAAGAGACCTGACAAAGAACGAAGTAGGTAACAATTTCGTTCAAACTAAGGGGCTGCGGTTCGGTGCTTGCTGCATAAAAAGCAGTATAGACAAAAATATGTACCAGTAGAAAAAAGAAATTGGTCGTCAAGCCAGCAAGGTTGGCAACCCGATATTGCATTCGCCTCTGGAACGATTTCCTTACAAATGCAAAATAAACATTGAAAGTCAGGGAGAGAGGTCTCATCCGTTAGGCGTGCTGAAATCGGTGATATGGACGGACTGTCCCGTCTCTGCGGATTCGTAAATACCGTCCAGCATTTGCATCAACATAATCCCCTGTTCCGCTGAAGATATCGGTTCCTCACTGTCTACTATGCACCCCACGAAGTGTTTTACCTCTTCGTCGAACCCGTTTATCCGTGGGGCGTTGAGCGGTTTGTCCACCTCTTTGCCGTCTTCTTCGGTGTAAAGGGTGAACGGATTGAGTGTTGCACCTGCTTTGGTTCCCGCCACTTTGATGTAGTTATCGCCGGGCAGATTCAGTGCCCAGGTCGTTTCAAGAATAATCGTTGCCCCGTTTTCAAAATGGATCTGTGCGAAGGTCCCGTCATCAACATCGTATTTGACATCATCCGGCACGAGATGCCCGAAGTGAGAATAGACCGCACCCATAACTTCAACGGGTCTTGGGGAATTCATTAACCACCAGATGCAATCCAACGCATGTACACCGATGTCAATGAGCGCGCCACCACCGGAACGCTTTTTATCGACAAACCAACCCTCTTTACCGATAGGTATACCACGACGGCGGACGTAAGCCGCTTTACCGAAATAGATGTCGCCGAGTTCACCAGCCGTGACGAGTTGTTTGAGGCGTTGCGCATTGCCGCCGAACCGCTGCACGAGGGCATACATGAGCGTCTTACCGTTTTCGGAGGCTGCATCCGCCATCGCCTTTGCTTCCTCCGCACTCCGAGCCGGTGGCTTCTCACAAAGCACATGTTTACCGGCGTTCAACGCATCAATCGAGATCGGCGCGTGGAGGAAATTCGGCAGACAAACACTCACCGCATCGATTTCCTTATTCTCTAACATCTCTAAGTGATTGGTGTAGATATGCTGTATTTTATATTCCGATGCCACCTCTTCAGCGTGTGTTTTGTCTAAATCACAGACAGCGATGACTTCTGAACGCGAGTCTGCAATATAGCCTTTGAGATGTTGCATCCCGGGCCAACCGAGCCCGACAACTGCCGCCCGGACTTCTGTTTTTTTCTCTCCCACAAGGTGTGCTCCTTTCGTTTTTTAACGCCAGTTTAATAATAAATCTTTCGATCCTTGTAGCACAAACTTCCCAGTTTGTGTGTTATGGGTGCAAACTTTCGATCCTTGTAGCACAAACTTCCCAGTTTGTGTGTTATGGGTGCAAACTAAAAGTTTGCGCTACAATATGCTTTTATCAAACTCACGTTTTTTAAAGAATTAGGACTTACGCAGCGTGCTCTTTTGTAGCATAGGCTGTTAGCCTGTGCCCTGAGAATGTCTCGGTCTCTTCAGAGTTTACTCGCTAACGGAGCGTCATATCGTCAAAAGTGCGTAAGTCCTAAAAGAATGATTTTTGATACAGGACTGTCAATCGTCACGGATGCTTTTTAACTAATTGCTGATGGTTTCCGAAAGCCGATAACTATTCGTGCCGCAGTGCCTCTGTTGGCGTGAGACCGGCAGCTTTGTTTGCCGGGTAGAGGCCGAAGAATATTCCGATGAACGCAGAAACACCGAACGCTATTAATGCCGCTTGGATGGAGACGACAGCGGGCCAACTCGCCTGCATAAGCTTCGAAATTATCAGACCGGCAATAGAGGCGAGGCTACTGCCGATAAAGATACCGATAAGACCACCGCAAACGCTTAAAACAATCGCTTCAATCAGGAATTGGGTCAGGATGTCTCGCCGTCTCGCACCGATCGCTTTCCGTAACCCGATCTCGCGGGTCCGTTCTGTTACAGAAACCAACATAATATTCATGATCCCGATACCGCCGACAAATAGGGCAACACTCGCGACACCACCGAGGAGTATCTGAACAATCCGACTGACGTTCCCTACCTGTTTTATAATCTGCTTCGCAGTAAAAAAATCAAAATATTTTTCGTCGCCGTGTAGCTGCCGCATAGCGACCTTGATTTCAGCAACAGCCTGCTCGACTTTTTCATAACTCTCGGCTTGGCAAGATAAGTAAATCCAACCTTTATATTTCCCGATAAATCGGATACCCATTGTAGTAATCGGAATAATGACCCGATTGTCCCACCCTTCACTCGCCATACTGCTCCCCTTCTCCTCCATCACGCCGATGACGGTGAACCGCTCTTGTCTGATTCTGAGTTCGAGTCCGATCGGATCCCGCATCTGAAATAAATCTTTGTGGACCTCCGAACCGATCACGCACACTGGATCTCGCCGCTCAATATCATTATCCGTGATGAACCGTCCAAATTGGACGTACCAGTTGTTGGCTTCTTGGTAGAACGGTGTAATACCCTGGACATTAAGCGACTGATTAACGTGTTTGTGCGATACCGGAAGGTTCATTTCAGATTGCGCCGTAGCCAATTTAAGAGAGGGACAGTTGTCAATAATAAAGGCGAGGTCCTCGTATTCGATGAATTCGGGATGTTTGTTTTCTATATACGCACCGTCTTCTCTACGGAGTTTGTCTTTCCTGAAACAGACAATCATACCCGCGCCGCCGATCCGTTCCAACTCAACGAGCATGAGGTGCTCGGCACCGCCACCGACTGAAACAACGGCGACGACGGCGGCAATACCGATAATAATACCCAGTGTTGTCAGCACGGAACGCAACTTATTACGCAGCAGCGCTGCTAAACCGACGTTAATACCTTGTGTAATTTGCATGGCTACCTAAAACTCTCTTGTGAACTTGCTACTCCGGTTTCATGGATTCGCCGCGCAACAGGAATGCTCGGATGTCATACCTGCCTGGACGTTCGATAGGCAGATCACCGTTCTCGATCATCAAATCAAGTGGATTCGCGTGTGTTCGTAACGGCAATTGAACGACCTCGTGCATACGCGCCGATTCGTAGATTCCCATAATAATCTCAACAGCGGCACGGCCGTGCTTCGCTTCGCCACGGTGGCCCGCACCCCCTTCGATCCACAAGACAAGCTCGGCGGCTTGCGCGACGTGCTGGTTCGTACCATCAGACGGACGTTCCTTCCAATCTTTCGCCTTATTGTTCAGAAGCCGGACGCGTGCCTCCGTTACATCCGCGATACCGTCTGTTCCGTAGACAATACCGCCCTGATAATTCGGTCTGCCGATCTCTTGCATAAGCATGCCGATACAACCACCCGCGAAACCGACGATGCCAGCACTTTTATCCTCAATCTGGATGTCACGCTCATAACGCTCGGTTTTACGCTCAACGTTTCCGATAACCCACTCCGGCTCAGGATCGCCGAGGACGTAGCGCATCATATCAAACAGGTGCGAACAGTCATTCAATAACCCTTGTCCACCATGGCAGATGACCTGTCTCGGTTCACCGATCACACCCTCGGCGATCAGATTGCGGGCATCCGTCCACGCAGAATTAAACCGACGTTGGTGCCCAATGACGACTTTCACATCATTTCGTCTGGCGGCGGTCAACATTTCATCGCATTCGCCTAAACTCACCCCCATCGGCTTTTCACAGAGAATTGCTTTTGGACTTCGCGCACACGCAGCGATCGTCATAGGGGCGTGGAGTTTATGCCAGGTCGCAACACTAACAATATCAAGATCTTCGTTATCCAACATCTCACGCGCATCCAAGTAGCAATTTTCAGCAGCGACACCGTAAGTCTCTGCGAATTTGTCGAGTGCCACTTGAACCGGATCGGCAAGCGCGACGATCTCTGTCTGTTCAACACCTTGATAGCCGCGGGCGTGGGCATTGGCGATACCACCACATCCGATAATTCCGACGCGATATTTAGAGGTTCCCATGTTCATACTTCCTATATTTCTGCCACGCTATAGATTCATACAAGTGGCGATACAGTGAATAAAAGCGAAAACTACAATTAGCAAGCAAATGGCGTAATACGCATTATAGTGAATCCTAAAAATAAATAGACACATTCGTACCACAAACTTCCAGTTTGTGCCAGTCTGAATGCCTGTTATAGGTATTCAGACTGTTTGAGAGTGCACAATTAATTCTAAACTTTACTATAAATTATGCGTGAACGAAAATTTTTTGTACCCCTTCCTCAGAGATTGCGTATTACAAAGCGCGTAGTCATATTTTATAGAATCATCAAAACTATAAAAACTAAGAGAGGAAAATACAGATGAGCTTCCTTGTCGTTCTATCTGTCGTTTGGATTAACGTGCTGTTAGTAAAAAACTATGTTAATCTATGTCCATCTGAAAAACACGGTTCTCTACGGGATTCCTTAAGTCCCTTTGTAGACACCGTCGTGTCTAACCTGCCCGCATCCAGTGTCGTCTATGCACGAGTATCAGTTTCCAGTTGCCAGAGTACCAGTTTCCAGTTACCAGTACGCTTCGCTTCCAGTTCCCAGTAAGAAGTTTCTCGCTCTTAACTGGTAACTGGTAACTGGTCACTGGTTACTGTGAATAACTGGTTACTGGTTACTGGTTACTTCTCATAGAAGATAGCAGGCGATTTGCACGTAGCAAAGGAAACACACTACGTGGAGTAACCCTCAAAGTTAGCACCGAAATGCTAACGCCTTATCATTTCCGAGTGTCCTCACAGTGTCAGGGTTCGTCTCACTCGTGTGTGAACCCCTCGCAGTAGAACCGACGTGGTTTTTGTCGGGTGTGCTTGGTTTTTGCACGAGACTACTGGATACGGCAACGGGGAATCGAACCCCGCAAAATGCCTACATTTGCCGTTAAACATAGAAAAATCAATAAAAACACAGAAAAAGAACTGTTTAGGAAATTTGGTAAAACCAACAATTAACGACACATCCGTAGCGTATGTTCTTGGTTACCTACATTCTGTAGCAGAGGAAACCGCTAGCCTGTGCCAGCAGATGTAACATAGACTGTTAGCTGCATCACCTTATGTAGCATAGGCTGTTAGCCTGTGCCAGCAGATGTAACATAGACCGTTGGCTGCATCACCTTATGTAGCATAGGCTGTTAG
>ASZN01000051.1 GCA_000406005.1 Candidatus Poribacteria bacterium WGA-3G
CTCTTGGTAGGAGCGAGCTGTGCTCGCGATATTTTCTCTTGGTAGGAGCGAGCTGTGCTCGCGATATTTAACGATTACCAAATATTTATTTTCTATAACCTCGCCATGAGACGCATATCCCTTCATGCAGGCGAGGTTTAGAACCTCGCCATGAGACGCGATTGAACTGAAAGTGAAACCCAACTCTCAAATTTTCGTAAATTTATATAAATGAAATCGACTTGACAGCAGACCCAACCCCAAAATTTTCATAAGTCCTCAAGGAATCACTATGGAAAAAATAGCAGTTATCGCAGGTGTGGGGCCCGGTTTAGGGGCTGCACTCGCCCGTAAATTTGTAGAAGAGGGATGCAACGTAGCACTTCTGTCCCGTTCGTCCGCATATATTAAAAACCTATCCACGAGATTGGCAAAATCCGGACGCACAGTTATTCCGATCCCGACGGATATTACCGAACCTGAGCAGGTGGATCAAAGTTTCGATCGTATCCGAGACGAACTCGGAGATCCGGACATTTTGGTAAATCACGCCGGAAACGCCGCGTGGGGGAGTTTCGCGGACCTCACGCCAGAGGCGTTTGAAGGCGCGTGGCGCGTCTGTACGCTCGGCGGGTTCCTCTGTTCAAAACAGGTCGTGCCGGGTATGCTTAAGAAAGGCGGCGGGAGCATCCTATTTACAGGTGCAACCTCTGCCGTCCGAGGAAGAGCAGGCGCCTTGGCGTTCAGCAGTGCCAAATTCGCAACACGAGGATTAGCATCCGCACTTGCACGCGAAGTCGGACCCTACGGCATCCACGTCGCCCATGTTATCATTGATGGTGTTATTGACACACCCGGTGTCCGACAACGCTATAAATTGAGTGAGAATGAACCGCTCCTCGAACCCGACGCAATCGCTGATACTTACTGGGCTTTGGTACAACAGGAACGGAGCGCGTGGACATTTGAAGTGGATGTCCGTCCACATAACGAAGAATTCTTTACGTAGATTCTCCCTTCATATCCCGCGAAAAAGTAGGCGCGGTTACAAACCGCGCCTACTTTTATTCGTCAATCGCTACCAACCGAATCCTGCCCAAATCTAAAACGTACTTTCCCGTGTCGTGATCGGGCACCAACGCGTCGTCTGAAGATGATGCAGCAAGACCGACTTCGCCGCCGGCGTTCCGATACGGTAAAGCGCATGCACCGCATCGCCGCGCACATATCGGTTCGCGTCAAGTAGCAAATTCTGTAAACCTTCAACCGCACCCTCAGCCCAAGGGCGCAGCTTGCAAGCCCATATTGCACTGTTACCGAGCCGTGCCAACGCGAAAACAGCATTCCGACGGACCCCATCATTCGGATCCTCCAATGCCTTCACGAGACTCGGCGCAGCAACTGAACTCGATTGACCCGCTGTTCCCAACGCCTCTACTGTCCGTACACGCACACGCCCCGATTCATCCGAGAGTGCTTCAACCAATGCCGGCACCGCCGATTCCGCTTTGTTCCCTAAATCACCGAGCGCCTCCGCCGCGTTGTCCCGGACATGTTCAGACGGATCCTTCAGTACCTTACACAAAGCATCGACCGCAGGAGACCCCACCGCATTAAGCGCATAACAGGCATTTCGGCGTATCATCTCCGGTTCGTCATACAGACACCGCACCAAAGCAGAAACCGCCTGCTCGCCAAATCCGGGTAACGCATAAGCCGCCTGCAAACTTGTCGATTCCGATGTACTGTTAAGTGAACTAACCAAGTCTGACAACGAAGCACCGTTTGATGTCCGGTGCAAACTGCTATCCTCAACGCCACGATGCCAGTTCCAGAGATGTCGGAACATCTCCTGATGCTCAGCCGGTCCCACGGAATTCCCGTTTGCCCACGCTGTCTCCCGATTTGCCCACGTCGGTTCTTCGGGTTCGGACATCCGAGCATACAAGAATTTCATCATGTAGCGCCGCTTCTCGCTGCTGTTCGGCATCGCACGGTGCCACAGATCGTAATTTGCGAACGCAACCGTTCCCGCTTCTCCAACAACAGGCTGCTCAGGCGAAATTTCCGAACCTTCACGGGTACTGAAGTAGTGGCTCATCGGCACCACACCTGTCGGACCGAGTTCAACGGGTGTATCTTGCGGATAATAGAAAACCAGCAGCCTGCGTGTATGGTGCGACCACCGTTTCCCACCGTCTTGATGCAGCCCTTGTCCCTTACTGCCCGGCGGATTATAGTGCGGATGCCGGTGCGGCTGCATATAGTAATCGGGGCCGAGAAGACTCGTCAATGCACCGCGAACGTTCGGATCGTCAAAAATCTGCTGAATCTCTGGTATCCGCGGCAACAGGTTATTCCCCGGATTCCCTTCCTTATCAAAGACGCTCATCGTCTTTTCATAGATCGCATCGTGAAATTGCGCAGAGAGTTCCGTCGTGACGGTTACGAAACCGTTCACAATGAATTCCCGCATCTGCGCGTCACTCAAAAGGTGTACTGCCATTTTTTCTCCCTCGCCTTCAAAATTTGCTATGTATCTTACTATATTGTTTCATACAGTTGCAATAATTTTCAACAAAATTTCTAAGGACATAGTAGTTGGGTTGAATGGTGACAACATCAATACGCAATACAACACAGGCACTGTGACGG
Organism: Candidatus Poribacteria bacterium WGA-3G; assembly: GCA_000406005.1. Taxonomy (GTDB): domain Bacteria; phylum Poribacteria; class WGA-4E; order WGA-4E; family WGA-3G; genus WGA-3G. Next base: position 2,635 of record ASZN01000051.1, read on the forward strand.
ATTATGAGGCACCCGCAAATCATTGGGGACTGTTCTCAAGCGACTCTATTGAAAGCTTAAAACCGAGACCATGCAGAATCGCACCCATTGTGTTAAATGGCAGATTCCCGTTTTCGGACAACGCTTCGTGAAGACTTTGATGATCCAATTGGACATGCGCTGCTAACTTTGATAAACTACCTTGCTCAAACGGCTCATTTCCATTCTATCTCGGTAAATCTGTATATTCATGGAATAATTATATACCACAAGCAATAAATTATCAAGGAGGTGTTGTGGCCCAGAGCCATTTAATTTTAAGCAATTTCTGAAAAAAATCCGCCGCGCAAATCCACAATTGTGGTAAAATAATTAAAATTAAGGCGATTATTCACGACAAAGTTATGAAAACTGGAGGTTTTAGGATGGGACGAAGTTTTGAGAAATCGCTCGCGTGGCAGAAACGCGCCGAAGCAGCGTTGGTCGGTGGTGGACAACCCCATAAACGGAGCCAACCCCCGAAACCTATTATGATCGCAGGCGCGAAAGGTTCACATTTCTGGGATGCCGATGGAAACGACTACATCGACTACCTCATGGGATACGGACCCATGATCCTCGGACACGCCTATCCGACTGTGATTGACACGGTCACAAAATACGTCGTCGAACGTGGCAATGTCTATAATTTTGGGCATACGCTCGAGGTAGAACTCGCCGAAAAATTGATCCAGATTATCCCCTCAGCGGAGCGGGTCGCCTACTTCGTCGGTGGCTCCGATGCAACAACAGGTGCGATTAAGTTCGCTCGCGCTTATGCCGATAGAGAAAAAGTTATTCGGTGTGGCTACCACGGCTGGCACGATTGGTGCAGCCACGCACGCGGACACCTTTCAAGTGCTGCTGCCGCTACACTCAGCGTCGATTTCAACGATCTCGAAGGACTCGCCGATCTCTTTAAAGCACACCCCGATGAAATCGCTTGCCTGATTATGGAACCCTCCGGACAAGACCTTCCCAAAGACGGCTACCTCGAAGAAGCGAAAAAACTCGTCAATGCCAACGGCGCACTCATGATTTTCGATGAAGTCAAAACCGGATTCCGATACGCGCTCGGTGGCGCACAAGAATACTTCGGGGTCACACCGGATATGTCGGTTTTCGGCAAAGCTCTCGCCAACGGTTTCGCCACTGCTGTCGTCGTCGGAAAAGAAGAAATCATGGGTGAAGTCGGTGATGTCTGGGTCGCCGCAACCTTCCACGGTGAGGTATCGCTCGTCGCCGCTGCAATCGCTACAATTGCGGAACTTGAGGCGAAGGACGGTGTCGCCTTTATGTGGAAACAGGGTCAGAAGTTGTTAAACGGCTACAGAGAGATGACAGCACGTCTCGGTATCGACAATGCTCATATCGGTGGTACCGGACCCATGCCCTACTTCGGTTTACGGACCAACAGCGATGACGAAAAACAGAAGCGATTCCACAAAACCTTCTATGAAGCAACTTTAGATGGCGGCTTATATCTACCAGAAGGACATATCTGGTTCATGTCCATGTCCCATACCGATGAAGATATTGATAAGACTTTGAACATCTCTGAAGACGCACTCAAACGCGCAAAAACCGCATAGGATGTCTATTATGACAGAAACTACCGATTATACAAAACCGTTTATCGTTGATAAAAACCTCGGCGCAGCACTCGATCTCGATAACGCACAACTCACGCAAACCACCTCCGATGGCACACCTGTTGTCCCACCGACGCAGGAACAGAAGTACCTCTTTGATATGCGCGGTTGGCTCTTGGTTCCGGGTGTCCTCTCCGGTGATGAACTCGCTGAGATGCAGGAATTCGCCTATAAACTCCGACACGAACCGACATCGATTCCGGAGCATGAACGCTCACCCCTCGGGGGTCCCTTGCAACGCCTCTCTGACCATCCGAATGTCATCGGTTTTCTCAACGAGTTTCTCGCACATCCCGCACTATCAAGCCAAGAATGCTACGGATTCAGGATGGAATCGTGTAGTCTGTTCTATCGCACTGTCGGCGATGGAAACTTTGGCCCCCACAACGGAAACGGTATGCTCCGTTTCCCCGGTGATTCGCACCTCTATCGCTGTATCCCCGGCAGAGGGTATAGTGGATTAACCCGTATCGTCTGGGAACTAAACCCTGTCAAATATCGGCAAGGTGGTACGCTATTTATTACGGCGAGCCATAAAGCCGTCTACACCGCGCCCGACACAATCCGAAGCCAAGATTCGCCTATTTGGGATACCTACGAGTGTCCTGCAGGTTCGCTCCTCTTTTTTACAGAGGCGTTGACACATAGCACACATACATGGACGAACGAAGAGAACGATCGACTCGCTATTTTCAGTTGTTACAACACCGTCAATAGCAAGTGGCACGATTGGGACCCGCATCCGACACTGCTTGAGGAGATGCCTGCCAAACGGCAGACACTTTTCCGTCCCGTCCGCGCTGCCAATAATCTGACCGGTTAAAAATTATCGTCATGAGGTGAATAGGTCTTTCGTTGGCGAGGCTTTCAACCTCGCCTTTTCAAAAACACAATGAACAAGGCATCGGCACCGCACTTCAAGAGTACACCATCCAGCAAGCGAGAATGTTTGGATGCTACCAAGTGCGATCCATCAGCGGCGAGAATTGCCCTGAAAACCATCACCTCAAACTCTCTATAGGATTTGCCGTTGAACCTATGGAACGTGATGAACACTGTTTAGCTTTCGTCATGCCTCTTAAATCGCTGAACGGGAGATAGTATCTATGAAACAGTTAACCGACGTTGAAAAACAGGAACTTGAGACAAAAATCCAAGAGGAACAGGAACGCCAACAACATCTCCGAGAAACGAACCCTGATCTACCAGAAACCTTTAAGACTGCTTCAGCAAAGACTGAATTTATACCAAGCCCGCTTTGGAAATACAGTTTTCTCGCAATGATTCTTTGCCTGCTTGCTTTCAATGTATTTTTATTTTTTAACTCGCTAAATTCGGATATTAAAAATATATCTATCCTCAATCTTATGATTGCTATGATGCTGCTATTCAACCACATTGCCTATAACTTCACAAAAACGGGTTGGAAAAGCCGTGTGATAAAAATAGGCGCATGGGTTTGGATAGTATTCGTATTCGTCTACATGTACATCTCTTGGGTAGCTTAGGGATTGAATCGCTTCACGTACCGTCATTTTACAATTTTTCGGGATGATGAAAAGTGTTGGCTTTCGTAATGTCTCTTAAACCAGCACAATGGTAATAGGGCAATTGGAGAAGATATGGTAAGGAGTCTCATGTTAATATTAACCACCGTCTTGATAACTGGTGCCGTTCCGTTCGCGGATGCAGCGGAACAGTTAAAATCTGGAGCATATTACATCACACAGTCGTGGTCACAGGAGACGGCGTTCAAGCGTCCCTATTATGTCAGCATCCCCGAAAGTGCGGATCAACAAAAGTTTCCGGTTTTCATTTTTTTGCACGGCAATGGCGGAAATGCGAAGGATGCGATGAATGGATTCATGAAGCGACACCCCACGATGGCGAGCAGGTACATCATGGTGTTTCCCGACGGATACAAGGCGAGTTGGAACATCGTGTCGGAGCGTTCCAGGGCAGACGATCTCGGATTCATTGAAGCGATCATTAAGAAACTATCCATGTATGACAACATTCAAAAAGACAATTTCAGCGTCATGGGGAATTCAAATGGTGCCGCTTTGGTGAACCAGTTGGCAATCGAAAGCAAGCTGCCAAACCTTCGGAATTATGTGAGCGCAGTCAGCCCGTTGAATGTGTATCAGCACGATGGAAAGAATTTCAAAGCCAAAGGTGCTGACAACAATTATCAAGTTGTGACCACACCGATGACGGGCAAGCGTCTAATGAATATTTCGGGCACTACCGATGATTTGGTGCCTTATCGCGGCGGTCCTTCAAAACACATTCCTGCCGAGGATGGTAAGTTAGGCTTTGTTGATGCCGAAGAATCAATTTTCCTGTGGGCAAGGCAAATGGGATACAGCGGAGAGAAGTTGTCCAAACCCAGCAAAATCGACGGCAATCTGGAAATCTTCAGCTACCTCAATGGTGACGTGATCCACTACAAGGTCGTCGACGAAGGACACGGCGCATCGCGGGCGATCAGCGAAAAAATACTACTCGAATTCTTGGAAGACAATGAAAGAGGGAAATAAGTGATTAAAGCAGTATTCTTTGACCTTGACGGCACACTCTGCGATTCCGATACGGCATGGAGCATCGCGGAAAAAGAAACATTTCAACTGTTATGCAAGCAGTATCCAGATGTTCCGGAAGATACTGTTACAAACGCATGGAGAACGGTTCATCAGAAACTCTTCCAGCAACTCGGCGCGGGGAAACTTTCTATGGCAGAAGTGAGAGACGCACGGTTCCAGTGTCTATTTGAAGAATTGGGTTTACCCGCAGATAAAGTCATGGAAGAACTCAGCGATTTTTTCTGTTCGCGTTATCTCACAAGTTTACGGCTCTATGAAGATGCAACAGGCCTTGACGAACTACACGCATACCATGTCGGCATCATTACAAACGGCGCACACGATGAACACACCGACAGCCAACTCTCTAAAGTCCGACACCTTGGACTCAGCGAACGTATCCAGTCGCTGACAATTTCCGGTGAAATAGGTGTCAGGAAACCGAAAATCGAAATCTTCAGAGTCGCTTGTGAACGCGCTGACGTTTTACCGGAAGAGGCAGTGTACATCGGCGATACCATTCAAAACGACATCGTCGGTGCCAACCGTGCAGGCATGGCAAGCGTTTTCATCAACCGTAAGTCAGAAAAAGCGATACCAGAAACAGCAGATGAACGACCAGATTACACTGCCTCAAATCTACATGATATTTTATTCTACTTGGAGCACAAACAGGATGAGAATCGCTGTAACTGATAACCAAATAAAGTAGTCGTCAGCCATCGGTTTCCGTCGGTTTCCATCCGTAAGAAAACTGAAACGGATCCCGCTGAAAGCCGATTGCTGATTGCTGATTGCCATAGAGGTAAACATAATGGCTTATGAAATTCCGAAAACAGTCTTAGGTCGCACAGGTTTGATGGTTACCCGACTCGGTAGCGGGGGCGCGTATTGTGAATCCGTTGACGGTTACCGTAGAGCGATTGATGCCGGTATCAATTATATGGATACGGCAAGAGCCTACAGAGATGGCGAGGATGAAAAGGTCATCGGAACCGCTATAAAGGGACAACGCGACAGACTCATTCTCGCAACGAAAACCGCTAAGCGCGATGCAAAAGGCGCGCGGGCAGAACTGGAAACGTCGCTACAGATGCTTGGCGTTGACTACATCGACATCTACCAACTGCATCACCTGAACACACAAGCGGAACGAGACCAAGCGTTAGCACCCGGTGGTGCATTAGAGATGGCGCGAAAAGCACGAGATGAAGGGCTTATTCGCTTCATCGGTGTTACGGGGCATGATTGGGTCCAGATTCAGCACGCTGTGGCTACGGGACATTTCGATACTGTCTTATGCTGGTATAATTGTGCCATGAAAACGCCAGAAGATACCGTTTTTCCTGCTGCTGACAAACACAATACTGGGGTCGTCATTATGAACGCCTCGCGTAATGACAGACTTTTTGGAGACACAGACGCGCCGTCTCCAGAACAATTCTACCGCTATGTACTCAGTCATGAGAGTGTCCATCTAACAATCATGGGATTGAGAGACGTTGAACGGTTCCATCGAATTGCAGAAGCACTCTCCGAACGAGAGACCTTGACTACCGATGAACAAGCAGAATTAGAAAAATACGGCGCACAGCGACTCGAAGAAGGTGTGCTGACACCGTAAGTCCAATGCAAAAATGGAGTCTTAATGGATAAAAGCGCATCAGATCAGGCGAACCCCCGCTTAGAAGAATCCTATCCACATGAAAAACGCAATTTAATTATATTCGCGCTAAACCAGATTCTGATGCGCCTCGGTTGGATGTTCAAAGCCGAATCTGTCGTCATTCCAGCGTTTATTGATGTTTATACCTCCTCTGGCACCATCCGTGGGTTGCTACCGCTCATTCTAAGGATTGGTCAGAGTTTGCCCCAGTTCCTTGTGGCGCAACGCGTCGCACGAATGCCGAAAAAGCAAGGGTTCTTTATTCTCACAGGGTTCGGTTTTGCGATCCCGTGGTTTGTATTGTCCGGGACATTAAGCCTAACACGCTGGTCAGCAAATGTGATTGTGGCTGTTTTTCTCGTGCTGTGTACGCTGCACTGGCTGGCAGTCGGTTGTAATCATCTGGCGAATGGAACACTACAAGGGAAACTCATCAGCCCTGAAAAACGGGGCAGGCTACTCGCCTATTCCAATATCATCGGTTGTACGCTTGCGATCGGCATCGCTTTTTACCTCCTACCGCGTTGGCTTTCTGAGAGTCCTGCGCGGTATGAGATGCTCTTTGGAGCGACAGCCCTTTTCTTTGGTATCGCAGCGGCGGTCAGTTTCGGGTTCAGAGAACTCCCTTCACAGCCAGAGAGCACCGCACCTTTTTTCAAATTTCTCGGTGATGCACTCCTCTTATTGAGATATGATAGAAATTTTCGGCGATTCGCAATCGTTATCCTGTTATTTTATTCCATCTGGCCCCTTTTTCCACACTATACCGTTTTCGGAAAGCGGACGTTAGGACTTGTCCCTTCCGGTTTCGTCACGCTGATAATTGCGCAGAATGCATCCAATGCTATCGGTGCCGGTATCATGGGCAACATCGCAGACCGTTCAGGGAACCGATTCGTCCTGCGTATCCTGATATTTATCAGTGCCTGTATGCCACTGTTAGCGGTCAGTATTAGTCGGATGCCAACCGGTGCCCAGTTTTATTGGATTATCTTTGCGCTTATGGGGTTCACACCCGTCTCAGCCCGCATCGTCACGAACTACACCCTTGAAATCGCGCCACAAGAGAAACACCCGCAATATCTCGGCGTGTTGAGTCTGTTTCAAGCGATCCCGCTGTTCATTTCACCCTTGATTGGGGCATTAATCGAGAAATTCGCCTTTGAACCGGTTTTTATTGGGTGCGGCATTCTTGTTTTATTAGGGTTTTTGCTAACCTTCCGATTGGCTGAACCCCGATTTAACCAAAGCCCCTGAGAATCGGTATTCCATTATAGGCAGAACTTACGCAAACCTCTCTGCAGGGTTTTTGCTTGGGTGTTTCTTCAGGATTTTCCATAGACTCAGTTTCATATCTATGATAACATATCCACCAAGTCAAAGTTGTTTCGTTGATAGGTCTTATTTGAACTTCGCGCCTCATTGAAGGGAGCGGACACAGATGGATTCTAATCTTTTGTAAGAGCGGTTTGCAACCCCGATGAAGGAGAAGCACCACCATGGCAAAAAAAATGCCGTGCCCATTTTGTGGAACTCAGGTTGAATACGCTATCGAAAATTCACCGGATTGGTATAGCGATCCGTCCCTACCCGTCTACCGAATCGATTGTCATGATAAATGTAGACAGTATTGGCTTGAAGCGATTTCTGACCCACATCCGCAGATTGATCCCGCTATCCTCGCCTTCTTGGACCCGCTCAATAACGAACAACGAACATATATCTCCGAATCAACACACCACGCTTGTGACAACGGCATTTTAATAGTTTATAACAGCAAAATTTTACAATACCTTATCATCGATTGGCACTACGCAAAAGCGGCTGTTATGTTATATGAATTCAATGATGTTTCATTCCAGATCAGTGGTGTCGGATTTGATTTTGCGAATATGTTGTTTTTCTTGAACACTGAGGATGCCCGGTTCACACTGCGAATCTATCAGGCGGGAACTCCTATTGATAAAATTCGATCTGAGATCCATTGGTTAAAGGCACTTTGGAACAAGGGACGAATCAAGACCCTCTCCCCCGTTGCTGGACGTGATGGAGAAATAATTCAATGTCCCTCTCCAAACGACCTACCCTCGCGCTATGCAACTGTATACGATTGGATTCCCGGTGAGACGCTTCACGGACTCTCCGCAGCAGAAAAAACGCCAGAACTGATCCGGAATCTTGGAACCATGGTAGGTCGTATGCACTATGTGTCGGAAACGTTAGAATTACCAGACGGGTTCACCCGTCCTCGGTACGATACAGACTGGATTACCGCGAAAATTGAAGCAGCACTCGGAAGTGATACGGATGCTTCGGCGGAGGAACTCACAAAACTATCCTCCCTTTCTTCGCGCTTCTCACAGTTTGTCACAGAACACGGCGAAGGACGAGACGTTTTTGGATTGATTCATTCGGATATGGAACCACATAACATCATTATCGCGGACGGACAACCCTGCCCAATTGATGTCGTCGGGTTCGGATTCGGTTATTATTTCTCAGATATTCTGACGCTTTCGCGCCATTTCAGTGAAGATGAACAGGCAATTTTCTTTCAAGGTTATCAAGAAATCCGACCACTCCCAACAGGTTACCGTCAACAACTGGCTCTATTTGAAGAATTGCGCGTGCTGTAAACCAATAGGTAAATTTAAAAGCACTTAAGAGGAAAGAGATACACCTCCGATTTCAACTCAGGAAAACGAATCTATATTCCTACGGGTTCGTTTAACCACTATCCAAAGGAGAAAAAATGAAACATATCTACCACAAAGAAGATGCCGAAGTCGTCCGCATTGAAGGCGAGGCACCGCGCACACTCTACACACTTATCCAACCAAATACCGCAAATACCGAGCATTTCTCAATGGGCTTAGAAGAGATTGACCCCAACAGCGAGATCCCGATCCATTCCCACAGCGAAGCCGAAGAGATTATTTTCGTCTATGGTGGACAAGGAAAAGCCTTCGTCGGTGATGAAGTCGCTGATCTGAAACCCGGCACAGTTATCTATCTCCCACCGAATGTTGAACACCGTTTCGTCAACACAGGCGACGAACCACTCTGGATTACGTGGACCCTCTCACCCCCCGGTTTTGAGAAGCAAATTCGTAAGATCGCAGACGGCTCCGCCGGAATGGAAGTCTTTAGCGAATCCGAAGACAATTCCTAAATTTTGAGCGATTCGACCAAATGCACACCGACATCCCAGAGAAACTCCTCGCTTTCTGCAGAGATTTAGCCGACTGTTTCCGCCAACAACGAATTCTTGCTGAAACAGATATATCTGCCGTCCTGCAGCGATACTTCGGAACAGCATTGGAAGAAGATTAGAAAACGTTTTCGTTTTTTTAACTTGATTTCTCATCTCCCAGAATATATAATAGGACTTACACCTTCCGTTTTAAAGTCCCTCGATAAAGACGGGCCTACCCATGTATTTCCACTCTACCTGTATCCGCATCCAGAAGAATTGGGACTCTCAACAGAACGCTCGCTCAATTTCAAACCTGCCTTTCTTACCGCGCTCTCGGAGACGTTGGAACTCCCACAGACTGCTCCCTTTAACCTACCTGAGGACATTTCACCCGAGGAAATTCTTGGTTATATCTATGCAATTTTGTTTAGTCCTACCTATCGTGAACGGTATTACGAATTTCTGAAATACGACTTCCCGCGCATCCCGTTACCGACCGATATTGAGTCCTTCCGTAAACTCGCAGCGTTAGGGCAAAATCTCATCAATTGGCATCTCTTGCAAGATGTGCAAATTCTAACTCGCCATCGGTTTGAAGGTAAAGGCGATGCCGTTGTCTCAAAGGTTCGCTATACAAGTGGACACATTTGGATTAACCCAACGCAGCATTTCACAGATGTCCCCGAGGCTGTATGGCACTATGAGATTGGAGCCTATCAGGTATGTGAAAAGTGGCTGCGAGATAGAAAAGGGAGTCCGTTAAGCCATGCAGATATCCGGCAGTATTGCGCGATGTTGGTTGCAATCGCAGAAACGCTACAAATCACGGCTGAGATTGATGCGGTGCTTGATTTTTAGAGGGCTTAATACCTTTCAGCAGGGCTCCGTCGTAGCATAGGCTGTTAGCCTGTGCATCAATTGCGCAACCTAAAAGGATACGCTACAAAACAGAAAACTAAACGAACCTGTACTAACCCTTCCTCTTATTTGACACTTTCGTCCTGAATATGCTATAATAATCAATGGAATTCTTGAGAAAGCTGCAAATCACTTTACCTGTAACCATACAATAACGTTGGGGAGATGACAACATGAACATTACCCAATTCACAATGGAAGAGGTCCGCTGTTTCGGCGAACGCCAAACGCTTGAAATCCGTCCGCTGACCTTTCTGGTCGGTGAAAACAGCACCGGCAAAACCACTGCATTGGCGTGTTTCCATGTATTAGCAGATTATTTACGAGGCGAAGGAGTAGATTTTAATTCAGACCCCTATTCAATGGGAATTTTTAAGAATATTGTTAGAAACAGCAGACCAAAGAAGAAAGCTTTCAAGCTGGGATTTACTGCTAAATACAATAATGAAGATATTAAAAAAACAATTGAGTTCGTGGAAAAAAAAGCAAGCGTAGAACCTGTCGTTAATTCGATAACAATGAAACTTGCTGATGGTGAAATTATTGTTCGATCTGAGGACGCAATGGGTAGGGAGTTCCGTTTAGATTCCTTTGATGAAGAACAGAATCGATATAGGATAGTGTGTGATACTAAGAGATTGAACGAGTATTCTATTTTTTTCTTTTTCCCTCCTTTCACACGAGAATCTGAAGGTGAAATAGTTTTCAAAAAATATTTTAGTAAAAAGACTAAAAAATTGGAGTGCGGCCCGTGGGATACCTTTCGAGACATGTCTGTATTTAGTACATCGCCAGTCCGTTCACGCCCTAAACGAACTTATGATCCGACGAGGGAGTTTGATGATCCAGAAGGCAGCGATGTGCCTATGTATTTAATGCGGATTGAAGCAACCCAGAAAGATAATTGGGAGGTATTGCAACAACAATTAGTCGAATTTGGCAAAAGTTCCGGCTTATTTCAGAACATAGAAATAAAAAACCTTGGGGGTGCCTTCGGTGCTCCATTTCAACTACAGGTCAAGGTGAGGGGACCTAAAGCAAATATCACTGATGTCGGCTACGGTGTCAGTCAAATTCTGCCAATTTTAGTACAGATTTTAAATTCCAGTGTTTCTAAGAATTATCAATATACTACAAGGTCATCCTTTTCCTTGTTACAACAGCCCGAAATTCACTTGCATCCAAAAGCACAAGCAGAATTTTCTTCTTTATTGACTAAATTAGCTAACAAGGGCAATCAGTCATTTATCGTTGAAACCCACAGCGATTATATGATTGACCGCGCACGCATTGAGATCAGAAAAGGAAACATTCGTTCCGAAGATGTGTCCCTAATATACTTTGAGCCAAAAGCAAATATCGTGAATGTGCATAATATTCATTTTGATAAGATGGGTAATATGGAAGGCGTACCACCTCATTTTAGGGAATTTTTTCTAAAAGAGTCTGATCGACTCATGGGGTTTGAGGATTAAGTTATGTGTGCTATCTTAGATACGAATACTTTTGGTAGATTCAGGAACGAAGAGGATGAAAATCTAGAACCCGTGAGGAAGTGGTTGCGGAGAAAAAATGGTAGAATCGTTTATTCTAATACAAAAAAATATAAAAATGAATGGAAAAGAGGGGGAATGGAAGACTGGATAAAAGAACGAGGACGAGCCGGTCAATACCGGCTAATATCTGAAGGGGTCCAAGAAAAAGAGAATGAACTAAAAGGGAAAATAAAATCTGATGATGAGCATATTATTGCCTTGGCTCTGGTGGCCAAGGTAAAGATATTGATTTCCTACTCCGATTACGAAAGCGGCCAGACAGGCGACAGAGATTTATTTGACGATTTTAAGGATAAGAATTTGGTTGACGGTAGAGTATATACGCGAAAAGCACATGCACAACGTATGCTAAGAAAAGATACCTGTCCTTAAAACCGGTAGTGCAAGACTCGGCAGCCTTGCACTACCGGACAATTCACCTTTAAGAAGGCATCCACGTACGCGGCGCAATCCCTTCCACATGCGTCTTTACATCCACGACTGCTGGCTTCCCCGACGCAAACGCCTGATCCAACGCACCCGCAAGTTCACTCGGCTTATTCACCGTAATCCCGAAACACCCCATCGACTCCGCCATCTTCGCGAAATCCGCATCCGGGAACAGCCAGAGTTCATCCGACCCAGATGTCCGACCCCCATAAACCGATTCAACGCCACCTTGCTCCTGATTCAACGAGTGATTATTGTTCACAACGATAACAGCATTAATCCCACACTTCATCGCTGTATCCAGTTCCGTTAAATGATACCAGATACCACCGTCTCCTGTGAAGCATAGCACAGGTCTATCCGGTTGTGCGCACTTCGCACCCATCGCCGCAGGGACTCCCCATCCCAGCGACCCTGAACACCGTATGAAACTCTGATCGCGGTGTTTAAAATCAATCATCGTACCCGTCCAGATACCTGAATGCCCTGTATCGGATACAAGAATCGCGTCTGACGGAAGATAGTCAGTTAGTTCGCCACACAACCGTTCCGGTAGCATCGGCAACCGTTCCGAATTCACTTTTTCACTGACGCTTTCCCTCCAGCCTTTCACCAATTCTTGCACGCGGTTAACCCATTCAGTCCGCTGTGTTGTAACGTCTGACGCTTCAATCATCCGTTGCAGTGTATTCCGCACATCTCCTTGCATCCCCAATTGAATCGGATAGTTTCGGCCGAGTTCTTCAGGGTTAATATCGAGTTGTATAATCGGCGTACCTTGCGGTGGAATCCTGTATCCGTTGGTTACCTGTCCACCCGTGTGGCTTCCGATAAAAAAGACAAGGTCTGCCTCACAGACGGCTTGGTTCGCACACGCCCGCGAGTATGAGCCCGGGGTACCTACTGCCAATGGATGATCACTCGGGAACATCGCCTTCGCATTCAAAGAGGTCGCCACAGGGATTGAAAGTTTCTCAGCGAATGCGACGAGTTCTGATCGTGCGTCCGAAGTCGTTACGCCGCCACCCGCCACAATAATCGGTCGCTTCGCGTCGGTGAGCAATTTGATGGCTTCCGCAACCTTTTCCGCTTCCGCCTCTGGTCGGAACGGCGGCAATTGCGTAAATGCGTCCTCAATGATAACCTCAAGTTCACCTTCGCGATCAATAACCGACGACCCCGCGATACCTTCAAAGTCGAGATGAGCAGGCCCCGGTGTCCCCGTTGTTGCAGCACGGAATGCCTGCCTTAGATAAAACGGGAGTTGTTCCGGTGTCGCAACATAAGCACTATATTTCGTAACAGCCGAAAATGGGTTAACGTGATCCACCTCTTGATAGGCGTGCCGTTGTTGATTGATTTGGTTTTCTTTGCCAGTCAGCGCGACGACTGGCGAACAGGCGAGATACGCATCTTGTAACCCCGCTGCAAGGTTAACCGCGCCCACCGATTGTGCCATACAGAGACTCGGCGCGCGGTTCACGCGAGCGTATGCATCCGCCATGTACGCCGCCGCTTTCTCACCGTGCGTCTGAACCCGCTTAATTCCAAGATTTTCCATCTCCATTAAAGCCCGCGGTCCGATATACGGCATAAAAAAGACGTGCGTAATCCCGTAACCGTGAACAGTTTCAGCAATAAATCGAGCACCTGTCATTTTCGGCATAAACTCTTTATCCTCTTTCTGGCACCACTTGTCAGCCAGAGTCCCTATAGCGACTAATGTATGGGGACGAACCTGCTCTACAAACAGCGCGCCACCTCAGTTCATAAAAAGACTATTTCTGTTTCACTCGGATCCACACTGTCGTTAGTAAATGCACTTGCGATGTAACTGATAGCGCGAATGCCGGATCAAACCAGTCCCCTACAGAGTGCCAAAATTTTGGATTTGTGAGACGTTTCGCCGGAACACCGCCATTCAATTCAATCTTATAGATTTGCGGCTGCGTGCCCCTGATGTAGTGGTTATAAAGGAGCATGTCCTCCTGTGGTGACCAGACCGGTGCGGTTGCCCGTGCATCTTCTTCAACAACTTGTTGAAGCCCCGTACCATCGCGATTTATTATATAAATTGTTTCTGCATCAGCGAAATCTACTAACGGCACCTGGTGGAGCCAAGAAAACGCAATCTTGTCACCCGAAGGGGACCAGGCTGGAGATGTCATCCACGAAGGTTTGACCGGTTTGGGAAAGAAGACTTTCTGTTTACGCGTGTTGACATTCAGAACAGTAATCTGCATGAGTTCGGGCCATCCTGTGAGAAACGCTATCTCCTCTCCATCCGGTGACCAGTCCGGACTGCTACCAAGAGCGACTTTTTCTTCCTTTTTCCCATCTATGGTGGCGATATAAATAAACGAGCCACCAGGCTCTCTCCACCTATAGGCAATCTGTTTTCCATCGGGTGCCCAAGTCGCTTGGGTGCGATCCGCTCGCTTCCCAAATACCTTCCGCACATTTGAACCATCCGCATCCATGAGGTACAAGTCCCGCACACCTCCTCGATTTGAAGAAAAAATGATCTGATCCCCTGTCGGCGACCAAGCAGGCCAGCCATCAAGTGCCTTATGCTGGGTGATGTTTATCTGATCGCTTCCATCAGGATCCATCAGATAGATGTCCCGATTCTCTTCATGATTTGCTGAAAAAGCAATCTTAGGAGTATCAGGTGCCTTTGCCCACACGTAAGCAGTGGATACGCACATGAATGTCATGCTTATTAGGCAATACAGCGTGAACAATTTATATTTCATGAGAAGTTCCTCCAATTGCAATACTGGATGTTAATAGAAACCTAAAACAGTTCAAAAGCATTACTCCAGTGAATTTCGACCTTTTTTATTTAAGGGTACCCTAACTATCAGGATTTGTCAAGAAAAAAACAGAGGCATTCCAGAGCCATTCACTTGCCACAAATCACTCTTGTGGGGAACGATTTGTAACCCTGATTTTGGAACACACATCTAAGTCCCAACGGAGCGACAGGTGTATAGCAGCTTTCGGTGGTTTCCATTATAACAAAATATTTACACGCCCCTTGAGTTTGAAATAAATTTGATAAGAAATCGCTAAAGATGTTATAATGACTGCACCGGTTTTGAGGCACTTAAACACCTAAAACACTACACCAAAGATTTTCATAGAGGCGGAAACGTTTTCCGCAAGGAGCAACGCACAATGAAAAATCTAACCTATCTCTTCACATTCACCCTAATTATTACCCTGTCTCTCCAAAACGGATATACGCAACCTGTCGTCACAGACGGACTCGTCAGCTATTGGACGTTTGACCAACAAGACATTGCTGGCGGGACAGTCAAAGATGTCTGGGGCGAAAATGATGGCAAAATCGTCGGAAACCCAAAGGTCGTTGATGGTCAAGTCGGAGAAGCACTCGAATTTGACGGTGCTGACGACTATGTGAACTTGACGAACCTCGGCGATTTTGGAGAGAAAATCGGGACATCTACATTTGAGGTTTGGACAAAAACCAGTTTTAAAAATGACTGGACGACGCTTTTCAAAGTGCTTGACGAAGGTTGTAACATGGCATGGGCAATCGAGCCTAACCGGAGCGCATTAGCCGGATTCCCGTTTGCTGAAGGTGTCATTCATTTCTATGTCCGTCAAAAATCAGCGGCAGGCTGCACCGCTATCGCCGTTGAAATCGAATTTCCGATCTCCGATGGGCAATGGCACCATATCGTTTTCGCAATCGAGGACGCTGGTAAAGCCGAAGTCAGCATTTATATGGACGGCGAGCCACAAGAAATTATCGTCGGCGACGCAAAGGAACTCAACAATTTTATTCCATTTGTGGAACCCATCTTTATCGGTGCCGGTAATAATCGCGGTGCTGTCAGTCGGAACTTCCCGGGTGTTATCGATGAAGTCCGCATTTATGACCGACCCCTCACTGCTGGCGAAGTAACCCGAAACTTTAAATCGAAGATTGGACTGTCTGTTCAGGCGGCCAAGAAGTTACCCATCGTCTGGGGAAATCTGAAGACACAATGAGAGAACCGAAAAGGAATTTGAATGCTAACACCACACGAAAAATGGTTCTTTGATCACCACGGATTCATTATCCTCAGCAAAGTCGTTCCGCCTGAGGATATTGAACGAATGATTGAACTCGGCAACCAGTGGCACAACATGACACTTGAAGAACTGCCACCACCGCTGACTTCTACATCGCGGACAGGCAAAACTTCACCAACAATTGCACACTGGATCAATCATATCCAATACGGCGATCCGGCGTTCCAACGGCTTGTGCTTAACCGAGAGATTATGCGGGTGATTATTGCACTAACGCGTGGTACTCCTTGCCTCGTTGACTGTGCTTTAACCAAGAACTACAAGACCTCCGATGACATCCATTTTCATGCCGCAGGTCAGGATTACAGCGTCAACGAATCGGGGCCTCGCGCCGGTTTTCTCAATGCTGGTGTCTCGTTAGTGGATGTTCCAGAAGGGACAGGGTTCGTCTGCCTACCCGGAAGCCATAAACGAAACTTTGATCCGCCAGAGGACATCTCAATTTACGACGGACCGCCTACGGTTATCAACGTCCCTGTCAACGCTGGCGACTGTGTTATCTTTACAGAGGCACTCTACCACGGCGCAAGACGATGGACGGAAGACTATCCACGCTTCACAATTTTCAATCGCTACATCGATAAAGGGTCGCATAGTGCCCTCCCCATCAAAGCGCATAAACATCTGATTTCAGATGAAGTCTATGAATTGGAACAACCCGCAATCCACGGACAACGGAAACAGGTCATCCAACGGATCCTAAGCGAATTAGAGGCACGCTGAGGTGTTACAATGCAGACATATCCGATTGGCAAACCGGGACAAGTAGCCACTTATAATCACGAAAATCCAGACGCGCTCCCCAGTTCCGTTGTGAAGACCTTTACGGTAACAACCGGTCCCGTCGCGGAAAAAGTATCCGTCATGTCCCAATGGATGTGCCTCCGTGCGACAAAGACAAATGGTGAAAAATTCGCAGTCTGGTTGCTTAGCGAAGGTGCACCGTCCGATGATCTCACTGCAGACAGCAAGGCAATCTCCGGCTACATTTTACAGATCCAAGACGACACCGGCTTAGAATTCCAAGACATATTGACCGGCAAACCTGTCTTACCTATACTCGGCGCGTGGCAATACCTGTTCCCAAAATCGGCAAACGAAACAGAACAAAACGCCCCCCTCCCAAAAACGGCAAAATATCTCGGACATATCTACCGGCTTAGCGATGTATCCGACTCAGGCAAATCCGTCGAACCTCCCGATACGCATCGCCTCTTTCTCTGTCCTGACCTCCTTATCGGACCGCCGAGCAACACAAGACAGAAAGACGAAACCCGACGCTACGATACGTCCGACTATGAACTCATACCACTCACAGAAGCCGATTATGATGAGATGATTGAGGCTGGCATCAACTGTATCCGCGTTGATACAGAGCAGGTCGGATGGGTTAAAAATCGAAACGTTTTCTATTGGGGAATTGACGCAGCTACGCTCGGCTATCCTGAGTGCCTATACCGAAGCAACTACCTCGGTCCCGCTATTTTCATGGACGAACCCGCTGTCTGTACGCGCGACCATGTCCTTCGACCTAAACTGGCGGCGGACCCAGCGTTTCGGAAAGCGTTGACACCGAAAATTGCTTTTGAGGCATTTCAAGACTATTTCCACACCGCTAAATACGAAGGCGCACCCACCCGACTCTGCAAAGGTTTAGAAACACATCCCGATATAAATTTGGGAGATATGAAGTTTCTTCAGCAGAACCTCTATACATGGGAGACCATCATCAGTTCGGCGGTATACCAGTTGTCAGAAGGAAATACGAAAACACCTGCTGCGATAGTCTTTGAACCACCCGGTCGTGTCGGAACGATGCGGACGTTACCTGAAATGAATATGGCTTACGGCTGCCAAATCCCGATAGACAACCCAAAAAATCTGGCGAGTATCCTCTACGGATTCCTACGAGGTGCCGCCAGACAAACCGATAAAAATTGGGGGATGAGCATTTACGGACAGGTACACCGCGCCGATGCCTTCTGGCTCCAGACACACGCTTATGACTTAGGTGCGCGACATTTTCACTACTGGGATAACTACCAACTCGCATGCGTGCCTTATGGCGAAGTCCTTGCACTCTCTCGAAACCTAAGTGCCCACGCCGAAAGCCATCCGCGTAGAAATCTTGAAAAACTACGTACAGCTGCAGAAGTCGCCATCCTTCTCCCTCCCGGCTACAATCTCGGACATGTTGAGATGGGAAGGGGTAATCTCTGGGGGTTAGGTGAACTCAATTTAGAACGACGCAATAGACACGGCGTGAAATACCGCACCGTGATGCACAACTTTTTTACCGAAATCGAGAGAGCCATCCGACTCGGTATCGCATTCGATCTGTTATGGGATTTAGAAGGGATGAAACTATCTCACTACCGCGAAGTCGTCCGTGTCCGAGAGGACGGTAAAGTAGAAGTAACCAGCAGTGATAACACAATTTTATACGAAAGTGCCAGAACCCCAACCCGTCCGAACGGTAGCCCGCCAAAACTGACACTTGATGTCGCTATACCACAAAGTCAAGCACCCCTTGAAGTCCATGCCCGCGCAACCGTCACCGAAGGATCCGCCGCAGTCTACTACACACGCGGCGCGGACGAAAACGGTATCTACAATAACGAAAGTGTGCTATGTGAGTTATTCGGTCCAGAGGAAGAAGATTACAGTTTTTTGAACAGAGAGTCGTCAGAAATTCATATCAATCAAGAAGGCACAGCAATCACGGTGGACATCCATTTTACTCTTAAACGTCTGGGAAATTATCGTATCCGTGCCGCAACCGTCGATATGGCAGGACGCACAGCCGTCGAATGGAAAACGATTACCGTCGCTTAAGGGTTTATCCTTCAAATTTCCTTAAATCTTGCATTTTATGCAACCTTTCCGCCTCTTGAACCTATCTTAACATTATGAAAGACAACATGTTTTTGGAGGCGACGCATGAAAAACAACGATGTGCAACTAATTCAACGAACCTTAGCGGGAGACGAAACTGCTTTTAGCACGCTTGTGCGAAAATACCAGAAACCCGTCCACACGCTCGTATGGCGGAAAATAGGCGACTTCCACATCGCTGAAGAACTCACGCAAGATATTTTCCTTAGAGTTTACAAAAAACTCCATACCCTAAAAAACCTGAATCGGTTCACCGGGTGGCTCTATGTGATTGCCACTCGCCGATGTTTCGCTTGGTGCAAACAGAAACGGATTCCGATGAAATCTTTGGACGCGATGTCAACAGAAGAATTGGAAGAACTCGCTTATGCACAATATTACGCGAAAAAACAAACAGAGGACAGTGGTGAACAACAACGCGAGGTCGTCGCAAAATCCGAAGCAACCGTCGAACTCGTTGATACATTCTTTGTTCGCGCCTCAAAGCAGAAGCCCAGCGTGAGAAACCAGTCCGGGAACACCGATATACCCGGTAAACGTAGTGGAAATACGAATCACAGCACAAAGGCACTTCAAGTCGTTGTTGATCAATCTGAACAGCCTGATATATCCGACTTGAACCCTCTCCAGGCTAAAACCTGGAGATTCCTTTTGTTCCTTATAGGAACATTCCTTTTACAGTAAAATCCACAATTAAATTTACACTACCTAATATGGCGGGGTTAGGAAACCTCGCCAACTGATAACTGCCAACCACTCCTCCCACAACGCCTCCCAATTAAAACCCTTTCCCAAAAACATCAGATATGATATAATAATGCGTTAGGAAATGTTGAAAACAAAACGATTTGGCGCGCCCAATACATTGTAAATGCAGGCAATACCGTGCTTTTCGCAGACGCGCCGAGTTAAACATTAAGACCCCTTTCATCGTCTTAACAAATTGAAGACACTCATAAAATACAATAGAATACAAGGAGGAACAGAAATTTGCTCTACCGAAAACCGATCCTTTTGGCTAAGTTTGTGACCCAAAACTTGCTGTTTAAAAGTTGGCTATTCATCTGTCTTATTCTGATCGCCGTTCCGATGCACGCCATCGCTGGCGATTGGCCATCTTGGCGGGGTCCGAATCAAGACGGCACCTCTGCTGAAACCGAGCTAATCTCAACGTGGTCAGCCGACGGTGAAAATCTGATCTGGGAAGCAGAATTCATCGGACGTTCCACACCCATCGTTCTCAACGGCAGAGTCTACGTCATGGGACGTATCGGCAAAGACATCACGGAACAGGAGCGTGTCGCCTGCTTCGACGCTGAAACCGGCGAACACCTGTGGAATTATCAGTTTAACGTCTTTCATACGACGATCACCTTCAACCGCGTCGGTTGGACAAGCCTCGCTGGCGACCCAGAAACCGGGAATATCTATGCACACGGGGTCCAAGGACTCTTCTTCTGCTTCGACAAAAATGGAAATATCCTCTGGTCGCATTCACTCACGGAGGAGTATGGACGGATATCCGGTTACGGCGGACGTGTCCACACACCCATCATCGCCGGTAACCTTGTCGTTATCAGTTATCTCAATGCCGGATGGGGTGACCAAGCCGCGACACGCCACCGCTACTTCGCTTTCGATAAACACACCGGCGAACTCATCTGGATTTCAACCCCCGGTGGTAGACCCTTAGACACAACCTACTCCACGCCTGTTGTAGCAAATATCAACGGACAACAACTCATTATCGGCGGCAATGCGGACGGTAGCATCTACGCAATGAAACAGAACACCGGAGAGATGGTCTGGGGATTTAAACTCAGTCAACGCGGTATCAATACATCTGTCATCGTTTCAGACACGAAAGTCTACGCCTCACATAGCGAAGAAAATATAGATAATACCGAGATGGGACGCGTCGTCTGTATTGACGCAACCGGCACCGGAGACATCACCAAAACACACGAACTCTGGCGATATGACGCAGTCAACGTCGGATACGCATCTCCAACGATTCACAACGGACACCTCTATGTTATAGATAACTCCGCTAATGTTCACGCTGTTAACGCCGATACAGGCGAATCCCTCTGGATGCATAACATCGGCAAAGTCGGCAAAGGTTCACCCGTCTGGGCAGACGGAAAACTCTATGTCACGGAAGTCAACGGCGGATTTACCATCCTTCAACCCAGCCCGGATACGTGCAAAACATTAAGCACGCAAGAGATAAGCCGAGTTGATGAAGACCACTACGTCGAAATTTTCGGTTCACCCGCCATCGCTGATGGACGTATCTATTTCACGACAGAAGAACGTCTCTATTGCCTCGGGAGGAAAAAACAGTGAAAAATTTTATCCCACTTTACGTTATCCTGATGGTGTGCATCCTTGCCGCAAGTTGTGCCAGCAAAGAGACGGCACCAAAACCCGTTGAGATGTCAACCGCACCCGCCGCCTCACTATTATTGACCCCGGCAGAAACACTCACATCAGGTGACCCTGTTGCCTTCAGCGTTATCGGTTTCGATGCAGACGGAAAACGGACAAGCGCAATCGGTGCCACAGAATGGAGCCAGACCGGTTTAACTGGGACACTTCAAGACGGCACATTTACACCCGATACAAGTGCCAGCGCACATGCAGGCACAGTCTCCGTCCAATCGGGTGAGATAAAGTCAACGGCTCGCGTCCGTGTCATTCCATCGCTGCCATGGACAGAGGATTTTGAGGAGATTGAACTTGAAAAGATACCCACGCACTGGATTGGTGCGACCGGCAAGTTCTTTGTGCACGAGAAGGATGGCAATAAAATTCTTGTCAAACCACCCCCGCAGCGCGGTTTAGACCGCTCCAATGTCTACATCGGTCCCTCAACAATGAAAGGTTACCAGATTCAAGTTGACATGATGGGCACAAGAAACAAACGCAGAGTACCAGATATGGGACTCATCGCAAACCGCTATACATTGGATATGCAAGGCAGACACCAACGTCTGCAAATCCGTTCCTGGGCATCAGATTTACGCATGGCAAAGACAATCGACTTCTCATGGGAGATGGATGTCTGGTACACCATGAAAATGATGGTAGAAATTATGGACGATAAAGCGATCATCCGTGGAAAGGTCTGGCGAACCGGCGAATCTGAACCCACAGAATGGACAATCACTGCCGAAGACCCATTGCCGAATCGCGAGGGAAGCCCAGGTATCTACGGCAACTCCCCAGCGGATATCTATTACGACAACCTTAAAGTATGGTAGCCCTTTATACAAACACCACGCGTAATATAAAAACAAAGGAGTCGTTCAATTGAAACCTCTTTGGAAATCACGATTTATCTACATTCTAAAACTCACAGTGCTTTTTACTTTTGCGGCATCTATCGCTTCAGCAGCAGAAGAGATCGCATTGTGGGGCGGTACACTCAGTCGGAACATGGTCTCCGATGAAAAAAACGTCCCCGCAAGTTGGGATATGACAACCGGTGAGAATATCAAATGGACCGCAGAACTCGGTTCACAAAGTTACGCAGGTCCGCTCATCATCGGTGGAAAAGTTTTCGTCGGAACAAACAATAAAGCACTCTACAACCCAAAACTCACCGGCGACCGCGGAAATCTCATGGCATTCCGCGAATCCGATGGAAAATTTCTCTGGCAAGCAACCCACACGAAACTCCCCGCTGGTAGGGTTAACGACTGGCCCCTGCAGGGTATCTGTTCGACACCTTATGTTGAAGGTGATCGCCTCTACTACGTCTCCAACCGTTGTGAAGTCGTTTGTGTTGACACCGAAGGCTTCCTTGATGGTGAAAACGATGGTCCGTTTACCGAAGAAACCGAAACAAGCGAGATTGACGCAGATATCATCTGGAGCTACGATATGATGGATGAGTTGGATGTCTTTCCGCATAATCTCGCAACCTGTTCACCACTCGCAGCCGGTGATCTGTTATTCTTAGAAACAAGTAACGGCGTTGATGAAGGACATATCCACATCCCTTCACCCGATGCACCATCTTTCATCGCACTGAACAAACATACCGGTGAACTCGTCTGGGAAGATGCCTCCCCCGCTGAAAATATACTACACGGACAGTGGTCAAACCCCGCCTACGGGGTCATCAAGGGTGTGCCACAAGTTATCATCCCGGGTGGTGACGGTTGGATTTACGCCTTTAAACCAGAAACCGGCGATATTCTCTGGAAGTTTGACTGCAACCCGAAAGATTCTGTCTGGAAACTCGGTGGACGCGGCACCCGTAACAACATTATCTCGACCCCTGTCGTTTACGACGATAAGGTCTTTGTTTCTGTTGGACAAGACCCAGAACACGGCGAAGGCGTGGGACATCTCTGGTGCATCGATGCCTCGCAAACCGGGGATATTACTGAGACCGCTGCGATATGGCACTTCGGTGACGAACAATTCAATCGCACGATGTCCACCGTAGCCATCGCTGACGGACTCCTCTATATCTCAGACCTTAGCGGATTCCTCTACTGCTTGGATGTCAATAGTGGCGACCTCTTTTGGAAACATGATACCTTCGCCGCAATTTGGGGTTCCCCCTACGTCGTGGATGGTAAGGTCTATCTCGGCGATGAGGATGGCGATGTCGTTATCCTGCAAGCAGGCAAAACTGAACAGGTACTGTTTGAAACCAACATGGGCAGTGCCGTTTACACCACACCCGTGGCAAAAGACGGCGTGCTTTACATCGTAACCCGTAATACGCTCATAGCAATAGAAGAGAAAAAATGAACCTTACCCGAAAAATTGCTGAGAACCAGAAAGCACTCGATGCTCACGTCCGAGAAATCGTCAAATGGCACTTTAGCCCAAAAACCGGATGCCCGTTCTGGCTGGCGTTCGCGGAAAATCTCGACTTTGACCCCCGAAAAGAGATCCGTGGTTACGACGACCTCAAATGTCTCGGACATTTCCAAGACGAATGGCTCCGCGGCGGTCCCGTCCGACGTTGGGTACCGAAGGCTTATGCCAACGAACCGATCTATGTCTTTGAAACCGGTGGATCAACAGGTGTACCCAAGTCGCGAATCAGCGTCCGAGACTTCCATATTGACTATGAGATATTCAGCAAAACGCTCTCCGATGAAAGTTTCCCACCCGGTAGCGATTGGCTCATGTTGGGTCCAACCGGACCGAGACGTTTACGACTCGCCGTTGAGCATCTCGCACAGCATCGCGGTGGCATCTGTTTCCACGTCGATCTCGACCCGCGCTGGGTGAACCAACTCGTGCGTTACGGAAAAAATGAGGAGATGGATGCCTATAAGAACCACGTCATCTCGCAGGCACTCAACGTGCTACGTGCCCATGAAAACGTCCAATGCCTCTTCACCACGCCGAAGCTGCTGGAGGCACTCTGCGAAAAGATTTCCTTGTCGAAAGCAGGCATCAAAGGCATCTTCTGTGGTGGTACGGAGATGGACGCACAATTTCACCGCTTCGCACGCGAGGAACTCGTTCCCGGTATCGACTTTATCCCAACTTACGGCAATACGCTCATGGGATTAGCCACCTGTAAACCCTTTGATCCAGCGGATAACTACGCCATTATCTACTATCCACCGCAACCGCGTGCTGTCATTGAACTCGTCAATCCAGAAAACCCAGAGGAAACCGTCGATTACGGCGAAACCGGACGTGTCATGCTCACAACCCTAACAAAAGAATTTTTTGTGCCACGTTTCCTTGAACGTGACGAAGCCGAGCGCGCCGAACCGATACCAGAATACCCATGGGACGGTGTTGAAAACCTCCGACTGCTCACAGAACTCCAAGAAAGCGTTGTCGTAGGTGTTTATTAGTTTTTTAATAAAAGGAGATAAACATGGGAAAGGTTCAAGTTGTTGAAATACAGGACCCGATATACGAGGAAACCTATACCGCCCACATTCAAAAAAATGGAGCTGCATGGATGGGGTGGATACCGGAAGTCCCCAAGGTGAAATGTGAAGGAAATACGCAAGAGGAATTACTAAAGACCCTTGAGAAAACACTTCATGAAACCTTAGAAGCTGAAGAAGAGGCATGGGATAAGCAAATTGAGGAAGATGCTAAGGCAGGGAAACTAGATCGTTTTGTTGAGAAAGCACTTGAGAATTTCAGAGCAGGTAGGTATTACGAGATAGAAGATCTTCAGAAATTATTGGACAAGTAGCCTGTTATATGAACCATATTCTTGAAGCGGATTTTTGGAAATTTTGCGCGAGACTTCCACTGAATATTCAGAGACGTGTTCCTCAAAAATTTCAATTACTGAGGCAAAACCCAAGGCATCCTTCTCTCCGTTTTAAAAAGGTAGGTAATCTTTGGGCGATTCGAAGTTGCGTTTTCTCTGTTTCTTCCCTCACGCAATAGCAATGTAGATGTTAATACGTTCAAGGCAGCAGACATGGCTTTTATTCCTCGTATGGAACTTTCTACTTTATCAAATGAGCCTATACACGAGATAATATGGGAAACAACTATCACTGAAGAAGAAGCCCGCAAAAAATTAGCAACTGCGCTCTACAAGTTCGCTAAAATTAAGTGGGTACCAATTGAAGATGCAGTTGAACTTGGGAAAGAAACAAATCGTCCTATCCATGCGTTAGTTTTATTTGGTGCCCTTGATGATGAATCGTGCTGAGGGTCGGGTAAAAGTTTGAGAGCGGGTCCGCTCTCCTCATCGAAAGTCATCAAGTTACTCAACACGCACTTTGTCAATGTTTGGGTGCTATTGCGAGAGTTACCCGAACTGCAGGACGGTGCCAAAGGCGCTGCTGCCGCTACCTTAGCGACAAAACTCCAAGAGCATTTTGTATATCCGGTGGACTCTCTAATTCTGACACCAGCGTTGGAGTTTGTCCAACATCTACCGACGAATGAGTTTCATAAATCTTTTCCCAGTAGTGAACGAAAATCCGAATATTTTAGGTGGCTAAAGTCATCTTTAGCGCAAGTAGAGAGATAAACACTGAAGAGGAGTCTGAATATGATAACGAAAATCGAAAAAGTCTTCCGGTCCCCCTATGCCGTGCCGAACGGTTTGCAAGTTACGGATGACGGTTTATGGATCGTCGATCAGATTACCGATAGAGTCGCATTGGTCGAAATCACTGCAGACCCGGACTATACCGTGCCGAAACTCATCCGCGACATTCCGAGCGAATCCTCCAACACCAGCGGGATGACGTTCGGTGAAGGCGCACTCTGGTTAGCCGCAAACGGTTCAGGCGAACGGTGGCGAACTATCCGAAACACAGATGCCGAGACAGGCGAGATTTTCAAAGTCGATCCCGCTACCGGCGAAACCCTCGGACGCTACCCGATACCCGATGGCGGCGGCACGCACGGTGTCGAATACGACCCCTACGATGAAGGACATATCTGGGTCCAAACGCTCAAGAATCAGGTCACACATAAGATGAGAACTTCGGATTGGTCTATACAAAAGACGCTGCCGTTGCCGCATGGACGTGGACACGGCATGGTACGCGTTGAAGATGGACTCTGGTCAACCCACACCTCTGATAGGGTCATCGTCAAACTCGACCTTAAAGACGGCACACCGCTTGACGTGATTGAAGTTCCCGAAGATTGCCCCGAACCCCACGGCTTATCCATCTACGGCGACGATTTCCTCTACTGCGACGCCGCCTCTGGCTGGGTAGCAAAAATTACATGGTGAAATAGTTACCAGTTATCAGTTGTCAGTTAAAGAGGGTATGATTTAATCACAAAGTCCCTTTCTGACAACTGAAAGATTTTTCGTAGAAAAATCGTACTGACGACTGACAACTATTAAAACTGACAACTGACAACTATAAACGATGATACACATTCCAATTCTACGCGCCGGACGTTCTTACAGAAGCCTAAACACCGTCCGCGTGCCACATATCAAGACAGGTGAACCCTTAGTCGAGGTAAGCCAAGCCAACAGAGGCTTGATAGCGAAGGACCTCGTTGACATCGCACGTCAAAAAGAGGCACTTGCACAACGTCCTATCGCCGAATTGATTGCTACCTGTAAAGAAGCCGCGCATCTTTTCGCAACGGCGACGCTGCCACTCGATGGAACCGAGCAATCGCCAACGGATTACATCCAACAGGTCTCTGGAACAACCGGCTTACCCGAAGCACTCTGCCAACAGAACCTGCTCAAGATTCAAGGGGTCATGGAAAATATAGAGACCGTTTTAGATGGACTCACCCGCGGGCTTGACTTGCAAGTGCTTGACACCGGATGGGGTGTTCAAGACGGACGCACATTGAGTTACGTCTGCGAAACGGATTCATTGGGTGCTATCCTACCGAGCAATTCACCGGGTGTGCATTCGTTGTGGGTGCCTGCTATCGCTTTGAAAGTTCCGGTCGTGCTAAAACCGGGACGCGAGGAACCGTGGACACCCTATCGCATCGCGCAGGCATTTATCGCAGCAGGTGCTCCTACAGAGGCGTTCAGCTTCTATCCGACCGATTACAGCGGTGCCAACGAAATTCTGACCCGATGTGGACGTTCTATGCTTTTCGGTGGTGGTTCAACCGTCGCACCGTGGCTGAACACGCCGCGCGTCGAAATCCACGGACCGGGACGCAGCAAAATCATCATCCACGAGGGTGAGCAGAACAACTGGAAGCAGTACCTTGATCTTATCGTGGAATCGGTCGCTAAAAACGGGGGTCGCTCCTGTATTAACGCTTCTGGCGTGTGGGTAACAGCACACGGACGCAAAATCGCCGAAGCGTTGGCAGAACGCTTAGCACGTATCGAACCGAGACCGCTCAATCACCCACAAGCAGGAATCGCGGCGTGGGCGAATCCGAAAGCCGCACACGGTATCTCGTCGCTTATCGACCGACACCTCAAAGAACCCGGTGCCATAGAACTGACAACTGGGGACCGAGTCGTTGAATTAGATGGCTGCACCTTCCTCAGACCGACCGTGATATGGTGCGAAGACACAGAACATCCGTTAGCGAACACCGAATTCCCGTTCCCATTTGTGAGTGTCGTTGAAGTGCCACCGACAGCGTTAGGCGAAGCCATCGGCGCGACGCTGGTTGCCACGGCGATTACAGAAGATACATCGCTCACACGAGACCTCATAGAAACACCGCTTATTGACCGACTCAATTTAGGTGCGATCCCGACAAATCAGATCTCCTGGGACAGTCCGCACGAAGGAAACCTATTCGAGCATCTCTACAGGCAACGTGCCTTTCAACGCGGATAATACCTAAAAAAACTCGTCATTTTCAAACATCTGGTAACATAGTTATGACCGATAACCCGAATGTTATTCTCATCTTCGCAGATGATCTCGGACGTGGTATGCTCAGCTGCTACGGGCAGCAACATTTCGAGACCCCAAATATCGACCGCCTCGCAAACGAAGGCATGAAGTTCAATCACGCCTACGGTTGCGCGTTCTGTGCACCATCGCGTGCCAGTATGCTGACAGGTATCCACGATTGCCATCAAGGGAGATGGACCTATACCAAAGCAGGCATCTATGAAAGTATAAGTACTGGCGAAACGACACCGAGCGAAATCTCGGAGTTGATTCACACGACCGGACTCCAAGCAGGCCCCGATGATGTCTTCTTGGCAGAAATCGCAGCGCATGCCGGTTATACCACCGGACAGATCGGGAAACTTGAATGGGGGTTCGCGACAACAGCAGAACGCATCCGCCGACACGGTTGGCAGTATCACTACGGTTATTACGACCATCAGCGTTGCCACGGCTTTTATCCGCCTTTCCTCTTTGAAAACGGGCAACTGACAAACATTCAAGGGAATACACACGCCAACTGCGGGAAACATCCAAACTCGGAATCCACCGAAAATATGGAGATTCGCCAGAATCGTCAAGGGAAAGCGGTATATTCTCAAGATATTTTCAACGATAAAATCATTGAGTTCCTCCGCACCCATCGCGATGAACCTTTTTTTCTTTATCACCCGTCTCAGTTACCGCACGGACCGATCTCCATTCCTGAGATACACCCATCGCTCAAACAATCTTCGGAATTGACGACCTACGAAAAAGAATACGCCTCTATGATCCTAAAACTCGATGAGACCGTCGGTATCATCTTGGACGAACTCGAACGCCTCGGAATCGATGACCGCACGATGATCGCCTTTGCTTCCGACAACGGACACGAAGTCTATTACCGCCAGCAAGGACGAACAACAGGGCGTCAAGCCGATTTGGAAGGGAACCGACTTGACGACATCACAACGAAATTCTATTCGGAAACATGTGGCGATGTGTTCAACGGAAACGACGGTATGGGAGGACTGAAGTTTTCAAGTTGGGAGGGTGGCACACGCATCCCTTACATGGTACGCTTCCCCGGAAAGGTTACACCCGGCGGTACGTCCGATTTTATGCTCACGAACTACGATCTAATGCCGACCCTCGCAGATTTCATCGGGACAGAGATGCCCGAAGACAAAGACGGCGTATCGTTTTTACCGACGCTGCTCGAAAGGCACGAAAACCAGCAACACCACGAGTGGATTATATACGCCTCTCGACTCGGTCCAGCACTCGTAACAGCAGATGGTTGGAAACTACGGTATATCAATCACACGGACAGTTTCCAGTTATATCATCTTCCGAACGACTACCGCGAGGAGAACGACGTTTCAGCCGATCATCCCGACCTTGTCGATCGACTCAGTGGTTGGATGCGCAATGCGTGCGACGGCGACTATCAAAACGGCACACCCGGTGCACACCTCGCTGTGTATCCGAATGAAGAGTAATCTGATCCTTCCAGTTTCAATGTATCAGAAAGGAACGTTTTATGCTTATCATTGATGCACATCTTGATCTATCTATGAACGCCTTACAAGGCAACCGGGACCTGCTGAGTTCCGCCTATACAATTCGCACCCAAGAAACAGGGATACCGCGTAAAGGTCAAGGCACCGTCGCACTCCCAGAGATGCGGCAAGGCCGTATTGCCGTGAGCTTCGTCACACTATTCGCACGCTCGACCGGTAGACCCTCCCCGCATTCCGATTTCGCGTCGCCTGTGCAATCCTACGGTATCGCACAAGGACAACTCGCTTACTATCGCGCCTTAGAAGAAATCAGATACGTCCATATTATAACAAACCGAGAAAAATTGGATCGGCACATCAACGCTTGGCAAAGATGGGAAAGCACAGCAATAGGCGACGCAAGCGACTATGATAACGCACCTGCCTTGGGATTCGTCATCAGTATGGAAGGTGCTGATCCGATCCTTCATCCGACGCAATTAGAGGCTTGGGTTAATGACGGGTTGCGACTGCTCGGACTGACGCACTACGGTCCCGGACGCTATGCCGGAGGCACAGGCACAGAAATCGGACTCACCGAACTCGGTCGGCCGCTGCTCGCCGAGATGGAACGTTTAGGCGTTATCCTCGACCTCACGCACTGCTCCGATCAGGCGTTCTGGGAATCACTGGATCACTACAACGGGTCGGTTCTCGCCAGCCATAATAACTGCCGCGCACTCGTGCCGCATCAACGCCAGTTCAGCGATGCACAATTAAAGGCGATCTTTGAACGAGATGGTGTCATCGGTGCCGCTTTTGACGCATGGATGCTCCAACCGGGTTGGATTACCGGCGAAACTCCCCACGACAAGGTTACCTTGAGTAATGTTGTTGACCACATTGACTATATCTGTCAACTGGCGGGCAACACTCGGCACGCTGCTATCGGGACAGATTTGGATGGCGGTTATGGACGGGAACAGTCCCCGAGCGATTTGGACACTATCGCTGACCTCCAAAAGATACCGGGCATAATGTCAGCCCGCGGCTACAGCGACGACGACATCGCCGCAATCATGCACGGCAACTGGCTACGATTCTTACATGACGCATGGAATTAGAAACCGTAAAGTAGAGCGAATTGTACCCTAACTTTCGGCATTTATGTTAGAACTGTTAACGCTGATTTTTGCAATTTGCAAGGCAAGGTCTGACAACTCTGCAATAGAAATTTTCCACACAACTTCAAGGTCTACACCGAAATAGTTATGAATAAGCCTATCCCTTGCGCCAGCCATTTCTTTCCAAGGAACACTTGGATATTGGTTACGGAGTTCAACGGATAGTTTTTTCGTCGCTTCCCCAATAATCTCTAAATTACGGATAACAGCATCCTGTGTTCGCGTATCCGCCAGAAATTCTTTGTATGTCATCTCATGCGTATAGTCTCTTATTCTACGTACGGCTTCTTGAATATCCGCCAGAAATTCCGTATCTGATCTATTGGACATAAACAATACTTTCCCTTATGGATTGAGCGACATGTGGAATCCGAATCCCTTGAAGTCCACCAAGGGTAAGGACATCTACCGGTTTCCCCAGGAGCTCTTCGAGATAATCGGCAAAATCCATGAATTTAAAGCCCAATGGCATTTCAAATTCGACGATGATGTCAATATCACTGGCTTCAGTGTATGTGCCTTTGGCATAAGAGCCGAACAAGCCGATCCTCTTAACGCCATACGCCTCGGCAAGGTATTCAGATTTTTCAGCAAGGATGTTTGTGATTTTTTCCGTTGTTAGTTTCACTTGTTTTACCTCAAATCGTCGATTTAACCATCAATGCCTGCTGATAATATGCTAAAGCGTAAAGTTTTATAGCGAACAACTATCTTGGAATAACACACATCACAACCTATTTTACTACAATTCCACTGACATGTCAAATTTTACGGTTGGGTATCCTATATGTGAGGGCTTGCGAATTTATGTCGTGGTATTCAGTTCAATTTTATGTTACAATTACCACCGGATAATTATATCGGAGGAAACATGCCAACACACAACGATACACCGCAAAATCAGAACAGCGAAACTATTGAAGGAACAACTGCCCTTAAACCAATGGGATTTGGGGATATTCTGGATGCTACGTTTAGTCTCTATCGGAAACATTTTTCGCTATTCTTGGGGCTTGTCGCTTTTTCTGTCCTATCAGAACTTGCATCACATCTTTTGAGTGATTTTTCTGACTTTTTCTTTCACCGTTCTCTCCTATTGGGAATAGCAACAATCCTAATTGCAGTTACTTTTTCCCTTATAGGTATAGGTGGAATAGTTATCGGTAGCGGCGCAACCTATCTCGGTGAGAACATTACAATTCATTCAGTTTTGCAACGAACAATGGATAGGTTTTGGCAGCTGCTGGGTTGTTTTTTTCTTTGGGTGTTCGTTGTAACAATTTTGACAGTTACGATCATCGGTATACCGTTCCAATTTGGATTATCGGTATCACCCTTCTTTACTTTAACCAACGTATGCGGAAAGAGGGTTTTGATATTGAGATGCAGGTCACGCCACCTAACACTGTTGAAAATGATTTAGATTGATTTGTTGGCAACATTCGAGAGTATACGGACTTAGGTATCCTATGGGTGAAGTTTTATCAATTTATCTATCTCGTGGCATTCAACTGAATTTTATGTTACAATTATACTTCTACGTCCCTCTTTTTTTAAACGCAAGGAGAATTACAATGCCGTATCCCAATTATACACCTGAATCCGTCACCGCTCGTGGCGAGGAAATCTATCAGCAGCAGATACGACACAAAGTTGAGCCAGAGCACAAAGGCAAGTTCTTAGTTCTTGATATTGAAACTGGCGACTATGAAATTGACACTGAAGATTTGGAAGCGACAATGCGCCTGCTTGCCAAGCACCCTGAAGCTGTTACCTACGGACTTCGGATTGGATACCCAGCTGCCTACGGCATCGGCTTTAACTTTACGGCATACACAAAATGATTATTGGAAAAATTAGAGCCGATCAGGAAGCTGTCATTGAATTGGAAGTTGTTGGATTAAATCACCGCGAAAAGGTTGAGGTGGTCATTGATACTGGTTTCACAGGTTTTTTAATGCTGCCATCCGATTTGATTAAACGCCTCCGACTTCAACTGATCGGTAACCGTCGTGCAATTCTCGGTGATGGAAGCCCAGTCAGTTTTGATCTATATCTTGCCACAGTCGTATGGCACGGCAGAACACGTGATGTTCCCGTGCTTCGCGCAAAACATGACGGTGCGCTCCTCGGCATGTCGATGCTTTCTGGGAGTCGTGCAGTATTAGAGGTTGTACCGAACGGTACCGTAACGATTGTTCCTATGACATAAATTAAAAATTTCATTCTGTCCAGCAAGCTTGGTAATATTATAGCAAAAAAGCACCTTTTTTATCAAAAAAAAGTCAAGTAACTGTTGCGAAAATCGAAACGCAAAAGGAGGTATTTTCATGGGATTTCCATCATATCAAGAGGATATTCAGGACGCGAAAGGTGAACCTCTAAAAGCAGGGAAACAGAAGGATCAAGTTATTGTAGAAGAATTAGAAGAACTCATAGAATCCGATTCCAGAACAGAGGCATTAACAGTGAAAAATACGGTTATCGTCAAAGCAGATGGTCTGGCGATCAACTCTATTAAGATGGAAAGTTATGCCTGCGACATCACGTTCATGGATGGTGAGGCGCAATTAGAACCGCAGATAGACCTCACTGCAACCGCACGAGCAGATGGAAAAGTGTTTCATATCTCAACTTTCTATGACATCAAGGAAGCTTGTTCTCTGCTAACGGCTCTTATGTTGGCTATTGAAAATGGAGAAGAAGTCTTTAATGTCCGTAAACTCAATTCAAAGGATTATTTCCTTAGACGGAAGTAACCTAACCAACTCTTTTTCTTTTTTGGTGGTGGTAGCATCAAGATCTGTTTCTCAAGTATTCCCAAGACTTGTGCTTTTTCCCGGTTGGCATCTCAAGTTGAGACTTAAGCGATTCGTTCTCGTAAGACTTCAATGACCGCAGTGTTCTCAGGTTCTGAATTCGTATGCCCAACCTGTTTCAAATCTTCTTGTTCGGCATTCTCATGAGAATTTGCCACTTGAAACCAAAACGGAAATCTGTTATGATTTAATTTCTGAAAGGAACTTTCTTTCGTACTTTTTGGCATGAAAATACACAAAATTGTCCAAATTTTAGCATAAAAGCGGCAAGGGAGAAATTATGCAAATCAACATTCAAAACAAAAGCTTCACGGTCTTGGAGATAAAAGGAAGAGTTATCGGGCAAGATGCTTTAGTACTCAAAACCGTGCTTGAAGAACATATTCAAAAACTCGAGACGCAAGACGGAATACCTACGTTGATCTTCGATATGGCGGATGTCCAGACAATGGATAGTGCTGGATTAGGCGTTCTCATCACTACCAGTACACAAATCCGCCAAAACGGTGGACGTATGGCACTCGTTAACGTCAATAGAGGCATCAGACGCATGTTGATCCGGACAAATCTAACATCACTTTTTGAGTTTCCGAAAAACCTCGCGGAGGCCATCGCCAAAAGTTTTAATTAGACAGCACTCGGAAAAGACAAGAAAACAACACTATTCCGTATACCCCGTTCTGTCCGTATTTCCGCCATATTTCAATGCGTAAATTAGCAGGTTCGACATGAACCGATAGACATCCGTCGAACGCCGTAGCCGTAACATCGTCCGACTTTCGATCTCCGCGGTCTCCATCGCACACATATAATCTTTTCGGTTGTAAACCACCGCTAACCGGTTGTCAATAGTGATCCCTTTCTGAAAACGGAATTGCGTCAGTTGTGCGTTGTTCTCATTCCCCCAGAACACGTCGCCTCCGTTCGGCGGTCTCGGAAGGTGGTAATAGATACTGTAGAGTTCATGGTCGTGCGGCAGAATCTCCAACGGATAGTCCGGGAAAATATCATTGAGTTCATCGGCGACGATATGTGCGAAAAGTCCATTGAAACCGCAATCGTCAAAGAACAGCATACCGCCTTTTTCGAGGATATATTTCCGAAGTGCGACGCGTTCTTCTGGCGTGAAACCGGTCTGCAATGGACCGTCCTTGGCAAGCCCACGACCGACAGTAATATCTTTATCGTGTCCGGTCATAATGATTAGGGGCGCGTCCATGATCTGTGGATCGGTGAGCCGTAGTGCCCCACCAGCGAAATTCATGTCCGCCCGAATCGGGGTGTGATCCTCTAACCACTTGATGAGTGCCGGGATCGCCGTCGGGTCCTGCCACCAATCCGACAGTGAGTGTTTGAGACGAATCAGTCGGACATGCCCGCGAATCTCGTCCCCTGTCCCTTCAAGAACACCCCCCAATTTCTCCTCCGGTATTTTCACAACATTTCGCAACACAATATCAGCACCATCATCTAATCCGGTTGTCGGCAAAGATTCGTCAAGGAATCCTGAGAGTCCGGTGCCGGTGTCAGCAGTTCCTGTGCCTCTATTCCTTACTATAGGTGATACGGCTCTTTCAATCGTTGGTGCGCTACTGCCGGTTGCAACGGATAAGTCTTCGGATGTCGTGCTCCGTGTTTCGACGTTTGAAGGCGTTGGAACATCTCCTACATCCATCAGATCCAGCGTGTCATCCAGCTGCGGCACTTGCCGCACGACCTCTGCCTGTGCTGTCGGTATCCGCCTGATATGCGACACTTGTGCCGGTGTGCGGGGCGAGGAAACCGCTGTGGTGACCATCGGATTCGCCGTAACCGTTCGGTGCGTCGGTCGAACCTCTACCTCCGTTGCGGTCGGATTGAGTTTAACAAGTGTCGCCTCAAACGCATCCTTATCCAACACCCGATGCTCAGATAACAGCAACGCCGCAATTACAACAAAAAGGATATGTAATCCAATCGAAGTGATAACTGCGTGACGTTTGTATCGCAAGTTTCGGTTTGCAAGCTGCACCGAAAAATGTCGCTGTCTCATATTTTTAATTTTCCTTGCGGTTCGTTAGAGTGAGTGTTTTTGCTTGGGCGTTTCCGCAGAGTGTTGACGTGCTTCTCCGTAGATCCGCCTCCATTTCATTACGGCTTACGCTTTTTCGCTAAGAAAATAGAAACTTCCGGTTTTTTATTTTCCTTCGATATCCTTAGAGGTGCCGCTGAATTTGGTGATAACTCTCCGCATCTAACTCCCGATAATCCGGAATATCGTACCGATTGCCACGTACATCCGTCACAAAAAGCCGGGCTGGCGGTACCTGTTTGATGTTCTGATTCAACCCGCGTACCGAGAACGTTATACGTCCACGTGCCGTTTCAACCTCCCATTCATGGATACCGAACTGCTCCTTTACGCGATAAATCTTCTGGATTGTCGGTGTGAAATACCGTTTATCCAACTCCTCTTGTAGAATTTTCAGACTCTCTGGTGCAAGTTCCGACGGGTTCACGAGAATACCGATTTCACTGTCCTCGTCGGCTGCGAGTGAGATATAACCGTCAGGATTGCTGAGTGGCATAAGCCGGCGCACCACGACACGCAAATAACACGCCTCTTTCCGAATTTCGAGCCGTGCTGTCCCGACTTCTGAACGCGTGAACGTCAGATCCGCGGCATCGAAGTAGCGCGGCGTAAAATCATCCGGTTCAGGCAATACCGTCCCCGCTGTGCTATCCACGGTAGATGTGTCCCGTTCCTCTCTGTTATTCTGTTCCATATCTACCCCTCCACGATTTGTGCTTCAGCCCGGACATTGGCGGCTTCCCGTTGTGTCTCCACCAGTTTGTAGTAGATTCCCTTTTTCTCCATGAGTTCCTCGTGAGAGCCACACTCAACACCTCTCCCCTTTTCAATCACGAAAAGCCGATCAGCATTTCGGAGCGTTGAAAGTCGGTGCGCAATCGCGAAGGTCGTCCGGTTCTGTACCAATCTGTCAATCGCTTGCTGAATCTTCTTCTCGGTCTCTACGTCTACAGATGAAGTGGCTTCATCAAGAATCAGGATGCGGGGGTTGTGCAAAATCGCTCGTGCGATTGAGATGCGTTGCCGTTCACCACCGGATAAGCTGCCGCCCCGTTCACCGACTTCCGTATCATAGCCATCGGGGAATTTGACGATAAATTCGTGGGCATTTGCCGCTTTCGCTGCCGCAATAATATCCTCCATAGAGGCATCTGGATGCGCGTAGGCGATGTTCTCCGCAATAGTCCCGCTAAACAGATATGGATCCTGTAGCACCACACCGATCTGTCTCCGCAAATCCTTGAGGTCAATCTGCTTAATATCTTCACCATCAATTTCTAAACGTCCTGAGTCGGGGGTATAGAAACGGCAGATCAAATTAATAAGCGTTGACTTCCCGGCACCGGAATGACCGACGAGTCCGATCATCTCTCCGGGTTGGACGTGGAGATTAATATCTCTCAATACCGGCTTGTGGGACTCATAACCGAAGGTCATATTGTGAAATTTAACCTCTCCAGCGATATTCGGCATCGTTTTAAGGGTGCCATCGTCAAACTGTTCGGGTTGTGAGTCTATGACTTCAAAAAGCCGTTCCGCTGCTGTCATCGAGCGCGAAGCCCAATTGATGAGCGGACTCACATACCGCAACGGTTGATAGAACATAGCGAGGTAACCGAGAAAAGCGAACAAGGTACCCAGCTTCATTGGTCCGGTAATAATATCAAGTCCACCGAAATACCAAACGATGAGGGTCCCGAACTGGACAGCAAACATCAAAGGCGGGTAGTAAGTTGACCAGATCATCTCAGCATGCGTCTCATAGTCCCGTGCATCGATATTCGCACTCCCAAAACGGTTGACTTCGTCTTTCTGTTGTCCAAAGGCGCGGACGACCCGAATGCCTGATACGGAATCATTAACGACATCGAAAAGTTTTGAACGTCGCCGATAGGCGCGGTGCCAAAGACTTCGCACTTTCCGCCAGAACCAGCCTGCTCCCAAAACGATTATCGGAATCGGGATTAAGACAAAACACGCCAATTTCCAGTTCATCAAGAAAAGCATGCTTCCAATCCCGAAGAAGAGAAACAGCTGCACACTGAGAAATGAAAGTCCTTCTAACATGAAATCTTGAAGTCTCTCACTGTCCTCGGTAATGTGCGAGATAACCGTTCCAGTGGTTCGTTTGTCGAAAAATCGGATGGATAGGTTATGAAGATGCTGGTAGACATGCGCCCGGATGTTTGAAGCGATGCGGAAGGTCAACCAAGCCCCCAAACGTTGTTGGAAAATTGAAAAAATTGTGCTGATAACCAATATAGCTAACAGCATGCCTACAGCCACGGATAAAGCGACAGCAAGCGGTTGAATGCCCCTGAATATTTCACCCAGCCACGTCTCTGACGCTTCTGGCACAACGTTAGGTGTCTCACTCAACAATAAGATATCATCAACAAGGATGCGTGTGAAATACGGAGGCATTAATGTAATGAGTGTTCCAACGATAAGGAATATAGCATACAGGATTGCCCTACCGCGATACGGTCTTATGTAAGACAAAATCCGTAACATCACCTTGTGTTTCTTCGTGCATGCCGGACAAGGTGAAAACTCGTCTGGTAGCAGGCGTCCACAGCTTTTACAAGCGTGATCCTCAGGTTTATAATCCCAAATCGGTGCCTCATCGCGTTTCCCTTTTCGGAACTCAATCTCGTCTCCGATGAATCTCGCCACAAACCCAAATTTCGGAGCGTAACCGTTGGAATACCGGATGAGGTCTACCGTCCCTTCTTCTGTTTCCAGCACCAAGAGACCCGCATCTACCACAACTTCAGCACGGATACCCAACACACTTTTATAAGGGATATAGTGAAGCACCTCACCGGCACCCGTTACGGTAAATATCGCGGCATCCGTCAGTATGAACCACTCTTCACCGTAACTGCCCGATGAATTGATGTCGCTTTGAACGGAAAATCGAACCTGTTCTGTGGGTACATTTAGGCTTTGTAACGTCTTTTCGAGTGAATCGGGTAGCGCGTCAAGCGTACCCGTCGGTGTCTCTGCAGTTGCCATTCCTGCTTTATTCTCCTATATTTATACCATTTCTGATTTTATTGGTTTCCTCTTATGTAGCATAGACTGTTAGTCTGTGTTCCGGTATGCCACCGTATTTCATAACATCCGGTAATGCGACAACACTGTTTAGAAATGGTATTATTTTCCGGGCGTGCGTTCATCCGGATATTTCCAAAGTACTTTACGATCAATAGATTTCCAACGCGTTGAATCAATCCGTTGGACAGCATATATCTTCCGACCACACTT
>ASZN01000052.1 GCA_000406005.1 Candidatus Poribacteria bacterium WGA-3G
CTATACCTACGATCCATTGATTATTACTGATTCCTTGATAGATTTGATAAATATCAGAGATACTAATTTCAATCCCGATGCTGAAACAGAATACAAGTACATTGAACTTGCCAATATCGGGAGCAATGGAGAAATAACTGATTGCATGGTGGAACGAGGGGAAGATTTACCGACCAGAGCGCGACGTAAGGTAGCTGCTGGAGATGTGATTGTTTCATCTATTGAGGGGTCATTGCAAAGTGTTGCCCTAATAACTGCGGAATATGATAATGCTTTATGCTCTACTGGATTTCATGTAGTCCAGTCAGATGTGCTTAATTCCAAAGTTTTGCTCGTGCTTTTAAAAAGCATTGTCGGGCAGCTACAACTCAAAAAAGGGTGTAGCGGTACAATCCTGACTGCTATTAACAAGGAAGAATTCAGTAAAATTGCTATCCCGAAAATCAAAGCAGAGAAACAGGCTGAAATTGAACAGAAAGTTATTGAATCCTTCAACTTACGCAAGCACGCCAAAGACCTCTTAGAACATGCCAAACGTGCAGTCGAAATCGCAATTGAGCAGGACGAACAGGCTGCTATTAATTGGTTGGAATCTGTTTCAGAGGTAGCAACCCTTCATTCCTCTGTTTGGTTGCCTTCATGAGAGCGGTTACAGATTCTGGTTCGATAAGCGGTCCCGAAACACATAACATCTACATTGATACCGAGCAGGTACAGTAAATTTTCAAAAGATTACCAAGGTGTAAGGTAAATCTGAATTTGCATCGGCACTTCAAAAATGGTATAATTCATCTGAAAATGACTATAAGATAGCCCATGTTTGATCTGAACGGATAAGTAAGTTCTACGAGAGGAGATTTAAAATGCTGGTGCCAAAGCCCCTGGAAGCAAAGAATAAAGTACAAATCACAAAACACTTGGAAGTCGAAGATATGGTGATAATCGGTTCTAAGAATGTGGATGACAAGGCTTTTTATGTAGCACAGGAAATAATTTTGAAAATCACCTCCAAACGGCCTGAAATCCGCACGGAACTAATTGGTTTTGTATGTATTCTTGTTGCACAAGGGGAAAGTGTTGCAGCTTACCTGGAATTGGATGAAAACGATCCAAACTATAAATATGGTTGTGCTGTCTTACCAGAAAAAAATCAAGGGTTTTCAGGATATCTGGCATCGGTTATTGATTGGGATGGTGAGCCAAACATGGGGGTTTTTGTTTTTGTCTTAGCCTGTGCCATAAACTATGCAATTTGCCAAATAGACCTAAACTTTTATAGTTCATTAGAGAAATCTTACAAAGCAAGTGTCGCCTCAAAAACATGGGATTGTAATCCGAGGTCCTTGCAAGACGTTGGAGCATATTGGGCAGAAGGGGTTAGGATGTGGTACTACGCGGGTGAATTTGAAACGAGGGATGCTCTCAAGGAATATGATCCAGGACTCGCCAAATTATTGGGAGATTGGATATCAGATGAAGATATCCCAAAGGTATACTAATCCGAAAATGTTATGACACAATTTGAAGTTAGAAAGTCATTGATAAAAGCAAGTAAGGACAGCAAATCATAGTATAGCCCGTAATTACTGATACACCATTACGGTAATTTGATCTGTTAAATGTGGAAATCCGCAGGCTGCTTTTTGAGCCCTTTGCGCCGTGTGTATCCAGTTAATTAGCGGAGGTAGTGATGTGCGTTTAGGAGAATCGGCACTGAAAATTGCGACTTTGATGCTAACGTTTGCATCTGCCTTATGTTGAACTGGTAACTGACACTCAAAGGCATTTAGTATAGTGTTGAGTATGTCTAACCGCGGAGCATCTTCCTTAAAGAGAGCATCCAAGAGTGTTTCAGGTTCAATGTTAGTGTGTTTGGAAAGTTCAGAAACGCCACCCTGCGATTCTATAAAAGTTCGGAGTCCCTTCAAAAAGAAAGGTAGATCACCGTCAGCAAGGTATTCCTCCAATGTTAATTGGAGATAGTCAATTGCTGCTTCGCGATCATTAGCAAGTCTCTCCTTTTGGTACTCACGCCAATTTCCCATTTCTCTCATGGGTGTGCCTCCTTATATTCTCGCCAATAGGTTTTTGCGCGTTCAATATCCCGCGCTTGTGATGCCTTGTCTCCACCACAAAGCAGAAGAACAAGTGTATTGTCAATTTGGCCGAAATAGATACGATATCCCGGACCGAAGCGGAGACGCAATTCAAAAACACCGTCCCTAACAGATTTGCAATCGCCAAAATTGCCATCTTCCAATCGCTCAAGCCGTTTGTCAATTCTGTTTTGCGTGCTTTTATCTCGAATAGATTCAAGCCATTCCGTGAAAGGGTTTTTGCCGTTTGGGGCACGGTAATATTCTATTTCTTGCACAGGTGCGTTGTTCCGCATTGATGGAATCTCTATAATTTCGCGATCACCTTTCCGCCTTGTGCCTCTACAATATCACGGAGTGCCATCCAGAACGACGCTGTGTTGCCATCTTCCCAATAGTCTGCTAAGGCTGCCTCCAGATAATACATCGCGAATTTTAAACATAAAGAGAAGTTCGGCAGTATGTATGGAATTGGGTTTAGTTAATACATTTTGTCAATTATATCTTGCATGTATTGAATTGTCAAAGAAAGTCTGCAAGACACTCAGAGTCATTCAATTGTCCGTTTTTTGTGTTGTCCTTTTCACAGGTGTTAATACTTTATATATATTACTTAAAATATAAAAACAATTAAAGAAAACTACCGAAATTTTCGCAGCCTGTCGCAGCCTGTCGCAGAATTTCACAAGAAGGTAAAACCGAGAACACAGAACACGATATGTGTCAAGCAGAAAGTTTTCGCACCGGATCCTAAAAAAAAGATGTCCAACCCAATAATTTCTTAAAATTGAATGGCCCTGGTAAGACACTCGAAAATCTATTGCTAAAAAAAATCTGTTTGTGTTACAATAGATACGCATTAATCAATTCAAACGGAGCGAGACGATAAAAACAGATATGACTTTCCAAGAAATAATTTTAGCGTTAGAGAAATTCTGGGCAGACCACGGCTGCATCATCCAACAACCGTGTGATATAGAAGTCGGTGCAGGGACGTTTAATCCTGCAACCTTCCTGCGATGCCTCGGACCAGAACCGTGGCGAGTGGCTTATGTTGAACCCGTACGCCGTCCTACCGATGGCAGATACGCAGAGAATCCATTCCGCCTCGGCGCATACTACCAATATCAGGTGATCCTGAAACCTGCGCCTGAAAATGTACTTCCGCTCTACCTTGAGAGTTTATACCATCTCGGTATCTCACCCCGTCAGAACGACATCCGATTCGTTGAAGACGATTGGGAGTCACCGACGCTCGGTGCCTCCGGACTCGGTTGGGAGGTCTGGTGGAACGGTGCCGAGGTCACCCAATTCACCTACTTCCAGCAGATGGGCAGTATTGATCTCGCCCCAATCTGTGCTGAGATTACCTACGGACTCGAACGGATCGCGCTCTACTTGCAAGATGTCGATAGTTTCTTTGACATCCGTTGGAACGAACACCTCAACTACCGGGATGTCCACCATCAAAGCGAAGTGGAGTACTCAACCTACAACTTCCAGCACGCGAACGTAGAGATGCTCTTCGACCAGTTCAGCACCTACGAGAAGGAGACCCACGCTTGTTTAGATGACGGGTTAGTGCTACCAGCGACGGATCACGTCCTCAAATGCTCACACACCTTCAACATGCTCGACGCACGCGGCGTTATTAGCGTTACGGAGCGTGTCAGTTACATTGAACGTGTGCGACGACTCGCACAGCGGATCGCCCGGGCGTACGTTGAACAGCGCGAAGAGATGGGACACCCGCTCATGGGACGTTTCAACACAGCAACCGATGCAGAAGTCACGATACCGACGGAAGACAAAACACCGGCACAACCGCAGCAAGAAACAGCGGATCTCCTGTTTGAAATCGGCACGGAGGAGATACCCGCCGGTTATGTCCCGCCTGCACTTAGGCAGCTCCGGGAAATTGCAACTGAGTCCCTGACAGACCAGCGAATCCCGTACGGTGAAATTGAGACCTTCGGTACACCGCGCCGTATCACGCTCACTATTAAAGATATTAAAACACTCCAAGAGAGCGAAGAGACAGAAGTTGTGGGACCTCCGAAAAGCGTCGCCTACGACGAGAACGGCGAACCGACACAGGCAGCAATCGGCTTCGCAAGGACACAAGGTGTTGAACTCGCAGCACTCCGTATTGTGGAAACTGAACGCGGTGAATACGTTGCCGCTTCAAAACTCGAAATCGGCGAACCGACACGAGAAGTACTACAAACACTTCTACCCGAATGGATTGCGGCACTCCGTTTCCCGAAGACCATGCGTTGGGAAACCAGATCGGAAGCACCACAGGCATTCGCTCGTTTCGCGCGTCCTGTCCGCTGGCTTGTCGCACTCTTAGGTGATGAAGTCGTTGACTGTGCCTACGGAGACGTACACGCCGGACAGATAACCTACGGACACCGCTCCCTGCATCCCGACCCGATAACACTAACATCGGCGAATTTAAACGCCTACACCGAGGCGTTGCGGACCGCTGGTGTGATTGTCTGTCCCAAGGAACGACGAGAGGTCATCGGAAAACAGGTGAGATCCATCCTAAAAGCGGAGGGATGTCTCCCGAAAATCGACGAAGAACTGCTCGGGACAGTCAACTATCTTGTAGAGAACCCGCAGCCCATCATCGGCAGTTTCAGTGAATCGCACTTGGAGATACCGCCTGAAGTGCTCATCACGGCGATGAAGAAGCATCAACGCTATTTCCCGATGTGGAAAAACGACTCGGAACTGGTGCCGAAATTCATCACGATTTCCAATGGAACCGACGGAAATTTTGACGGCGTTCAGCACGGAAACGAGCGCGTCCTCCACGCCAGACTCAACGATGCCGAATTCTTCTACAGAGAAGACCAGAAGACCAGCCTCGCCGATAAAGTTGAACGCTTAGGCGCAGTTGTCTTTCACGCCAGACTCGGTTCGCTTTTGGATAAGGCAGAACGGCTCAGGGCGTTAAC
This sequence comes from Candidatus Poribacteria bacterium WGA-3G, assembly GCA_000406005.1. Classification (GTDB taxonomy): domain Bacteria; phylum Poribacteria; class WGA-4E; order WGA-4E; family WGA-3G; genus WGA-3G. Next base: position 5,063 of record ASZN01000052.1, read on the forward strand.
GAATCTCATCGCTAAGGAAATCGGGGTTACAAACGCCTCCTACACGGAGATGAGTGTTGAACACGTAGCACGCGCAGCGTGGCTCTGTAAAGCGGATTTGACGACCCAGATGGTCATCGAATTCCCGTCACTGCAGGGTATAACCGGTAGATACTACGCACAAAACTCTGGTGAACCTGAACCGGTTGCTACCGCTATCGCCGAGCACTACCAACCGCTCGGTGCAGATACGCCGCTCCCGGAAACCGAAATCGGGGCGATTCTCGCTATCGCTGATAAACTCGACACGATCGTCGGATACTTCGGTATAGAGGAACGTCCGACCGGTTCACAAGACCCATACGCCTTGCGGCGGCACGCACTCGGTACAATCCGTATTCTCCAAGAGCGGCAGCTGCCGCTCTCTCTGGATGCAGTCGTCGAAAAGGCGATCTCGCGCTACGCCGTTCCGTTAGCCGACGACACAAAAACCAGCGTTCTCAACTTCATCAAAGACCGTCTACGCGTCATCTTGCAGGCACAGCAGTATACGCCTGATCTTACGGATGCTGTCTTAGCAGTCGGTGATGTCAATATCATTGATATCCTCAAACGCGCCAACATCCTTGCCGAATTTCGCTTGACACCAAACTTTGAGGAGGTGTATAATGCGCTCAATCGGGTATTGAGAATCTTACCGCCGGACGCACCAGAGAGAGTAGACATCTCGATGCTGCAAGACGACGCTGAAAAGCAGTTGTACGAAGGCATCACTGAAGCAGCACCGAACCTTAAACAGAGTATACAGGAGCGGGACTACACCAAACTTCTAACACAACTCGCTACTTTGCAACCCGCAATTGATACATTCTTTGATGAGGTGCTGGTTATGGCGAAAGAACCGGCACTGCGCTCAAACCGATTGGCGTTGTTGAATCAAATCGGACGGAACATTTATGCTATCGCAGACTTGACGAAAATAGTTGTCAGTCGTTAGGGGAATAGTTATGAATCGGACTTGTAATATGCTAAAAATTGGTATCTATCTCCCACTTATCGCGGTGATTACGTTTCTGCTTGCGTGTGGTGAGAAAGAGAACAGAGATATTATTGAAGCGCGCGCTGCTATCGTTAGTGGGGATTACGCTGCTGCACAGACAGCAGTCGAAAGAATAGACGGAGGAAATCAAGAAGCGCAACATCTCCGTGCCTTCTTGCAACTCCGTACACAGGCGGATGCAGCTGGGTGGCAGGAAGCGATCGTAAAAGCCAACGCTTACCTCGAAACAGTCACCGCCGACATCGGTGCTATCTTGGCGTTGGAGGATCCGGATTCCGATGACCTTGATCAGCAGGAGCGGCTCATCCGTATACAGAATTCTATCTCCGGACTCTTTGCCATATCTGTTGCTGAAGCGGTCGAAAAACGTTCGGAATTGCTGACGGAACTCGTCGAATCCCCAGACGCTGCAGTCGTCAACGCCCTCTTAGCCGCTGAGAAGTGCTATCAGCCCAATGCACGCGCAGCTGTCGCACAGCTCATGAACAAACTTGGAGCTGGAGACGTAGTTGCTGAACTGCTGCAGCAGGCAACCCGGCACCAGGATCCTGCTATACAGAAAGAGGCAGTACGTCATCTTGGGGCGATGCGAAACTCTGAATTCATCCCTACATTTGAAGCGGTTCTCAGAGAAACTGAGAACGCACCGGAGGTCACGTATAGGGCGATCACTGCACTGGAGCAGCTGGCGAGTTCTGGTGCCGCTGAAGGCACCGATATTGTGCCAGCACTCCAACTTGCACTCCGAAACAACAGCGCGCAAGTCAGAATGCACGCCGCAAAGCTCCTCGGACGTATCCAAACCGAGACGGCTGTGCCTGACCTCGTCCGACTGCTCTCAGATCAGAACAGTTACGTAAAAGATACGGCCATAGATGCGCTCAACCGCATCGGGGACCCCGCAACTGCGCCACTCCTTGAGGTGTTGGAGACGAAAGCGAGAAACCTGATTCCTGATGAGGACACCGGTTTCACAACAGACTATCAATACATCGCAAGTGCTTATATTGACGAACTGTGGATGAAAAAGTACCGGATCGCGACCCAAGCCGCTGCAATCCAGACGCTCGGACTCCTGAAATCCGAAGAAGCCGTCCAACCGTTAATAAAAGGGTTGGCAAACGAAGAGCTGCAGGCGCAAGTATTGGCGGCACTCGTTGAGATGCGCGGTGTCGCCGTTCCACTGATGGTTGACACACTCAAAAACGGCACAGATGAAACCCGAATCAGGATCGCGGATGCACTCGGACAAATCGGAGACCGGCGCGCCATAGAACCGCTTATTGAGGCCTTAAACAACGATCCACATAAAGAGGTTAAAGCATTGGCTGCGACGGCACTCGGTAATATGCGGACACGCAGGGCGGTCCCTGCACTCACCGAGGCACTCACCTATGACGATACCACCGCCACCAACGCTGCGACGGCACTCGGTAAAATTGATGTTGCAACAGAAGATGCCGTTCAAAAACTGATCATCATGGCACTGGGTAAGCAGATGCGCGAGACGCTGCGACTCGCCGCTATTGATGCGCTCTGGCAACTTAAACCTGTAGAAGCGACACAACCGATGCTCCTGCTTGTGTTCAGTGATGAGACCAGTCCGAGCATACGTGCTAACGCTGTCAAGGTCCTAAGTCGTATCAAAGCACCAGAAACGACACCTACCCTTCTCTGGGTACTATCCACGCAATTCGACGAAATTTCGGAATTCCAACGGCACATGAAACGGCAATATAAAACGCTTGATGCCCTCCGAACACAGGTCGAATCTTTTCAGCTCGAATGGACAGTCGATTACCCGCGCGCGAACTATCGAACATGGGGTGAGTTGAAGCCGATACCGAGCCTCGTCCGAAGTGAAGTCGCACACGCACTCGGGATTATCAAAGGCGACACCGTCATAGAACCGTTGATACGTGCCCTTGAAGACGATGCCCGTGCAACTGTACGCCAAAACGCAGCGTGGGCACTCGGTGAAATCAAAGGGGATGCTGCAACTACGGCGCTCATCACTGCCCTAAAAAAAGATAAACAGGGGGTCGTCCGACAGGAATCTGCTATTGCGCTCGGGAAAATAAAAGGGCAGCGGGTCGTCGATCCGCTCTTAGATGCACTCCGAAGCGATAAGTATGAGACAACCCGTTTTCAAGCGGCAGTCGCACTTCGAGAAATTCAAGCTGGGGATAAGGGACTCGTCGATGTTTTGAAGAAAGGCTTGGGAAATTTTGATGACGGATACGAAGTCCTCTCCGTGCAGAATGAGGTCATCGGTGCGTTAATCAAAGATGGAAATGACGCAACAGCGGAATTCGTTCTCGATGTCCTTAAATCCACAGATGATGAGTGGGTGCGCTGGGCATTCGTCCATATTCTCGGGGCGACTGCAAAAAAAGTTGCTGCCGATGCGATGCTTGCGGAACTGAAACATCCGAGTTATGTCATCCGAAAACGGGCGGCGAACTCTCTCGGCGGTTTCAAAGAACGTCGGATGGTTGAACCGCTCATCGCCGTACTCGAAGACAGGGATGAAATGAAATCCATCCGGGCAGCGGCGATCGTTTCACTCAACGCCCTCAAAGACGAACGCGCTGCCGTACCGTTGTTGGCAGCACTCTCCGATGAGAATGCTGAGATCCGGTTACAAGCCGCTGCCGCTTTAGGTGCGCTCAAAGATTCAAAAGCGGTCGAAAAACTCAGTGAGATCGTCGAAAATCCGCTGGAACCAGACAACGTCCGCGCTGCAGCCGTAACCGCCCTCGGTAACATCGGCGATAAATCGGTTGAGAACATACTTATCCGTGCGCTTGACATCCGAGTTGGAAACATTGCTAAAGATGCGATAATCGCACTTGGTAAACTCGAAAGTGAAGCCGCGATTCCGAGATTGATCGCCATCCTTGAAGATAAGCGGATACCGTTAGATGCTGGCACGGCGGTGTTAGCGAACGCTTCAGCCCGCACAAAAGCGGCACGTGCACTCGGCACCATCGGCGGAACCCGGGCAGCTGAAGCACTCGGAAGACGACTCGTTGACGATACTGAATATATTGTTGCCCTTGAGGACGCAGGGAACAGAAGGAACCTCGGACTTAATGATCGGCGGCGGAACTGGAGTTGGCGGATTTTCGTCATTGCTGCCAAAAAACTCGATTTACCGGCGTTTGTCGCACCGAAAGTGTCTGAACGCGTCGCGGATAAATGGGAAACCAATCCCGTGAGAAACGCCGCCATGGTTGCACTCGGACGCTGCAAAACAGCAGATGCAGCACTGGATACATCCGATCTTAGAGAGCGGTTAACCAATCCCGACGTAGATATCCGTAAAGCGACAGCACTTGCCGTTGGAGAAGCCGGACTTTCGGAGTTTATACCAGACCTCGTTCAGATGATGAAAGGCGAAACCGAAGATAACAAAGATGCACGACGTGCCGCGACACAAGGCCTCCGGGAATTGGCGGATCCGTCAACGACCGACGCACTCATCGAAGTGATGAACAACGACGATAATCACGTCGAGATCCGACGCGATGCCTCTCGTGCATTGGGTGACATCGGATCCGACAAAGCGGTAACGGCATTGGTGGACAAGTTAAGAGCCTTACACGAAGCCCAAATTACACGCGGATTCCTCCTTGATGTTATCAGGGCACTCGGTGACGCGAAAAACGCAAACGCAGTTGCACTCCTCGAAATGCTCTTAGAAGATCAGGACGCAGACATCCATTTCTTGGCAGCCGCAGCACTCTTCGAAATTACGGGTAAAGGCTACGGCTATAACCGGATATAAATAGTTAAAGGAGATTTTTATGGCTTTTTTTGAATTAAGGCAGTACAGAACACAACCCGGTCAACGCGAAAACTGGGTAAAATACATGGAAGAAACGGTCATCCCGTTCCAGATTTCTAAAGGGATGGTCGTGATTGGCAGTTTCATCGGCGAAGAAGAGGACGATCTCTACGTCTGGATTCGACGGTTTGAGAGCGAAGAACAGCGTGAGCAGCTTTATGCGGCAGTCTATGAAGATGATCGCTGGGTAAACGAAATCTCAGCGCGCGTCGGTGAACTCATTGATAGATCAAAGATCGTCGTCACACGGCTCGAACCGACTTCTCGCTCGGCACATCAATAAGAGAAATAGGGCTTACGCAACCCCTTTGCAGGGTTTTTGCTGGGGTGTTTCTTCAAGATTTGAAACCCGTTTGCAGGCGGGGTTTCAAACCCCGCTTGCAGTGCTTATTATCGAACCGCGAGGGAGATTAAAAAATGAACGCTGAAGAGAAATACCTGTTTGATCTATGGGGATATGTGAATATTGAAGGCGTTTTGGGGGACGAAGAACTCGCTGAACTGAACGCACTTATCGATGCACAAGATTATCCGGATCCCGTGGATGATAATGTCCATTCACAGAGGTTCGGCGGGTTCTTGAGTTGGGAGAACGACGCGTTCCGTAAACTGCTCAATCATCCGCGCATCATGCCGTGCTTAGCGGAGATCGTCGGTCCTAAGTTCCGGCTCGATCACGTCTACGGCATCTTGATGATAGATGGCAACCCAGGCGGAACGCTCCACGGTGGTGGTACGCCTTATGATCCGTCGCAGTACTACGTTTTCCGAAACGATCGGATGTATAACGGGTTAACCGTCGTCTCATGGGCGTTAACCGATATGCTACCGGGACACGGCGGTTTCTGTTGTATCCCCGGCAGCCATAAGAGCAACTATCCGTGTCCGCCGCAATTCCGACCCGTGGTAGACAACAAAACCTGTATGGCACCGGTGCATCAGAAGGCAGGCGACGCTGTCATCTTTACAGAGGCGTTAACACACGGCACGCTCCCGTGGACGTCCGCGCACGAACGCCGCTCCATTCTGTTCAAGTACTCACCGGGACACGCCTCGTGGGGACAAGGCGGATACGACGACGAACTCCGCAACCTGATGTCAGACGAAGACCAGAAGTTAATGCTCGAACCACCGTACGTTGCGCACCGTAAACCGGTGGTCTAAGCGGAATGCTGTGTCCATTTTGAATTTTACGTCGCAGGGGCGAGGTTCCCTCGTCCCTATAGACCAAACAGATACCCTCAACTTGAAACTGGATGAGACAGTAGTGAGCTGTCTACGCTTGTCCTGTGGGGAGACGCAAAATACCCGCATCAAAATAAAGGAAATCACAATATGAGAAAACCACTTTTTACCTTGTTCGCCGTTACGTTGTTATTCGGCTTTACATCCATTTGTTATTGTGAAAATGTTGTGTCTCTCAAACACAATCCGGATGTAGTTTCACCCCAAATAAGCGTTGATATTCATCTCAGTGGTGGTAAAGGAGTTGCTGGCTATAATGGTTTTATTGTTTTTGATGCGACTGTACTGAAATATACATCAGCAATGATGGGGGATTACCTACCGGGTGGTGGTATTTTTCTTCGTCCGTTTCTGCGTGAAGATGACAGTTACACGCTTGCCTTAGATATTGATGGTGAAACACGGTTTGGCATGACCGTTGCTTTATCTGTGGAACCTCTGGAACCTGAGGGTGATAGTAATATTTTGTTATCAGAGTTGTTTTTTGAAATACCATTGGATTTTTTAGGAGACTTTGTTCCCACTACATACTTGCGTCCGGGTGCACAGTATTGGGGGCTGTCGGTTATCGGTGAAGCCCCGCTTAGTGTCGAAGGTATGCCTATTGCGACAGATAGCGATGGTACGTTGGCGACCCTTACTTTTGAAGTGATTGATCCACAAAAGCCCGCCTTTATTCTGTTGCCGGGAGTAGGTCTGTTTTCTAGCAATGACGAGCCTTTACTGTCGACACTCGGAAAGACATCGATTACCGCCGTTTTATCGCAGGAAAACCAGGCGCACCCTACAGATATCAATGGCGATGGTGTCGTCAACATCTTGGATTTGACGCGTGTTGCTTCAGTTTTCGGGCAGCCTGTCACCGATGCCAATCGTCTTGCGGATGTCAATAGTGATGGTGAAATCAACATATTAGATTTAGTGCGTGTTGCAAATGATTTTGGTAAATCCACGACAACACCCTCTTTTTCAATTCAGTAATGCCACCGGCGTGCGAGGTATCGGATTGTCTGAACATTCGTCGTGCCCCTCTGCCGATGGCAATTCAGTGTGCGGGGAAATTTGGACTTATGGAAACATATAAGGTATAATCCTTATACGTGACAGACAATGTAGGAGGCTATCCAGTACGCCGATAACACAAAATGCGCTACCAATCCGCGACACTGCCGTCGGTATCATAATAGAACTCGCCGCCGAGTTCTTCAGGGTAGGTATCGAGTGTCTGTTCTGCCTCTTTCGCGTCAATCTCGAAGCCGAGTCCGGGTTTTGTCGGTAATTCGATGTGTCCGTCTGTGACTTGCCAATCGTCAACGAACAAACCGTCCCCCAAACCGGCATCAATCTGCTCTTGGATGAGGAAATTCGGCACAACGGCATCCACATGAAGGGAGGCAGAGAAAGCAACAGGACCGATAGCGCAGTGCGGTGCGATATGCATGTAATACACCTCCGCCATGTTTGCAATTTTCTTGAGTTCAGTGATGCCACCGGCGTGCGAGGTATCGGGTTGTAAGTAAGCGACCGCCTGTTTTTCAAAGACCTCGCGAAACCCCCAACGCGTTAGCAGCCGTTCACCCGTCGCAATCGGAAACGGCACATGGTCGGACACCAATTTGAGTGCGTCTACATTCTCTTGTGGGATCGGTTCCTCAACGAACATCGGATGCATCCCTTTAAGTTCATGACAAATCTCGATAGCGAGCGCAGGAGTCATCTTGCCGTGGAAATCGAAAGCCAGTTCAACATCGGGTCCCACCCATTCGCGCATGAGATAGGCGCGTTCAACGAAGGCATCAATCACCGCGGGGGGTTCGTGTCCACGCCATTTACCACCGGGACCGGTTTTAAACGCTGTATAACCACCTTTTTGTTGTAAAAATTCGAGACGTTCTTTCGCGGCGGCTTTGCCTTCGTCCGTCAAACTGCCGATACCCCAGTGGGCATAGACGCGGATACGGTCACGCACGGCACCGCCTAAGAGTTGATAGGCAGGCACATTGTAGTATTTACCGGCAATATCCCACAACGCCTGATCAATGCCGGACAGCGCGGACATCAAGATATTACCGCCTCGGAAGAACGCCGAACGATAGACGTGCTGCCAATGGTGTTCAATCCGTAGCGGATCTTTGCCGATAAAGTAGTCTGCAAGTTCGGTGACAGCCATACACGTGCTTCTCGCTTTACCTTCAAGTGTGGTTTCGCCCCATCCGACGATACCAGTGTCCGTCGTGATTTTGACGAGGCGCGTCCGACGGCGCGGATAAAATTGTTCAATCGTCGCAATTTTCATTTTTTTAACTATGGCCTCCTGGGCACCGCTCCATTTCATTACGCGGTGGTTTCTGATTAGGACTCAACTCTGTTTGGTAATTTTGATGTTTCTTTTATCATAGCAATCGGAAATCGTCAACAGCCAGCGGGCGGTTAAGGCGATTTTCATCTAACAAAGGCTGCCTCTTAAGGTAGCCTCAAAACCCGTAGCTCGTAATGTAATGGAGAGCGGATTTACGGAGAAAACTCTCAAGTTCCAACCGCCCTGACCGAACCGCAAGGAAAATTTAAAAAAGGAAAATTAAAAATATGTCCTCACAACCTAATGTCTTGTTTATGATCGCCGACGACCATCGATGGGATGCCATCGGCGGGATGGGCGATCCTACAGTCAAAACACCAACCATGGACTCGCTCATGGCACGCGGAACGACTTTCCACCAAACCCACATCATGGGTTCGCTTTCGGGAGCCGTCTGCGTACCGAGCCGCGCCGCTGTTCTCACAAGTGCAAGTCTATTCCGAAGCGGGGCAAACCAGATTAATCGAGATTACGCTGTCTGGCCCCAGGTGATGCGTCAAGCAGGTTATCACACATTTTTTTCTGGTAAATGGCACAACGACCGACAAACGTTTGCAGATAGTTTTGACGATGGTGCTACAATTTTCTTCGGTGGCATGGGCAATCAATATAAGGTGCCAATTTTCGATTTTGACCCGACAGGTGCTTATCCGAAAGATGATAGGTATATCGGTGATAAGTTTTCTACGGAATTGTTTACTGATTCCGCCGTGCAATTTATAGAAAACTACGACCAAACGGATCCATTTTTCGTTTATCTCTCCTTTACTTCACCGCACGATCCTCGGACGCCACCCGGTGAATACGCGACGATGTATAAACCAGAGGATGTCCCTGTTCCAGAGAATTTCTACCCGGAACACCCGTTTGACAACGGCGAAATGCGTATTCGTGACGAAGTGCTGGCACCGTTCCCACGCACACCTGAAATCGTTCAACAACACATCGCCGATTACTACGGTATGATTACCAGCCAAGATGCCGAAATGGGACGCTTGCTAAACACATTGGAAGCCAATGGACATCTCGATAACACCATTGTTATCTATACGGCTGACCACGGACTCGGTGTTGGACAACACGGACTGCTCGGCAAACAGAACCTTTACGACCATAGTATCCGTGTGCCTTCCATATTCGCCGGACCCGGAATCCCCGAAGGCACGACAGTTGATGCACTCACCTATCTCTACGATGTTTTTCCGACCGTCTGTGACCTAACCAGTGTTACGTGCCCGGATACGACCGAAGGGGTGAGCTTAGTTCCACTGATGGAAGGGTGTGTCGATCAAGTACGAGAGACAGTCTTCGCTGCGTATAAGGATATTCATCGCACTGTCAGCGATGGACGTTGGAAACTGATCCGCTATTATGTCTCCGAAGAAACAGGTAAAGGCACCAATCACATTCAACTCTTTAATCTGGAGCAGGATCCGTGGGAGACGACGAACCTTGCTGATCTACCTGAACATGCCGACCGCATCCGTTCACTCGCTGCGGATATGAAAACGTGGCAAACCGAGACGGACGACTTCATGAAAGACACACCGATATTGTTACAGTAGTAGGCACGCGCCGTCGTGCCGTAACGCCTTAGAGAAGACTGGAAGATCAGAAGAGCAGCCTTCTTTTCTTCCATTCTTCCAACCTTTTTTAGCTTCCCAATCCTTTATGACCGATAGCGATCAATCGTGCAGCCTGCTCCGCGGTGTCAGCGATCAACCGCGACGCGTCTGCAACCGCATCCGCTAATTCCATCGGCTCTTGTACGATACCCAACATCGCATCAATCCCAGTATCATAGACGGCTTCGGCCCCTTCACCGATACCCCCCGCAATCGCAATGACAGGGATGTTGTGTGCCTTCGCGACTTTCGCAACACCGACAGGTGTCTTCCCGAATGCAGTCTGAAAATCCAGTTGTCCCTCACCCGTGAAAACGATAGCGGCACCCTTCACGCGTTCTTTGAGGTTAACAGCGTCAACCATAATATCAACACCGAGTCGCAACTCAGCGTTGAGAAATGCCATCAGACCGGCACCCAATCCTCCTGCAGCCCCCGCACCGGGAATGTCATTAAAAGATCTGCCGAGTGTCCGCGTCAAGACTTCGTCAAAACGTGCCAAATATGCGTCCAGTGTTTCGATTATTTCAGGTGTGGCACCCTTCTGCGGTCCGTAGACGTGTGATGCGCCGTCAGGGCCCGTCAACGGATTGTTGACATCACAGGCAACAACGGTTTCGGTTTCTGCGACAGCAGGATGCAAGCCCGTCATATCTATTGATGCCAATTGCCCGAGCCCCTCACCTCCGCGCGGAATCTGTTTGCCTTCTTTGTCGAGTAATCGGATACCGAGTGCTTCTGCCATTCCGGCACCGCCATCGTTCGTCGCGCTGCCGCCGATACCGATGATTAAGCGTCTACACCCCGCTTCCAGAGCAGCGCGGATAAGTTGTCCAGTGCCATAAGTGGTGGTACGGAGCGGGTTTCGTTCGTGCGGTGCGACGAGCGTCAGACCGGAGGCGGATGCCATCTCAATGACAGCAGTCTCTGAATCGGCGAGGATGCCGAATTGTGCGTCAACTTCGTTTCCCAGAGGTGCAAGCGCACGCTGCGTTCGGAGGTGTCCGCCGGTGGCATCAACGAGCGATTGCACAGTTCCTTCGCCACCGTCTGCCATCGGAATCTTATCAATAACGGCATCCGGAAACACGCGACGCAGTCCCTGCTCAATCGCACACGCAGCTTCGAACGCACTGACGCTCCCTTTAAATGAATCAGGTGCAACTACAATCTTCATAATGGAAAGTCTATCACAAGCACCACAATCTGTCAAGTTCAGATAGTTGCTATGCAGAACCATTCAGTAATTCCAGATTTTTTTCAAATTATGCGAACTTTGCGTCCAAAGTTTCGTCTTTAATTATAGAGGGTATGAACGGTATCGTGCCGCGTAATTTTACAAGATTCGATATGGGTGAATACCGTCACGACCCAACTGTTTTTTAGGAGGGTACCTCATGGAAAAAGAGAGCGATGTTCAACTCATTCAGAGAATATTATCGGGTGATGAAGCGGCGTTTGATGTCTTGGTCGAAAAGCACCAGAAAAGCGTCCACGCGCTTGCGTGGCGGAAGGTCGGCGATTTTCACGATGCCGAGGAGATTACACAGGACACGTTCCTTCAGGTGTACAAAAAACTATCGACACTTAAAGACCCCTATAAATTTGCTGGATGGCTGTATGTCATCGCGAACAGGCTCTGCATTGATTGGATACGGAAGAAAAATCTTGCGACACAATCGCTGGAGGACACACCTGTGGAAGACATTGAGAAAGCCTCTTATACCCATCACGTATCCGAGCAGTCGGAGATAGCGATCTCCGAACATCGCCGTGAGATTGTCAAAAAACTGCTATCAAAACTACCAGAGAGTGAGCGGACCGTCATGACGCTCCATTATCTCGGCGAAATGACCGTCAAAGAAATTAGTAGGTTCTTAGGGGTCTCAGTCAGCGCAATTCATAATCGACTGTATCGGGCGCGAAAACGGTTACAAGCGGAAGAAGCATCCCTCGTTCAAGAAGTTCTCGGCAGCGTGCAGATACCGACAAGCGTAAAACAAAACATCATGCGGCGGGTCGCCGACATAGAACTTACACCGTCTCCGGCTTCAAAACCGTTGCTCCCATGGGCGGCTGTCGGCACCGCCGTGGTTTTGGTTGCCTTATTGCTCGGTGTGAGCAATCAACACCTCATCCGTTTTCAGAGACCCTATAGTTTCGAGGCAGCGTCTGAACCTACCATTGAGATCGTTGATACCGATATCATTCTTGATATTGTGTCAAAACCTGCTGTGCGAAATCAGGCGGGACGTGTGACGCTGACTCGTAAAACCAGCGGTGCCAGCACACAAGTTTCTCACACAGGGGCAACGCCCGACACATTAAAAAATTCACCAAGGCAGCTGTCGGTCATGGAAAAAGTCCAAACGCGTAGCCAGCCTTCCATTACGGCACCTTGGGCAGAATGGTTCGTCAATAAGCATCATCTGTCCTATGCAGAAATGAGAGCATCTCACGATATGTTTTGGAGTCCTGAGTTTGGATTACGTTTTCAAAGAACAGATGGAGGTGTTTCACTTGTCGGGGATTGGACAGAAGCTCGCAGGCGACAGGAAGCGTCGCTTGATTTAAATCCGAATCTGATACTCCTATGTGAGGTGAATATGCGAGGGGCTGATCCTGGGTCACCCTTTTTGAAAGAACTTTATAGTGGTGATGATTTCCCCTGGATTACAGAGGCATCTGGCGAAATGGTTCTTGGAGCACCCGCGGAACGATATACAGATTTACTTATAGATTTTACACATCCCATCGCCCAAGATATTATTGTTGATCAAGCCATCGCTGTTGCTGAAAGCGGGTTATGGGATGGTATCCTTTTCGGTTACTGGAATGAAAAAGAAGTTGTTCTTGAAGGGTATCGTTCTAATGCGGCAGAACAGAACGCTCGAGAATCCATTCTCCAACGCATTCGTGATGCTGTCGAAGACGATTTTCTGATAATTGTTGGTGGTTCAGGTAAGTTGCGTTTTGGAGCACCTTATATCAACGGTATTATCCTGTCCAGCGACCGCCAAGATTTTAGTAATGAACAACGGACGGGACTTATTGCGCTCGAAAGTAACCTGCTCTGGGCGGAAAAAAATCTACGTGAACCGAGAATCAATTATTTGCAAGCCAAAGGGATTGGAAGCGAATTGCCATTGAGTCCAACGAACCGGCAGGCAATGCGTTGTTTTACAACCCTTTCTCTGACGCATTCCGATGGATATTTTCTTTATACGATGGGTGTTGATTGGGGAGAAGCGCATCAGCACGATGATTTCTATCGGAATTATCCTCACAAACATGAGTATTGGAATTATTGGGAACAACATACACATTCACACGATACTTTTCTACACGAGCATGGAAATACACATTATTGGTATGACTTTTGGGATGCGGATCTCGGACCTCCTATTGGGAAGAAGGGGCGGTTGTACCTGAACCGAGAGGGTTTATTCATCCGCGAGTTTACCAACGGATGGGTCGTCTATAACCGCAGTGGGAAAGAACAGAAGATCCGACTACCAGAATCTGCGACCGGTGTTGCCAGTGGTATCACTGATACATCACACACCGTCCCGGATTTAGACGGTGAGATTTATTTGAAGTAGGTTTAATCAGCAACCGATGTCAACGGTAATAGTGTTGGCAATACATTAGAAAGGATTAACGATGCATAAAACAGCGTCTATTTTACTTTTTTGGATTATTGGGACGACCTTAATTTTTTCAGTTTTGGGAACCTCAGTTATTGTAGGAGTTGTGAACGCTGAAGATTCCGCACAACAGGCTTATATCGTATTTGATAAAAACTGCTTTGACTGCCACGGGAACTTAGGTGACTTCAAAGAAAAACTGCTTATTGAGGCGTACGATTCCCTCATACAAAGTGGAAGTGTAACACCCGGTCAACCGGATGCATCCGAATTGTACAAAAGACTCCTTGGCCCCACCGAGAACGGCGGCCAGATGCCACCACCTGGTTTACCACCATTGACAAATGAGGCAATTGAAAGCATTCGGGTATGGATTGAAAACGGTGCCCCTGATTGGAATGTTGGGGATAGCGATAGAAGTTCTATCACACCTAAAAGGATACTTCAAACGATACAGGACCATATAGAGACATTACCAATACCTAATCGTGCTTTTGCGCGTTATTTCTCAACAACCCACCTCTATAATGCGGGGCTTCCAACGGAAAGGTTACACTCACACTATCTCGCACTCTCTAAATTGGTCAATAGCCTTTCTTGGGCAGCAGATATTGTGAATCCTGAACCGATCAATACAGAACAAACACTTTTCTATATCGACCTACGCAATTACGAATGGGACACCAATGACTCGTGGACACAAATAGAAGAGCATTACCCTTACAATATGGCGTATGAGGGAGCCGATCAAACAGATTTGCGAGATTTATTCCTAAATTTACAATCTGAAATGGGTTGTGAAGTTCCGTATGTTTATATGGACTGGTTTATTGGCAAAGCGTCCGAACCCCCACTTTACAATGAAATTCTTGCCTTGCCGGACACAGACATAGAACTCGAAACGCTGTTGGGTGTGGATGTGGTAAGCAATCTAAAAAACGATCCCGGTGTGCGTGTGTGGCGCGCAGGTATCAAAGAGTCAGGTGTTTCCAGACACAACCGTGTCGTAGAACGCCATAAATCTCCGTATGGCGCTTACTGGAAAAGTTACGACTTCGCGGGAAGTAGCGGTAGACAAAACATATCCGAGTATCCACTCTCTTTCGAGCATCATGGTGGCGAAGTTGTCTTTAACCTGCCAAACGGCTTACAAGCCTACCATCTATTTGATGCAACAGGCATGCGTCTTGATAAAGATAAAGCACCAACAGAGATTGTTGATGATAAAGGTGCAGAGGATCCCGCTGTCTATAATGGTATCTCCTGTATTGGCTGTCATACAGACGGGATGAAACCTTTTACAGATGTCCTCCGACCCGTCATTGAAGCCAGAGAAGAAGATCCCACTTTCGACAAAGATTACGCACTACAGCTCTATGTAGAACAAGCTGAAATGGATATGTTGGTGCAAGAAGACACTGAACGGTTTATAACTGCTTTGGAGAAAACAGGGAACTCGCCAGGCGGTATTAATGAGCCGATTTCACGGTTCCATGGTATATACAATCATAATGCTTTAGACGCTGCACACGCTGCCGCAGCGGTAGGACTGCCAGAAAACGTGTTTTTGTCAAAAATACGAGAAAGAGCTGATCTCGGGTTGTTTTTGGTGGAGGGCAGTGTCGTAAAGCGCGATACATGGACAGAAAAATTCGATGCGATTGTGTTCGCACTCAATCCGCCCGTTGTTGAGTCTATACCCGATGTTGATCGACCCGGAACCGGAGACATTACAAGTCATCCTGATGATGCAGTCCACATCCCGGATCCAAACCTCCGTGTGGCACTCGCGAGAATGCTGGGTCAACGTTCTGATGACCCTATTACCCTTAGCCAAATGGAGCAATTCAGTGAGATCAGTCACAGAGGACATAAAAGAAACGGCGTATATGTCGAAGGACGAACATTAGAGGATAAAGGGATTAGAGATTTAACAGGATTGGAATTTGCTATAAACCTAAAGATGTTATCACTGAAAATGAATGAAATCTCAAACCTAACACCACTATCAAGACTTACTAAATTAGAATACTTAGATATTGGTGAGAATAAGAATGTTTCAAATTTATCTCCGATCGCAAATTTGACGAACATAAAACAATTGAATTTGGGAGGCAATTCTATCTCTGATCTCTCGCCCATTGCCAATTTACAGAATATAAAAGTTATCAGTATTGGTGAGGATGTTCTGTTGACTGATATTTCAGTGTTAGCAGATATGGAAAGTTTGACAGAAGTTTTGATGTGGGGTCCACGATTCAGAGATATGTCTCCGTTGGTAAATCTTCCTAATATTGAAACCTTGGACCTATGTGGTAACGACATATCAGAAATTCCATCTTTAGAGAACGTGCCGAAATTGAAAAACCTATACGTGTTTGGTAACAGTGTGTCGGATGTGTCTATTTTACAGGATCTCACAAACTTGGAACGTCTGAAGTTGAGGAACAACAATATCACAGACATATCTCCGTTAGCAGGATTAACGAATTTGAAATGGTTAGACCTAACAGGCAACCCCATCCGTGATTGGACACCCCTCTATGAACTCAGTAAAAACACGAAAATAGAGCCGAATGGATTCACATTTTCCGCAGAGGCTACACTTGTGGAACTTAATAGCACATTTACTTTTACCATAGATGCCCTGTTTGTTCGGAATTTGGTAGGATGGGAGTGCGGAATTTCTTTTGATCCGAACCTGCTTGAAGTTATCGAAGTCATCGAAGGCGACTTTTTGTCGTCAGATGCTACCCAAACTCATTTTATAGAAGGTGAGTTTGATAACGAAAACGGTTTGATAACAGGCTACAAGGTGGTGCGATTGGATGGAACAGGTCTGGATGGAAGTGGCCCATTGTTGTCTATCACATTCAAAGCAAAACAGGTAGGTAAAGTGACTTTCACACCCGGCAATTGTACGCTTGGTGATAGTGAGGGTATAGAGATACCATCGGTCGTTCCACACCTTGAAATTGAAATTGTAGAAGAATTACCGATGCCCGAAGAAGATATTTTTGTGGGTCCCAAATGGGATGTAAATATGGATGGGGTTATTAATATCCTTGATCTGATAGTTGTTGCCAAATACTTAGGCGCACCGATAGCAGCGAATAACCAGCGGGCAGATGTCACTGGTGATAAGGTTATTAATATCCTTGATCTGGTTGCAGTAGCAAATGCGTTTTGAGTAAGAGAAATCGCGCTAATACCGAAAGAGGCTCATAAGCCTCACGGTATCCGTTTTAGACGCGTTCATTTTCGTTAGGCGAGGTCATCGTACCTCGCCTTTTCTCATTTTTGCAGGCAGAAAACCTGCCTGTATTCCTAAAAAATTTACATTTTCTTCTTTTTATGCAGTTTTTCTGCTCGTAAATTCGTCTTTAATAATAGCGGATATGAACTGTAGTGCGTTTCTTAATTCTAACCTAACTTGCTACCTATATGATTTTAGGCACACGAACACCGTTTTTCAGTGAAAAAGTGGTCGTTTTTGCGAAAAACTTGGCGTGTTTCTTACCATTTTCGGCACGAAGATGCACAGGCTGACAGCCTATGCTACAAGGTATTTTCGGCACGAAGATGCACAGGCTGACAGCCTATGCTACAAGGTATTTTCGGCACGAAGATGCACAGGAGACCAATGGTTTCCTATGCTACAAGGTGGCAACTTGGGTTAATTCTACAAGCTTCAAGATTTGGTTCAGTTTTTTAACAAATATGAACATGCCTGAATTTGTGCGTTAGGAGAGGAATCTTGGAAAGAGCAGACGATGTTCAACTGATTCATAGAGTTTTAGCGGGCGACGATGCGGCATTTGACCTCTTGGTTAAAAAATATGAAAAAAGTGCTCACGCCCTTGCGTGGCGGAAGGTTGGTAATTTTCACGATGCTGAAGAGATTACGCAAGATGCCTTTCTCCAAGCGTACAAAAAACTCGCAACACTCAAAAATCCGCATCAATTTGCGGGTTGGTTGTATGTCATTGTAAATCGACTTTGCATTGATTGGATGCGGAAGCAAAAACCTGCGATGCGATCGCTAGAGGAGATGTCTGTGAAAGCAATAGACGACGTAATCTATGCGCGTTATGTGGAGGAACACCGTGAGTCAGAAGCGACTGACCGTCGCCATGAAATTGTCAAAAAACTTCTTGAAAAGCTGCCAGAGAGTGAGCGCACCGTGGTAACCCTTTACTATCTCGGCGAAATGACAATGAAGGAGATTAGCAAGTTCTTAGGCGTCTCTGTTAAGACGATAAGCAGTCGTTTGCATCGGGCACGAAAACGTTTAAAAGAGAAAGAAGATCTCTTTGTCCAAGAGTTTCTCGGCGGGATGCAGTTATCCGCGAATGTAAGACCGAACATTATGCGGCAAATCGCTGACATTAACCCGACACCGACCGCAGCTGGAAAACCGTTGTTGCCGTGGTTCGCTTTTGCTGCGACTGGAATTTTGGTTATATTGATGCTCAGTATAAGCAACCAATACCTCGCCCGTTTTCAGAGACCGTATAGTTTCGAGGCAGCATCTGAACCGACGATCGAAATTATTGAGGCACCCATTGTGCTTGATACCGCCCTAAAACCGGCTGTACGAAATCAGATCGGGCGTACTGTCGCCAGTGAAACTCACGGTGCTGGCTTACAAGTTTCTGAACAGGATTCAACTCCCAATGCCTCGGAGGATTCACTCAGCGTTTCGGAGACACACTGGATGCCGGACCCTGCACTGCGAGAGGCGATCCGAGAAAAACTTGATATGCCGTCAGATGTCCCTTTGACCCAAGCATATCTTCAACAACACTTGACAGGCCTCGATGTGCGAGGCAAAGGGATTGCCGATCTTACAGGTGTAGAGCATGCGACCGATTTGCAGGCACTTGTTCTGATAGAGAACAAGATTCACGATATATCTCCTTTGTCGGGTCTAACGAAACTCGGTTTTCTTGATTTAGGAGGCAACCAGATTTCAGACCTCCGCCCGCTCGCAGCACTCACGCGTTTAGAGACTTTACACATTTGGCGGAACGAAATAGAAGATATTTCACCACTTACTGGGTTAGTCAATCTAAAAAAGTTGTCAATAGAGAATAATGATATTAAGGATTTTTCACCCCTCGATGGATTGAATCACTTAGAGGTTGTAAACATTAAAGGCAATTTTCGGGTCGGCGATTATATACCGAGGGTTGCAGTAGCACCTCGGATCAAAGATAGGGATTACCCTTCCATCTTTGCAGCGTGGGCAGGCAACGATATTCTCAACTTACCAAACTTATCTGGTGATGAAGCAGTCATACATCACGATCTGTTTTGGAGTGGACCGGGGTTTCACCTGCAATGGCATCCTACACCTGAAGGGCTTCGACTCTTTGGTAGAATAGACGATGCTCATTGGAAAAGAGAGTATCTTCTTTCACAAAATCCCAACTTTATAAGACTTGTGAGTCTTGACTACACCGATGCCGAACTTGCGGATTATCCTGAAGATTGGCCGTATTGGATAAGAGATGAGAACGGTAATCGCGTTCGAGTTTACGCCGGTGCTTCAGATTTTCTGATAGACTTTACACACCCTGTCGTGCAGGATATTCTCGTTCAGAAAGCCGTTGCTGTAGCAAAATCTGGTCTCTACGACGGTATCTTTTTGGGTCAGTGGGAGGAAGATCAGGCTACGCTTAATAATGACAAAGGTGTTTATTATCGAAGTGTTGAAGCCGAATGGTCGGCAAGAATATCCATGGTGCGCCGCATTCGTGAGGTTGTTGGTGACGATTTTCTGATTATCGTCGGAACGAACCAGCGTCCAGCACCCCTTTCTGCCCCCTACGTTAATGGGATGTTCATGGAAGCGATTCTGGACGCACAGGACACAGGTTACACGCATGCTGGACTCCGTGAAATTGAAAGCGTGTTGTTATGGTCGGAGCAGAATTTTCGTGACCCGCAAATAAGTGCGCTTGAAGGGCGTGGCATATCGCTTGAGCCAGCAGATTCCCGGCGTAACCGGCAAACGATGCGTGTTATTACAACCCTGAGCCTCACACATTCCGATGGCTACGTTTGCTACAACATAGGCGTAAAGGGCATCATCCATGAACATAAATACGAGATCTGGCCAGGACATAAGAGGGAACATATAGAAGGTAAATCGCATCTTCACAACCACCAACACTATTGGTATTCATTCTATGATGCCCCGTTGGGCCGCCCTGTAGGCAAGAAGGCACAACTTTATCATAATACTAACGGACATGCCGTTGAGGGATTATTTATTCGTGAGTTCACCAAGGGTTGGGCGGTCTACAATCGCAGCGGAAAGGAACAGATGATCCGTTTACCGGAACAAGCCATCGGTGTCGTAAGCGGGACTACTGGTGTTAATCACACCCTCTCTGACTTAGACGGTGAGATTTATCTGAAATAGGAAACGGGTTCATCTGTTACGCATTACAACTTGTCAATCAAGCCTTAATAAAAGGAGAAAAATACATGGAAAATTGGAAGAGATTCATTATATTCGTTTGCTTGCTGACCTCTATTTTGGTTAACGCTCGTAGTGTTGATGCGCAACAAAACCTTGCCCAACAGGCGTATGCGATTTTTGAGCAAAGTTGTCTCAACTGCCATGGACCGCATGGCGCATTTACTGAAGAAATCATCATTGAATACACCTCTCTCATCGAAACCGGAGCAGTCGTTCAGGGCAAACCGGATGCATCCGAGCTGTATAAACGGCTGATTGAAAAACGTGTTGAAAAACGGATGCCTCTCGGGCAACCGCCACTGACACCCGCTGCGATTGATACCATTGGCCAATGGATTCTCGCGGGAGCACCGAACTGGGAGGATACCTCTCAGACAGCCGGCACCTTCATTACACCGACAAAAATGCTTGAGACGATTGAGAATCATGTCAACTCGCTGCCACAATTTGACCGCACTTTCGCACGCTACTTTATGATGACGCATCTGTATAACGCTGGCGAGACAACGGAGGCACTGCATGCCTATCAACGGGCACTCTCAAAATTGGTGAACAGTCTCTCTTGGGGACGCGAGGTTATCAGACCGCAACCCATTGATGCCGAAGAAACCATCTTTTACATCGATCTCCGAGACTATGAATGGGAAATCGGAAACAATAGATGGACACAGATTGAGCAGGTCTATCCGTACGAGATTCAGTTTCTGGCACCAGCACAGAAGCATTTGCGTGAAAAGCTGATAACGTTGCGCGAAAAAATGGACTGCGAAGTGCCGTTTGTTCATGTGGATTGGTTTCTTGCCAATGCGTCACTGCCACCGCTCTACCATGACATTCTGGATCTCCCAGAGACCGATCAAGAGTTAGAGACACGGCTTGAGGTGAATGTTGTTGAAAATATACGAAATGCGGCGGGTAAGCGCGTTTGGCGTGCAGGTTTCAGCGAGTCGGGTGTGTCCAATCACAACCGGGTTGTTGAACGACATACTTCGCGTTATGGTGCGTATTGGAAAAGCTACGACTTTGCGGGGAGTGCCGGGAAACAGTATATCTTTACACATCCACTCTCTTTTGAACATGATGGCGGTGAGATCATTTTCAACCTGCCGAACGGCTTACAGGCATACTATCTCGCAGATGCTGGCGGCAGACGGCTTGATGATGCACCCATAGACATCGTCTCTAATCCTGCTGCGAGCGACCCAACTGTCCGCAATGGACTTTCCTGCATCGGTTGCCATACCGAAGGGATGAAGACGTTTGAAGACCAGGTGCGTGATGTTGTTGAGAAAAATCCGAATCCGCCTTTTAACAAAGACCGGGCGTTGCGGTTATATGTGGAGCAAGAGACGATGGATGGGCTCGTGGACGAGGACACCGATCGTTACCGGCAGGCACTCGAAGCTGCTGGGGGTGTGTTTGGCGGGATTGAACCTGTTCAGCGTTTTCACGAAGCGTTTTGGAGACCTCTTGATGCTCCAGCAGCTGCTGCCTCGGTAGGATTAGAAACCGAGGCGTTTCTCCAGAAGATTCGCCAGAATGTGGGTTTGAAAAACTTAGGGTTGTTAGTCTTAGAAAATGACACGATGAAACGTGATACGTGGACAGAGCAATTCAGCGAAGTCATCTTTGCGTTAGATTTTCCAGAGAAAAGTGCAGGACAACCTGTTGACGATCAGACCGAGCGCATTCCAGGGGAAGCTGTTTACATTCCAGATGTCAACTTGCGTGCGGTTATTGAAGAAGCACTCGGCAAAGCGTCTGGTGCGCCAATTACAGCCGAGGAGATGGCGACTTTGATAAACCTACGGACGACTGAGGCCAAAGGCATCAGCGATTTGACAGGAATTGAGTTTGGGATAAATTTAAGAGTTTTAGATATTGGTGGTAACTCTATTTCCGACCTGTCACCTTTGGCAGGATTGATGAACTTGGGAACCATCAATATAAGTGGTAACGGAATATCTGATCTGTCACCGCTGGTGGGATTAAAAAGCTTAGAAAATTTTCTGTCTTGGAACAATTTATTTTCTGATCTGTCACCCTTGGTGAAACTCACGGAGATGAGCCTCCAGAAGATAGATATCTGTGGCGGGGATCCAGATATATCTGTGTTGAAGGATGCTAAAAATTTGAAAGAACTCTATCTTCCTAACTGCCAGGTGTCGGACACGGACATCGCAGCGTTGGCGGGCTTGACGAATTTGACGCGTCTGAGTGTTTCAGACAATAGAGATCTCTCGAATATATCCGCGTTATCGGGGTTAACGAATCTCAAATGGGTAAATCTCCGAGACTGCAATATATCTGATATATCCGCGTTATCGGGGTTAACGAATCTCAAATGGGTAAATCTTGCGCGCAACAATATATCCGATTTTTCGCCTTTGGACGGACTGCCTGAACTTACAACTATCATTGACTTATTAAATCCGGGTTCCTCGCTGAAAGCGGGTCCGAGTATTGAGGGACCGTGGTTATGGGTGATTGCCCCGTTAGACATAGGTGAGGGTATGAATACAGGTGATATTATTGCGTCTGGAATAGATTTACTTTCAGAAATGAGTGACGGTGAAGTAACGGAGTTAAAAATTGCCACGCATGGTGCAACGAAAGGTGCGCCTGTTGGAGACAGTGTATGGAAATCTCACAAAATATCCCCGACAAACAATAATATAAACGACATGGCAAACGCTACTGGACTCGGAGAAGGCAGTATAGACAACCATGTTGCTTATGGATCGATCCATGTGTTTTCACCCCGTCAGCAGGAGACACACCTATTTCTCGGTGCTGATACCAGTGGCAGAGTCTGGCTCAACGGAGAGTTTGTGGGTGAAACCGCACAGTGGTTTACTCACATAGGTGGATACGGAAATGTTGTCCCAGTCACGCTGAAAGAAGGTGTGAACTTCTTGTTCGTTGCTATTCACGAGGACAAAGGGTTTTGGAGGGGCCTTTTTGCTTTTGAAGAAGGCACGGAGTATTCGGTATCAGTAGACCCGCGTATTGAGTACACTTTCTCCAAATCTGTGATCCATGCCGGCGATACATTTAGCCTTGACCTCAACATAGAAAACACCCACAATTTAGCGGGGTGGCAATTTGATGTTGCTTTTGATCCCACAATGCTTGAAGCGGTTGAAGTGAGCGAGGGTGATTTCCTCAATCCCGAGGGAAACGCAACTTTCTTCCAAGGAGGTAGCATTGATAACGCGACCGGCAAAATTACCAAACTTAGTTCAGCGAGACTCAGCGAAGAAGGGGTCAGCGGCAGAGGTGCCCTATTATCTGTAACATTTACAGCAAAAACAGTTGGACAGACACAATTGAGCCTTGAAAACTTTCAACTTGCTGCTATCACGGGTGAGTCTATCCCCGCTAGACTCCAGGAAGTCGTCATCACTATAGAAGGCCAGCTCACTATAGGGGATGTAAACCGAGATGGACAGGTGAATATCCAGGATATGGTGCTTGTTGCCAGGCGATTCGGGGAAACTGTACCTGCGAATTCAGCAGTTGATGTAAATGGTGATGGTGTTATCAGTATCTTGGATCTTATCATTGTGGCAGCACATTTGGGTGAATCAACCGACGCGGCTGCACCTTCGGGGCTTGATCTTGCTGGCATACACGGATTGGATTCTGCAACGATACAGGCGTGGATAGCACAAGCGGCACTTGAAAATGACGGCTCTATCGCCTTCCAACGCGGTCTCGCGAACCTTCAACGCCTCTTAGCATCGCTAATCCCAGAAAAAACAGTATTACTTGCCAACTATCCGAATCCGTTCAACCCCGAGACGTGGATTCCCTATCATTTAGCGAATCCGAGTGATGTGCAGATTACCATTTATGACACAGGCGGCAGCATTATCCGGCGTTTGGAACTCGGACATCAACATCCGGGTTATTATGCTACCAAGAACCGTGCTGCTTATTGGGACGGCAGGAACGAAGTAGGTGAACGCGTTGCGAATGGTGTCTATTTCTACCAACTCCAGGCAGATCAGTTGTCCCTCCTGCGCAAAATGGTAATCCTCAAGTAAACAAACATCCGCGGAATCCGTATAATCCGAGATTCAGACAAACTGATAACTTATATAGGACTTACGCAATTTGCTGATGAGTCCCTACGGACCACCCACTGCTGGCGAGGTTTGCAACCTCGCCAGCAAAGGACGCTGCGTAAGTCCTATTATAGCTATTTCAATAGAGGATACTATGTATAAAAGACTTTATTCACTTATTGTTGCCTTGTTTATAGGCATTAACATCACATACGCCCAAGAACCGCACTGGATGCCCGACCCTGCACTCCGCGAGGCTGTTCGGGAAACACTTGACATTCCGGCAGACATCCCTTTGACACAGGCATACCTTCAAGAACACTTAACAGGTCTTAATGTGAGTGATAAGGGGATCGTCAATCTTACAGGCTTAGAGCATGCGACGGATTTGCAGTCACTTGGTCTGGTAAGGAACAAGATTCAGGATCTATCTCCTTTGTCCGGTCTAACGGGACTTGGTTATTTGAATTTAGGAAACAATCAGATTTCAGACTTACGCCCGCTGGCAGCACTCACGCGTTTAGAGTTCCTGCATCTTTGGAGGAATCAGATTAAAGATATTTCGCCCCTCGCGGGGTTAGTCAATCTCAAAAACTTGAATCTAAGCAGGAATCAGATCGCAGACATATCGCCTCTTGTGGGATTACCAAACCTTGAAAATTTCGATATCCGGCTCAATGAGAAAGGCGTTCTTTCTACGCTTCCAATATCAAAGTTGATGCAATTCGGATACGATGAAGCTTGTGATTTAGAGGGTGTTCCGATTTCTGCGCGTATTGAGAATCGTGAGTATCCTTCGATTTTCTCAGCCTGGGGAAATATCATCAACTTACCAAGTCTATCGCAGCGTGAAGGCTTATCATATCATGACATACACTGGAGTAGCTTGCTGTTTGACATGCAGTGGCTTGCAACCCCTGAAGGTTTGAGAACCTTTCTGCATGTTGAATTGGCAAAGGAATATCGGGATGACATGCTATCTCTGAACCCCAACATGATTTTCATTGTTTCGATGAACTATCAAGCCGCAAACCTCGGTGAGTATCCAGAAGATTGGCCCTATTGGTTGAGAGATAAATCAGGAAACATAATTAAAGCTGACCCGGATACATTTCTTATTGATTTCACACACCCAGAAATACAAGACTATTTGGTCCGGCAAGTGATTGTGTTTGCGAAATGCGGACTCTTTGATGGCATACTCTTGGATTGGTGGCGGGATGAATGGCATCACGACGATCCTGATAACCGCTATTATGTGCATGATGTCGGAGAAGCGGCGATTACAATGCTTCGGCGTATGCGTGAGGGGGTCGATGAAGTTAGAGACGACTTTCTTATCATCGCCAACACGGTTCGCAGCAAGATCCCGCGTTCCGCCCCCTACATTAATGGAATTTTCATGGAAACTACACCCCCTTATTCCTATACAGATCTCGGAGAGATTGAAAATACCTTGCTTTGGGCAGAGGAAAACCTTCAAGAACCACGAATCAATTGCCTGGAGGGTTATGCAGATAAAAGGGAGCCACTTGACAGTGCAACAAACCAACAATGGATGCGTCTTTTCACAACAATGAATCTAACGCACTCAGGTGGCTATGTCAACTTTGTAAGCGGTGGACTACACGAGCATCATTGGTACCCCTTCTATGACGCTCCCCTGGGTCGCCCGGTCGGCGGCGATGAAACAAAAGGTCAGCTCTACGAGAACCGAGAAGGGTTGTTCATTCGAGAGTTCACGAATGGTTGGGCGGTGTATAACCGCAGTGGAAAGGAACAGACGATTGAGTTCTCGGAAGCGGTGTCAGGCGTTGCCAGTGGGGTGGAGGGCGAACGCTCGCATACCCTCCGTGACTTAGATGGCGAGATTTACTTGAAATCGGAATCGGGGTTGGAAACCCCTCCCACAGTGGATGTCAACGGCGATGGTGTTGTGAATATACAAGATTTAGTGATAGTAGCCAATGCCCTTGGTGAAGCGGAACCGGATCTCAATGGCGATGGTGTCGTGAATATCCAAGATTTGGTGATTGTTGCCAATGCGTTCTAAAAAAGGAGATTATCGTATGACAATCAAAGACATATATTGTAAATCGTTATGGGTTCAGTTCCTATTTTTATGCGTTATAGGCATACTCGTCTATAATGCTTCCGTCTATGCACAAAATGAAGAAGAGTGGATGCCGGACCCTGCGCTTCGCGAGGCGGTCCGAGAAAAACTTGACATTCCAGCAGATAGCCCGTTGACCCAGGCATATATGCAAGAACACTTAACAAATCTCGAGGCGAGAGATAAGGGGATTGTCGATCTTACCGGCTTAGAACTGGCAACTGATTTGCAAGTGCTTGGTCTGGGAAGGAACAAGATCCAGGATATCTCTTCTTTGTCCGGTCTAACCGGACTTGGTTATTTGATTTTAGACGACAACCAGATTTCAGACCTATCGCCCCTTGCGGGATTAGTCAACCTTGAAGTGCTGCGATTAGGGAGCAACCAAATTAGGGATGTTTCGCCCCTTGCGGGTTTGGTAAATCTAAAAGTGCTTTCGCTTAGTGGCAATCAGATTGCGGACCTATCGCCCCTTGCGGGATTGCCAAACCTTGAAAATCTCGAGTTCCAGCGCAATGAGGATAAGAAGGTTCTTTCTACGCTTCCACTATCGAAGTTGATGCAATTCGGATACGATGAAGTTTGTGACTTAGAGCGTATCCCTTCTATTTCTGAGCGAGTTGAGAATCGTGAGTATCCTTCGGTTTTCTCAGCATGGGGGAATATCATCAACCTGCAAAGTCTATCGTTTCGTGAACGCATGGCATATCATGACTTACACTGGAGTAGCCTGCTGTTTCACCTGACGTGGCTTCCAACCTCTGAAGGTTTGAGAACCTTTCTGCATGTTGAATCTGCAAAGGAAGATCGGGATGACATGCTCTCTCGGAACCCAAATATGATTTTAATTGTTCCGATGAACTATTGGGCTGCAAGCCCCAGTGAATATCCAGAAGATTGGCCCTATTGGGTGAGAGATGAATCGGGGAACATAATTAGAGAAGGTGCGAATCCTCTTATTGACTTCACATACCAAGAGGTACAAGACTTTATGGTCAGGCGAGCAGTTGCATTTGCGAAATGCGGACTCTTTGATGGTATTTTTTTCGATTCGTGGCGGGATGACTGGCGCGACCACCGTGGCGAGGCACAGTACTACGCACATGATGTCAGCGACGCAGCGATTACAATGCTTCGGCGGATCCGTGAGGGAGTCGATGCCGTCAGAGATGACTTTCTTATCATCGTCAACACGAATCGAACCAAGATCCCACTTTCGGCACCTTATGTAAATGGAGCTTACATGGAAACTATACGGGGTTATTATACAAATGCAGATCTCGCAGAGATTGAAAGCACGTTGTTATGGTCAGAACAGAATTTGCGTGAACCTCAGATCAATTGCTTGGAAGGTTGGGCAGATAAAAGGGAACTACCTGACAGCCCAAGAAACCAACAATGGATGCGCCTTTTTACCACAATGAGCTTAACCTTCTCAGATGGCTATGTCAGATTTTGGACCGGATTGACGTATGAAGAAACCCACACGCACTTCTATGAGATTTCGGAGGAGCATTCAAACAATCACGCACGTGGTGAACCTCATTCTCATCCACACCACTATTGGTATCCGTTCTATGATGCGCCCCTGGGTCGTCCAGTCGGCGGCGATGAAACGAAAGGGCAGCTCTACGTCAACAGCACTGGCCAGACGATTGACGGTTTATTTATCCGTGAGTTCACCAACGGTTGGGCGGTGTATAACCGCAGTGGAAAGGAACAGACGATTGAGTTCTCGGAAGCGGTGTCAGGCGTTGCCAGTGGGGTGGAGGGAAAACGCTCGCATACCCTCTCCGACTTAGACGGTGAGATTTATCTGAAATCAGAATCGGGGTTAGAAACCTCTCCCACAGTGGATGTCAACGGCGATGGTGTTGTCAATGTTCTCGATTTAGTACTCGTTGCCAACGCGTTCGGGGAGAAATCCCCCGATCTAAATGACGATGGTGTTGTCAATATCCTGGATTTGGTCATCGTCGCTAACGCCTTTTAAGGATATAGATAAACTCAAAATTGTTTCAAAGGAGGCGATTGATGAAACTACAACCATTTCGTAAATTTTTATGGCTTTGTTTACTATTGGTATCCGTTTCAGGATACGCGCAGGAGGCACCCTAGACGTGGATGCCTGACCCAGCATTGCGTGAAGCAGTTCGGGAAGCACTTGCGCTGCCAACTGGAGTCCCTTTGACGAAAGACCATATGCGAGAATTGGATATATTCATAGCAGAAGGCAGAGGGATTTCTGACCTCACGGGGTTAGAGTTTGCTATAAATCTTAGAGAAGCAAATCTCGGTGATAATTTAATAACAGATTTGCGTCCGCTGGCGAATCTTATTCATTTAGAGGAACTCGTTGTGCCTGGGAATAGGATTTCGGATATAAGCCCGCTGGCAGGGTTGCCGAATCTTTTGCACCTGATTATCTCACACAACCCTATTTCAGACCTCAGCCCACTGGCGGGATTACCGAAATTTAGGGAGTTGAAGGCTCGTGCGATTTGGACGACAGATTTTAGTTCATTGGACGGATTGGGTCTTGAGATACATCGCGATGAAATCTGTGAAATTGCGCCCTTTCCGCCACCTGTTACGGAACGGATTCAGAATAGAACCTTCCCGTCACTAACTTATGACTTTCACAGTCTTATCTACAATACAGAGCCTGTAAGATGGTTGAATCAGTGGGACGATCCCGATAATTATTATGATGTCGCAACCAAACACGATATGCATCATTACACGCACTATTTGGGTTTGAGATGGGCTTTGACACCCACAGCACCTCTTGAAGTTCTATCAACACGACTTGCCGGAAATATCGAAGAGGTCTTGGAAGAATACAAAAAATACGATAAGAATCCGAATATGCTGTTTATCCCTCCGATCGCGATGTTTGGTTACCAAGAAGATGAGTTACCTCCAGATACTGACTTTTTGCTGAGAGATGCCGATGGGCAAATCGTAATAGATGACTATAGACCTTGGGATATATGGATACCTGACATTCTAAACCCAAAATTTCAACAACTCATCATAGAGCGTGTTGTGGCTGTTGCGAACTGTGGATTCTTTGATGGGGTTCTGTTTGATGAATGGTATGATACGCATCTATTTTTCCAAAGACTCCATAACACAGCAACAGAAGAAGAAGTTATAGAGGCACACATAACAATCTTAAAAGGCATACGGGAACGCGTCCGAGATGACTTCCTTATACTCGTCAATAGGAACCGGAGAAAATCGCTGTGGTATGCGGAATGGATCAACGGTATCTATATGGAAACACACCCAGATCGTCAAGATGGCTACTCTTATGAGAGACTCAGGGAGATTGAAGAAGCACTCTCTTGGAATGAGAAGCATCTCCGTGAACCGAGAATCAATGTGTTGCCTGTAGCGGGTGTAGATCAACCTATTGATAGTGCTGATAATCTTCGCTGGATGCGGGTCATTACAACGCTGTCTCTGACACATTCCGATGGTTATAGCCTATTCGGGACACCGGATCCGGGTGGCATCATGTGGCACGATTTTTATGATGCCGATCTTGGTCGTCCTGTTGGAGAGAAAGCGCAGCCCTACGATAACCGCTACGGTATCTTCATCCGAGAGTTTGACAACGGTTGGGCGGTGTATAACCGTAGTGGTAGAGAACAGACTATCACCTTGCCCCGATCGGAAAGTGTTACAAGCGGTGTCGTCGGCATAGAGCATGTGCTTGCAGATTTAGACGGCGAGATTTATCTGAAATCGGAATCGGGGGTAGAAACCTCTCCTACAGCGGACATCAACGAAGATGGTGTTGTGAACATTCTCGATTTAGTGCTTGTCGCTAATGCGTTGGGGGAAACGGAACCGGATCTCAATGGTGATGGCATAGTGAACATTCTTGATTTGGTACTTGTTGCCAATGCGTTGTAAAAAAGGAGGTTAGTCTATGACAATGAAAGAAAAATTATGTAAATCGTTATGGGTTCAGCTGCTCTTCATATCTGTTATGGGCATGCTTGTCTATAATGCTTCTGTCTATGCAGAAAATGCCGAGGAATGGATGCCGGATCCGAATTTGCGGCAAGTAGTACGCGAGACTTTAAAACTTCCTGCGGACGAACCTTTGGCAAAAGAGAAAATGCTACAACTAACGAGATTACATGCCATAGAAAAAGGCATTGTAAATATCCAAGGCTTAGCGTTTGCGGTAAACTTGACGGCACTCGATTTAGCCGGTAACTCCATAAAAGACATCAGTCCACTTCAGGGGCTGATGAACTTAACGTACCTGGGTCTGGGTTCCACCAACCTGTCAGATTTATCGCCATTAGCATCTCTAACATCCCTCATAGATATGGACTTAGGGGACAACCAAATCTCAGATTTATCGCCACTTTCTGAATTAACATCCCTTACAAAATTGGATTTACAGTACAATCAAATCTCAGATTTAGCACCGTTAGCCGATCTGATATCCCTGAGAGATATAAACTTGATAAATAATCCGATCAGCGATTTAGGTGCTCTTTCCAATCTCACGAATTTAGAAGTGTTAGATATCTATTATGGTAAAATTTCAGATGTGTCTCCGCTTGCCGGGCTTGAGAATCTTCCGGTATTAATAATGCACCCCGCATTGCGTGCCGTAGTCCGAGAGGAACTTCGTTTGTCTAATGTAGTGCCCTTGACCAAAGACAATATAAAACAACTAACAAGATTGCATGTGTGGAAAAAAGGTATTGTGAATATACAAGGCTTAGAATTTGCGGTAAACCTGACAGAAATCGAGTTAGGCGGTAACCCAGTAAAGGACATCAGCCCACTTCAGAGTCTAATGGACCTGACACACTTGGGGTTAGGTACTACCAACATATCGGATTCAGATTTATCACCACTCTCCGCACTAACATTTCTTAGGTATTTAAATTTAGGGGACAACCAGATTTCGGATTTATCACCACTCTCCGAACTGACAGACCTTGTAGAGCTGGTTTTAGGTGACAACCAAATCTCAGATTTATCACCTCTCTCCGCGCTGATAGACCTCAGAGATTTAAGCTTGAATAATAACCCGATCAGCGATTTAGGGCCACTTTCCAATCTCACAAATTTAGAAGTTTTAGATATCGCTTATTGTAAAGTTTCTGATGTATCTCCGCTTGCGGGACTTGTAAATCTTCGGGTATTAAAGATGTATCACAATTTGACGAGAGATTTCACACCTCTTTCAGGACTGACGAATCTCACGGACTTTGACAACGGTGGCATTTGTGAGATTGCCCCGCTTCCGCCACCTATTACCGAACGGATTAAAAATCGAACCTTTCCTTCAATAACATTTTCAGCGAATAGCCTTATCTACAATACAGAACCGGTAAGACGGTTGACGTGGTGGGACGACCCCGATATTTTCTATGATGTCGCAACAAATCACGATATGCACCATTACGCGCATCGTTTCGGTTTAGCGTGGCATTTTACCCTGATAGAACCGAGTTATGGTTTATCAACCCGGCTTGTTGGAAACCTTGAACACGTAATGAACGAATACCAAAAATACGCTGATCGGAATCCGAATATGCTATTCCTCCCTACAATTGCGGTTCATGCCCACAATGATTTAGATGCTTTCCCTCCAGATTCAGACTTTTGGCTAAGAGGTCCTGATGGGCAAATCATAGAAAATGACTATGCCCCTTGGGATGAATGGTTGCTTGATATTCTAAACCCAGAACTTCAACAACTTATCATAGACCGTGTTGTCGGAATTGCGGAATGCGGATACTTTAATGGTGTTATGTTCGATTCATGGGCACCTTTCCATTTCGGCATCTACGAAGAGCTCTACAACATTGGAAACGAAGAGGTTATTGAGGCATATATAACCATCTTAAAAGGCATACGAGCGCGGGTTCGAGACGACTTCCTGATACTCGTCAATAGGAACGAGAGAAAATCGCCACACTATGCGGAATGGATCAATGGGAGTTACATGGAAATAAACTCGGATCCGCTGTTTGGCTACACTTATAAGAAACTCATTGAGATTGAAGATTCGCTACTCTGGAATGAGGAGCATCTGCGTGAACCCAGAATCAATGTGTTGCATGGAGAGAGTGTAGATCAACATATCAATAGTCCTGATAGCCTACGCTGGATGCGTGTCATTACAACGCTGTCTCTTACACACTCTGATGGCTATTCCACTTTCAGAGCACCAGTTGATGGCGGGGCAAACATGTGGTATGATTTTTATGATGCCGATCTCGGAAAACCCGTTGGGGAGAAGGGACAACTTTGTGACGGTTGTGACGGACTCTTTATCCGCGAGTTCACTAACGGATGGGCAGTCTACAACCGCAGTGGACAGCCACAAAAGATCCAACTTCCCGCACAAGTCACCGGTGTAGAAAGTGGTATCACAAGCACAACACACATCATTCCCGATTTAGATGGTGAAATGTATCTGAAACAGGAATCCGACACCAG
This sequence comes from Candidatus Poribacteria bacterium WGA-3G, assembly GCA_000406005.1. GTDB lineage: Bacteria > Poribacteria > WGA-4E > WGA-4E > WGA-3G > WGA-3G. Next base: position 37,984 of record ASZN01000052.1, read on the forward strand.
TGTTGATGGCACCGTCAAAGTGTTAGAGTTAGAACTTACGATAGAAGACCCATCAGAAGGATGCCGGATGCCGCGTTGCTGAGAGTCGTTCGGGAGGCACTTGAGGAACTCGGACTACCTGCAGAAGCACCTTTGACGAAAGAGAAAATGCTACAACTGACTGCTCTAAAAGCAAGTAACAGAGGCATTCTTGATATAACAGGGTTAGAATTCGCGCTGTCCCTAAAAGATTTAAACCTTAACGGTAGAAACCGCATTACAGACCTCCGTCCCCTCGCGAACTTAACAGATCTCACCCAATTACATATCTGGCATCGTGAGGTTGCGGACCTGCCTCCGGTTACAAATCTTGATATAAGTCCACTATCAGGGCTTATCAACTTAGAAGGACTCGTCCTTGAAAATAGTGGTATTTCGGATATAAGTCCGCTTACGCAACTGAAGGAACTCCAACATTTGGGTCTTGCAGATAACACTATTAAGGATATAAGTCCACTTTCAGGACTGAAAAAACTCCGGTATTTGAATCTTTCAGATAACAGCATTAAAGACTTAAGTCCGCTTGCGGAGCTTACGAATTTGGAGGAGTTGTGGATTGAGAACAATCCGGCAACAGATTTTAGTCCACTTGCTGCTTTGAATCTTACGGACTTTCGATCCGATGTGGACGTGAACGACGATGGTGTTGTGAACATTCTTGATTTGGTTGCTGTTGCGAATGCGTTTGGTGAAGCAGAACCTGATCTGAATGGAGATGGTGTTGTGAATATTCAGGATTTGGTGATTGTTGCCAATGCGTTTTGAGTAAATGGTACTCAATTTTATGCCATGGTTTCCACGTAGCAATGGTTCTTCAACCGCATCGGATCTTAAAAACGCCGCATCAATTCGAGACTCCAAAACCGCGGTTCATTCACATAACCCGTCAGATTGTTGAAATCGATGCCACCCGTCGGAGATGTATCGTTGAGGATGTTACGCCCTACAATTGCTACTTCTACGTTCGCATAAGGCAATAGGCAGGCAAGTCGGACACCACCGACCAAGAGCCAATCGTCGGCGAATTCTACAGAATCGTAGAGAAAGAACCGGACTCGGCTGCGATATGCCCAATCCGTAGAAGCGATAAGACGCACGCCTGCCGGAAGATTAAGAATATAGTGCAGTGCTACATCCGCAATCCAACCCGGGGCCTGTGGCAGACTGTTGCCATCAATAGAGAAAATTCTGTCAGCAGCAGACGGGTCCAACATCGTACACGGTGCACCACACCCTTGTATCGCCAAATTCGGATCGTCAATGCGTGTCTGATTGTAACTGAGACCCGCTGAAATTTCCAATGCCGTGATTGGCGCGAAGGTCAACTCCGCTTCAACACCGCGTCCAATCGTGCTATCGGCGTTCACCAACCGATTGAAATTGGTTTCGCCACCGACGGCAGTCAACTGCTGATCCTGCATAAAGTACTGGAACGCCGCCATATTCAGATGCAACCGCTGGTCCCACAAGCGTAATTTCGTGCCGCCTTCAAAAGCGTGAATCGTCTCGGTATCCGCGATCGTGACAGCATCGCCAAACAACAAGCGTCCCTGAATGCTCGGTGCGCGAAACCCACGCGATGCACGTAAATAGGTTTGCACATTTTGCGACACTTGGTAACGGAGGCTCATATCTCCGCTCCACACTGTATCTTGTGGGTTCTCATGGATGGGACTCAACGGACCCGCTCCGGTAACAGTGGGTGCTTGATCCCGCCATGCTGTATAGTGCTTCGCATCGTGGGACAATCGTAGTCCGGCACCGAGTTCGAGGTTCTCAAGCATCTGGAAGGTCAACGCCGCGAATGCTGCTTGCGCCGTGGATTCCTGTTCTTGGCGCGCCACACCGTCTAAGGTGCCGCCAGCGAGTGTGTCGTAGTTGAAATCCTCCATTTCTACGAACTCGCGGAAATAGTACAATCCGAACTGATACGTAAGGCGACGCGCTGCCGGACTCATCAAGCGGACCTCTTGGCTGAATTGCTGTAACCTCGGAATTCCAGATGCGGTTTCAGAAGGGAACGGAATTTCGCCGGGACCGCTCACTGGAAGGAACGCAGCACCGTATCCGCCGTCGATGTCGCCACGCGAAAAATTAGTCAGACGTTCCAATCCGGTCAATGAGACCAATTGGAAGTCCCCAATATCGTAGCGCACTTCAGCCGACAGTCCTTGCGTGCGCAATTTTTGTTCATTGCGTCCATCGTGTGCGATGCGATCGCGCGCAAAATCCTGTACCAGGCCGCCTTCACTCTTTGCTAAGATATTGGCACGAAACAGACGCGCTGTGCCATCGAGATCGCGTGCATGGACTTTAAATCGTGCTTCCAACGCCGGTATCGGTGTCCACAACAATTGTAAGCGACCCGCCAAATCCTGATGCCCGCCTAAAACATCGTCTTCACCGGTGTGCTCGTTATCCACCCAGTCGTCTCGCCACTGTGCAAGCACTGAGAGCCGAGCGGAAAGCACAGACGGAACAATCGGACCCGATATAGCACCCTCAATATTGGTGCTGTTGAACCGTCCGTAACTCACCCGTCCGTATCCCTCCAAAGTCTGTGTTGGGCGCGTCGATTCAAACTTCACAGTACCCGCAGGTGTATTGCGTCCAAACAGCGTGCCTTGGGGGCCTCGTAGGACTTCAACCCGGTCCAAATCAAAGGCTGGGAACCCTTTTAACAAGGCGTTTTCGAGGACAACGCCGTCGTAGAGCAGCGAAACCGGCTGCGAGGCGTTGAGATCAAAGTCCGTATTACCGAGACCCCGAATATAGAAGCGCGGAAAGATACGTCCAAACGACGACTCCACCTGCAAACTCGGCGTGCGGTTCGACAAAAAACGCACATCCATACCCGACGAACGCAACGTATCGAACCGATCGCCACGGAGTGTAGAGACGGAGAGCGGCACCTCAAAAGATCGCTGCTCACGTTTACGTGCCGTAACCACGATCTCTTCCAATCGAACGACCTCTTCGGTTTCTTCTTCGGCAACAACCGTTAAATCTATAGAGAGCAGTATCAAGAGAACCAAAACATAAAATTGTCTACTAAAATTCATATATCGCTCAAATGAAATATGTTGGGTTTCGTACAAAACAGCAATGTGCCTATAGGGCCCACATCATAATATTGCCTACGGACAATATTGTAGCATACTAAACCAAAAAGTCAACGAATAGCGTATTTTTCTTGTTGTAGGAGCGATTTCCGGTCGCGACATTTACTGACAACTAAAATAATACCATTTCTAAACAGTGTTGTCGCATTACCGCCTGTTATGAAATACGGTGGCATACCGGAACACAGACTAACAGTCTATGCTACATAAGAG
>ASZN01000053.1 GCA_000406005.1 Candidatus Poribacteria bacterium WGA-3G
CCGAACGCCACCCAACGAATTCTCCCATCTACCCTTTATTCAAGGCGACCTAAACAACTTTGAAGACTGCGAACGCGCCGTTGACGGTGTGGATGCTATCCAACACCTCGGCGCACAACCGGGTCCCGTTGACCATCCAGATTTGCGGGCGAATGCTGAAGAGAGAGGCATCCGCTTTGACGCAACCTTCAAAACGAATATGCTCGGTACCTACTACCTCATACAAGCCGCAATTGAGGCAGGTGTCCAAACCGTCGTGATGTCCGGGAGTAATTGCGCACTCGGACACGGCTTTCGGATTAGCAAAACTCATATCCCGATAGATTACCTGCCGATAGATGAAGAACACCCGTGTTACCCTGAAGATTCCTATAGCTTCTCTAAACGCTGCGGCGAAGACCTCTTGGCAAGTTACACCCGTGCCTACGGTATCCGAACCTACGTCACACGTCCAGCAGGTATCAGTCCAGAGGAACGTCGAAAGCAGATGGCAGAGAACGCTAAACCGACAACCGGCTGGACACCGTGGCTCTGGTGCTGGGTCGGTAGCGAAGATGTCGCCAGCGCGCACCGTCTGATTATGGAAAAAGCGGACACGCTGCCGCCACACGATGTCTATTTTCTAAATGCTGATGATACGTCTGCGCTGGAACCTTCTCAGGAACTCGTTGAACGTTTTAAACCTAAATTCCTACCGAAAGTGAGAACGCTTACGGGACATCAATCGTTTATCAATTGCGACAAACTCAAAAATGCTGTCGGTTGGCAACATAAAACATCATGGCGGTAATAGTAGGGACGAGTTTACCTCGCCCCTACCACTGGAGGAAATATCATGGCAACCACCAACGACAGAGTAAGGATCGGTGTTATCGGTGTCGGGAGTATCTCCGTGCGCGGCATCCTTCCGCATCTCACACAAGACGATGTTCAAGATAGGTTACAGGTTACCGCTGTCTGTGACCCTGTTCCCGGTAGAGCACAAGCCGCCTCTGAAAAATTCAATGTCCCGTACGCTTACGAAACCTACGAAGCACTCTTGGCAGATGGGCATGTAGACGCTGTTAGCATCGCATCGCCTATCGGTTTGCATTATGAGCAGGGAAAACTCGCGATTGAACACGGTCTGCACGCGCATTTCAACAAAACGATGACAACAACCGTCGATGAAGCGGATGACCTGATTGAATCGGCGGCACGCAAAGGCGTGAAATTAGTGGCTTCTCCCGGTCAGATGCTCCGTCCGATACATCAAGAGATCCGCAGGCTCATTAATGACGGTGCCATCGGAACGTTGACATGGGCAGCCACCGGCTCCTCTTTCGGACGCTACCATGAAAACGAGTCCGTTAGACACGGCGACGACATGCTCTCTAATATCAATCCGGCGTGGTATTTCCGTAAACCCGGCGGCGGTCCGCTCTACGATATGACCGTCTACGGTCTACACACAATGACCGGTATCCTCGGAGCCGCGAAACGGGTGACGGCGTTCTCCGGTGTTCGCGTCAAAGAACGTGAATTCCGAGGCGAGATGCTCCCGTGTGATATGGACGATAACACCTTTATCCTACTCGACTTCGGCGATGCCTTCTTCGGTTTTATCTACGGTGCCGCTGCGGGACACGCCATCAGAGGCGGATTGGCGATCCACGGAACGGGTGGCGCGATTGAAGGAAACACACTTAACGGGAAACCGATTGATGCACCGAAGCGAGAACTGCCACACGTCGTCGGACCGCACCGTGAAATTCAAGAAGCACACGTCTATGAAGACATTATGCAACTCGTAGATTGGATCCGTGAGGACAAACCGACGATTGTCACGGCAGAACATGCACGGCACGTCATAGAGATTTTCGATGCTGGATACCGATCCGCAGAAACAGGGCAAGCACAAGCGTTACGCACAACGTTTTAATCTTATAGTCTGTCTTTAAAACTCGCCGAGGAATTACAATCTATGCCAAAAGCCTTATGTATCGGAGAACTCCTTATTGACTTTGTCTCCACAACACCTGATGTAACGCTCGCCGAAGCTCCTGGATTTGTCAAAGCGCCGGGAGGCGCGCCTGCCAATGTCGCTGTCGGCTTAGCCAAACTCGGCATAGATGCCGGATTCATCGGCAAAGTCGGCGCGGATGCATTCGGCGATTTCCTACGTGAAACGCTTCAAGAGAACAGTGTGGATACGACATACCTCATCGCAGGTGAGATGTCTCGGACGACCTTAGCCTTCGTTGCTACACGTTCGGATGGCATGAAAGACATTACTTTTTACCGCCACCCGGGTGCCGATATCCAACTCACCACTGATGAAATCGGCATCGGCTACGTCCAATCCGCGGAACTGTTCCACTACGGCTCTGTCAGCCTCAGTCATTCACCGAGCCGAGAGGCGACACTCCATGCCATCCGGTCCGCCAAAGGGGGTGGCGCACGCCTCTCCTACGATCCGAACCTGCGGTTGATGCTCTGGGATGACGCGGGTAATGCCAAGCGATGGATCTGGGAGGTAATGCCTTACGCGGATATCGTCAAAATCTCAGAGGAAGAGTGGGAATTTGTTACTGGCGATGTAGACTTAGAGCCAGGTATTGAACGCATCCTTGGACTCGGTATGCAGCTGCTCGTTGTTACATTAGGTGAACGCGGTTGCTACTACACGAACGGTCATGAGGCAGGTTTTGTGGACGGTTTTATCGTTAATGTGGTGGATACGCTCGGGGCAGGAGACGCTTTTGTCGCTGCGATGCTCAGCCAACTCATGCAGCATTCCGACCTTACATCGCTTGAAAAAGTCCAACTTGATGCCATCATGCGCTACGCAAACGCTGCAGGCGCACTTGCAACCCAGAAGGTCGGTGTCATCCCTTCACTACCGACACCTTCAGAGATTGAAAGCTTCCTACAAAGGAGATAAAATGAAATCGTCAATTTTACTTCTTAGCCTATTTTTATATACTGTTTTGGGGATCAGTGTAGCATCTTCGGAAACCGCTACAGTGAACATCACAGTGAGAGATACTCAAACCGGTAATCGGTTGAACGATGTTTCCATTACCGTCACACCCGGAACCGGTGATGCCGTTGCCGGCGTGAGTGAAGCAAATGGCGCGCTCGAAATTACAAATTTAGCTGCTGGAGTCTACACAATCACAGCATCTGCCCCGGGTTATACCGATACTGTTGTGCCAGACTTTGCACTCGCTACCGACGAAACGAAATCTATAGAGATCGCGCTCTCTTCAAATGCGATTCAACTTGAAAAGGTTTCCGTAACGGCATCGCGCCGCCGAGAAAAGGTGCTTGAGGCACCGGCATCCATCGCGCTTGTGGGTGCTTCGGAAATCAGAGACCGCGTCGCACCAAGTGTTACAGAACACTTAAAATCGGTGCGTGCGGTGGATGTTGTCAGTGCTGGGCTTGGGGCATCGTATGTTGTCGTTCGCGGTTTCAACAACGTTTTTTCCGGTTCGCTTTTGTCGCTCGTTGATAATCGGATTGCGAGTGTCCCCTCGCTGCGTGTCAATAGTTACAGTTTTATCCCGACGATAAACGAGGACATTGAACAGATTGAAGTCGTCTCGGGCCCTGGGGCGGCACTTTACGGACCCAATAGTGCCAACGGTGTCATGCACATCATTACCCGCTCACCCTTCACTTCTCAAGGGACCACTATCAGTCTCGGCGGCGGTGAACGAAGTATACTTGTCGGCTCACTCCGACACGCAGGTGTTGTCAATGAGACGATTGGCTATAAGTTTTCGGGCAATTATTTTCGCGGAAATGACTGGGAAGAAGGACGATCAAAAGAGGATGTTGAAGGTGAAGGCGGACTCATATTCGATACTTACAGAGCCAGTGGCGAATTTCGGGTTGATTATAGTCCAAACGATGACACAACCGCTATTATTGCCAGTGGTTTCACACAAGCCACCGGCATTGAACTGACGGGGATTGGTGCGGGCCAAGCCCAAAACTGGACTTACGGGTACCTCCAAGGACGCTTTATTTACAAAGACCTCTTCGCGCAAGCCTTTTGGAACCGGAGTAATGCTGGAGATACTTATGTCGTGCGGAGCGGCAATCCAACTGTTGACAATTCCGATCTGTATGTCGGGCAGATTCAGCACGGCTATCGTTTTGGCGAACGGCAACGCTTTACTTACGGATTAGATGTGTTGCTGACCCGTCCGGATACAGAGGGGACAATCAACGGCATCAACGAGGAGGATGACAGTGTCAACGAGATCGGTACATATTTACAGTCAGAGACCAAAATCCTTCCGCAGTTAAAGCTCATTGCTGCCGGACGGGTTGATGACCACAATCAACTTGAAGATTATGTCCTTTCACCGCGTGTCGCACTTGCCTTCCAACCCAACGACGATCATAACTTGAGAGCTACCTATAACCGTGCCTTCAATACGCCGAGAACTTCAGACCTATTTCTCGATCTTTTGTCGACAAAAGATGCATTTAAGTTAGGTGCTAACTTTGGACCGGCGTTAGGTTTCAGCCCAAATATCGACATACGCGCACAGGGTGTCCGTTCCGAAACGGGGTTTACCTTCAAAAGAAGTGGCGATGGGCGTCCGGAGTTTCGCTCTCCCTTCTCGCCGTTGGCAAGTTTACCAGCAGAGACGTACATCCCGCTTGATGATCCCGTTTTTACCAACGTTATGTGGAGCGTCGGGAGAAGTGCTGTCATGAGTGCAGCACTCCCCGTTTTTAAAGCAGGTTTAACAGCGGGTGGATTTGAAGAACCCGTAATCGCAGTGTTATCCGATGGGTTTGATAACCTTATTCCACAACAGGTGACGGGTGTGAAAAATGTCTTACGCTCGCTTGATCCACAGGCAGGTAACTTTGTTGACGTTGAAGATGTAAACGACGTTAATCCGCTTAAGCCGACGATTACACAGACCTACGAGATCGGTTACAAAGGGATTCTCATGAATAAGTTAGCGTTTTCCGCGGATGCCTACCACTCCAGAATTAACGATTTCGTCGGTCCCTTAGTGGTCGAAACGCCGAATGTGTTCTTAGATGCGGGAACGTTAGCTGCTTCCCTCGGTGAACAAATTACCGTCGCCTTAGCCGACCCTGCCAATGCAGGTCTAAAGCAGGCACTGCTCGCGTTTGATACACCTGCGCAAGGCGGTAACGGCAACGGTTCACCTGTTGATGAACTGGTAGCGTTGTTCGTAGCGGGGACTGACAACAACGGTGCCGCTTTCATCCCCTTCGGAACGGTGACACCCGAACAGGCGGCAGACCCAAACGCAGTCATGCTGACCTATCGGAACTATGGTGATATTTCGCTCAACGGTTTGGACCTGAGCCTTACCTATTACCTTAGTCCGAGTTTAAGTTTCGGTGCGAATTATTCGTTTGTCAGTAAAGACCTCTTTGAAGATGTTGATGGACTCGGCGATATTGCGCTCAATGCACCTAAAAATAAGTTTGGTGCAAGCGTTCAATACGTTAACACGGATCTCGGATTCGGCGTAGGACTACGGACGCGTTTTGTGGCAGGTTTCCCGGTAAGATCGGGGGTTTACGTCGGTGATATTGAATCGTACTATACGATCGATTTAAACGCCGGCTATGAGATACCCATCGGTCCGAGACCACGGTTTTCATTTACTGTCCAAAATCTCTTAGACCGCAGACATCAGCAGTTTATCGGTTCGCCAGAAATCGGACGCTTGGCAATGGCGCGTCTGACGCAAACTTTCTAATCTAATAGGACCTACGCACTCCTCTATGCAGGCGGGGTTTTCAACCCCGCCGTATTTAGATTATTAGGGATGAACTTAACCGCGCACCACTTGCATACGAAGATTGGAGATATTAAAGGCGGGTTTCTATGACACACGCCGCGCTTTAACGGCGTACATGGGCCAGGAAAAATAGAAGTCGTCACCCGACGGACGGACTGTGTAGTGTTCTTTTGCGTCCTCAGGTGAGAGTTGTGCGAACGCGTCACGGATTTCCTGCACGATCTCAGGCGCGTTTTGCTCCGGACGTACCCACCACAAAAACGACATCTGTGCATTTCGGACGTGTGCTGTTCTCTCAACCGAGAACCCAACATCCATAATCATCGCATCCCACTTAGATGGCGGGCGTCCATAGACATGCGAATTGTCACGGAGCTTCTCGACACGGTTCTGCCATGTTATGAGTTTTTCTGATTCAGGTGAAACAGAGTCCGCGAGGCAAAAAAGTCCGTCTGTTCGTAGTACCCGATGGACCTCGCTGAGAAATTTTGGGACATCTTGGAAGTGATGCGGTGCAAGCCGACACGTCACCAAGTCTAAAGAAGTATCCGCAAACGGTAGCGACTCCGCAGCGGCAACGGAAAATGCGATGTTATCTATCGACTGTTCCGCTGCCAACTCGGATGCCTTTGAGACCATCTCTGCCGTCAGATCGGTGGCGACGACATGACTCACCTTCGGTGCAAGTGCAAACGCCGTGAAACCTGTGCCTGTCGCGATATCCAACGTCTGCTCTGTCCCTGTCGGCTCCGCAAAGTCAAGGATCACGTTTAGGGTATCCCCTTTGGCGTGTGCGATGCTCTGTGCATAGTAGTCTGCGTGCTGGCTGAACTGTTCTCGGACCGCGCTGTGTATGGATTTCATATATTAGTTCTCAGTTTTCGGTACTCGGTTTTCAGTTAAAACAGAACTGACGCAAGATCGGACCGTTGCTTTAGGATTGGAAGGCAGGAAGATTGGAAGCGCGGGGAAGTCCCACCAACCTTCCGTGCTCCCATCGTTCCGATTGAGAATACCTCGGTTATGCGTCCGTCCTATTTAATTGAAGGCGATGACCCCGCGTGCATTTTCACCTGCTTCCATATCGGCGAACGCTTCGTTAATCTGCTCAAGCCGATAGTGCCGTGTAATCAATTCATCCAACTTCAATTTACCCTCTGTATATAGGCGCAGCAGTTTCGGCATGTCCACGCGCGGGTGGCACGAACCGTAGAACGAGCCGATCAGTTGCCGCTCCGTAGAGACAAGGTGTTGCGCCGGGATACTCACGTCCATCTCGTGATGTGCCATGCCGACGATAACAGCCGTGCCAGCAGCCCGCACCATACGATACGCCTGTACAATCGTCTTCGGGTTTCCGATCACCTCAAAGGCGTAGTCTACACCAAGACCGTCGGTCAATTCACGAACCGCTTCAACAGGGTCACACGTTGCCGCGTTGACGACATCCGTTGCCCCGAAATTTTTGGCGAAGTCGAGTTTCTTTTTGGCGATATCGACAGCGATAATCTGTTCCGCTTGCGCGAGCACGGCACCTTGGATAGCGTTCAGACCGACACCGCCTGTCCCGATAACTGCTACGGAGCTGCCCGGTTCCACTTTCGCTGTATTCAGGACCGCACCGACACCGGTCGTCACGCCGCAGCCAACGAGTGCCGCTTGCTCCAACGCGTAATCTTTATCAATCTTCACGAGGTTTTGTTCTGGCACAACCATGTATTCCGACATCGTCGCAATCCGTGCCATCTGAAGGATACCGTCCCCCGCGCTGTTATGCAAACGATAGGTGCCGTCTAACTGAAACCCGCGCGGTACGTCGTAACTTTCGCAGAGACAGACTTTCTCCATCTGACACATACGACAACCGCCACAATAGCTGACGAAAGACAAAATTACATGGTCGCCGGTCTGAAAATCTGTTACATCCGCGCCAACCCGTTCAACGATCCCTGCACCTTCATGTCCGAGAACAACAGCAGCATCGTAATAGATAGCACCCGTGACGACCGACAGATCGGAATGGCAAACCCCGCTTGCAGCGGTACGTACGAGGACTTCGTTTGCCTTCGGTTCGTCCAACTCAAGTTCCTCAACGACGACCGGTTGGTTGTGTTCATACATAACAGCAGCAAGCGTTTTCATGCGTTCTTTCCTCCATAGCCTTCCTCAGTGTTCAAAGTTTCCCTTCTTTTTTTAATTCGGCTCGAATTTCCTGATACGGGCGAGACTCGGTTTCGGTTTTAACCGCGGCATCCATCTCTAAAATGTCCTCTAAATCCTCAAGGTGTTCTATGAGAAGGCGATACTCCTTCATTGACAAAACTACCGCGGTTTTCCGCCCACTGTTATTCACAAGATATTTGGGTTTAATGTTGAGCATAAGTATTCTCCAAACGACCAGCACAAGTGTGGTTTCACCTACAACAAAGATTTCAGATAACTTCTTGCCTTTCTCATTGATTCAATTGGATCGGATTGACCTTCGTATACAATTGAGAGACAGCCGTTATAACCGACACCACGCAGGATTTCCAAAACACGTGGGTAGTCCAGCCATTCCTCAACTCCGCTATCTATCTCATAAAACTTCGTGCGGACGTAGACAGCATGCGGTGCAGTCTGCTCAATGCTTGCATAACAGTCGTAACCCGGATGTGAAGACCCACGATGTCCACTGGCACCGGGAGACCCGGCGTACTGTCCGGTATCCAAGATGTGTGTGAAATACGGATGATCTGTTCCGTTCAAGGCGCGTAGAACGGCATCTCCGTCGCGTGTAACGTTGTTGTGATTGTGGTTCTGGAGTCCAACGAGAATACCGGCTTCATGCCCGTACGCAGCGACCTCCTTGAAGGCTTCAATCATTGGGGGCCACAAAGTCTCCTCATCCTCACAGTCTTCAGGAACATAAGCAGCGAAAACGCGTACGAGTGGGCAGCTCATAAAAGCCGCAATATCGATCCACTGCTTGATACGCGCGATTTCTTCCGGGTGTTCAGCAACCGGTCTGCCGAAGTTATTGCTAACACCGATGTAACCCAACGGTAACCCTTTCCGCATGAGATCCATTTTTAAGTCGCGTAAGTAATCCGCGTCAGTGGATTCAAACGCACTCGAATGCAGCTCAATAACGTCAAAACCGAGGTCGTAGACGATTTGTGCGAATGCGGTAGCGGTTGTCCCTCTCACATTTAGAGACATCGTTCCTAATTTGATCATAGCATCGTTCTCCTTTTTTACCTGAATTAGGACTTACACAAACCCTGTTCATTACATAGCCTATGATAAAAAATACGTCCGTCCCATCCTAATCAACCGAGGATTGATCGTCTTGCTCTTCAAGCGTTACGCGTATCTGTTGATTCAATGCTATCAGGAATTTTTGAAAGAGTTGTTGGAGGTTATGGAGTTCATGCTGGTCTGCCTCAAGGTGCTGAACACGCGAATCGAGCCTTTCTAACCGCGTGAGACGATCAAGGATCTCTTGAACGAGGTCTTGTATTGCACTAAAATCTCGATACTCATTCTCGAGTCGTTCAATCCTATCCGTTGCCAACGCGAGTTCTCTTTTTGTCTCTTTCAATTCCTGCTGTAGGTTTTGCGTAAAAGCGATTAATTTCTCAAGCGTGTTTGTGGTTTTATAACCTTCCGGTTTTACACCGTTATGGGTATCGGCTTCTATTCCGGGTAGTAAGTTCCTTTGAGATGGCGGCGACGTAGCGATATCGGATGCCTCATCATCCGGTGTGTCAGTATCCGAATTCGGAAAAATACCGAGCAACTTAATCCCATAAGAAAACAGTTTATAGGATTCTTTCCGCTGCGTATATGTAACCTGCACCCGAAGTTCTTCATCAACTTTCAGAGCAGTTATACGACCGTGTATATTTCGTATCACAATTTCGTTGTAACTGAACGACTCATTTTTCCTCGGATTCAACTGTCGAAGGTAACGATAGAGTTCCAATCCGTCTTTACTCTCACGTTCTAAACCTTCAGTTGTCAACACCCCAATCAATTCAGGGTTATCTGGGTCCGATGGTACATTACTGTCCGGTATCACGATGTCCAACGGTACCTCGCCATGAATAGACCTCATCCCGATAATCCAATCCGTCGGTGATATTTTACTACAGTATGCGATGAAATTGTAATTAATTGCCATGATTTTTTCTTCTCACGAATATAGTTTCCTTAGTAGAAGCGGCACCTTCTGATGCTAAACACTGTGTAACCTTGCCATAACCTGCGAAAGTTTCGGGATATGTGAGGTACCAATCCCTTCTACCGCAAATGAGGCGACACAGTGTGCAAAATTGAGCGCATCCTCTACCGAACGGTTTTGATAGTAGTTGATTAAAAAAGCTGCCGCAAAAACATCACCCGCTCCTGTTGGATCCACCTCCCTAACAGCGTATGCCTCGGATCCGAGCTGCGTGCCATTCTGGAAAAATGTCGCGCCTCTCCCACCTTGTGTTAGCACAACAATCGGTGCTAATTCAATATATCTGTCTAATTCATCCGGATAGGGGCGGATATCCTCGTCACTAAGGATTAGCACATCAATATAAGGCAAAATATCTTTTGCTGTTTCCCACCGTTTCGCTTCAACTTTACCGTCGGTATCCCACTGCCGCAGCCAACCTTGCGGCGTTGCACCTATTAACGTATCCTCGCTGAAACAGTGAACCACTTCAGCAGAAACTTCGTCTGCAATCGGACACAAATAGGCTATATCGCTATCATGCCATTCAGTAGGGATATCAGCCCCTTTGAGCCGTCGGGCAGCCCCTAAGATAAACTGTTGTCTGTAGCCATTTTCGTCGTAGCGGTTATCAAAGATCGTTGTGTCAGCGGACGTGTGATAAACCGTTTCTATCCCATCTAACAACGGGGTCTGTCGGTCGAAGTTTGCGCCTACGGCTGTAACCGCACGGGCACAGTATCCGAGGTTTTGAGCCGTCAGTGTAGAGTATGAGGCAGATCCACCAAGAATATAACCATTTGGTGAGACATCGTAACAAAAGTGGCCGACCGATAGAAAAGTTGTGGACATTCGAGAGATGCTGTTCACTTTAAGTTTAAAGTTCAAAAACGGGTTCCATCCGTGCCCACCATTCGTCTGGTTGTGCCTCCGCGACCGGCTCCTGAAAAGTACGCATCAATTCGTCCCAGGCTTTGCACTTCGGATTTAACTCAAGATAGCGCGGAAAGTCTCGTTCTATGTCAAATGTATCAATCGTTTCCATAGCCATAAACAGACGGCACCCGATGAGATAGATGTTCATCTTCGTTATACCGACTGATTTCAGGGCATCAACGACCTCTGGCCAGGCATCGCGATGATACGCTTTATATTCTTCTATAACGGACGGATCGTCCTTTAAATTTAGTGTTAAACCGTAGTGTTTCATCTGAACTTTTCCAGTGCCTTTCGGATTATGTCACTGTGGTCAAACGCGAGTTCCGGCAAATCCGTGCTTGAGAACCACGCCGCTTCTGACGCGTCTGAACCGGCTTCAATGTTTAGTAGCGACTTGTCGACGATCGCTGTATAGGCAACCGTAATCACCCGTCCACGCGGATCCCGAAACGGATCGCCAAAAGTGCCGATTTCGGTTAACTTCACGTCCCTAACACCCGTCTCTTCTTCCAATTCACGGAGTGCTGACGTTTCAAGCGATTCCACCATCCCGATAAAGCCACCCGGCAACGCCCAGCACCTCTCAAAGGGTGGGTGTTTCCGTTGAATCAATAGTACATCCGGGACACCGCCACTGAAAACGACGATGTCAACGGTAACAGCAGGACGCGGATACTCATAGCAAAACATTACGTATTTATGACCTGTTTCGCTTTAGTGAACCAAGCGAAATCCTATTTACCTTTAATCCTATCCTATCCTATCCTAATTCTATAGGATACCCTAAATTACCACCTGATACGAAATAAATGAGCGGAAACTGTTGGTTTCGGACACCGTAGAATATAAAAATTCCGGAATTCCCTATATTTTCAATTAAAAGGTGGTATGACTACACCTAAAATCTTGTAAATAGCAACCTAAGTTATAGAATACCAGATTTTAACATTTTCGTCAACTTTTTCTTTCCTTGCAGTAAGTAGGTAGATAGTGATATAATAATTTCTATTATGGACTTGCAAGCAATACCTTAGCCATCATTAAGATACGGAAAATATCGAACATGAAAGTCCTCTCCAAGAAAAACATACCCAATGCGCTTGTTCTGTCTATTGCGCTCCATGTGCTTCTATTTCTCATACTCGGAGCCTTGTATCGGCAGCAATTCGATCTGGAAAATAAGCCGGTGACGGCACTTGACATCGTCAAGGTCCGTTCCCGAAGCTCCCTGCGTCCATTGAAAAGACCCGCGCACCTTCCGGTACACCCTTTGATGTCTACCGAGGACACACAACAGATAAAAACACCCAAGATTGAACCGACAATGCTTAAACCACCCACAGCAGCCGCCTCCTATCAAGAGACAACGGTCGAATTGCAAACACCTGAACCCACATCACCTGTCTATTCAGAAGGACGGGTCTCCGAGAGAGGCATACTACAGTCTGGCCCCGTCGATGGATCAAGCATCGGTGGCGTAGGAAGGGTAGGAACACGGAGATCACGGACAGGGAAACTTGGCGGTGCCACAGGCGGCTTCCTAAACGGAACCGGCAGCGCGCCGCCGTCCGATCTTAAAGCACTTACACTCCCAGACCTCGCGTTGACGAAGGTCGGTAAACACATTGTCGCAAACCGAAGCACCGATCTCGTTGATATCGTCTTTGTTGTTGACGGTAGCGGTAGTATGAAAAACGATGTGGATGCAGTCAGAGAACACCTCAACAATATGACAGACCTCTTTGATAGTGCCGGCATAGATTTTACGATCGGTGTCGTGGCTTTCCGTAGTGGCACTGGGTACGGTCTTCTCGGATTGGATTTTGAAGTCATCCCACAGACGCGTTCTATTTCGCAGATTAAAAAAGTTCTGGCGCAACTGAGATTCCGAGGTGATGAAAAAGGATTGGATGCTCTCATTCGTGCAGCGGATGAGGTGGTATTTCGACGCGGTGCTGAAATCCATTTCATCTTCGTCACAGACGAATATGTGAGTGGCGCGTACTCCTCAATAGATGTGATGATGAAGATGAAAACTGCGAAAATTAAGGTAGATGTCATCGGGCGCGATGAACCGTTCCAGAAATTCATAGCGAAGAGCACCGGCGGCTTATGGCTACCTATTTCAAGCCTCGCTCTCCAGTGATGATAGAAACCTCAATCGAAAATTTTGAACGATAGAAAAACAATGAAGAATAGAAGCAAACACTACGCCCTCGGTTTAACGTTCCTTTTTCTTGTAGTCGGTGCGTTTACTGCAAGCCACCATGAGATGTGGCGAGACGAAATTCAGGCGTGGCTTCTGGCACGCGACAGCACCTCCGTCTTCAACCTCTTCGCAAATCTCAAATATGAAGGACATCCAGGCTTGTGGCACCTCTGCCTAATGCCCCTGAGTCGGATCAGCCATTCGCCAGTCCTGATGCAGATGTTCCATCTCCTGATTACCAGTGTGACCGTCTATCTCTTCGTTCGATACGCGCCTTTCAACTGGTTCCAGAAACTCCTCTTCTGTTTCGGATATTTCGTCCTCTATGAATACGCTATCGTCGCTCGAAACTATGCACTCGGTTTGCTACTGATAACCGTCTTTTGTGTGCTTTTCAAGGAACGCTACAAACGCTTTATCTGGGTCGGTTGTGTGCTATTTCTGCTGGCACATACGAGTGTCCATGCGTTGATTCTCACCATAGCGATAGGGTTCGTCCTCTGTTGTGAATATATCTTTGGCGGTCGGTTTCTTAAATCTCTAAATCAAGAGATTGAGGCTAGGAGCCCACCGCCGCTGGCGAGGTTTGTAACCTCGCCATTGCGCTGGTATATAGGTAATTATAGGTTTTACTATAAGCCGCTAAATCAAGAAATTGAGGCGATATCAGATAAAAGACCCATCTGGATCGGGTTCGCACTTATCGCGGTCGGTATTATTACAGCAGTGTTGCAACTCAATCCGCCACCAGATACGGGTTTTGCCGTTGCATGGAACTTTAACTATGAAACGAAACGTGTCAACGATATTGTCAAACTGATTTCCCGTGCCTATCTTCCGATTCCAAAGTCTACACTCGGTTTTTGGGGTTCAAACGTACTAACGACCTATCCTTTTTTCCAAACGATTCAGGTTCCGCTCTGCTATTTCCTGATGTTTTTTAGCGTGCTGTTATTCCTTAAACGACCGACTGCCCTGCTTACCTATCTCATCTCAACGTTTGGGCTTTTGGCGTTTTTCTATGTCAAATATCAAGGCAGTATCCGGCATCACGGTTTTCTGTTCCTGACATTTCTGATGTGTTGTTGGATTTACCGAGACTGTCCAGCGGTAAGTCTCGGTAAGGTTGAGCATTCTACAGTGAACCGGGTTTTAAATGTGGCAGGAACAGTGATTTTGACCCTACTGCTTATCTGCCATGCAATCGGTGGCATTACAGCAGTCCGAATGGAGCACCGTCATATTTTTTCTTATGGCAAACTGACAGCCGAATATATCAGGGCACAGGGCATGCAAGATTTGGCGATGGTTGGTGACAAGGATTCCGCTGTAAGTACTGTCGTCGGATATTTAGAGAAACCACGGCAGATTTACTATCCACGCGGGAGCCGCCTTGGATCTTTTGTTAGATGGGACAATGCACGCCCCTCGGTATCCAAGAGGCGCGTCATTGAAGAAGCACTGAAATTGCGTAGTCAGAATACTCAAGACGTGCTAATTATCTTGAATCGCGCCTTAAGCACCAAATTGTGTGAACAGCACAATCTCTCTTTTTTAGTCAAATTCACTGGTTCAACCGTTAGAGACGAAGGTTTCCATCTCTATCTGATGCCCGCACTGTGACACAGCCACTTTGGCAGCGGTCTTAACTTCAAAAGACGAGACTTTCAAACCATAGGACACAATGTAGACAATGGAGAAAAAAGGTAAACACTACGCTCTCGGTTTGACGTTCCTTTTTTTCGCAGTAGGTGCGTTTACTGCAAGCCATCATGAAATGTGGCGCGATGAAATCCAAGCGTGGCTTCTTGCACGGGACAGCACTTCGGTCTTTAATCTCTTCGCACACCTCAAATATGAGGGACATCCGGGCTTGTGGCACCTCTGCCTCATGCCGCTCAGCCGTATCACCCATTCTCCTGTAATCATGCAGATGTTCCATCTCCTGATTACAGGGGTTACTGTTTACCTTTTCGTTCGCTATTCTTCTTTCAACTGGTTCCAGAAACTCCTTTTCTGTTTTGGCTACCTCGTTCTCTATGAATACGCTATTATCGCCCGAAACTACGCCCTTGGACTTCTGCTGATAACCGTCTTTTGTGTGCTTTTCAGGGAACGTTACAAACGTTTCATTTGGGTGGGTTGTGTGCTGTTTCTCCTTGCGCATACCAGTGTTCATGCGTTGATCGTCGCTATAGCGATAGGCATTGCTCTCTGTTGCGAATATGTCTTTGGTGGTCGGTTTCTTAAACCTCTCAGCCAAGAAATTAAAACTATAGAGAATAAAAGATCTATCTGGATCGGGTTCGCACTTATCGCGGTCGGTATTATTACAGCAGTGTTGCAACTCAATCCGCCACCGGATACCGGTTTCGCCGTTGCATGGAACTTTAAGTACGAAGCGAAACGTGTGAATGATATTGTCAAACTGATTTCCCGTGCCTATCTTCCGATTCCAAAGTCTACACTCGGTTTTTGGGGTTCAAACACATTAACAACCTACCCATTCTTCCAAACGATTCAAGTTCCGCTCTGCTATTTCCTAATGCTTTTTGGCGTGCTGTTATTCCTTAAACGACCGACTGCCCTACTTACCTATCTCATCTCAACGTTTGGGCTTTTGGCGTTTTTCTATGTCAAATATCAAGGCAGTATCCGGCATCACGGCTTTCTGTTCCTGACATTTCTGATGTGTTGTTGGATTTACCGAGACTGTCCAGCGATAAGTCTCGATAAGACTGAGCAACAAGATGGGGATTCTACAGTGAACCGGGTTTTAAATGTGGCGGGAACGGTGGTCTTGACGCTGCTGCTTATCTGTCATGCTATTGGTGGTATTACAGCCGTCCGAATGGAGCACCGCCATGTTTTTTCTTACGGCAAACTGACAGCCGAATATATCAAGTCACAAGACATGCAAGACCATCTAATGGTTGGCGAGACTGATTTCGCCGCCAGTACTGTCGCTGGCTACCTACAGAAACCGCAAATCTACTATCCACGCGGGAGTAGATACGGATCTTTTGTGAGATGGGACAAGGCGCGTACGCATAATGTTACCAATCAACTCGTCATTGAAGAGGCGCGAAAACTCAGTCGCGAGCATTCTCAACCGGTACTGATTATTTTAAACCGTGCAATAGGTGCTAAACTGCGTGCGCAACACAATCTCTCCTTTTTAGTCAAATTCACCGGTTCTGTCATTGGTAGCGAAGGTTTCCACCTCTATCTAATGCCTAATGGCTGACGGCTGATGGCTAACGGCTGACAGCAATTCACCTTGCCATTTTCCCGCGTTTATGCTATCCTTTCTTATCAACCCTCGAAAAAGGAGCAACGCTATGTATCGTGTCGGTATTATCGGGTTAGGCAGCATCGCCGCCCGCTATTCAAATCCTGATGACGCTTATCCGTATTGTCATGCAGGTGGTATCCGTTTTTGCGAAACAACCGAACTCGTCGCAGTCGCGGATATGTCCGCAGAACGTCAAGAAGAATTTCAGCAGACATGGGGACCCGGTTTTCCAGATGACTCCATCAACTACTATGAAACAGATGTGCAGATGCTCGAAAGCGAAGATTTAGACATAGTGGCTGTCTGCGTCCGTGGACCCCACCATTTCGCCGTGATGCAGAACGTCTTGAAGGCTGATATTAAAGCCATCTTCCTCGAAAAACCTGCCGGATGTTCGCTCGAAGAGGTTGACCTCATGACCGCTGGTGCCGACGTAAAAGGAATCCCCATCGTCGTTGACTATACGCGGCACTGGGGACCGCATCTGATCCGCCTCCAATCACTCATAGCGGAGGGACTCATCGGTGAGGTGAAAACCGTTATCGGATATTGCGGTGGCGGGATTCTCTCCTTTGCTATCCACACAACGGATATGATCTGCCAGTTCGCTGGCTACGACCCAATTGCTGTGACAGGCTTCGTCTCCGGTGGCGGCGATGTACCGGAGCCTTATGAACCTGAACCCGCGATTGTCGGTTCAACCATCCAATTTGAAAGCGGTGTCATCGGTTTCCATGTCGGCAACCACGGCACGCGCGGCGGATTCTCAGTCGATATTCTCGGCAGTGAAGGCAGTGTACAGACAGGATTCTATAGCGGTGCCACTGTCCACAGAGCCGGCAAATTGGTCGATAATGAGACCCTTAATCTCCCCGAAAACGCCAGTCCGTTCAAGGTTGCATATAAACAGATTACCGATTACTTGGATGGCGGTCCACTGCCGCATTGTGCGCGCGACGCCTATACCGCCGTCAACGAAATCGGATTCGCTACAATCGAGAGCGGCATCACCGGACAAACAATACAACTCCCGTGCCAGAACCGGAAACGACTTATCTTCGCGAACGGCTAATACGAGGCAGGTATGGCACCACTACGTAAACTTGATCCGTTCTCACGATTCTTTATGAAACTTTACCGCGGTAAGCACTATGAGGCGACTCCGCACACACCGTTACGCTTACCGTTAAACAGATGTCGCGTCGCACTCATTACAACCGCAGGCTTTTTACTTCCAGGGCAGCCACCGTTTGAAAGTGGGGATTGCTCCTATCGCGAGATGCCGAACGCTATACAGACACAAGCCCTCATAAACGGACACAAAAGCGCGGCTTACGATGAACGCGGTCTCGAAACGGATCCGAACCTCGCGTTTCCACTCGATAGGTTCAAAGAGCTGGAGACCGAAGGCAAAATCGGCTCGCTAAACCATAGACACTTCAGTTTCATGGGTTCCATCACGAAACCGGACGCGCTTATCACACAATCCGCACCTGAAGTCGGACATAAGCTTAAAACGGACGGCGTAGATGTCGCTTTCCTAACGCCTGTCTGACCGATGTGTAATCAATCCGTCGGATTGATCCAACGTGCCGTTGAAGCATCTGGGATTTCTACGGTTTCAATCACACTTATAGAAGACATTACCAAGAAGGTAAAACCGCCGCGCGCTTTATCGGTCCCGTACGGTTTCGGACACCCGCTCGGTGAACCGAACAACCCAGAATTGCAGCACGCCATCATCGCTGAAGCACTTGCACTCTTAGCGGACGAAACGCCACCGCCTATCCTTAAAGTAGTAGGCACACTCCGTGTGCCGTAGCCAAAAGCCATTACTATACCGTTTGTAATGGCGCAAAGCATTGCGCGTTAGAACGGGCGATGAATCGTCCTACTACGAACGCTATTTTGTAGTTCTGAAGGAGAAACGCATGGACAGAATCAGAGTCGGTATTATCGGATGTGGCGGTATCTTCCGCAATCTTCATTCCCCGTATTACCAAGAACCATCACGTCGCGCGGACATCGTCGCGATCGCCGACATCAACGAGGAATCCGCAAACGAACAGGCAGACAGATTCGGTGCAGATGCCTATACAGACTATCGCGCACTCCTTGATAGATCCGACATAGACGCAGTTGATGTGTGCGTCCATCCGCGTCCGCACCTTGAAATCACGCGCGCCGCCGCCGCTGCTGGTAAACACATCTTGATGGAAAAACCGATGTGTTGTAACGTCGCCGAAGGGGACGAGATGGTCGCCGCCGCTGAAAACGCCGGTGTCCTCCTAATGGTTGCCTATATGATGCGGTTCGATCCCGGACATAAAAAACTGAAATCGCTATTAGACGATGGCACCCTCGGCACGCTGCAGATGGCGTATTCTAATCAGGTCGGTTGGTTCTCACCCGAACGGCATCCGTGGCTCTTTGTCAAGGCAGAATCCGGCGGTATGTTGGTAGAACAGGCGATTCATCATCTCGATATCTGGTTGTGGCTGTACGGTCCCGCCGCTACTGTCTATGGGTTCACAAGCCATGTCCGGCTCGGTGGTACCTACCCATCCGCCGACGAAGCCGTTGAAAACAACGCTGTGCTAACCGTGCATTTCAAAAACGGCGGTGTCGGGATGATGATGAAAAGTTGGGCAGCTGAAGTCGGCAATAGTGGTAACGGTCTCGTCACGAGCAACGGTTCTGCGACGTTGACACGGCACGGACTCCGTTGGAAAACACACGATATGGCAGAAGCGGAAGAGTTCAGCGCACCCGTACCGGATGACGACACCTATCGCAATGTCCCCGAAGCGCAACGTCAACAGCGGTATTGGGGGATGGCAGCGAAAGGCGCGAGCATTGATCACTGGCTCCAGTGCATCGCGGGTGAAGCGGAACCGACAACCCACGGACGCATCGGCAGAGACGGTATCGAATTAGCAGAGGCGACGTATCGCTCCTCAAAAATCGGCGCACCGATTTCGCTACCGCTGTAGTTATCTATCGGTAATTCCGATTTTCTCCAGGCCGGTAGGTGCGGTTTGATGAAAATTGATTTATTAATTCGGTAAGATCGGAACGTGCGATGAATCGCACTACTACGAACCCGCCCGTTTGTAGTAGGGCAATTCATTGCCCGTCAATTACCGATTTATTTTTTCAAACTTCATGAACCGCACCGGGCTTCGCCAATAAATTGCCGAATTAATCTTTTAATCTTCATAAAGTTTAGCAATATTAAATAATAATCTTTTGATTTTTTTCGACGAATGCTGATGCCGGCCTCGTAGGGGAAACCGGGTTTCCCAGCCCGTCATCAACGGACAATGTGCATATTTAATATTCAAACTTGCTTTACGCTACAAAACCGAAAACTATAGTAAAGTTTAGAATTAATAGGACACCCTGTGCCGGTTCGGTTAGGAAACTGAACCTACCGGGGGATGCAAGTGTCTCTTTATTTTTACGGTTCACTATAAATCCTACTGGAACGAAAAATTTTAAGAATTGAATAAATGTTGAAACTCTGATAGAATGCTGCAGCACGAGTTATACCAAATCTAATTGATGATTCCTCTTAAAAGTGCCACCATTTTTGGGTTATGTCCGGTTCGGTTAGAAACCGAACCTACCGGTCCTGGGCGGACGGTGTGTGGTTAATGCAATATAAACTTTTAGAAATGGTATTAGAAACAGAACAAATTAGAAACTGGTATACTGGTATACCGGCAATGAAACTGGCTGAACATTACTCTTGAAGGGATGTGGCGAAAATTACACGAGGAGAATTTTTAAAATACTACGATTCAGCAGTCTACTCAGCTAAACTACGGGCCCCCAGATCCGGTACCAACTTAGCTGTGATAAATACTGCCCGCATTAATGACGCTGTTTCTTATGGGCGGAACGTTTACGCAATTGCCCTTGATCTTTTAGTGGATAGGCGTGCCGCGAATAGGGTGCAGCATGAAGTGTTCTGTCGAGCTATAGAGCAGACGCACAATTTTTCTGTAGCGGATGTGTGGCGTGGTAACGCGATTTGGGAAGGTCTGCAAAACTTGACTATAGGTGCCGCAGTTGATATCTTGTGTTTACCTGAAGAAAATAACCCACTCTCGCGTCCATTGACTGGCGGCGCAGAATTAGTCGATGAGGTGAACAGTAAATGGTGGGGGATGTTAGCACTTACCCTCCGACTCAGGGGTTTGTTTGAATTTCAAGTAGCGTGTCTGACTGTACTAAAAAAGCCGCTCCCAGAGATAGCGGAACGCCTTTCTAAAACAGTGCCTGAAATTCAACCGCTGTACGAGACAACCATCACGAGGATAGAGAACGCTATTAACCAGTGGGTACAAACCGAGACCGCGGCAGCAAACGAATACGTCACTGCAGTGGCGGAAATTAAAAGGCATTACGATTACGGAGGGACATCATGAGGATCGGTGTCGTTTATTCTGGAGAACAGATACAACCGCGGCTATTTCAAGCCTTGTACCCTGTTCAATTGCGTGTAAACTGCATCGCAAATTCCAGTGTCATTCCGGAAAACCGTGTCCGTGTTGAAAAGTTTGCCTCATTTTTCGAGTGTGATTTCTTTGAGAGCCCTGAAGAAATGTTCAATACGACGCATCCGAAATTAGATGGTGTTATCATTGCCTCAGACGAGGTGGCAAGCGCCCCGCGTGCCCAACTCATTGAATCTGCACTTGCCGCAGGTATTAATGTCTTGGCACCGACCACTCCGGACTCTTTAGAAGAGGGGCTCCGCCTGGCTGCAGCATCTGAAAAATATAAACGGCTTGTTATGACAGGAACAAGGTTCATATTTGGTAGGTGTATTCAGGAAATCTTGCGTATTGTAAGTGGTTCCGGATTCGGCATTATTCAGGACATGCGGTTCTTGCTCGGCATCGGACGCGTACCGTATTTAAACGATTTGTTGAAGTTTGGCAACTCACATTTCCAGATTGTCTTTGAGATAGTTCGTCGCCTCTTTGTAGAGTACACGGTGCTGCCTGAAGAAGCGACCGTAATGGCTTCCACAAATGGAGCACCGAACATCGCCTGCACTCTCAGATTTCCGCAAGGCGCACTTTGTACTTTCTGCCAGACCGCGAATCGCCAGTGGGGGAACAACTCTTATCATAAAATTGAGATTACTGGTGGTGCGTCTTACATCTGGAGCGACCTGCAGACTTGGAAATGCTTTTCTACGGAGAACACTTTCAGGATGGGCGGCGGAGATGAGGAAATTTCGGCGAACATACAAGGCTCTTCCGGCCAACTGAGGGAGTTCTGTTTAGCTATTGAAGGCAATCGCGAACCGTATGCAGGCACACTCCGGAGCACTTTGCCCGCGCTCTGGTTCCGAGAGAGATTACAAGACGCTATTGAACACGGACAGACGAGTCTAAAACTGAGTGAGATTCGTGCAAACGCAGACGCTGAGATTCAACGACTGACATCTCAGCTCAATGTTGATCCACAGAATGGAGAATACCAACGTCAGAAGGCACTCCTCTTGGGTAAACGTGGTGATTTCTCCTTAGCACTTGCCGAGTACCAACAAATCTTGTGAATTCGCCCAGGTACCGAATAGGCGAGAGGTTTCTGTAACCGATGTTTGTAAAGGTGATTTTTCATCAAAAAGCGAGGAAAACAAGATGAATGGAAAAACAGCGATTCAGATGCAGAACGTTACCAGGGATATTATCGGTGAATCCGCACAGATGCAAGAGGTCTTTCGATCCGTAGAGCTCGTCGCTCCGACAGAAGCAACTGTCCTCATCACAGGTGAAACAGGGGTCGGTAAAGAGATTATCGCGCAAGCGATTCATGACAATAGCCCTCGTAAAAATGCGCCTTTCAAAGTCATCAACTGTGGCGCGTTTGCCCCAGAACTCATTCAAAGCGAACTCTTTGGACATGAAGAAGGCGCTTTTACCACCGCTATTCGGAAGCATCGCGGGATATTTCAACAAGCGAACGGTGGAACCTTGTTCTTAGATGAAGTCAGCGAGATGTCGCCTGAAGTCCAAGTGAAATTCCTGCGTGTACTGGAACAGCAAGAATTTTCACCCGTCGGTGGCGAAGAAATCATTGAGGTCGATGTCCGAGTCGTCGCGGCAACAAACAGGAACCTTAAAACCGCCGTTACAAGAAAAAGATTTAGGGAAGACCTCTACTATCGACTCAACCTTTTTCGTATTCAGATTCCACCGCTCCGTAACAGGCGTTCGGATATCGCACCCTTGGCGCATGATTTTGTCTCCCAATTAAGCGAAAATTACGATAAATCAATCACCGGTATAGCGCAGGAGGCGATTAGATATCTTCAAAATATTAATTGGTATGGGAATGTCCGAGAACTCAGAAACGTAATAGAAACGGCACTTATCTTTGCAGAAGGCGAAGAATTGAAAAAAGAGGACATTGAGACAGCAGTAGAAAACCTAAATGAGCCTGACGAACACGCAGATACGCACGCAGAAGAATTTAGAGATTCATTCGCTGCCGAAGCAGCCCCTGTCCAAGCACCTAATAGAGCCCCGAACGTAATATCTGAAGATGTCAGGGATAGATTATTGGAACTCGTCCAGGCCGGAACCTTGTCCGAGATAACCTCTTATATTAGCCTTATGCGGTATGAGGCTGAAATTCCGCACTACCCCAAACGCGACATTGCCAAACGTCTCCAAATATCTGTGCCGACCTTGGATAAATATTGTGCATTGGCTGAGGAAAGCACGTAAAAAAGTCAATGCCTTTCCCCAAAAACTTACCATCTGTCTTTCCCGCACTTATCAATTTTTTAGACCCCTCCGAATTCACATATTTGTTGCTGAATATGGCTACCTGAGAACCCAATTTCTTCTAAACAAGCACTCACTTTAGCAAACCCAAAATTTTTTGTTTTCAGAAAAAATTTGGCATGCATCACAAAAATTTTTGCGTCTTTACGCGGCTTAGCGAAACGGGATATCATTCGATTTAGAATCAATAGGATGCTATAAACCTTGATTCTACAAAGGTTTATCGTATCTGAACTTGTAGAGCACGTAAGGATACATCAGAAGGTTGCGAGCGTTGGCACAGTTTTTGCACATTACCCTTGCCGGTAGGAAAGGTACGGGGAACTTCTTAGAGTTATAAGTTAAGAGGTTATAAGTTATAAGAAAGAGCGTTTGGGAGAGTTCCAAAGGAACCTCTTAACCAACCACTTATACCATTTCTAAAAGTTTATATTACATTAACCACACACCGTCCACCCAGGCCCGGTAGGTTCGGTTTTATGAAGATTAACTTATTAATTCGGTAATATCAGAACGTGCGATGAATCGCCCTACTACGAACCTGCCTGTTTGTAGTAGGGCAATTCATTGCCCGTCAATTACCTATTTATTTTTTCAAACTTCATTCAACCGAACCGGGCATAACCTAAAAATGATGGCACTTTTAAACTGTAGGAAATGCGCGAAAGATGTTGGCTATCCTTCAAAATTTGTTGGATCGAGACGGGGGTTCACACAAAAATTGGCTAAAAACAAAAAATATTGTATTTTATTTTAATTTTTGCTATAATCTATCTTGGCATCCGTAAAATCCAATATGGGTGGTTCGGCGAGTGTGCAAGACTCCCGAACCGCGGCCCTGCCAACTAGGATTGCCAGGGCATGTTTATATTTTATCATATATCTCGTCTGGTGTCACTGATATTTTTAAGCTGCCTCGTAACTTTTACGTGATTTTTTTTGGAAAATCTCGTATCCTTACGAATGGACGTTGGAGACGGATTACTGGGGTAGTTCCCGCTACCTCCCGTCTCCACCCAACTGGCAATTGGGTATGCGTCTGAGAAGACAACGTCCATACCCCCGATTTTTTTCGTTTCTTGATGTAGGCTCTATACTTTGCAGTAGTTTGCTGCGTGCCGGTTTCGTTGGCGAGGTCCTATAGGAATCTACGCGCCCACTTTTGAAGGCCAGGTTTCATAATGGAGTGGCTTAAAGCACGCTCCATAGGTGCCAATTTAGGGATTTTCTGTAGCGTCTTGACAGACCTAATCTAAAGTAAACGGACATCAGCCACTACTATTGGTTGGTTGTCTTATGGGTGTAGGTGTGAGTGTGATCGCAAACTTGTTTCTTCAAAACAATTAGCCCAACTACGAGGGGACTTCGGGCCCCTCCAACTAACGGATTTATTATGTTCAATGCAAAATGTTTACTGATTCTAACACTTCTTCTAACATCGGTTTACTTCTACGGATGTAGTGAAACGACTAACCCTGTCGTTGAAGAACCTGTCGTTGAAGAACCTGTCGTTGAAGAACCTACCATCGAACCTATCGCCAACCCTGTCGTTGAAGAACCTGTCGTTGAAATCAACTTCTGCTCAGTCGGTGATGTGCTTCAACCCGGCGAGAGTTGTTTAGACGGCACTGGCGATGCCTTTACAGTTCTTGAAGATGGATTTGGGCAATATTTGTTCTTCAACGTAGGCAAATCCATCAATCTTTTCGGCAATATCAATGGCAAAGTCCGAACCTTCTCAGCAGAAAAGCAAGATGACGGCACATGGAAAATACTGTCCGTTACGCCAAAAGAGTGACACCCTACTTTTGTAAACTCAGCGGTTCGCCATTACGTAGTTTTATGATCATCCTAAGACGTGAGGTAATAGCATTTCTGAATAAGAACTTCTCATGAACAAAAAACGCGTTCGTAGTCGCGCAATTCATTGCGCTTCTTATATCATTTCTGATCAGATAGAAGATGTCTCGCATGCCCGTGAGCGGAAACAACTCGCGACGGTGCGATTACGAGGACTGGTCTCCGCGACCGGTAAACTTATCACAAGATGGAGTGCCCTTAAACACACGCCAACATTCTAAAAAGGAGATAACACATGAAACGATATTACATAACACTCACACTACTCCTGCTCATAACGATTACAGGCGGACAGCACACTTTTGCACAGGATGCGCCTGCCGTTGAATTGCAAGTAGAAACAGAACAGCCGTTGACAGAGGCAACTTTGCATGAGCAAGAAGTGACATTAAAACTGATAGGGCAGACATGGATTGAGAGCGAGCGGAATATTGAAAATGCCCTGACGATTTTGGGCATTGAAGGTGTCAGTTTTCGCAAAGGATACACTGAGAGCTACACAGAATTTGTTCCGAATAATCCGGGTTGTGTAGGGTTCTGTTGGGGAAGAGATGTAACGCGTACCAGACGGATAGAAAGAGTGCATAGGGGGGATGACAATACGGTTACGATTACGCTTGATTTTGAAGGCGACTTTGATACCGATGCCACGCTCACTTTCACCGTTGAAGCAGAAGTAATCGAGAACTACGACGGTCCCGCACTCACCGCAGAAGTCCCAGTCACCTTTTATAAAGGCGTATTTGCATCCGCTACACCTTCGTTGACAGAGGTGACTTTGGATGAGGGTGTGGTCACATTGACATTAAGTTTTAGTGCTTACGAGGCGGACGTTGCCACGATCATAAATGCCGTGACGGTAGCAGGTATCAATGGCGTAACGATAGACACTGCTACGGTCAAACGCCTCAGTGATACAGAAGTAACGGTTGGACTTAATTTTGATGACACCGACTTTGACACGGACACCCCACTCGTTTTCAATATTGGAAACGAAGCTGTCGCGGACTATGCAGGAGACACGTTTACGGCAGAAATAGTTGTTACTGCTATTATAGAAGTTGTTTCTGCATCGGTGGTGTCTCCGTTGACAGAAGCGGTGCTGGATGGGAGCATTGTCACGCTGCTCCTTACCGGTGCCGCTTTTGAACAGGACATCTCCAAAATCAGAGACGCTGTGTTGGTGTCTGGCATCAAGGGCGTAACGATAGACACCGCTACAGTGCAACGCCTCACCGACAGGAAAATCACAGTTGAACTTGATTATGATGGCACTGACTTTATCCGTGATACCGCTCTGACCTTTACCCTCACATCAAAGGCAATAGCAAACCACAATGGAGAACTCACAACAGAGATACCTGTCACCGCAAATAGTAACGAAGACGTACTAACTATCTTTTGGACAGACGAGAAATGGTCAGACAGTAATATCCGACGCGCGAACTTGGATATGGCGAATTTGGAAGTATCAAACGTTGAAGTCCTCGTCCCAGGATTAGACGAACCACATATAGCGTTAGATGTTGTAGGTGGCAAGATGTATTGGACTGATTTTCGCCATACCGGAGGGAAAATCCAACGCGCGAACTTCGACGGCTCCGATGTAGAAAACCTCGTCCCAGGATTAGATGAACCACAGGGTATAGCGTTAGATGTTGAAGCTGGCAAGATGTATTGGACTGATGAGACTGATATTGGTAAAATCCAACGTGCGAACCTTGATGGTTCAAACATCGAAGACCTCGTCACAAGATTAGGCGTTCCAAAGAGTATAGCGTTAGATGTTGAAGCTGGCAAGATGTATTGGACAAATTGGAATAGAATCCAATGTGCGAACTTGGACGGATCAAACGTTGAAGACCTCGTCACAGGATTAGATGAACCACAGGGTATAGCGTTAGATGTTGAAGCTGGCAAGATGTATTGGACCGGTGGGGACGGGTATAGAATCAGACGTGCGAACCTTGATGGTTCAAACGTTGAAGGCCTCGTTACAAGCGTAGTCAATCCACAGGGCATAGCGTTAGATGTTGAAGCTGGCAAGATGTATTGGGCAGATCGATATACAGAAAAAATCCAACGTGCGAACTTCGACGGATCAAACGTTGAAGACCTTGTCACAGGATTAGAGAGACCAAGCGGAATAGCTGTCGCGATGAGTTCTCTTGTGAATCCGACAACAAAACCCACGATAGTAAAAGAGGATGTGAACCGTGATGGTGTTGTGGATGTCCAAGATTTGGCTTATGTCGGACTGCAGTATGGCAAAACCGGCACTAATGCTGCCGATGTCAACGGAGATAAAGTTGTCGACGTGGACGATTTCATCTTGGTCGCAGCCGCAGTAGATGCAGCGGCAGCCGCCGCGCCCGCTGCCCGCGCCCAGGTGCACTCACATTTCACGAAAGCACAACTCCAAGGATGGCTCACAGAGGCACGTGCATCGGGAAATACTTCGCGCACCTACCAACGCGGTATTGCTGTTGTAGAGCAGCTCTTGACACTGATCGCACCCGAAAAAACCGCACTGCTTGCGAACTATCCGAACCCGTTCAACCCAGAGACGTGGATCCCTTATCAGTTGTCCAAATCGGCAGATGTGACGCTGACGATCTATGCGGTAGATGGACACGTTGTCCGTCAGTTAGCATTAGGACATCAAGCTGCAGGGATGTATCAGTCTCGGAGTCGTGCTGCGTATTGGGACGGCAGAAACGCTGTCGGTGAACCTGTCGCGAGTGGCGTATATTTCTATACACTCACCGCAGGCGATTTTTCTGCCACGCGCAAGATGTTGATACGGAAGTAGGTAGTAGTTGTCAGTTAACAGTTGTCAGTTGTCAGTTAAGAGACTATTTGTGGCGGTTACCTTTCATGTTACTGCCACAAGCAACCTCTTTAACTGGTAACTGGAAGCGCAGCGTACTGGTAACTGTTAACTATTCCCTCTGATAACTGAAAACTATTCCCTATGACAACTGATTAGGACTTACGCAGTTTTGACTGTAGCACGCTCTATTAGATGGGAATTCCCAAAAAAACCGGACGTTCTCTTGGCACAGGCTAACAGCATAAGCTACAAAAGAGCAGCATGCGTAAGTCCTAAGGAGATTATTATGTTCAATGCAAAATGTTTACTCATTCTGACACTTCTCGCATCTGTTATCTGCTTCGGATGCGATGATCGAACATCTGAAATGATGAAACCTGTCGTCGAAGAGGTTCTCACTGAAGA
Source organism: Candidatus Poribacteria bacterium WGA-3G (assembly GCA_000406005.1). GTDB lineage: Bacteria > Poribacteria > WGA-4E > WGA-4E > WGA-3G > WGA-3G. The sequence continues at coordinate 28,344 of ASZN01000053.1, forward strand.
ACCTATTGCTGTCGCAGATGCTGCAGACACCTTTGGCGATCCGTTTGAAGGCACCACCTTACAGAACCCGAATTGGCAGTGGCAAAATGAACCCGATAATTGGGATGTCGGAGAAACACGAGACGGTTTCCTCCATATCGAGGGCGAAACGAATCGGGATCTCTGGACATCAGATGCCTCACATTTTCTGTATCAGGAGACCAGTGCCGACACGTTTGATGTTGAAACCCACTTTTTCAGCAGATGGGGTACTTCTTCGGGTGTCAATGGATTGGTCGTGAAGAGTCCAGCGGACAATAACTGGGTGACGATAAAGTTTTGGTCGCGGGATGCAGGGGCGAAAGGGCATATCCAGTATCAAACCAGGGGTCAAGGTTTAGTCGCGGATCCAGCATGGCGACCCGAATTCGGGGCGACGGAACTGTTTTTACGGCTCCGTAAGCAGGGGGACACCTATACGGGGTGGTATAAGACCCGCGACGCGGATCCTTGGATAGAGATTGGGGTCGCCAATTTTCCGTTGACACCGCCGCTACAGTTGGGCATCTATACGGGGGTCGCTGCGCCGACAGGTACTTTAACGGTTGACTATGATTACTTCCGAAGCACGGTTGACACGGAGGTTCTCGCGTCACCCGTGTTAGACGAACCCGTTGACGAACCTGCTGACGAACCCGTTGACGAAGAATTCACCCCTTTTGAAGGTCTTACGATTTCTGATGACGGCACTGTTAGTCTTGTCGTGGGTAGAGCCATACAGGTCGCGGGGCCGGGCAGATGTGTATTCTTTGATGGCGGCTCTTTAAATGGTGTTCGCTTTGATGTTCACGATTTTTTTTGGGCGTACCGAGCAGATGATAACTCTGATTTCCGCGCGATTGAAGGCACAGAATCAGACCAGGGTATCTGCGGTTACGAAGCACTTACGGAACCCGGTCAATATAGAGTCTTCCTCGATTTTAGCATGAACGGCAATAGGCATGACGCTGTGAGTCAGAATGTTATAGAGATCAAATAAGATGCTACAAGTAATAGGCAAACGCTTGGGGGCTTTACCAGTAGCCCCTAAGCATTCTGAGGGTTTTCGTTTAGGTAATGATAGGGTGCCACCGTGTGATTGCGTCCTTAGGCCAATCGTAGGGGTTGAGTAACCCAACCCCAAACTCTCTCAATGTTTGAGTCATCATAAATCCTTTTCTCACAGATGCGATCCTAAAATCGCAGAAGGAACCTTGAAATGCAAGTCAAATACCTATCTATTACACTCTTTTCTCTTCTGTTCAGTCTTTTACTCCCAAGCCTTTCACAGGCACAACAGGTGTCCATACCCGATGCGAATTTAGCAGCAGCCATCCGAGAAGAGATCGGCAATTCCATCACAAGACAGACACTCCTGAATCTCACGCGGCTCAATGCCCCTAATAGTGGGATAACAGACCTCACAGGGCTGGAACACGCCCGAAACCTCACCGAACTCTATCTTGATAGTGAGTATGTTGAAGCCGAACAGCGAAACATTAACAGCAATGCCATCTCAGATTTTTCACCCATCGCGGGACTTACCCGACTGACATCGCTGAATCTCTCCTCCTGTGGCCTCTCTGATGTGTCGTTCTTATCGGATTTGAGACAACTCAATTGGTTGGACCTCGGCGATAATACCATCTCGGATATATCTCCCCTCGCTGAACTCAAAAAATTGGATGTGTTGTATCTTTGGAATAACAACATCTCGGATATATCTCCCCTCGCTGAACTCAAAAAACTGACGTGGCTGGCACCTGGGAATAATGCTATCTCAGATATCTCTCCACTCGCCGAACTCAAAAAACTGACGTGGTTGTGGCTTGGGGGTAGTGCTATCTCAGATATCTCTCCACTCGCCGAACTCAAAAACCTCACTGACCTGACGCTTCACTACAATAGGATTTCGGACGTATCCCCACTGGCGGGACTCACAAAACTCACGGATTTGTGGCTTGATGTCAATAGGATTTCGGACGTATCCCCACTGGCGGGACTTACGAAACTTACTGGGTTGGGGCTTCGTGATAATAACATCCAAGATATATCTCCATTGGTAAAGTTGAATCTGACAGGAACAAGGTGGGGCAGCACGGGATTGAACATTAGGGAGAATCCACTCAGTTACGTTTCCATCAACACCCACATCCCCGCTATGCAAGCGAGAGGGATTGAGGTAGAATTTGACGACCGCACACCGACAACGCTCGTGAAAATATCAGGGATCGCCCAACAAGGGGTCGTCAATACAGCACTGCCACTCCCGTTTGTCGTGGAAGTGCTCGATGAACAGACCCGCCCGTTTGCAGGCGTGCCGGTGACGTTTAGGATCACTGCTGGTAGCGGCAGACTCAACGCAGCGACCAAAACAGATACCACAGGTAAGGCATCCGCACGCTTGACGACGGGACAAATCGCAGGCACGACGACTGTCCGAGTGACCGCCGCAGATATTTCACAATCTGTTCAGTTCACGGCAACGGCTATCCCTCGCAGTGCCCCCGTGCCTATTCCTGATGTCAACCTCCGTGCAAAGATAGCGGAAACCCTTCGGAAACCCCTCGGCGAAACGATTACCTTTGCGGATATGCTACAGTTGCGGACGCTCACCGCGAACAACGCCGGCATTTTAGACCTCACAGGCCTCCAGTACGCCTCAAATCTCACATCCCTGACGCTTAACGATAACAGTATATCGGATGTGTCGCCGGTGGCAGGCTTGCCCCGACTGACAAGGTTGGATCTCATGAACAATTGGATATCAGACGTGTCGCCGGTGGCAGGTTTGCCCCGACTGACAAGGTTGGATCTCATGAACAATTGGATATCGGATGTGTCGCCCTTGGCAGGTTTAAACAACCTCCAGAGGTTGTTCTTGCAAGGCAACGCACTCAGTGACACCTCTATCGGCACACATATCCCTCAGTTGCAGGCAGCAGGCGTGGATGTCAGTTTTGATAGCATCCCAACACACGAGGGACCCATCGTGCGGCTTATCTATTTCCGTCCACGCGACCGACAACCGCAGCCAGACATTAATGCACAGATGGATCGGTTGATAAAGGACGCACAACAGGTTTACGACCAACAGATGGAAAGCCAAGGGTTGAAAAGAAAAACCTTTACGTTTGAAACCGACGCGAACGGAAAAGCGGTTGTGCATCATCTGCAGGGTAAGTTTACGGATGAATATTATCAGAATCAGTCCCTAAAGGTCTGGGAAGAAATTGATGAGCATTTTGACAGGTCAAAGAACGTCTATCTCACCACGCTGGATGTCAGTAGCCAAACCGTCGGTGCCTATGGTGGTGAATGGTGCGGGCTCGGCAGCGGGGTAACCCATAGGGGTGAGGCCCTGATCCCTGCATCCGGCGGTTGTTTTAACAAAGATGTTACAGCGCATGAACTCGGACACGCCTTTGGATTACAACACGATTTCCGCACCGACGCAAAAGCGAAACGTATCCTGCGCTATACCACTGACCCGATGATCACCTCTTCTTGTGCTGCGGAATGGTTGGATGTCCACCCCGCCTTCAACTCCAACCAAATCACTACCGATACACGGACGACAGTTGAGATGCTCCCCCCAAGTCTCGCATCTTCGCCGAATGCTATCCGCCTGCGCTTCAAAGTAACCGACCCCGATGGGTTACATCAAGTCCAGTTTTTGACACCCGAAGTGGATTATACGGGAAGCCTGCTCGCTTGCAAACGCTTAAACGGGGTCACAAGCAGCACTGTTGAATTTGTCACCACTGAATTAACACCCAAAAATGAATCTGTACACCTACAAGTTATGGATGTGAACGGGAATTTCATAATATCACAAAGATTTCCAGTCGATATTGCCTCGCTACTCCCACCCTCCAAAGTCGTCCGGATACCAGACCCCAATTTGGCAGCCGCACTCCGAGAAGAGATTGGCGATTCAATTACAACCCACACACTGCTGAACCTCACGCGGCTTGAGGCTCCCAATCGCGGGATAAAAAACCTTACGGGGTTGGAACATGCCCACAATCTCAGATCACTCAACCTTGGAGGTGAGTATAATAGTAATTGGGAGCGAGTCAACAGCAATACTATCTCTGATTTTTCACCCATCGCAGGACTTCCTCAGTTGACACACCTGAATCTCTCCGACTTCGGACTCTCCGATGTGTCGCTTTTATCGGGGTTGACACAATTGGAACGGTTGAATCTTGATAGCAATATCATCTCGGATATAGCACCCCTCGCCGAACTCAAAAACCTGATTTACTTGAATTTTTATGGCAATATCATCTCGGATATATCCCCACTCGCTGAACTCAAAAAACTCACTGACTTGGTTCTTTGGGATAATACCATTTCGGATGTCTCACCCCTCGCTAAACTCACACAACTCACTGACTTGGATCTTGGTGGTAATAGCATCTCGGATATATCCGCCCTTGCGGAACTTACACAATTAACGGATTTGCGGATTGGCAGTAATATTGTCTCGGATATATCCGCACTCGCCGAACTCAAAAACCTGATTTACTTGAATCTTTATGGCAATATCATCTCGGATATATCTCCGCTCGCTGAACTCACACAATTGACTCAGTTGCGGCTTAATAATAATACCATCTCGGATGTCTCCCCTATAGTGGGGCTAAATCTGACAGGGACAGCGTGGGACAGAGTGGGATTGGACATTCGGTCGAACCCGCTGAACGCTGCTTCTATCACCACACATATCCCTGCTATGCGGGCGAAAGGGATTGTCGTAGTGTTTGAGGGCTCTACCGTGTTGACGCGAGGAGCAGGCGAAAAAATAGGAGGTCCCTGGCTCTGGGTGATCGCGCCAACAGGAAATTCTGGGGCAGGTGCCGCTGGTTCCGGCATAGATTTCCTTTCCGAAATAAGCGATGGCAGTGTAACAGAGTTGGAAATCGCTACGAACAGTGCGACTGCGGGAACCCCAGTCGGCGATAGCGTCTGGACACTTCACACACTCTCCTCTACAGGTAAAGATAACATCGGTCAAATGGTAAACGCGGCAGGCTTGGGAACAGGGAATATAAATACTCACGTCGCTTACGGCTCCATCGCCTTAGAGGCTCCGCGGGAACAGCAGACGCAAATGTTCGCAGGCAGCGATGATGCCATCAAAGTCTGGCTCAACGGGGAACTCGTTCACAACAATCCTGTGGACCGGGGGGCACGCGACTTCCAAGACCAATTTCCCGTGACTCTTAAAAAAGGAACGAATATCTTACTGGTCGCCGTTTATGAGGGATGGGGTGACTGGAGTGGCTTTTTTGGGTTCGCTTCCGATGCCGAATATACGATTCCAACCCAAGTTGCTTTACCGGCGTGGGATGTCAATGAAGACGGTATTGTCGATGCAACGGACGTTCTACTCGTAACGGTGGCACTCGGGCAAGAGCCACCAGAGAACCCGCGTCTCGACGTTAACGGCGATGGTGTCGTGGATGCCAAAGACCTCGCACTCGTCGTTGAACATCTCGGCGAAGGCGATGCGCCTGCTGCCGCTTCACGCCTCGCGCAGCCCCTTGGTTTTACCCTTGAAAACGTTGAACACACCCTCAACATCCTACGCGCAGCGGACGATGGGACGTTGACTTTCACACGCGGGATCGCTCAGCTCGAACGGTTGCTGGCTCTGTTTATTCCAGAGAGAACGGCTCTGCTTCATAACTATCCGAATCCATTCAACCCTGAGACGTGGATCCCTTATCAGTTGTCTAAACCTGCTGATGTCACACTAACGATATACGATATCCAAGGTCGCGTTGTCCGCGCTTTAGATTTAGGGCATCAACCCGCAGGCATCTATCGGACCCGGAGTCGTGCTGCGTATTGGGATGGCAGAAACGCTGTCGGTGAACCTGTCGCAAGCGGTGTCTATTTCTATACGCTCACCGCAGGCGATTTTTCTGCCACGCGCAAGATGTTAATCCGAAAGTAAATGATGACGCGTCCTGCGGGGAGACACTAAACCCCCGCACTCAAAGGAGATCATAATATGAGGAAATCGTTTTTCACCGTATTAGCTGTTACGTTGTTATTAGGCTTTGGTTCTTATGTTTATAGTGAAGAAGTCAATACAGATGTCAATGGTGATGGTGAAGTCAATATTTTAGATTTGGTGCGTGTTGCTTCTTTTTTTGGAGAGTCTGTATCCGCTGAAAACGCTGTGGCAGATGTGAATGGTGATGGTGAGATAAACATCTTAGATTTGGTGGCAGTGGCAAATGATTTCGGTAAATCCAATGTGCCCACGGAACCCTCCGATGAGCCAGCATCTATCGCAAATGAGGATGTTGTTAGCGAGCCTGTGGCACCGGCTGAAAATACGCAGGAGACACTCGTTGTCGGGATCGCTTTACCTGTAACCGGACATTTAGCTGCCACCGGTGCGATGATGAAATCAGGCTTTGAACTTGCTTTATCGGAAATCAATGAGATGTCTGGTGTAAGTATGAAGTATATCCTTGTAGACGATAAAGGCACGGCGGAAGGTGCGGTTGCAGCGTTTGAGGCGTTGATACACGAAGAATTAGAGGTTCTGTAGAAGCGCAAACTGGTGAACTTTCCGATGTTGAAAACTAAAAGTGTTGAGTCAACGGTTGACGTGAACGCCGGGTTGACACGACACGCAGTTGCGAAAAATGCAACTTAACTTAAGGGGTATTTCCTTATCGTAGATTTTGAAATTACTTGAACACTCTGCATCAGCGAGGTTAGGAAACCTCGCCTACCGTGGGGTGAAAGTGTCAACTTATATTTATAATTCACCATAACATAAAAAGTGAGGGAACTTATGAAAACGCTAAGACACGTTACATTCTATTTCATTATTTTCAGTCTTTTGTGTGCAATAACAACTTTATCAGAATCCGCACCGGGCGGCACCTGTGAAGTCGGCGATATTATTCAGCCCGGAGAGAGTTGTACGTATCCGGGCACAAATGATGAATTGTCTGTTGACGCTGCGGGAAGAGTGCATTTCTTGTTCTTCACTGCCGGTGGCAATCTGAATATCAATGGGACCATCAATGGAAGGCATTACCACCTTGTTACAGAGCACAGCGGAGGCGGCGGACGGAGAATAATAGAACTTGCGGGTGACACCCTACCACCACCGCCGACCGCACCACAGATAGTGGACATCCCCGATGTGAACCTCCGCGCCGCGATTGCCGAGGCACTCAATAAGGCACCGGGGGATGCCATCACCCGTGCGGACATGGAAACGTTGGTTGAACTTCGGGCGACCTCCTCGGAGATTACCGACCTGCGCGGCATTGAGTTCGCAATAAACCTGACAGAGCTGGTTCTCTGGGACAATAATATCTCAGATATATCACCGCTATCAAACCTCACAAACCTGACACGGCTGTATCTGTGGAACAACAGTATCTCAGATATATCGCCACTATCAAACCTGACGAACCTGAGAACGCTGTATCTCTCGAGCAACGATATCACAGATATATCGCCCCTATCAAGCCTCACGAACTTGGGAACGCTGACTCTCTATATCAACACCATCACAGATATATCACCGCTATCAAGCCTTACAAATCTGACATATCTGGATATCGAGATCAACACTATCTCGGATATATCACCCCTGTCAAGTCTCACAAACTTAACAGTGCTGTGGCTCAGTAGCAACGATATCACGGATATATCGCCCCTATCAAGCCTCACGAATCTGACAACGCTGTATCTCCATAACAACAGCATCTCAGATATATTTCCATTGATACCCCTCACAAACCTAACACGGTTGTGGATCTATAACAACAATATCTCGGATATTGATACATTGGAACGGCTCATGGCGCGGGGAACAGTTGTCTATTTTAAGGACAATCCTGCTTTTGAGACGCCCGGTCCTAAAATAGAGGAGGGGTGGGTTTGGCTGGTTGTGCCAGCGACGGGTGTAAGCAGCGGTGGCCAGGCGGCGGCTTCTGGGCGCGATTTTCTCTCAGAAGCGAGCGGTGGAGCGGTGACAGAAACCGATGTCGCCGTCAACGGTGCGCAGGATGGAACGCGCGTCGGAGACAGTGTGTGGACAGCTGCCACGCTTGATGCAACAGATCCAAATAACCTTAACATCATCGCGGGGGACCACAACGCTTACCCGGTCGACCTTGGCGGGGTGCCCATCCCGTCAGAGACACCACAGGAGCTTGGAGACAACGGGTGGACATCAGACGGGCTTGATGCGACAGAGATAGATAAACGCACCGCCCTGATGCCGGATGCCACCTTAGAGTCACACATCGACTCCCCTGTCGCTTATGGCGTGGTGCCCATCCACGCAGAGACACCGCAGCAGACGCGGGTGTATATCGGTGCGGGACCTGTGAAAGTCTGGGTCAACGGGACGTTGGTTCACAGAGATACCAATTCGCGTTTGGTAAGCGATTACGAAACGGCAGTGCCTGTCACGCTGAATGCCGGTGATAATGTGCTGTTTATCGCCGCTTATAGACCGTACCCTTGGACATCGCGGTGGGGTGCGTTTTTCGGGTTCCAAGACGGCACAGGATATACCATTGGCGCACCGGGACCGAGTGCCGGGAATTTGGATGTCAATGCCGATGGGCAGATCACCGTTGTAGACTTGGCAATCGTCGCCCTGTTCTATGGGACGCGGGTGCCGGCGGGTGTCTCTTTTGCTGCGGATGTCAATGCCGATGGTGTTGTGGATCTGTTAGATCTCACCGAGGTTGCCCAGGGCATTGATGCCGCCGGCAACGCCGGCACGCTCTCTGCCGATGATGTGGCAGTCGTGCTGGAAGCCGTCGCAGAACAGGTAAACGTTATTGAAGGCGTCGCCGAAGCACCCGCACATTTCAGCACATCTCAGCAGACGAGATTCTCAGGTCTCGCCTATCGCAACGTTGCGGCTGCGTTTGCGGATGTCAAGCACCTTGCCACCGACGATGTGCGTCTCGGAAAGTGGGTGCCGATGCTTCAAGAGATCCTGCACCGGCTCACAGAAATGAGAGAAGTCCCTGACACAACGGCATTGTTGCCGAACTATCCGAACCCGTTCAATCCTGAGACATGGATACCTTATCACTTGTCAAAAGAGACAGAGGTAACATTGACGATCTACGATGTCCGAGGTGTATTGGTGCGAGCGTTGACATTAGGGCATCAGGCAGCGGGGGTCTACGAGAGCCGTGCGCGAGCGGCGTATTGGGATGGCAGAAACGCTGTCGGTGAACCTGTTGCGAGCGGCCTCTATTTCTACACACTCACCGCAGGCGATTTTTCTGCCACGCGTAAGATGTTAATTCGGAAGTAGGTAATTGCAAATATCTGGCGTGCTTTTGTGCTTCTATATTTTGCATAGAAGCACGCCCTTCCAATAATAAGGAGTATCCACACATGAAAACAACATTATATTCACTCACACTACTTATTTTTGTTTTACTTGCGTTTGTGCCAAACAGTTTCGCACAAGACGACTCTCCAAGGGTCCGTCTTGTTTACTTCCTTCCAAAAGACAGCACACCTAATCCTAACGCTGAAGCACAAATGCGTTCGCTCTTAAAAGATGCGCAGCAGTTTTACGCGGATGAGATGGAACGCCACGGGTTCGGCAGGAAAACTTTTAGGCTTGAAACAGATACAAGCGGGGATGTGGTGGTACATCAAGTCAGAGGAAGTTTTGATACAACACATTATCAGGGAGGAAGTGCCACGCATCTTATTGTTGATGAACTCTCTACCTACGCAGAATATTCTTCTATCCGAGATATACATTTTATTGTTGTAGAAAGTCGACAAACAACAACGAATACGATAGTAGGAGCGGTTTCTTTATTTATTCCACCTTATCAAGGATTCGCATTGATTGATAGTTGGTATTTTGCTGTTGTTAGGTTTCAGTTGTTGGGCATTGTTAATCATGAACTCGGACACGCTTTTGGCTTGCAGCACGATTGGCGCGACGATTTTCACATCATGTCTTACGGGTATTCTAGATCCAAGCTTTCTAAATGCGCCGCTGAATGGTTAGATGTGTATCACGCCTTCAACCCCCATCAACGCCTTGCTGCGAACGATTCAGAGATGGAAGCCGACTTGATCTCACTTGATGCGGTACCTGAGGGGTTTCGTCTCCGTTTCAAGATAAGGGATCTTGATGGTATTCATCAGGCGCAACTGATAGGTCGCACGGGCCGTGGAAATGACACGTCTGGTCTTATCGCTTGTAAAAGCCTAAACGGAGTTCAGACCAGCACCGTTGAATTTGTCACGGAACTACCTGTCACATGTGATTGGATCAGTCTGAACGTCATTGATGTTCAGGGAAACGTCGCAAGGTATGGCACCCCAATTGATCTTTTACCCTTTCTGCCGCCTGTCCCCTTACCGCCGCTTGAAGTTGTAGAAATACCGGATGCCACTTTAGCGGAGGCTGTGCGTCAAGAAATCGGTGATTCAATCACGACCCACACAATGTTAGGTTTATTCAGTCTAAAGTATGACAGTGGCAACAAAATAACAGACCTTACTGGACTTGAACATGCCTACAGACTCATTTTGTTGTGGCTTTCTCGGAACAATATATCTGATCTTTCGCCACTCGCAGGATTGACAGAATTAGAGTCGCTGTCTTTTTTTGACAACAATATATCTGATCTTTCGCCACTCGCAGGATTAACACAACTCAGGACACTGTCTCTTTCTGGGAACAATATATCTGATCTTTCGCCACTCGCAGGATTGACAGAATTAGAGTCGCTGTCTCTTTCTGGGAACAATATATCTGA
>ASZN01000054.1 GCA_000406005.1 Candidatus Poribacteria bacterium WGA-3G
CTACAGGAATGCAGGCGGGGTTTGATGAAGTTTGAAAAAATATTTCGGTAATTGACGGGCAATGAATTGCCCTACTACAAACGGGCAGGTTCGTAGTAGTGCGATTCATCGCACGTTCCGATATTACCGAATTAATAAATCAATTTTCATTAACCCCGCCTTAATTTTTCAAACCTCCACCTATCCGCATCCGTTACCTGTCCCCTCTTCACTGTCAACTTATGTTCAAATTATGAACACTTTTGTGCAGCCACTGCACAATTAGGGGCATTTGTGAAGAACATCTCACGATTCCGAGCGACACTCCTCTCTCCTAAAATCTCACGATTTACGCAATTTCTATCCGTATGCGTGCGTTTCTACTGCCACTATTACCAATAAGGACTATCTCTGACCGTGTTGGCATCATACTTGCTACATGTTTAATATAACCGAATTTCGATCATGGAGGCCTACACCGATGAAAACGATACGTTTCTCAATCTTTACGCTACTGATAGTATTAACCTGCGCCTCTCCACACGTTTTCGCTCAGGATTGGACGCAGATGCGTTTACCTGAAGGTGCCAGGGCACGTTTGGGTAAAGGCGGTGTCGGCGAGATTGGGTATTCCCCAGATGGGAGTCTCTTAGCAGTCGCAAATGCCGTCGGAATTTGGATTTACGACGCACGCAGCTTCGTAGAACTCGATCTGCTCACTGGGCACAGAGAAGGCATCAGAAGTATTGCGTTCAGCCCTGATGGTCGAACGCTTGCAAGCAGTGGCTACGACAAAACAGTCCGGTTGTGGGATGTTGCAACGGGTAGGCACACCTCAACGCTCACTGGGTATACGAAATGGATTAACAGTATTGCATTCAGTCCTGATGGTAGTATTCTTGCCGGTGGCGGCACCGACGATACAGTGCATCTTTGGGACCCCGTGAGTGGAGAACACAAAGCGACGCTCACTGGACACACACAAACGGTCAATACCGTCGCCTTTAGTCCGGACGGTAAAACGCTCGCCAGTGGTGCTTGGGATAATACAGTACGTCTCTGGGATGTTGCTACACGGACACAGAAAGCCGTCCTGAGCGAACATACCTTCTTCGGCGAAAACGTGTCCGGCATCTCTCATGTCGCCTTCAGTGCCGATGGACACACATTGGCAAGTGTCGCTTTCAACGAAGATACAGTCCGTCTCTCCGACCCTGAGACCGGAGCGGAGAAAAGAATCCTTGATACGGGTGATATTTCGAGCCTGACTTTCAGTCCGGATGGCAGAACACTCGCCACGAGTAATGGGATGGATCGAACGATACAACTCTGGGATGTTGCCAGCGGTGAACGCAAAACAGTTTTAAGTGGGCATTCTTGGTTCAGCGGTGCCATCGCCTTCAGTCCGGACGGTAAAACGCTCGTAAGTGGCGGTGGATGGCAACTCCTCCTATGGGATCCGCTAACGGGAGCACAAACAGGCGAAATCGCCGGACATATTCCAAATGGATGGCGTATTGCGTTCACACCGGATGGCAAAACACTCGCGAGTACTGGCACAAGACATGTTGTGCATCTCTGGGATGTCTCCAACGGACAGCACAAAGCAGCACTCATTGGTGCGAGAGCCGATGATTGGATTTCCAGCATCAACTTCAGTCCCGATGGTCGTACCCTCGCGGGCGGAAGCGGTTGGCATATATGGCTATGGGATGTTGAAAATAGACATCTCGAAGCAGTCGTCAAAGGATATACCGGGAGCAGTGTCTCTGGTGGTGGGATCAGAGCAGTCGCTTTCAGCCCGGACGGACGTTTCCTCGCAAGTGGCAGTGGACATCGCGATATGAAAATACAGGTCTGGTATGGTGGACGCACACACAAAGCCACGCTCACTGGACATAAGGATACAATCACCTCTATCGCGTTCAATCCGGACAGCCGTACCCTTGCAAGCGGGAGTGCGGATCACACCGTGCGTTTATGGGATATTATCAGTGAAAGACATATAAACACGCTCATCGGACACACCGACTGGGTCAACACGGTTGCGTTCAGTCCGGAGGGTCGGACGCTCGCAAGCGGAAGTCGAGACACGACTATCTGTCTTTGGGATGCCGTCACGGGCGCGCATAAAGCGACACTGATGGGACACATCCATAGTGTTGAAAGTGTCGCCTTCAGTCCTGACGGACGCACGCTTGCAAGTGGCAGCGGGTATGATGACAGAACTGTACGGTTGTGGGATGTTGACACCGGCAGACATAAAATGACGCTTACAGGACACACAGACAGCGTCGTAAGTGTTGCGTTCAGTCCGGACGGTAGAACCCTCGCAACTGGAAGTTGGGATGGCACTGTACTTCTCTGGGATATCACACCGGAAACTGCAGCACGGCACATCGCTGAGGATGTAAACCGCGACGGTATCGTGAATCATCACGATCTGGTTTTTGTCGCTTCCTATTTTGGAGAATCCGGTGTGCGTGAGGCTGATGTCAACGGTGATGGGGTTGTTAATATTGTGGATCTCGTTTTGGTCGCCGGGGCGCTCGGCACAGGGGACAGCGCACCTACTATCATGCATCGGCAGTCTATAGAGATACTCACCGCAGCAGATATCCGACTGTGGTTATCTACCGCTCAGCAAATTGACAACGCAACGCCAGCGTTCAAGCGCGGCATCGCAACCCTTGAATCCCTTTTGACGATGTTGGTACCCAAAGAGACGGCACTGCTGCCAAACTATCCGAACCCATTCAACCCAGAGACTTGGATTCCGTACCAACTATCAGAACCGGCAGATGTGGCACTGCATATTTATGCTGCCGATGGTGTATTGGTGCGCACATTCAAACTGGGGCACCAAGCTGCCGGTATCTACAAAAGCCGAAGCCGGGCGGTGTATTGGGATGGAAAAAATGAGACGGGTGAACCCGTCGCAAGCGGTATCTATTTCTACACGTTATCTGTGGGAAGGTTTACGGCGACGCGACGGATGGTCATACGGAAGTAAACGAGTACGCAGTTAACAGTTTTCAGTACGATTTTTTCCTACGAAAAAATCTTTCAGTTGTCAGTTAAAGAGGTTTGTTGTGGCAGTGACAGCAAATGTTCGGGACACAATCTCTTAACTGATAACTGACAACGAATAAAGGAGATCGAACCCATGAAACAGCTGCTACTTTCGATTGTCATACGACTCTTGATTTTAACCTTATTCTTATCTTACGCCTCCGCCGAGGATTACACGCAATGGCATTTACCTGACGGTGCGAAGGCGCGTATCGGGAAAGGTTGGATGTCAGGAAATGTCGCCTTCTCACCCGATGGCAATCTGCTCGCAATTGCAACTTCCATCGGCATCTGGATATACGACGCTCAGACGACCGAAGAACTGGCACTCCTCACGGGACACACTGATATTGTTACGGGTATCGCCTTTAGTCCTGATGGTGATATACTCGCGAGTAGCAGCGATGACACTACCGTCCGACTCTGGGATGTTAACACCCGTACACAGCGCGCAATACTTACAGGACATACCTCATGGGTGAGCAGTGTCGCCTTCAGTTCGGATGGCGGGACACTCGCAAGTGGTGGCGGCGGACGGGACGAAACAGTGCGTTTGTGGGACATCGAAACAACTGAACTTAAAGCGATACTCCGCGGACACGAAGATTATATTGATCATCTCGCCTTCAGTCCAGACGGCAATACACTCGCAAGTGTAAGTGACAGTAGTGTATATCTTTGGGATACGACCCATCGCGAAATCATAATGACCATCACAAGGGATATAGATAATGGATATATCAACTTCGTCGCTTTCAGTCCGAGCGGCGACACCCTCGCTACTGGAAATTGGGACGACACGGTGTCTCTCTGGAATGTCGCGACCGGTGAACTGACAGCAACCCTCAAAGGACATACAGCACACGTACAGAGTGTTGCGTTCAGTCCAGACGGTAACACACTCGCCAGTGGTAGTTCCGATGGTACGGTCTGTCTCTGGGACGTTGAAACTGCGACGTATGAAACTACACTTATCGGGCATGCAGGCGAAGTCAGAAGTGTTGCGTTCAGTCCTGATGGTAGCACACTCGCAAGTAGTAGTCGTCTGGATGGCACAGTCTGTTTCTGGGATGCCGTCAGCCACGACTGCGTTGCAACGCTTAACGGGCATATAACAGAATTTGCCAGTATCGCTTTTAGTCCGGATGGACAGACGCTTGTAAGTGGGGGTTGGGACAAAAAAGTGCATCTGTGGGATGTGGCGAGTGCTAAACTGCAGACTTCGCTCATTGGACATACCCAGGAAGTCACGTCAGTCGCCTTTAGTCCGGATGGACGTATACTCGCAAGCACAGGCGGTTGGGATGACGCAACAATTCGGTTATGGGATGCCGGTAGCGGCACCCTCAAAACGATACTTGCTGGGCATACACGAGGGGTCAACAGTATCGCCTTTAGTCCGGACAGTCGCTTGATCGTAAGTGGTGGCGGTGATGGAAAAGTGCGTCTGTGGAACGCTATTAACGGGTATCACTATACAACATTTCTTGACCACCCAGACCGTATTTCAAATCCTATCTTCAGTCCTGATGGGCGAATGGTCGCAACTAATGGGCTTCTTGTCCAACTATGGGATGTTCCAAATAGAGTACATAAAGCGGACATCCGTGAGCGTTCATCTGCGCTCGCGTTCAGTTCTGATAGTCAGACGTTGGCGACGGGGTGGTCAGACATATCGCTGTGGGATGTTAATAGCGGCGTGGTTAAAACTACACTCAGTGGACATACCGATCGTATTCGCGCTTTGGCGTTTAGTCCAGATGGACGTATACTTGTCAGTGGTAGTAGAGATAGCACCGTTCGATTGTGGGATGTTGAGACCGCCACTCAGAAAACCGTCCTCACTGCACATACTGTACGTATCAACGATGTTGCGTTCACTCCGGATGGACAAATACTCGCAAGCGCGAGTGATGATGCGACTGTGCTGCTGTGGAATCTTCCACTGTTAATAAAAATCGGGGCGGAAGCATCACAACTGGCGGATGTTATGAATCCAGGGCACCTTTTCGTAGAGCCAACGCCGACAGAGACAGCACTCCTCGCGAACTATCCGAATCCGTTCAATCCGGAGACATGGATACCGTATCAGTTGGCAACGCCTGCGGAAGTCACAGTCCGTATTTATGAAGCGAATGGGATGATGATCCGGGTGCTTGCGATTGGGCATCAACCTGCTGGTATCTACGAAGACAGGCACCGCGCCGTGTATTGGGATGGCAAAAACGAGACGGGAGAACCCGTCGCAAGCGGCATCTATTTCTACACCTTAACAGCAGGCGATTTCACAGCAACCCGAAAAATGGTCATACGGAGGTAGGCGAGTACGCAGTTAACAGTTTTCAGTACGATTTTTTCCTACGAAAAAATCTTTCAGTTGTCAGTTAAAGAGGTTTGTTGTGGCAGTGACAGCAAATGTTCCGGACACAATCTCTTAACTGATAACTAAAATTTTGACTTTTTCTTCACTTTTTTTAGACAAATATGTTATGATATTCGCAATTGAGATCTGATCCGCCGCTGTGTTTTTTAGATGAACGGACGAAGAACACTGAAGTCCAACCCGCCAATGTCGGAGGTCTCTCATGAAACTGCGAAACATTTTCATCCATACCTGCCTCATCTTCGTTTTGGTGTGTCCGGCTTCGGCAAAACGGCTCAATAGCGAGAAGATTGTATTTTCCTCAAATCGCGATGGGAATTGGGAGATCTACATGATGGACCCCGATGGCACTCGGCAGGAACGGTTAACCTACGATCGCGCTGTCGATTGGGAACCTGTCATCTCGCCAGCAGGCGACCAGATACTCTTCACCTCCAACCGCGCCGGGACGCGCGACCTCTATCTTATCGGTATAGACGGCAGAAATATCCGTCCAGTATTCGGGCTTGATGAGGCATACAGGACGCAACCGACATGGGCCCCGAATGGTGAGAGGATCGCTTATGCTTATCGCGTTTTGGACGGTATCAGTATTCACACGGCAAGAACAGATGGGACATCGGTGGAACTTATTGTGCATCTAAATAGTGCACACAGTGGATATCCGGCTTGGTCAGCGGATGGATCGGAAATCGCTTTCGTTGTCGCTGATGAGGTGCACTGGGCAAGCCGTCAAATACGGTTCGTTGATGTCGAAACCCGAATACAGGAGACGCTTTTCCCTGACGACCACCCGCGCATGTCTCAACCGGCGTGGTCACCCGTTGATAGCAGAATCGCCTTCGTCTGGTTCAAACCTAAAGAGAAACAGCAGTCCGTATTCGTCGTTAACCGAGACGGCAACTATCTCAGACGGATTGAATCGTTTGTTTCAGACGCACCCGCCTGGTCGCCTTTTGGTGATGAACTCATTTATACCGAAGGTGTCGTCGGCAGCGACTCGCAAATATTCAAGGTTAACCTAACGACACACAAGATAACGCAGCTGACAACCGAAGGCAGCAACCGTTCTGGCAATTGGTTTAACCCGAAGCAGCTCCCCGTTTCGCCTTCAGCATCGCACGTAACGACATCGTGGGGGGCAATAAAAATCCGAGATTAGTTACGCAATTCTACAACAACGCATCTGCCAACGCCGTAAAATCACCCACCGTTACATCGGGTTGGTACGGTGTCTCTTCATAAGGCAGCAAGTATCGGTTGACAAACGCGCCGCTATAGCCGCACGCTCGCGCACCTACGATGTCAAACGAGTTTGCTGACACCATCAGACACTCGTTGACTTCGAGTCCCAATTCTCTCGCAGCCGCACGATAGACCGCCGGATGCGGTTTGAACGCGCCGACCGATGTTACTGAGATAACATCGTTAAAATCCCAGCTAACACGTTCTCTAACAAGGTAATCTAAAAACGAAGTATCCCCGTTCGACAAGATTACCAACCGGTATCGCGATTGCAGGCGCGAGAGTGCAGCCAAGACTTCTGGGAACGGTGAAAGCTGCTCCCAGCCGCGCATAAACGCTTTTATTGTATCCGGCAAGACATCGATGCTATTACGCCTCAACGTGTAGTGTAACGCGCGGCGCACCGTCTCCAGATAGCCGCTATGTCCAAGCATCATAATCGTGTCCTGATACTGCTCAATCCGCTGTCTGTACCGCCACTGCTCCCAGAATTCATCCGCAGACACGTCCGCTGCAGCGTGCGCATCCAGTGATTCAGTAATGAATGGTGTTAGGCTACCACCTAAATCCAAGATTGTACCGAATAGGTCAAAAGTAAGTGCTTTCGTCGCTACAAAATTCGTCATAATAAATAGTTGTCAGTTGTCAGTTATCAGTTGTCAGTGCATTAGCCATCAGCGGTCAGCGGATTAGCTGTCAGCCATCAGCCATCAGCCGTCAGCAAATAGCCATCTTGCTGACAACCGATAACCATTTAGATTTGTTATCACAATTCGACCGTTCGTCCGGTCGCCATCGCTTCAAAGGCGGCATCAATGACACGCATCTGATTCACACAACTCTCCGGTGAAATACGGTGCGGCTTTCCTGTTGCTAATACTTCGCATAAATGCTCCAATTGCAACGCGAACTGGAAACACGGTTCAAAATCAATCACCTGATGCCCATCTCGGTTCTGCAAAACAATATCCACAGCAGAATTCTCATTGTTCCATGCGCGATCAATTCTGAGCATACCGCCTAACCCCGCCATTTCGGCATACTGTCCACCTGCACAATTAAATCCGGTAGAGATCTGTGCGGTCCGTTCATCCGGGAATACTAACAGTAGATAGGAAGCGTCGTCCACTTCCATCCCGGCTTGAGACGCACCGGACACACGAATCGGTTCAGCCCCAAACATAAATCGCGCGTGGTGGATATTGTAGCACGCCAAGTCGTAGATACTCCCGCCGCCCTTCGCTTTATTGAACCGCCAATTCGCTTCCGGTTTACGGGTTTCGGGGCCGCCACCGCCGCCACCGGTGCAGAAGGTGCTACGGAGCGTCTTAAACTCACCGATGGCACCGGAATCGATCAATTCCTTCGCCTTGAGATGCATCGGATGATGCCGGAACTTAAACGCCTCTGCGACCAAAACGCCGTTCTCTTCTGCTGCACCGACAAAGGCTTCCGCTTCCGCCGCCGTTGAGGTGAACGGTTTTTCACACAAAATCGCCTTGACCTGCCGCGATTCAGCAATCTGGATACCGACCTCAGCGTGGTATGCTCCCCACGTACAGATAATAGCGATGTCCAAGCCCGCGGCATCCAGCATCTCCGCTAAAGACGGGTAGCGATTTTCGGGTTTCACGTTAAACCGTTCACCGAAATTGGCTAATGCATTTTCTGACACGTCGCAGATAGCCGCTAACTCAGCACTCGGTGCCTCTTGACAGGCGCCGCCGTGTGCATTCGCGATGCCACCTGTTCCGACAAGTCCAACCCGGTAAGGTGTGTTCGTTGACATAATTTTTCCTTTCGTTGTCTATATGGCAGTTAACGGATAATCGTTTTCAACAATCGCTTCTTTCAGGAACTCAAATTCGTATTGCGGTAAGGATGCGCCCGGTTCGAGTGCTGCGACCTCTCGCTGCCAGCGCGCCACCGCTTCTTCACGGACAATGATCCGCCCTAACGGGATACCTAAGAAATCCTCAAGCGACTTGAGTGTGCCTTCCTGATTTAAAATGAAGTCCTCAAAACGGATCTGAATAACGTTTTCAGGCATCGGGGTCGCTTTCATCAGTTGATACTGATAAAGCCAGGAGATGGCGCGCTTTTCATAGATGTCGTCTGTCGCGGGATAGTCGACCCCGAAATCACGCAGGTCGTCCGTTTTGTGGCTCGACCGAATACAGTCCCGCGGGTCCCGAATCCAGTGGATGTACTTTATATCAGGAAACATCCGTAAAATCCACGGGTAGACGAGCGTCGTCTCCGGGATTTTCCAACCTTTATGCGGTGCCGGGTTCCGTAGCACATCTGCTAAGTACGCGTTAATGTGCCATTCAAACTCAGGGTCAATCGGCATCGCAAAGAGGGCGCTGAAATCCCAAGAGAGTCCACCTTCCCATTTGACATACTGCGCCAGAACCCGGCAGGCAGTATACATATCTTGGGGTGGAATCTTATCGCCGGACGGATTCAGTTGGCTCCCCATGAAAACACCACTCGCATATAACGTATGAGAGATGGCACGCGTCCCAGAGTGACCCCGACCAATCACTGTAATTAAATTTTCCATAATAGAATAGATATGTGTGACACAGAAACACTTGCCTATTGTCAAAATTAAAGGATAATGATATAGTAAAGCGTAGCTGCAAGATTAAAATGCTTGCCTGATACAACTTTTAACTACATTGGAGAAAGCACAACTTCCGCCTGCTCTCCAAAACATTGTATCAAATATTATAAACAAAGGAAACCATTTTTTCTAAGGACTTTATCACCATGCAGAAATTCTTGGTGCTCATTAGTTTTAGCGTATTGTTTACAATATCAATTGGGTGTGACCGTATCCAAAAAATTGTCACGCCTCACCAAGAAGAGACGCTCAAGATCGGTTTCATTGTTGCGGGTGAACGCGTTACCTATCCAAACGATCTTGGTGGCACAATCGCCACACATGAGTTCCACGAAGGCGGCATCTCAGATTTCACGGCGCAGCTTTCTCATATCGCATCTATGCAACCCGACGCACTCTTCGTAGCCGGGTTCGTTCAAGATGTATCGCTTATAACGCAACAGGCACGACAGATTCCGATGCTCAATGCCGATGGAGAACCGACAATCTTCCTCGGGGCGGATTCATGGGATAGCGAATGCCAGTTATGACGAAAATCGTCATCCAACCAAAAGCGCAGTAATTTTCACCATCAAAGACGGCAAAAAGCAGTTCTACAAGCAAATTGATCCGTAATTGATACATATCGTGCGGTTCCAAACCGCACGATAGTTGTCAATTTAAGAAAAAATAACCGTCGCAGGCCCAGGTCCGGTAGGTTCGGTTTCCTAACCGAACCGGATTCTACGCGTAAACCTTGAAGACTTTAGAAACCTCTTCAGTCGCGTAGCGACGGTATGTTTATAGAAACTGTATAGGAAGTTTTTATATGTGTTTAGCAAACTTGGTTTTTTTGAAAGAAGTCGAAGCATTTTACAACAAAAATAACGTTAGGAAACGGACCCAACGGGCTTTTTGAAAAATGAACTGTTTACGACTCCAAAAAGG
Organism: Candidatus Poribacteria bacterium WGA-3G; assembly: GCA_000406005.1. Taxonomy (GTDB): domain Bacteria; phylum Poribacteria; class WGA-4E; order WGA-4E; family WGA-3G; genus WGA-3G. The sequence continues at coordinate 10,236 of ASZN01000054.1, forward strand.
AGATACCTCACCATGAAAACTTCCTTTTTTCTGATATTCACAGCGATTATCGTTTCGGTCTGCTCTCTCCCGTCAACCGCAGAGGATAACCCACAAATCGGCTTACCCGAAGGGGCAATAGCACGTATCGGCAAAGGCTCCGTCGGTGAAGTCCATTTTTCTCCAGATGGTAGCCAACTGGCGATTTCAACGTCTATCGGCATCTGGTTCCACGATCCACAAACAGGAAAAGCGTTGGAATTGCTACCACGTCCGAACATAAGATCTCCGTTCGCTTTCGCTTTTTCACCTGATGGTAAGAGGATCGGCATCGGTGTTAGCGAGAAAAAGAGAAACGCAAGTGGAAGTTCAAGATATTCAGTAGAGGTGTGGGATGCCACGACTGGAGAAGCAAAAGAGATGCGTCTTGGACACTTACACAGCGTTCAATCCATAGCCTTTTCGCCTGATGGAAATTATATCGCTTCCGCCTCCGCTGACGGGTTTAACAACACTGCTCGCTTATGGAACATACAAACCGGAAAAAATATATCCATAAGAAGCATACATCCAAACGGTATTAATTTAGTTGTGTTCTCTTTGGATGGACCAACCTTCGCCACTGTAGGGTCCGGTGCCACTGTGGGGTCCGACAACGCAGCATACTTGTCGGATGGGAAAACGGGCAATCACAAAATCACGCTTACTGGACATACAAAACAGGTTTCTTGTGTCGCGTATTCGCCAGATAGCAAGCTTATCGCGACAGGCAGCTACGATGGGACAATTCGGTTGTGGGATGCCACCACAGGAACGCACCAAACGACACTCGCTGCTGCAGTCGGAGGCGTGAGGGCCTTGGCATATTCTCCCGACGGCAACATCATCGTCTGTGGCGGTGGAAACGGAAATGTGCAATTGTGGGATACACAAACACTGAAACTTAAATCTGCGCTCACTGGGCACACAGCGCGGATCAAATCTGTCGCATATTCGCCAGATGGAAACACTATCGCTACGGGCAGTTCAGACGGAACAGTGCGATTGTGGGATGCCGAGACAGGTAAATCCAAAGCCGTACTCACAGGATATATGCGTATTAACACCGCTGCATATTCGCCTGACGGTAAGACAATTGTCACCGGGAATCAGGACGGCAAGGTACACTTTTGGGATGCGTCCACAGCGGCACTTAAAAACACTTTTACTGGCGATGATGGTATCATTTTTAACATCACGTATTCTCCCGATGGTAAAACGGTTGCGGTGGTGAGTTCACTCGATGATCGAGTGCTGTTACGGGATGCGAAAACGGGCAAACATAAGGCAACACTGGAGCATTTTGGGCTGATTGACACCATTTTTTTGTTACTTCAAAACCGTGAGTATGATATAGGTCCCATCGCTTATTCTCCGGATGGGAATACCATTGTTACGGGTGGAGATTATTACACTGTCGAAAAAGGAACAGTATATTTGTGGGATGCATGGACAGGCATACGCAAAAGGGTGATATTTAAAGGACCGGGTGCTGTGCGTACTGTGGTATTTTCAAAGGATGGGAAAAGAATCATCGCGACTGGGGATTGGAAAAATGAGATACGGGTGTGGCATGCGACAACAGGAAAGGAACTTACCCCAACCCCTGCTGACATTCCAAGAAGCGGTTCCAAGAGATTGTTGCCTTCCCCCGATGGCACAACTACTGCCCAAGTGAATCGAGACGGCACTGTGCGAATCAGGGAAAGGAAATAACTTTGCAGAAAGAATAGCCTGGAACCCTCAATTCAGGGTACCGCACTATTGGTCTATCCATCTTTAAATTTTAGATAGATTGGTTTATAGTCGTGCGATTTTGGGGCGTACTCGCCCAAATGCGAATTGCTTTATGGCACGTCCACTGCTCAAAAACGGGCAATGAATTGCCTACTACGAACGGGATTACTCCGAATTTTATGCTGGGTCAGACGACTATATTTATCAAATTCCGACTAAAAAACTATAATTGCCTCCAGTTTTGAGAAAAAACGTGACATCCTACATTTTTTGTGATATAGTTGTTCAAACATGAATTGTCCGAATAGACAAAGCACTAATCATTTTGGGAATGCGAAGGAGAAAGATATGAATCGACCGCCAGAAGATTTTGTCCATGTAGACGAAGAACGGCTTCTTAGTTTCAGTACCACCTGCTTCGAGAAAGCCGGTATCACACACGAACACGCCGCACTCATCAGCCGTTTGCTCGTCAATTCCGACCTCCGAGGTGTCCGCAGCCACGGCACCCGAACCGTCAACGGCTATTGCGGAGGCTTTGAAAACGGGAGTCTCAACCCTGACCCTGATATCCGTGTCATCCACGAAACACCGACCGCAGTTGTGCTTGACGGCAACGGCACACTCGGTTACCTCCCGATGGTACGTGCTACGGAGCATGCGATCGCCAAAGCGAAAGCGGTCGGCATCGGGATGGGACTTGTCCGATATATAGGACACTACGGATCCGCGGGACACTACGCACGTATCTGTAACGAAGCCGGTTGTATCGGCTTCTCAGTCCAAGGCTATCAGAACCACGGCAATGCGGGTGATCGAGACCCGAAACCGCAACTCGGCTATTACGGCAATCCACCGATATGTTTCGCCATCCCATCTAACGATGAACCGCCGGTTGTCCTTGACGCAGCGACCTGTATCATGGCGGATTACCAACGCGGTCCCGAATTCGACGCACTCCTTTCAGTGATCCCAGCCGCCTTCTTCAAGAGCATCGGTTATACCGCCGTGGCGTGTCTACTCGGTGGCGCGTTAACCGGTTTCACAGAACCACCTACTGAAGATACCGCAAAATGGAAAGGCGCACGTCATGGCGGTATGGTACTCGCTATAGACATCGAATCTGTTGTGCCATCTGATGTTTTCCACGCTGAAGTCGATCGCTTGGTGCACGATGTCCGCGAAACCTACGAACCGCTGCCAGGCAGCGATAGGGCACTGCTACCGGGAGCGATTGAGACGGAACGCACACAACAGCATCGCCGTGACGGTATCCGCTACGGTGAGATGGAGCAGGAATCCGCACGTGGTGTCAGCGAACGGTTAGGTGTACCACTGCCGTGGGATGAATAAACCGGACCGGACGCAAAAGGAAATAGGACTTATTCAAGAGGCATGGAAGGTTGGAAGCCTGGAAAATAAGTGGATTTTAGAATTATTTTGACATTCTTAGCCAGTGTGAATGCCCGTTAGTGGCATGCACACTGGCACAGGAGACCAACGGTTTCCTATGCTACATTTTTAGCCCCTAAATCCCCTTAGCAGGGGATTTTTTTTTATCCGAAAACTGAATGGCTCTGTTTCGCAACTCCCCCATAAAAAACCCAAATACCTCTCTAAAAAATGCCTAATATTATATCAAGTCACTCCAAAATATACATAAATTATTTAATATAAAATGTCCTGATATAATAAAGCCTTAAAGCCTTGCCACTACTGGGTTTTCTCGCATTAAAAATTTGACAAAAAAGAGGATTTTTTATACAATCTAAGGTAAATTTGATTACACATTTTGTGGACATCAATTGCACACGTTCAAACCCTCTTTTTTAAGAAAAAATGCTTTCGTATGGGGTATCCACACGGAAGTGTGCTATTTTCAAACTCACGTTAGAAAAAACGTTTGCCACTCAACGGATACCCACCTTAGAGTGGCATGTCTATAGAAAAGTGTACCTGACAGAACAAGCAAGCCCCAACGGGGGTTTGCTTGGGTGTTTCTTCAAAATGTCTATAGAGAGGTTTATTATGTACACTCAGATTCAAACCCGCTTTTTGTTTTGCACCTTTACGGTGTTTCTATGCCTCAGTTCCTTTTTCCTCAGTAACACGGTTGCACAAGCCGACGATGAACCTGTTGCCACCCTCTCCGGATTCAACTTTACTTTTGAGAGTATTGATGTTCCGGGTGTAGATTTTTTAGCATTGACAGCAAGTAACGATCTTGAGGATTACGCCGGCTACACCCGGAGTACTGATGGTGAAAAAGATGTCGCCTTTACGCTCATTGATGGTATTTTTACGACCTACGATTTCCCGGGTTCTCGAAACACCTATTTCTATGCGCTTGGGAATAATGGTCAAGCAGCGGGGCACTATGAGGATAGCGAAGGACTTTATCATGGTGTTATCTTAGAAAATGGTGAGTTGCGGCAATATGATTTTCCGGGGGCTGTCCAGACGTTCATCTCCGGCATTAACGATGTGACGGATGCGCTGTTCGGCAATCATATAGACGCTGCTGGCGTTCGACGTGGTTTTTCAGGGAAAGCCGTCGTTGCGTTTCCTGGGGCATCGGCAACATACGTGGATTCTGTGAGCGTGGAAGGCGTTATAACGGGCAGTTATGTAGATGCTGACGGGATATATAGTCTATACATACGGAGTGAGACAGAGCAGTTTATAGATCCCGGCTCTTCAACAAATGCAGCGTTAGAATACTTTCATATACACGGTTTCAGTACGATAGGGACTTTCGTTATACGTTCAAAAGTTGTAGATGATGTTCCACGCACTCATGTTAGCTCATCCGAGGGCGAGATCCATGAGTTGCAGTTTCCGGACAGCGTGAGCACGGAGGGCTGGCATATTCATCAGGACGGCTCTGTCGTTGGATACTATGATACACCGGATGGGCGCAGAAGCGGATTTATCGCCAGACCCGCAGAAACCCCTACTGCTCCTATTGACATCCCCGTCGCCTCTCACTATACCTATGAGAGTATTGATGTGCCGGGCGTAGACTTTTTAGCGTTGACAGCGAGTAGCGACTTTGAAGATTACGCTGGCAACACACTCGGTCCCGATGGCGAAAAGATAGTGGGTTTTACGCTGATTGATGGTGTTTTTACAACCCACGAGTTCCCGGGTTCGCAGAACACCTATTTCTATGCACTCGGTAATAATGGTCAAGCAGCGGGTCACTATGAAGATAGCGAGGGGCTGTATCATGGTGTTATCTTAGAAAATGGCGAGTTGCGGCAATACGATTTTCCGGGTGCCGTTCAGACGTTCATCTACGGTATTAGCGATGCGACGGGTGCGCTGACAGGCAATTATATAGACGCTTCCGGCGTTCAGCGTGGGTTCTCAGGAGACACAGTTATTGAGTTTCCTGGCGCAGCTGCCACTTATGCCTATTTCGTGAATGTGGTTGGCGATCTCGTGGGCAGTTATGTAGATGCTGAAGGCGCATATCATCTATACTTACGTACTTCGGAAGGTCAGTTTATACCGCTTGACTATCCTGCAGGAATTGCAGCATCCGAATACTTTTTACCGCAAGGTATCAACGATGCGGGGGATACCGTTCTACGCGCCAAAGCGGTGGATGATGTCCCGCGCGCCTATATCGCTTCACTACAGCACGGACTACGCGAGTTACGCTTTCCAGATAGCGTTAGCACAGAAAGTTGGAATATTAATCAGGACGGTTCTGTCGTCGGGCACTATGACACCGCAGATGGACGTAGACACGGATTTATCGCCAGACTCGCGGAGGACACTGCGCCACAGCCACAAGTCAGCGATGAACCGGTTGTCTCATCTGTCGCCTCCCACTATACTTATGAGAGTATTGATGTTCCGGGTGTCGATTTTTTAGCGTTGACAGCGAGTAGCGACTTTGAAGATTACGCTGGCAACACGCTGGGGCCCGATGGCGAAAAGAGGGTTGCCTTTACACTCATTGATGGTGTTTTTACGACCTACGATTTCCCGGGTTCGCAGAACACCTACTTCTATGCACTCGGTAATAACGGGAACGCTGCGGGTCACTACGAAGATAGCGAGGGGCTGTATCATGGTGTTATCTTAGAAAATGGTGAGTTGCGGCAATACGATTTTCCGGGGGCTGTCCAGACGTTCATCTACGGCATGAGCGATGCGACGGGCGCACTGACAGGCAATTATATAGATGCTGCTGGCGTTCAGCGTGGGTTCTCAGGGGAGGCAATCATTGAGGTCCCAGGCGCATCTGCCACTTATGCTGACTTTGTGACCTCGGTCGGCAATCTCGTGGGCAGTTATGTAGATGCTGACGGGATCTATCATGCGTATCTACGTGCCCCGGATGGCAGTTTTTTATCTTTTCCGCTTCCGAATGCAGCGACTCTGGACTACTTTTTTCTTCACGGTATCAGCGATACGGGGCTTATCGTTGCCAGGGGGAAAGCGGTCGGTGATGTCCCGCGCACATACGTCGGCTCTTCACCCGACGAACTGCAGGAGATATATTTTCCGAGCAGCGTCAGCACGGAGGGCTGGAATATCAATCAGGACGGCTCTGTCGTCGGACACTATGACTCACCCGACGGGCGCAGACACGGATTTATCGCCAGACCTGTTGATGAGGCAGTGAGCGATCATTTTGGAAACACCTACACCGTCACGCTATCTAAAGGGTTGAACATGCTTTCCGTGCCTTTGGCACCATTAACACCGATGACTGCCAAATCCCTCGTCGCGATGACAGGGGCAACAACCATCATCACGCTGGATACGGCAACCCAAAGGTTCGTCGCGTGGACACCCAGCGCACCCGACGATGGGTTTCTCATTGAAGGCGGCAAAGGCTATATCGTCAATGTCCCACAGACTCGCAACTTTGCATTCGTCGGTGCACCTTGGACAGATCCAGTCGAAAAAGCCCCCGCAGCACCAACTGCCACATCCGCGGAGATGCCCCAAGAAGCCTGGGCGTTCGTTGTCAGTGGGCATTTGGAAGGCAAACCCGCGTTTGATGGCTACAAGGTAAGTGTCCGTAACCTTAGAACGAACAAGACGATCACCGCCTCCGTGCAAGGCGATTACTTCGCTGCTGCGACTGCTGACTTGACGCGGCGGAGCGTCGTCCAAGTTGGAGATGTGGTTGAAGTAGGTGTTATCGGGCCCGATGGAAACTTTGAAGCACACACCTTCAGTGTTAAAGTGACCCCTGAGCACTTGGCAAACGCGGTCTTGTCTGTCCGGCTGGATGACATCGGTCAACCGACGCAGAATCTCCTGTTACAAAATTACCCGAATCCGTTTAACCCAGAGACCTGGATTCCCTATCAACTCTCGGAAGACAGTCCTGTATCGGTCTCCATTTACGATACAACCGGTCAGTTGGTTCGCACACTGCAACTCGGTTTTCAATCCGCGGGTTTTTATAACAGTCGGGAACGTGCGGCGTATTGGGATGGGCGGAATGCCCTTGGGGAGCGCGTTGCGAGTGGTGTCTATTTTTACCAGTTGACAACACCCGCTTTCCAGCAAACACGGCGGCTCGTCATTGTAAAATAGAGCCAATCCGTATAGACAAGAAAACAGATGCAAATTTCCTTGTCTTTTTTCCAAACTAGACGGTATGTCTATAGAAAAGCATACCTGATAAAACAAGCAAGCCCCAGCGGGGCGGCACGTCTATAGAGAGGTTTATGATGTACACTCATGTTAAAACCCGGTTCTTGTTTTACACGTTTACGTTGTTTCTATGTGTCAATTCCTTTTTCATAAGCAACACCGATGCACAAGTCGACGCTGAACCTGTTGTTCCCCCCATCAGTTCCGACTATACTTATGAGACGATTGATGTTCCCGGTGTAGATTTTTTAGCGGTGACAGCAAGTAGCGATTTTGCGGATTACGCCGGCTACACGAAAAGTCCCGATGGCGAAAAAGAGGTCGCCTTTACGCTTATTGATGGCGTTTTTACGCGGTATGATTTCCCCGGCTCACAGAACACTTATTTCTATGCCCTCGGTAACGATGGGCGAGCTGCCGGGCACTACCAGGATAGCAACGGTCTTTACCACGGTGTCGTCTTAGAAAATGGCGAGTTGCGCCAATACGATTTTCCGGATGCTGTCCAAACGGAGATATACGGTATTTCGGATACGACGGGTGCCCTGACAGGGAATTATATAGATGCTGCCGGGGTCCGCCGTGGGTTCTCAGCAGAAACAATCATTGAGGTCCCTGGTGCATCCGCAACATACAGCGATTTTGTGAACGCGATCGGGGCTATGGTAGGTAGCTATGTAGATGCTGAAGGTATCTATCATGCTTATGTGCGTCCTCCAGATGGCGATTTCCGATTTCTCCGACTTTCTAGGGCATCAGAACTGGAATACTTTTTTATCCACGGTATCAACGATGCCAGGGTTGTCGTTGCACGCTCCAAACTGATGGGTGATATCCCGCGTAGCTATGTCGGTGTCTACGAGAAAGAGGCACTTGAAGAGTTGCAGTTTCCGGGCGGCGTGAGTACAGAGGGCTGGAACATTAATCAGGACGGCTCGATCGTCGGGCACTATGACACACCCGATGGACGCAGACACGGATTTATCGCCACCCCCACACCGGCGCTCGTTGCACAATTATACACTGCCCCCATCGTCTCCACCCGCTCCGACTATATTTTTCAGAGTATTGATGTGCCGGGTGTGGACTTCTTAGCGGTGACAGCGAGTTCCGACTTTGAGGATTACGCCGGTAACACACGGGGACCCGATGGCGAAAAGATGGTTGCCTTTACACTCATTGATGGTGTCTTTACGACTTATGATTTCCCTGGCGCGCAGAACACCTATTTCTATGCGCTCGGTAATAATGGTAACGCTGCGGGGCACTATGAAGATAGCGAAGGCCTCTTTCATGGTGTCATCTTAGAAGATGGCGAGTTGCGGCAATACGATTTCCCGGATGCCGTGCAGACATTCATCCACGGTATGAGTGATGCGACGGGGGCACTGACGGGAAATTGGATAGATGCTGCTGGGGTCCGCCGTGGGTTCTCAGGTGACACCATCATTGAGGTCCCTGGTGCATCCGCAACATACAGCGATTTTGTGAACGCGAGCGAAGTTGTAGTGGGCAGCTACGCAGATGCTGAAGGTGCATATCATCCATACACGCTTCTCTGGGATGGCACGCTTGTGTCGCCCAAACTTCCACAAATAGTAAAGTATGAATACTTCTTTGTGCACGGTGTCAACGATGTAGGGGATGCCGTTGTACGCCGCAAAGCGGTGGGGGATGTCCCGCGTACTTATGCCGGTTCATTCCTTGCGGGGTTATTTGTTCTTGATACTTCAACACCGTTGAAATTCGAGGCGTTTTTCGCGTCGCATGAGTTGCAGTTCCCGGGCAGCGTGAGCACGGAGGGCTGGAATATTAATCAGGACGGCTCTGTCGTAGGACACTATGATTCACCGGATGGACGCAGACATGGCTTCATCGCCAGACCTGCTCCCAAGGCAGAAAGCGAGCATTTTGGTAACTTCTATACCACCACGCTGTCGAAAGGGTTGAACATGCTTTCTGTGCCATTGGCACCATCAACACCGATGACTGCCAAGTCCCTCGTCGCGATGACAGGGGCAACAACCATCATCACACTTGATGCGGTAAACCAGCAGTTCGTCGCGTGGACACCCAGCGCACCCGACGATGGGTTTCCCATTGAAGGCGGACAAGGCTATATCGTCAATGTCCCACAACCCCGCAACTTTGCCTTCGTCGGCGCACCCTGGACAGATCCAACCGAGGCGGCAGCAGCACCACTTGCCACCTCCAAGCAACAGGAAGCGTGGGCGTTCGTTGTCAGCGGGCATCTGGAAGGTAAACCCGCATTTGACGGAAACCACCAGGTCATCGTTCGTAACCTGAGAACAAACACCGTGATAACGGCTCCAGTGCAAGGGGATTATTTCGCTGCTGCGACTGCCGATTTGACGCGCCGCAGTGTTGTCCAAGTTGGAGACGTGGTTGAAGTCCACGTCATCGGTCCCGATGGAAACTTTGAATCACAACCTCACAGTGTTAAAGTCACCCCGGATCACCTCGCAAACGCGGTCTTGTCTGTCCGGCTGGATGGCATCGGTCAACCGACGCAGAATCTCCTGTTACAAAATTACCCAAATCCGTTTAACCCGGAGACATGGATTCCCTATCAACTCTCCGAAGACAGTTCTGTATCGGTCTCCATTTACGATACAACCGGCAAGTTGGTTCGCACACTGCAACTCGGTTTTCAATCCGCGGGTTTCTATAATAGTCGGGAACGTGCGGCGTATTGGGACGGCAGAAACCAACACGGCGAACCCGTAGCAAGCGGCGTATATTTCTACACACTCACCGCAGGCGAATTCACCGCCACGCGGAAACTCTTGATAATCAAGTAAACCAACACCACCGTAGGGGCGAGGTCTTCTCGCCCCACACAAATAAGGAAATTTTTATGAGAATGCAAGTTTCGGTTTCAAAAAGTTTTGTCTTTATTTTCACGATTGCTTTATTAACATTAAGCGTGCTGGGCAACCTGAGTTACGGGGACACCGATCTCCCACAAATATATTGGACAGACCGTGGCTCGTGGAAAATCCAGCGTGCCAACCTGGATGGCACAAATGTCCAAGATCTCGTCACCACGGGATTGGGTTTTCCAGGGGGTATCGCCTTGGACATGGCAGACAGAAAAATGTACTGGACAGACTGGAATAGAAATAAAATCCAGCGTGCCAACCTGGATGGCACACATGTTGAAGATCTCGTCACCACGGGATTGAACTACCCGTGGGACATCACCTTGGACGTGGCAGACAGAAAAATGTACTGGGTGATGGGTTCCATTGGAGGGGATGCTGGTGAAATCCGGCGCGCGAACTTGGATGGCACCAACGTCCAAACCCTCGTCACCGGATTACATTGGCCAAGATACATTACCTTGGATGTCGCTGGGGGCAAGATGTACTGGACGATTGCGAAGGCCGGCGCGAGTGCCATCCAACGTGCGAACCTGGATGGCACCAATGTCGAAGTCATCGTTCCCTCAGAGCCCGTCGGACTCCCAGGCGGTGTCGCCTTGGCCGTGAGCGGCGACAAACTGTACTGGACAGATTGGTTCCGGGATACAATCGGGTGTGCCAACTTGGATGGCTCAAACGTCCAAACCCTCGTCACCGGATTGGATTGGCCAGGTGGCATCACTTTGGACGTGGCGGGCGGCAAGATATACTGGACGATAGATCCCTTGAGTAGCAGTGGCACGGGTAAAATCCAGCGCGCCAACTTGGATGGCACCAACGTCCAAGATCTCGTCACAGGATTAGATTCGCCAAGATACATCGCCTTAGGTATCCCGCAGACGAGCGGAACAATCACGTTCAGTCCGAATGAGATCCCCGATCAGACCTTCACTGTTGGCACTCCCATCGATCCGTTCTATCTACCGCTTGCCACGGGTGGGACGGTGCCTTACACCTACACACTGGAGCCACTTCCTGCGGGCCTCTCTTTTGATGCAGCGATACAAGTGCTCAGTGGCACACCCACAACCGCAGCACCTGCGACACCCATCACTTACACCGCCACAGATACAACCGGAGTGTCTGCCACTTTGAATTTCAACATTGAGGTGATTGGAGATGGACCTGGACCTGTAGCTGACCCCGTGGATGTCAATGGCGATGGGCAAGTGAACGTCATAGACCTTGCGATTGTGGCACTGTTTTATGGGACGCAGGTCCCCGATGGTGTCAGCGTCCCTGCGGATGTCAATGGCGATGGGATTGTTAACATCTTAGACCTCACGGCTGTCGCACAGGGGATTGATGCTGCTGGCAACAGTGACACGTTCTCTACAGATGATGTGGCAGCCGTGTTGGAAGCAATAGCAGGGATTGAAGGAGTCGCCGGAGCCCCCGCGCGTTTCAGCACATCCCAGCACGCACTGCTCTCAGGTATCGCCTATCGCAACGTTGCGGCTGCGTTTGCGGATGTAAAGCATCTCGCCACCGACGATGTGCGTCTCGGAAAATGGATGCCGATGCTTAAAGAACTCCTGCACCGGCTTGCAGAAATGCGGGAAACCCCTGACACGACGGCACTGTTACCGAATTATCCAAACCCGTTCAATCCGGAGACATGGATACCCTATCACTTGGCAACCGATGCAGCCGTGGTCTTGACGATCTACGATGTCCGCGGCAACGCGGTTCGGACGTTGACGTTGGGACATCAACCTGCGGGTGTTTACGAGAGCCGTGGACGTGCAGCGTATTGGGATGGTAAAAATCAAATAGGTGAACCTGTCGCAAGCGGTCTCTATTTCTATACGCTCACCGCAGGCGAATTCACCGCCACGCGGAGGCTCTTAATAGTGAAGTAGTATCAACACCACCGTAGGGGCGAGGTCTTCTCGCCCCACACAAATAAGGAAATTCTTATGAACATGCAAGTTTCTATTCAAAAACGCCTTATCTTCGTTTCCATGATCGCCTTGTTAATATTAGGTGTGCTGGGCAACCTGAGTTACGGGGACACCGATCCCGCACAGATATACTGGACAAACGATGACACCGATACAATCCAGCGTGCGAACTTGGGTGGCTCAAACGTCCAAGACATCGTCACAGACGGGTATCCAGACGGTATCGCCTTGGATATCGTAGGGAAAAAAATGTACTGGACAGACAGTATCCGGGATAAAATCCAGCGTGCGAACTTGGATGGCTCAAACGTTGAAGACATCGCCACAACCGGAATCGATGGACCAAAAGCGATCGCGTTGGATGTCGCCGGTGGCAAAATGTATTGGACGAGCTGGCTGCCAATGGATAAAATCCAGCGTGCGAACTTGGACGGTTCAGACGTTGAAGACATCGTCACAACCGGAATCGATGGCCCATGGAATATCGCCTTAGATGTCGCCGGTGGCAAAATGTATTGGACGAACCGCTGGGGAAAGAAAATCCAACGTGCGAACTTGGATGGTTCAAACGTTGAAGACATCGTTACAGACGTGTATCCAGATGGTATCGCCTTAGATGTCGCCGGTGGAAAGATGTACTGGACGGACTGGCTCAGCCGTAAAATCCAACGTGCGAACCTCAACGGTTCCAACATCATTGAAAACCTTGTCACAACCGGATTGGATGAGCCATCGGGGATTACCTTAGATGTTGCCCGCGGCAAAATGTACTGGGCGGACGCTGGCAAAGGTAAAATTCAGCGTGCGAACTTGGATGGTTCAAACGTTCAAGACCTCGCCACCGAATTAGGGGAACCAGGTCGTATCACTCTTGGCCCCGCCTCACCGGGCATGTGGAACTTGGATGTCAATAAAGATGGCAGTGTCACCCATTTAGACATCATCGAAATCGGGAAAAACTACGGCGAAACGGTGACAGATGGCGCGAACCCACGGGCGGATGTCAACGCGGATGGCAAGGTCGACATCAAGGATCTCATCGCGGTTGCGAAAGTCGTGGATGCCGCCGCCGCCGCGCCTGCCCTCGCACAGCAGCTGCCCATCCTCCCGTTTACGGCACAGGTGCTGCAGCAGTGGATTCTTGAGGCGAAACATCAGAATCTGAGTCCACGCGGAATCGCCGTGTTAGAACACCTCTTGGCAGCGTTAACGCGGTCGGAGATGCCGCTGAGAGAAACTGCGCTCTTACCCAATTATCCGAACCCGTTCAACCCTGAGACGTGGATCCCGTATCAGTTGGCGAAACCTGCAGATGTCACCCTGACAATCTATGCTGCAGATGGGGCAGTCGTGCGGACGTTGGCGTTAGGGCATCAACCCGCAGGCATGTATCAAAGCCCTTCCCGTGCGGCGTATTGGGACGGCAGAAACGCCTTCGGTGAGCCTGTGGCAAGCAGTGTCTATTTCTACACACTCACCGCAGGCGACTTCACTGCCACGCGCAAGATGCTGATACGGAAGTAAATTCTTGTCCGCAGAGGGGGATCGGATCGAATCGGATGGAAGGAAAGGAAGGAAGGAAGGAAGAGACGTGCATTCAGACATAAGTATAGACTTCCACACGGCGATGTGATATAATACAACGTTAAGCACATCAGCGACAAGGAGAGAAAATGAGATATTTTGGCACCCACGGCCGTGTGTATCCTGAGGATAATTATGTTGTGCCACGCACGGAGGAGACCGCAAATTTCATTAACCGCGTCAAAGATGGCAAGTACATCGTCCTTTTCGCCCCACGCCAAACCGGAAAGACTACCTTCTTCCGATTGGCACTTGACACACTCACTGCGACGGATCCGACCTATTTTCCTATTCAGTTGGATTTCCAAATGATGCGCAATGCCACGCCTGCCACTTTTTACGAGCAGCTCTACTACAGGATCCGCAGGCAAATTGAGCGCGTTTTTCAGAAACGTAGCGGTACGCCTTCCGAGGCTCTAACACAGTTGCTGGAGCGCACAACGCTAACAGACCATTTTTCGATGGTACAATTCTTTGAAAACCTCGGAAATTTGGTAGACAGCGACTCTCACAAGCAGGTACCCGCTTTCAACGTGAACTCGCCACTTATGGAGTCATTACCAAAGGCACAGACGGAATGTGTGAGATTGTTAACCCGATTTATCTCTATTGCATCATCCAAGCCTTCAAACCAGCCGTGAACGGCTTGGAGTCTGTTCTATGAAGGAACTTAACCAAGAAAGGAAAAAATCCAATGCGGATATTATTTATAACCTATATAGCGTTTTTCCTCCTGTTGACGGGTTGTGAGAAGATCGTCAATGACGTTATTGACGCACCTACCCGTTTTCCTTCAGCTCCTGATTCTCGTCCGCCGATATGGGATAAGGAGCCTCGCGTTCTTAATGTCGGCTTCTACGCCTATTTCGCACCTGTGAGTTACAGTGCCGACCCGGATCCGACTTCGGATGGGTTCAATACACATCTCGGTTATGAAGCAGACCTTTTGAAAGCCGTTGAAACGATAACAGACACCGGTTTGTCTTTTTTTCATAAGGCAATCAGAGAATGGCCAGGTATCTGGCTCAAGGCTGCTGCGCCAGAATATGATATTATCGGAGGCGGTATCACAATCCTTAATTCCCGGACACAGGACGCAACCGGTACACAGGTTGTTGCTTTTACTGCAGGACATATCGAGTTTCGTCAATCGCTTCTGGTTCGTGCCGAAGATACGCAACGCCTCTCACACTACACCGACCTAACGCATAATGTGCGCGTCGGAGTGCTTGCTGGTACCACTGGTGAAGCACGTTTACTTGAAATTACAGAGATTGTTGATGCGAATGGTGTTCTCGCCTTAGGCACCCGTATTGAGACACTGCATGGGACGCTTGTCGCCGATGGAACAGAGGCTTACAAAATTACCGCTGCCGATACCTCTCCGAATTTAGTAGATAGAACACATATCTACCCACCTACGGAAGAAATGCCACAGGTGATCTATCTGGGTACGGATGTTGGAGAATCGGCGTTGCTTGAGGCACTCGCCGATGGTAGGATTGACGCGATCGCAAGAGGTGCAATCGGTAACCAAGATGGTGCCGTAGCATCCGATGGGCAATTTGTTGTGTCTGCCTTGGATGCGCAAGTCGAATATGGCGGGTTTACGCTATCCGTCAACGATGCGGAACTGATCTCTTATCTTAATTGGTGGATTGACTATCTTACCGATTCTGGAAATATCGGCTACGCGGAATGGTCATATAACAGCAATGTCTTTATGGCACGTGCCCAGATGTGGAATGCGAGGGCAGAATAAAAAGTGGTCAATATCACAGAAAAGTGCTATAATATCCATAGAGAATTCTTTTTATAGTAGATTTTAGAATTAAGAAGGCACTCTCAAACAATTCCTAATGCTTTCATCGGCCTTGAAAGTGCCACAGGCTAACAGCCTATGCTACAGCAAGAGTGCCACAGGCTAACGGTTTCCTATGCTACAGCAAGAGTGCCACAGGCTAACGGTTTCCTATGCTACAGCAAGAGTGCCACAAACTAAAAGTTTGTGCTACAAATATGTAGGATTAATTCTGAGTTCCACTTTAAACAAACACCATTTACTGACGGTTTCCGAATGCACGTCAAAAAAGGATAACTATGGATCATTATATAAAAACGAAATTTCTTTTGTTCATAAGTCTAATTATCTGTTTCACAGGATACGCCGTTGCACAGGTTAGCACCGACACACTGATTGCAGATTACATCTTTGAGACCATCGAAGTTCCCGATGTCGATTTTTTGGAGGTGGCTGCAAGTAACGACTTCGGGGATTACGCGGGGAACACCCGGAGCCCTGATGGTGAGAAAACCATCGGCTTCACATTGATAGACGGCGTTTTTACAACGTACGATTTTCCGGGTTCCGTCAATACCTTTTTCTATGCACTCGACAACGCTGGAAACGCTGCGGGACACTACAAAGATATAGATGGCCTTTACCACGGTGTTATCTTAGAAAATGGCGAGCTGCGCCAATACGATTTTCCCGGTGCAGCCGAAACCCACATCTACGGTCTTAGCGATGAAACAGGGGCACTGAGCGGCAATATTGTTGATGAAACAGGTGTCTCTCACGCTTTCTCAGGGGAGCTGACAATTACAGTCCCTGGCGCAGTCAACACTTATGGCGACTTTGTCAACGCCGCAGGTGCTGTCGTCGGCAGCTACGTGGATGCCGATGGAATGCCGCACGGGTTCATACGCAACCCCGATGGCAGTTTCACCACTATAGACCTTCCAGAAATGCCGAATCTTGAATTCCTATTTGTGAACACCATCACCGATCTCGGTGTTATCGGCTTCAGAGCGAAAGCGGCAAACGATATTCTGCGGTCCTATATCCTCCTGCCAAATGGCGACCTCTATGAAGTGCGACTCCCAGGCAGTGTTACCACCGTCGTCCGAAATGTTAATCAGGATGGCAGTATTATCGGGTATTATGACTTAGCAGATGGTCGGAGACTCGGTTTCCTCGGTAGACCGACACCACAACCCGGCGGAGCAGATTTCGGCAATATTTTCTCCATGCACCTCTCTAAAGGTTTGAACCTGCTGTCTGTGCCGTTGAAACCGACTGTCCAGATGACAGCACGCTCGCTTGCAGTCAAGATAGGGGCGACAACAGTTATTACGCTTGATGCTGCGAACCAAGCGTTTTTCGCATGGACCCCAAACGCACCCGACGACGGGTTTCCCATTGAAGGCGCGAAAGGGTACATCGTCAACCTACCAACCGTACGTGACGTTGTTTTCACCGGGACACAGTGGACGAATCAGACGCAAGTGCCCGCAGCACCGTTTGTAACAAGACCCTATCAGACGTGGGCGTTCGTTGTTAGCGGATATTTAGAGGTCGTCGAGGGAACCGGGTTACCCAACCGCTACGACGGTTATAGCGTCCAAGTCCGCAACCTCCGGACGAACACTGTCATGACTTCTCAGGTACGCAGTAATTATTTCGCTGTCGCCACTGCCGACCTTAGCTATCGAAGTGTTGTTGAAGTCGGTGACACGCTCGAATTAATCGTCACCGATATCCACGGAAATATCGCCTCAGAAAAATTCAACTTCACGGTGAACGCCGACACGCTTGAAAACGCTGTTATGACCGTGACGCTTGACGGCATCGGTACTCCCAAACGGAGCCAACTCCTGCAGAACTATCCGAATCCGTTCAATCCTGAAACATGGATTCCGTATCATCTCGTGGAAGCCGGTGCTGTGTCTCTGTCCATCTATGACACTGGCGGAAGACTTGTCCGCACCCTTTCGCTCGGCTACCAATCCGCAGGCTTCTATAACAGTCGGGAACGTGCCGCTTATTGGGATGGACGCAACGCCTTAGGCGAACGCGTTGCGAGTGGTCCCTATTTTTACCAGTTGACGACCCCGCCCTTCCAGCAGACGAAACGGATGCTCATTTTGAAATAATCCATAGGCAGGCGGGGTTTGCAACTCCGCCTTCTATAAGTCTAAATAACCCATAAGCAGGCGGGGTTTGCAACCCCGCATTCTATAAATCTAACAGAAAATTCAAAACTATTGGCTCACTAAAAACATATCATCCTCTCAAATAGCGAAAGTAACAATAACTGCATCCGAAGACCCTATCTTTTCTAATCAAGGTCGCAAACCGTGTTAACTTTAACGCAAAATTTCAGGAGGCGATGATGTCAAAACGTATCCAATGGACGACAACACTGATATTAATTCAGTGCCTACTGATCTCAGTCGGTACATTCGCAGCGGAGGAACCTGAAGAAGGTGTAAACTACATCTGGGTAGACCTCGGTGAAGAGAGCAACGGTGTTTTATTAGCGCAAAGCGAACAAGGCGATGGCGTAACGGAACCCGCTGAGCAAGACGGTGTTGATTGTTTAGAGAACCCGTGGCCCTACAACGGTCCCGGACACAATCACATGTACTTCAAGATTGATGACACATTTCTGTTTGGTGGCGATCACAAGGCGTGGATTGTTATGGAGTATTTCGACTCCAATGAAGCACCGGAGATTAACTGTCAATACGACAGCAACGGTGCCGGTCCTGTTGGCGGTGCTTTCCGTGGCGCAGGCGATGGCGCGTTCCTTCCTATAAAACTTGACGGAACAGATGAGTGGCTCGTTCACATCTGGGAAATCAAAGACGGACGCTTTGAGAACCGCGCAAACGGCTCAGATTTCCGGTTCTCCTCTCACGGTCGCGGAGCCATCTGGATTAATCGGGTCTGGTTCAGTACAATTGAACCGCCAGAGGATTTCGATCCTGAGAGTCCATTCGGCATTCCAGAAGCCGTCGATCCAGCAGCGAAATTAACCACAACCTGGGGACAACTCAAAACGAGTCATAAGTAAGAGGTCCGTATGCAGGCGGGGTTTGCAACCCCGTCTCCTGCGACTGACGACTAACGGCTTTCCCACTGACAACTGAAAACCAATAATGAACTATCTCTGCAACGAATGCCATAAAACCCACAAAATATCGCCGTTACGGTATCAATGCGACTGCGGAAACGCCTTAACCTTAGCCAAGGATTCGCGGATATGTCCGAATCCGCAGGTGCCCGCAGCGATGTCACTCTGNCGGTATCGAGAAGCACTACCGATTGACGCCGACACAGAGATTGTCACGCTCGGCGAAGGCATGACACCACTCGTTCCGCTGGATGTCAACGCACCAGAACATTTCGTCAAACTGGACTATCTCTGTCCAACCGGTTCCTATAAGGACAGAGGCGCGTCTGTTTTGCTTACACATCTCAAGGCACTTGGGGTCGAGGCGGTCGTCGAGGATTCATCGGGCAACGCAGGCGCAGCGATCGCCGCCTATAGCGCAAGAGCGGGTATCCACTGCACCATCTACTGCCCGGAATCCACCTCGCAAGGAAAATTAAAACAGATTTCCGCTTATGGTGCCGAGTTAAAATTGGTGCCGGGAAACCGCATGGCAACGACGGAGGCAGTGAAACACGCAGCAGAGAGCACCTGTTACGCCTCCCACAACTGGCATCCCTTCTTTTTAGAAGGCACCAAAACGCTGGCACACGAAATCGTTGAGCAGCTCGGATGGCATCCCCCGACACACGTTATCTGCCCTGTCGGGTTCGGGAGCATCTATTTAGGACTTTATATCGGTTTCCGTGAATTACAGGCGCAAGGACTGATTAAAAATGTCCCGCGCCTCCTCGGTGTTCAACCCGATGTCTGTTGCCCGATCTACAATGCGGACGTTAATAAGACAACATCTGTTACAAGAATGGCACAAACCGGTAAAACACTCGCTGAAGGAATTACCGCAGAACTTCCGATCCGGGGGCAGCTGATTTTGGAGGCACTCACAACCACAAACGGGGCGTTTACAACCGTCAATGACGAGGACATCAAAACAGGACTGACGACACTCGCAGCAAAAGGCATCTATGTCGAACCGACTTCCGCCGTAGTTGTCGAAGCATATCAGAAGTTCCGAGACGCAGGTATCATAACATCAGGAGACCAGGTCGTATCAATCCTCACCGGTATCGGCTTAAAAGCTAGCAGTACGTAACAGACACTGCAGGGTTTTTGAAGTCTTCAATGTTTCTGCGTAGGATCCGGTTCGGTTGGAAACCGAACCTACCGGGCCTGGGTCTGAGACGGTTGTTATTGCTAAAACGGCTAAAAACAAAATGACAAAAGAAAACAGATCTCACCTCACACGCCTCATTACGGTCTGCTTACTCGTTCTGATCCTTGTTGTGGTCCTGAGTGCGCTGCGTGGTGTTGACCATATCTTCTTCCGCAGCATCGCTGCCACAGATAAGTTTTCCGAGACGCTACCTGATACCGTCAGGCAACGCGATGAACTCAATCGTAAACGCTGGCCCTCCGGCTTTCGGCTGCATCGTTACTGGTGGGTCGGTGGTGCCGCTGTCTAC
The DNA here is from genome assembly GCA_000406005.1 of Candidatus Poribacteria bacterium WGA-3G. Taxonomy (GTDB): domain Bacteria; phylum Poribacteria; class WGA-4E; order WGA-4E; family WGA-3G; genus WGA-3G. Next base: position 30,470 of record ASZN01000054.1, read on the forward strand.
GTCGCAGAGATGGATCGCAGTGCAACGAATCTCCAATTCGACATCGAACTCGCCAATACGCAAATTATAGGGCGTGAAACCATTACGGATGCGACTCGCCGACTCATAAAAAGAGATATACTCCCACTCGCGGGTGTCAACGGAAGTTTCGGTATCCGAGGCGACTCCTATGGACGCGGCGGCATGACTTTTAACCTGCACATCCAAGACGGGGAACTCGTCAGCATTCCCATAGCACGCGATAGGTGGGGATATTCGCCACCCTCACCGTGGGGCGAAACCAGTTTCGGTGTTACGCCTGACGGCGAATTCCTACTCGACAGGGTCGAACTCAACGGCGAACTCCACATCGACAACGGCAGCCGCGACGTGCTTCCAATTAACGCCATCAACCAAATTTGTGATTCGTATGCCCCCGTGGTCCTCTATACCCCACGTTTTGGACGCAGGACACTCACACGCCGAGCCTACGAATTCACGCTCAAAAAGCTCGAGCTGCCGTTAACCGGAAAATACACCAGCAGATTCGTCGTTACCCATGTCAATCGACGTGGTGACAGCGTCATACCGTCCGACGGTGTCGTCCTCGCCATAGAACCGCGTGCCGGACGCGATTGGCTTGGCACAATCAATGAATCTACAACCGGTAGACTGGAAATCGCGCTGACCCCTAAAAAATGGCAGCAGGTACAGCAAGGCGTTGGCGGAAACCTACGGCTCGTTCGAGATGGCGAAGTCGAACCTGAACTGCTTGCGTTTGGCAGGTCCCGTGGTCGAACAGCGTACGCACACCAAAACGGTGCCTCACGTCACCCGCGGAGTGCTTTAGGATTCAACGATGAGAAACTTTTCCTCATCGCCATTGATGGCAGACACCCCGGTTACAGTATGGGGATGACGCTTTACGATATGGGGAGATTTTTCAGTGAACTCGGCATCAAACACGCCATCAACTTCGATGGTGGCAGCTCCTCAACGCTCTGGGCGTTAGGCAAAGTGGTGAACAGTCCCGCACACGGCTATGAACGCCGTATCTTCAACATCGCAATGATCCGTGCGAAAGAGAGGTGAATATGAAACCACGATACCTGCTACTGTTAACGCTGTTAGTGTTCGCCTGTTCAAACAGGAATTCCCCGCGCGCTGTCAGTGAAGACTTTATCTATAATTACTACCAGCGCGCAGACCAAGCCGCAGCACTTCTACTCAGCCACGGACTCGCGGCACAGAAACTTGAAGATGAAATCGCACGTGTGAGCGAAGTACGAGAGCCCGGACAACAATTCGATGAAGTACCGAATATGACATACAAACCGATCGGGAAAGAGGAAGACGAGGCGCATGTCCTATTCAACTACCAACTCACCATCAAAATCAGTGACACCACAACGCATACCCGAAAAGTCGTCATCCAGACCGAACAGATTGATGGACGCTGGAAAGTCGTCAATTTTGATGAATATTAACGAGAATGAAAATGGCTAACAAAAAAATTGAATATGAGATAGGCAGCGGCAATGTATTCAAGGATTTAGAAATACCCAATCCAGAAGAATACCTCGCGAAAACTCGTCTTGCCTTAATAATCTATAATATCATAACTGAAAAAAAGCTTAAGCACAGCAAGGCAGCTGCGCATCTTGGGATTAGCAAGCAGGAAATCATAGCACTTCTAAACGGTAGACTCGACGATTTCTCAATGGAACACCTATTTGCTATGCTCAGAAAATTGGACCGAGATATTGAAATTGTTGTGCGTGAGAGACCCGCTGATACACCTCCTGCTGAGATTAACATTTTTACTGTTGTCTGAACATCAAAGTCCAGACCTATCTCACCGAACCGCAAGGAAAGTAAAAAAAATGAAAACCGGAAAAGTCGCCATCTTTACCGAAGCGCAAATACCCATGGAATTCCGGGAATACCCGATTCCGTCCGTCACACCGGACGACATGCTCGTGCGTATCCGTATGGCGAACATCTGCGGGTCCGACCTGCACTTCTGGCGCGGACACGGACCCAAAATCGAGAGCGGTATCCCGCAAGTCCTCGGACACGAAATGATCGCCACAATCGAAGCGATGGGACGCAATATCACAACCGATAGCACCGGACAACCGCTTACCGAAGGTGATCGGATTGCTTACTCCTACTTCAAGCCGTGCCAACACTGCTGGATGTGCCTCAACGGGAAACCGGGATGTCCGAACCGATACAGAGATTGGCTCGGTGTCTCCAGTGAGCAACCGCCGCATTTTCACGGTGCTTATGGCGAATACTACTACATGAAACCGGGGCATTGGGTCTTCAAAGTCCCCGACGCACTCTCCGACGCGCTGGTATCACCGATCAACTGCGCCTTGTCCGAAGTCATCTACGGGTTAAATCAGATCGGGATCACCCTCGGCGATACCGTCGTTATCCAAGGCGCAGGGGGACTCGGACTCTATGCAACGGCAGTCGCACGGGAGATGGGTGCCGGAAAAATCATCGTCCTTGACCGGTTACCCGCACGTCTCACACTCGCCCGCGAATTCGGTGCTGATGAGACGCTCAACGTTGACGAGATAGATATGAAATCACGGGTGGAATACGTCCTCGATCAGACGGGTGGCATCGGCGCAGACCTCGTCGCCGAGTTTGTCGGATCGCCACGCGTCCTCGCTGAAGGTATAGAGATGCTCCGATGGGGTGGACGCTACCTCTGGATCGGAAACATCAACCTCGGATTCCCGACAGAGATTGACCCGGGGAACATCGTCCGTTGTAGCAAGGCAATTCGCGGCGTGATTGTCTATGAGCCGTGGGTCATCCCGCGTGCCCTCGATTTCCTGATGCGCACACGCGACAGGTACCCGTTCCATAAAATTATTTCTGATACTTTCCCGTTCAGCGACATCAACGAAGCGTTCTCCTACGCAGACACAGGCTCAGCCATCCGAATTGGGTTAGAATTTAAAAAATAAAATGGCATCTTCCGTTTACATCCATATCCCATTTTGCGCGACGAAGTGCTACTATTGCGCCTTCAATACGTACACTTTCCATAAGGAACAGGCGAAAGTATACCTACAAGCACTCCGCACAGAGATGGCACTTTACGCCTCGGAAACTGAACCTTTACAGACGATTTTCATCGGCGGAGGCACGCCTTCCATCCTCTCTGCCGATACGCTGACACAGTTGTTCACCCATATCCATCAGCATTTCCGAATCACGTCGGATGCTGAGATCACCGTGGAATGCAACCCTGGCACCGTCGATACCGAGAAACTCAGCGTCATGCAAGACAACGGCGTGAACCGACTCAGTTTCGGGCTCCAAGCCATGCAAGATGAAATTCTGAAACAGTTAGGCAGAATCCATACGGTTGACGAATTCCTCCAAAGTTACCGCCTTGCACGCGACGCTGGCTTCGAGAATATCAACATCGACCTGATTTTCGCACTCCCTGAGCAGAAGATGGACGTATGGCAGCAGACTTTAAACGAAGTCATTGTCCTCGAACCCGACCATATTTCGGCTTACAATCTCGTCATGGAGGAGACAACCCCGTTCTATGAATCGTGGCAAGCCGGTGAACTCCATCTACCCACCGAGGACACCGAAGCGGATATGTTCCAATACACCATCGAGACGCTCACGATGCACGGATACGAACACTACGAAATCTGTAACTTTGCCAAACCGAACCGACACGCGCGGCACAACCTCGTCTATTGGGACAACCAATCCTGTATCGGACTCGGTGCAGGCGCGTGGGGATATGTTAACGGCGTGCGCTATTCCAACATTCGAGGCATCGCACCTTACATTAAAAAACTCTCCGACCGCAACAGACCCATCGCCGACACAGAACGCCTGACCGGACACGCTGAAAAGGCGGAGACACTTATGCTCGCACTTCGGAAACGCGAAGGCATCTCCCTTGAAGCCTATCAAGACCGATTCGGTGAAGAAATAGAAGTTGAATTTCGGAGTCTCCTAAAAAAATGGATGGATTTGGGATTGTTGGAACGCACAGCCACGCATCTCCGTCTCACCGCTCGCGGACTTTTCCTTGCAAACGAAGTCTTTATCGAGTTGATGTAAATAACCATCAGGCATCTGTTAAGTAATCAACTAACCTTTGCAACAAACGTTTGTGTCGCTCATCTGATATGCTACCCAGCATGCCACGCACCAAACTTTCCTTCATAATCTGGATTCACCCATTTAAGCATGTCTGTTGTGTATTCAGGTTCATCTTCGCCATAAGCTCGCGCGAGCACCGGACTATTTAGTTCTATAGTTTGGAAACTCATTTTCAATATCCACCGTGCTGCCTATACGCTGAGAACCCTTGTAGCATAGACTGTTAGTCTGTGCGCGTATAGGGTGCAAACTAAAAATTTGAAGTGGTAGAAAAAATAAAACTAAATGCCCCTACTAAAACAAAAAAACAAAACCTAATTTGACTTCCAGAAGCAAATCTGCTATAATAATTGTTAACGACATTGTCCATTCCTATAAAACCAAAATAGGCAATATTCAAATTGAAAACTGGACTTTTAGAAGTTATATACGATGGAGAGCGTGGGATTGGAATTTCAATGGAATAATCGTAAAGCCGAAGACAATTTGAGAAAACATAATGTTTCCTTTCAAGAGGCAATCACTGTTTTTTCGGATTTTCTCTCGTTGACTATTCCAGATCCATTCCACTTACAATCAGAAGAAAGGTTGGTAACTATAGGATACTCTGAAAAACAGAGGCTTTTAGTTGTTGTTCATACAGAGAGAAATGATGCTATTCGTATTATTTCTGCTCGGAAAACGACATCTTATGAAAGGAAAACCTATGAGTCAAGCAACATCCAAGCAACATGACCCAGATATGCTCGATGAATACGATTTCAGCAAAGGCGTTCGTGGAAAATATGCAGAACGGTACCACGCAGGCAAAAACATGATTAGGCTTGACGACGATGTAGCCGAAATGTTCCCCGATGCGAAATCTGTCAACGATGCCTTGCGAGCGTTAGCAAAAATAATCGCTGAGCATCAGCAAAAAACGCCATAAACTGGAGCCATTCCAATTCTCGGGGGCCCCTTGCTGGCTTCGCCGCGGCATGTTTATATCCATCAACATTGCCTACCGACTGCTGATGGTTTCCGACTGCTGACAACCATTTACTTTCCACTTGACCTACCGGCAAAAACCTGCTATCATACCCGTATGCCGACACTCAATCTCAAACCCAGTCACAAAGCAATCCGCGACTACTACGCCACACTGCAGCAATACGAACAACAAGGCATCAGACACGAGGGTGCCGTCAGTTCACCGTTTGATACGCTCCTACACGCCTGCGCGAAACAGATAAACGCCACCTTTGTCCCACAACACGCTATGCAGACCGCATCAGGAAACCGTATCGTCATTGACGGCGTAGTCCGACACGAACACGGGTTTCCCTTCGCCTACTGGGAAGCGAAAGATATAGATGACAACCTCACCAAAGCTGTCGAAGAAAAACGAGACGCGGGTTATCCGCTCAATAACACCCTCTTCCAAACGCCGCAGCGCGCCATCTTGTACCAAAACGGCGCAGAAGTCCTCGATATTGACATCACCGAACCGGCGAACCTCATCGCAGCACTTCAGTACCTATTCGCTTACGTGCCACCCGCACTGGACAACTGGCACACTGCCGTCTCCGATTTCAGAGAGCATGTCCCTGACCTCGCAAGTAAACTGAAGGAACTCATCGAGCAACGGCACGAAACCGATGCAGCTTTCAAAAAAGCCTTCACCGATTTCTACGAGACCTGCCGAACCGCTATTAACCCCGAACTCTCACAGGATGCTGTCGAAGAGATGCTCATCCAACACATCCTCACCGAGCGTATCTTCCGCACCGTCTTTAACAACTCCGCGTTCACCCGCCGAAACATCATCGCACGTGAAATTGAAAACGTCGTTGACGCACTCATCCGACAGGCGTTCAGCCGCGAGGAGTTCCTCAAACCCTTAGACCGGTTCTACGTCGCTATCGAACAGGCAGCGAGCCTCTGCAAAGACTTCTCCGAAAAACAGCATTTCCTCAATACCTTTTATGAGAAATTCTTTCAAGGGTTCTCCGAGGATGTCGCGGACACGCACGGTATCGTCTACACACCGCAACCGATTGTCGATTTCATGGTGAACAGTATAGAGCATATCTTGGAAACCGAGTTCGGTCGATCGTTATCGGATACCGGTGTGCATATCATCGATCCATTTGTAGGGACAGGGAACTTCATCGTCCGTCTCATGCAGGACATCCGAGGCACCGCATTAGAAGAAAAATACCGTCACGAACTTCACTGCAACGAGGTGATGCTGTTGCCGTATTACATCGCCAGTCTCAACATCGAGCAGGAGTACTTCCAACGGACAGGGACGTATCTGCCGTTTGAAGGCATCGCACTTGCGGATACGTTTGAGTTGCTTGAGCAGGAGCAAGGCGAACTTTTCACCCGTGAAAACACAGAACGCGTCGCGAGACAAAAAGCAGCGGATATGTTCGTCGTCATCGGCAACCCACCTTATAATGCGTGGCAAGTCAATGAAAACGATAACAACAAAAATCGCAAATACGCGGTGATGGATAAGCGGATTGCAGACACCTATGCTACAGATTCTAAAGCGACGCTCAAAAATGCGCTTTACGATCCTTACGTCAAAGCGATTCGATGGGCATTAGACAGAGTTGGCAAGGAAGGCGTTGTTGCATTCGTAACAAACAATAGTTTTATTGATGGGCTAGCGTTTGACGGGATGCGGAGACACCTTGCAGAAGATTGTGACGTGATTTATGTTCTGGATTTAGGTGGGAACGCGCGAAGGGGATTAAAGGTCTCAGATGCGAATGTATTCGGTATCAGGGTAGGCGTGAGCATTAACCTGCTTGTGAAAAAAAAGGAGAAACTCCCACGGAACTCCCAATTCTTTTACTACTGTACCGATGAGATGTGGAACAAAAAACAGAAATTCGACTTTCTGAATGAACACCGACACATAAAAAATATAGCGTGGCAAACAATTCAACCGAACAAGCAGCACACGTGGTTGACTGAAGGTCTCCACACCGAGTTTGACACCTTTATCCCGATGGGTACGAAGGCAGCAAAAGCAGTAAGAGGTACAGCATTGGGTGTAATTTTTAAGACCTATAGCAACGGCGTTAAAACCAATCGCGATATTTGGATCTGCAACTTCAATCGAAACTTCCTCTCTGAAAAAGTTCGACCGATGATAGAGGTTTACAACCAACAAGTGTTCAATTGGGAACATAGATCAACAGCACAACATACAAATATTGATGATTTTGTAGTGTATGATGACACCAAGATCAAGTGGAGTTCTACTTTGAAACGTCACCTTGTAAGTGGACACATTGCTGAATTCTCTGAATCGAAACTCCGACAGATTGTTTACCGTCCCTTCACGAAAACAGAACTCTTTTTTGACAAAATTCTAATAGACAGACCAGCACTCTTTCCGGCGATATTTCCAATACCTGAAACAGAAACGGAAAATCAGGTGATATGTGTCGCTGGCATTGGTGATAGAAAAGGTTTTGGTTGTCTTGCTACAAATAGAATTCCTGGCTTAGATTTAGCATTTGAAAAGGCTCAATGCTTTCCCTTCTACACATACAATGAAAATGGCACAAACCGACAAGAGAACATCACCGATTGGGCATTGACAGAATTCCGTAACCACTACAACGACGACACCATCACCAAATGGGACATCTTCCACTATAGCTACGCCCTCCTGCACCATCCCGTCTATCACGAAAAATACGAGATGAACCTCAAGCGCGATTTACCGCATATCCCCTTTGCCGAAGACTTTTGGGGATTCGCCAACGCCGGTACGCAACTCGCAGACCTCCACATCAACTACGAATCCGTACCCAAATACGAAGGACTAAAGGACATCGAGACTCCCGATATGCAGATCGATTGGCGTGTCGAGAAGATGAAGCTCTCGAAAGACAAGACGCAGTTAAAATACAACGATTTCCTCACGATAGACGGCATCCCTCTGGAGGTCTATGACTATCGGTTAGGCACGCGTTCAGCGTTAGCGTGGATCGTAGACCAATATCGTGTCAAGGTAGACAGACGGAGCGGCATCGTCAACGACCCGAACCGAGCAGACGAACCCCGCTACATCGTAGACCTCATCGCCCGCGTCATCACTGTCAGCCTCAAAACCGTTGAAATCATCGCAGGATTACCACCATTATAATCAGAACCCTCTTCGGTAGGAGCGATCTGTGCTCGCGATCCTAATCAGAACCCTCTTCGGTAGGAGCGATCTGTGCTCGCGATC
>ASZN01000055.1 GCA_000406005.1 Candidatus Poribacteria bacterium WGA-3G
CGTTCCTTTGCTACGTGCAAATCGCCTGCTATCTTCTATGACGTGCATAGGCGACACTGGATGCGGGCAGGTTAGACACGACGGTGTCTACAAAGGGACTTAAGGAATCCCGTAGAGAACTGTGTTTTTCAGATGGACATAGATTAACATAGTTTTTTACTAACAGGACGCTATAGCAATAACCTTTACAACTGAATAGAGTCGTAGAACGTAGGTGCCATCGGCTTAATTGCCTACCGAGGCTTCAATGGAATGAATGGAAACAGCGAGTACATCGTTGAAACGCAGGCAGCTTCTTATTGCCCGTTATTTTTCTTTCCTTTTATGTGAGCCTCCAGGCACCTGGGGGCTTTTTGCATGCAGTCGTATATCCGATTAACTTGCCTGAAACTTAAACGACGCGATGCGGTTTCCATATAACCCACGCAGAAAGGAGCTGATATATGCCGAATCAGGCGAATATTCAGCAAACAGAACAAATTCGTGAGATTTTTGAGAGTGCAGATGTCGTTCTCTTAACAGACTTTCAAGGACTTTCCGTCGAAGAAACTAACGAACTGCGAAATCAACTCCGGGAAGCGAATATCCGATACAAGGTCTGCAAAAATACATTAGTGAACGTTATCGCACAAGAGAGAGGTATTGAAGGACTCGAGCCATTTCTTAAAGGGAATACAGCACTCGCCGCAGGCACAGACCCGGCAACCTCGTCAAAAGTCTTGCTCGCATTTAGCGAGGAACACGAAGACCTCAAAATTAAAGGCGGAGTCCTCGGAACACGGGTGATTGACGCTGATGGCGTTGAAGCACTTAAAGATATGCCGTCCTATGAGGTCTTAGTCGCTAAAACCGTCGGGCTTGTCAGTGCACCCCTTGTTGGACTCGTACGAACGCTCCATCAGGGCTCGCCCGTTACGGGAATGGTAAATGTACTCAGTGGAACGATACGTCAGGTGACCTCCGTACTGACACAGGTCGCCGAACAGAAGAAAGAGGCGGAAAACGCCTAACGTTTGTAGTAAACATTACACGAAAATTGGGGCAGTGTGCCTCGCTTTTCCCAAAATGCTTGATTAAGAAATTTTCTAATCAAGCCAATTTGGTATTACTTATTTAGAAAGGATAAAAACATGGCCGCAGATATGGAAAAAATGATTGATGAAATCAGCAATATGACGGTTTTGGAGCTTTCCGAGCTCGTCAAAGCATTGGAAGATAAATTTGGAGTCAGTGCCTCCGCAGCACCCGCAATCGCTATGCCGGGTATGGTCCCAGGCGCAGTCCCCGGCGCAGCTGCCGAAGAAGAGGAAGCCGCGGAAGAGCAAACCGAATTTGATGTACAACTCAAAGAATTCGGATCCAGCAAGATTCCTGTTATCAAAGAGGTTCGCGCACTCACCGGACTCGGCTTGAAGGAAGCAAAAGAAAAAGTTGAATCCGCACCGGTCGTCATTCAAGAAGCTGTCTCTAAAGAAGATGCTGAGAAGGCGAAAGAGCAGCTCGAAGCCCTCGGCGCTGTCGTCGAAATTGTTTAGTGCCAGACATATTGTCTTGTCTCTACACGTAGACAACGCGTGATGAGACAACCTATCATGGGAAACCCATTATGGTTCTTGAGCATAGCGATACGCTACGATGAACTGTGATGGGTTTCCCTTTTGGGTAATTACGCCGAGATCCAGATGTTCAGTATCCTTGATATTTTTTATCTCGTTTTCAGCCAACTCGCAGTCGGCGGGTTGGTTCTCCTAATTCTCGTCCCTAAAGCGTTAGTCGGTGCAAATTTCTACCGTTTAATGGGCGGCATATACCTGCTCGTCAGCGGTTTATCGCGTTGTGCAGACTTAGCACGCCATCAGCAGCCCGTCACATTTCTCAACTTTTTCGGATTTTGGCAAAACTTAGAATCCAGTTTGGTAATTTCTTTCGTCCTTCTCGTTTGCGTTTATACGCTCAGTTGGTGGTTCAAGCGTCCGATGCTCACGCAAATTCTGTTTATCTGTGGTTCGATTTGTGGCGCAGCATGGATCGTTTTGACTACGCAACGTTACTTCCAAATTATTGAACTGCCCGGCGAAACGGTTCTACTCCCCCTGCAATTCTTGACAGCAGCTGCCCTACTCGGCGCAGTCCACACCGGCATGTGGTTTGGACACTGGTACCTCGTGACACCCGATCTACCTGTGATTTACTTCAAACGTTTCAACACTGTTCTACTCCTTGCGCTCTCAGGTGTTACAATGCTCCTCTGTCTGAACCTCTTTTTTCGGCAGCAATCCATAGATGTTGTGCCCTTTAATTTTTTCTATCAAATCATCTTTGGTATGCGATTGCTTATCGGTATCGCGGGCACCTTACTCCTCTATTTTATTACATGGGACTGCTTACGTCCGAAGTCTGTTGCTCGTGATGTACTCGGCGCAACGCGCGCTGCAACAGGTTTTCTTTTTATCGCCATTATCACAGTCTTCCTCGGCGAGTTTTGTAGCCGATTTTTGCTCTTGGAGATGCGATTCATTTTCTAAATATTGATTTAAATTTGGTTGCAAAATATAATGTAGACATGCTAAAATAATTGCATCCATTAAAAATTAAAGGAGGCGGATAAATTAATGAAATCACAAATTTTTTACGAACCCGAATCAATGAACCTTGAAGACCGGCCCGTACCGCAAGCCAGCGATAATGACCTGTTAGTTCAAGTACGTTCGGTCGGGATCTGTGGTTCGGATGTCGCGTACTATTTCGGCAACAGTTCACTCGAAACAGATGACGGAAAAGGACCCCTTATCCTTGGACACGAGTTTACCGGCGAAGTCGTTGAAGTCGGAAATGAAGCAGGAACAAAAGGTGGATTTAAAGTAGGGGACCGCGTTGTCGTCAACCCCGTCCAATCAAATCCTGACTCCTTCTGGAGCAAAAAAGGGTTGTCCAACCTCTGTCCTGAGAAGCGCGTCTTAGGGGTCGGTGTTGATGGCGGATTCGCAGAATACGCAGTCTCCGATTATCGCTGGACAGTCAAACTACCAGATAACGTTACTTATGATCAAGGCGCGTTAACAGAACCACTCGCTTGTGGACTCTACGCTGTCAACAATCTCAATGCCGAAGAAGGGCAAACAGCAGTCGTCTTCGGACCGGGCCCCATCGGTCTCATGATGGTGCAAGTACTGAAAAGCCGTGGATTGAAAAATGTTCTACTCGTCGGAACTCGCGATTACCGCTTGGATTGCGGAAAAGAACTCGGCGCAGATGTCGTCGTCAACGTTAGTGATACCAACTCACCACACTATGTTGAGGACCTCGGTGCGACAATTCAGGAACTCAATGACGGCGAATTAGCAGACCGCGCAATTACGGCTACCAGTTCACTCGACGCAATACACAGCGCACTCGAAGTGACCGGACGCCACGCAACTGTCGTTATCTTCGGACTCCCCGGCGACACAGACGTGATGCAGGTACCGATCCTTGATACCATCCTTGATGATAAAACCATTCGGTTCTCTTGGCTCGCACCCGATACATGGGAAGAAGCCGTACAACTCATTTCAAGCGGTGATGTCAACATGGACAAAATTATTAGCCACGAGTTCTCGCTCGAATCGCTCGTTGAAGGGATAACGAAAGTCCGCAACCGGGAAGATGGTTGCACCAAAGGGTTGATAAAAGTCTCAGCCTAAACAGGATGTGACATGGGTATCCCATTTTTCATCGTTTTTGTCCTTTCAATCGCTTTTCTATCACTTGGGATAACTGGATGGGGTGACTTTGTTTCAGTGGAGTGGCCAGAACAGGATTCATCTGATGCAGATAGCGACACCGTTACCGTCACCCCATACCTCAGTCTTCAAGCCAATTACGGGGCAATCGCACGATGCACCATAGGGTTCCTGTTGTTTCTCGTCAGCCTCTATGTGATGGGGTTTCTTCTCTATCTTGAAGAACGTGAAAGCGGCAGGATTATGAAAAACGTTAAAGGCTTCGCTAAACTACGGCGGTTCTTGGAACGACATCAGAATCGGGGAATTTGAAAGGTAGACCCTCTCCGCATGGAACAACAATCAAAAAACGATTTACTTCTTCGCGCAGCGCGATGTCTGCCCGTCGAACGCGTACCGGTCTGGATGATGCGCCAGGCTGGCAGATCAGACCCCCTTTATCGACAAATTCGAGAAGAACTTAACCTCCCTTTAGAACAACTCTTCCGAACCTGTCCCGCACCGATGTCAGAGACCGATGTCGAATCGGCTGTCAAAATATCACTGCTACCCAAACGCATCGGGGTCGATGCGATCATCGTCTATAAAGATATACTCACACCACTCGCACCCATGGGTGCACATTTCCGATTTGACCCAGGACCCGTCTTAAAACCGCCGATTCGGACACCCGCACAAGTGGACGACCTCCTACCCCTTGACGACCCGCCGGCACAGTTAGCGTTTACCGGAAACGTTATCCGTAGACTCCGTGAAACCTTAAACGGCGAGCTACCACTCATCGGTTTTGCCGGCGCACCTTTGACCGTCGCATTTTTCCTCATCGCTGGCGAGAGTCCTATCAAACGCGGTGCCGGTATATCGGAGAAAGCCGAACCTGTTTTCCGAATGATTCAAGAGACACCCGAACTTATGCATCGGCTCCTAAACAAATTAACGCAGATGACCGTTAATTATTTGAATTACCAAATTAGTGAGGGCGCTCAGATCGTCCAACTTTTTGAATCTATTGCCGATGTCTTGCCGAGGCACCTATACGCAGATTTCGCGTTCCCGTATCACCAGCAGATTTTCGCTGAACTTAATCCAGAGACCCCCAGTATACTTTTCGCTAAAGAGTGTGATTACCTCGATTTAATGCACCAAAGTGGCGCAGGCGTATTGAGCATCGGAAAATGCGTTGACCTCAGCAAAGCCAAAGCCGAGACAGACGGCACCGTCGCTTTTCAAGGGAATGTTGATAACGATCTCCTGCGAGATGGAACACCCGACGACATCACCGCAGCCGTCAAGACCTGTTTGCAACAAGGCGGAAAGACAGGGCATATACTCAACTTAAGCCACGGACTTCACAGAGACACACCTTTTGAAAATGTTAAGCATTTTGTAAATATCGCAAAAACGTTGTAGGAACACGCATGAGAAATATTCCAGAAAATCCATTCGCACCACGACAATATGGAGAACTCGTCAAAATAACGGAGCGGGTCTATCTGTTTCGTAATATCGTCAACTCTTCTATTATTATTGGAGATAACGGTGTCGCTGTGATTGATACACAGGTAAACCAGATGATGGCACGACGACTGTACAACGCAATTCGTACCGTCACAGATAAACCGATCCTATATGCAATTAACACACACTATCATTGGGACCATACGAACGGGAACACTGTCTTTCATCAGCAGGGTGCAACCGTTGTCGCACGTGAGATGACGAAAGATTTTATGCTGAATCGGTCACCACGACAGGAGGCGTTCTTACGGTCGAGAGGGTTCTCGTTAGGCGAACCGCCCTTCCTGCCACAGCAGACATTTCCGCATGAAACCGAACTCGATTTAGGCAATCAACCCCTGCACCTCGTTCATTTAGGGAAGGCCGAGACAGATGATGCCACCGCTATCAGGGTCCCAGCAGAAGAGTGTATCGTCTCTGGCGACACTATCATGACCGGGAGCTTTCCAATCTTCGGGCAGCCTGTTATGAACGAAGGACTCATGGCAAACCACGATTGGATTAACACAATTAAGGAACTACGTACATACTCACCTAAATGTGTACTACCGGGACACGGTCCCTTGGCACAGGATCCCGAGATAGAGTTGTTACTCCAGATAGAGTCCTATTTTCTAACAGAGGTCCGAAAACATGTTGAACAGGGCAGGTCTTTAACCGAGCTCCTCGCTGAAGTGGAGGCGAACCTGCCCGATTGGATCCGTTCCATCGCTGAAGTCTGGGGAACGCCGCGCTACGCGATTTTGCGCGTATACCGCGGGTTGATTGACGATCCTGAGCCGGGTTGGCAGCACCTGAAACCTTCCGCGATTCCGTCAGCGGATACCGAGGAACTCCATCAAAAAACATCCGAACTTCAGGAATTTGATGGATACCGCGAAACCGCTGAAGAGGTAGCAGAGGGCAATGACTTCGGTTTGGCGATCGCTATTCTGAAAACCGCTACCGAAAAATATCCAAACCTACCTGATGCCTGGACAGAATACGCCAATGTGCTCACACAAGCCGCCCGTACGGTGTCAAGCGTCCTTGAAAAAGGCGATTTCTTCGTTGAGGCAAGAAACGCTATCAACACTGCTCTCGAATTAAATCCCGATTACGCACCAGCGCATCTTCTCCGCGGATACAATCACATCCTTTCTGCATATCGCAACGGTGATGAAACAGACACAGGATTGGAGTCCATTTATAAAGCACTTGTCTGTGGACTTCAGGACATAAAACTTGCACAGGCATACTTTTGTATCGGGCTTGCACATCGTACCAACGGCAACGAAACGTTGGCACATGAAGCGTTCACGAGGGCGATCGCCGCGGATGCACGGTTTATGCCAGCACAATTAGCCAATATGGCGTAGGAGGAAATTAAAATGAGATACGACAGCGTTTTGCTCGTCGCATTCGGCGGTCCTACACCCGGATGCTGTAAAAAATACGATAAAAATACGTGTCCGGGTGAAGCCTACTGCTTTGTTGAAGGGATTGTCGGCACTGCTGAATCTCAAATTGCACGCGTAAAAGATATCGCCTCACATTATATAAAGTTGGGCGGGTTTTCGCCGTTCAACGAATTAACTTTCAAACAAGCCGATGCATTAGAAAAAGCACTCCAAGCGCGGGACCTCGCGCTCCCAGTTTATGCCGGGTTTAGGCATTGGACACCGTACCTGAGCGAAGTTATCGCTGAAATGGCGCAAAAAGGACACCGTAAAATACTCGGAATTATTATGGCACCGCACCAATCTAAATTCAGTTGGGAGTGGTATCAACAGACAGTAAAAAAAGGGATCGACGCAGTTGATGGTGAAAAACCGACGATTGACTACCTTGATCCGTGGTATACACGTAAAGGCTATATCGGTGCCATCGCTGAGATTATTAAAACCGCGTGTGGCGACAAGTTAGAAGATGCCGAACTTGTTTTTACAGCACACGCAATTCCGCAGGCAGCAGCGGATAACTCACCCT
Organism: Candidatus Poribacteria bacterium WGA-3G; assembly: GCA_000406005.1. Taxonomy (GTDB): domain Bacteria; phylum Poribacteria; class WGA-4E; order WGA-4E; family WGA-3G; genus WGA-3G. The sequence goes on from ASZN01000055.1 coordinate 7,209, forward strand.
ACATACAACAGCTTGGAAAGACCGGAGAAGCCGTCGCTCAGGCACTCGGAAAAACTCAGTTTAGCTTGGCATATCAAAGTGCAGTAGAAAACAGCCCTATACCGTGGACGGAACCGGACATCAACGATTGGATCAGAGATCAAAAAAAGGAGGGTGTTGATACGATTGTCGCATCCCCCATCGGTTTCCTCTGTGACCACGTCGAAGTACTCTACGATCTTGACATAGAGGCAAATGAGACAGCGGAAGCGTCCGGTATCGATTTTATGCGCGCTGGAACTGTCGGTGACCATCCGAAGTTCATTAATATGTTAGCCGATTTTGTTCGTCAAAAATCGGTCACCTCCCAGACCCAGTAGGCACGGCATCTATATCTTGAGGAGTGCAATGTGTCCATGGAAACCTCGAAGAAAAAACGTGCCATTGTAGTCGGTGGGGGTGTCACAGGATTGACCGCCGCCTATCGCTTACAGCAAGAGGCAGCACAGCGAAATATCTCGCTTGATGTTACCCTCCTGGAGGCGACAGGGCACCTCGGTGGTGTGATTCGGACAGAACACCGAGACGGGTTCCTCATTGAACACGGTCCTGATGCCTTTATCTCAACGAAACCCGCCGCAAAGGCACTCTGCGAAGAACTCGGCATCGCAGATCAATTCATCGGCACGAACCCAGAAGTCAGACGGAGTTTCGTACTTCGGAACGGGATATTACACCCGGTTCCTGAAGGCTTTTATATGATGGCGCCGGGTTCACTGAAACCGTTTCTAAAGACCCCACTCTTCACTTGGCACGGTAAATTAAGGATGGCATTGGACCTCTTTATCCCGCCTCGAGAAAGGGACATAGATGAAGCCGTCGCGCACTTCGTCAGGCGCCGCCTCGGCAACGAAGCCTTCACTCGGATCGCGCAACCCATGATAGGCGGTATCTATACCTCGGATGCCGAAAATTTGAGTCTAAAGGCGACTTTTCCACGATTTTTGGAGATGGAAAAAACGCACGGAAGCATTATCAAAGCACTCCGAGCACAGAAAAAACAGGCAGCAGAAACCAGTCGAGACACCAGCGGCCCGCGTTATAGCCTCTTTCTGTCGTTCAAGTCCGGTATGCAGACACTGATTGACACACTCGTCGAAACTTTATCCTGCACCATTAGGTTGAACGCGCCTGTAAAGCACATCCAACAGGATACTGACAGGGACGAATGGCAAATTTCACTCGCTACTGGGGAAACCCTGAACTCGGAACTCCTCTGTCTCGCGCTCCCCGCACTACAGACGAGATCGCTCATCCAAACCGTTTCAAATCCACTCGCCACAAAACTCGGCACGATTCCGTACGCATCGTCCGCTACGGTTAACTTCGCGTTCCGACGTTCGGATATTACGCACCCGTTAGACGGCATGGGATTCGTCGTCCCAGCCACAGAAAACCTTTCTCTTATCGGCTGTTCGTTCAGTAGCGTTAAATTTGAGAATCGAGTGCCAGATGAACACGTCTTGTTGCGCGCTTTTGTGAGTGAACCGGTTGCTAAAAACGCTGAAACAGATATTATTGAAGCCTGCCAAGCAGACTTAACACCGCTGCTCGATATCAAAGACGCACCTCTGTTTGCGACTGTTTGCAAGCACACACAGGCGATGGCACAGTATCAGGTCGGACACCAAGAGGTCGTCGGCGATATAGAACGACTCACGAGTCGATTACAAGGACTTGCGCTCGCAGGAAACGGCTATCACGGGATAGGGATCCCAGACTGTATTAGGAGTGGAGAGACAGCAGCGATTTCACTCTTAGATGCTCTTTGTGAGGCAGACCGATGAATCTTAAGGCAATGCACTGGCGTATCGTCGGCGTAAGTTTGGGAGTGTTCGGATGCGTCTTAATTATTGTAACAATTAACCAGACGCTGCGTGCCGAAAACGGGGCGCAGCGCGTGACGGAGGCGTATCAAGGGTTTCAGGACGGAAAGTGCCGAAGCTGCCACCCCGCGATCTGGAGAGAGTGGGAAAATTCGATGCACGCCAAGGCTTGGGTTGACGAAATCTATCAAGCGGCGGCACAACAGGTGCCCGATAGGGAAACCAAGTGTGACCAGTGCCATGCACCGCAACCTATTCTCATGACAGGCATCGCGGAGATGCCGAAACTCAGGAACAGACAACGCGAGGCAGGTGTCTCCTGTCTCGTCTGTCATCTCGATGCAAACGGCGCAATGAACGGCCCCCCTGCAAGCGCGGAAACCTATTTCCATGCCAACGTTACCAATCCGATCTATACCGAACCGACAACACTTTGTGGCACCTGTCACGGTCAACAGACCGTTCCAGAACACGATCAGGTCTCCAGTTTCCTAAATAGCGAATTTGCAGACAAAAATAATAGTTGTGCGACGTGTCACATGCCGGTGGTGAAGCGGTTACAAAGCACAACGAGCCATGAGAGTATCAAGGGACGGAAGCATACATGGCGCGGCAGTCGCAGCGTTGCACAACTCAAGCGTGCAGCGACCCTTCAGATTGAATACGAGACCGGACAGGCCACTGTGCAGCTTCGGAGTAGAACCGGACACATCTTACCCGGTGGAACGTTGCGCATCATTGTGCTTGAGGTAACGCTTCTTGCACCTGATGGGACTGAACGTCAAAAGCAACATATCGCAATTTCTGCTGAGAATGAGAACCGACTGCTTCCAAGCGAAAACAGGGCCTACGCTTTTGATATGGCATCCGCCACAACCGGCGACACCATTAGCGTTCGCTTAATATATCAATTAACACCGGATACACCTGAACCCAAGCGGATACTGATGGCAGAGAAAACGCTTAGGGTCCATTGATTAGTGAAGATGGCCTACGCATTCATATTTGGCTGTGAATCTAAACCGAGCAGTCGCTTTAATGTCGGTGTTGCCCGCGAGATAACCTCATCGGATACCAATTTAAGGTGTGCTTGCTGCGGTTTCAGAATAGAACGGCAAAAGAAACCGAGTAACCCAACGCGCGGTTCATTCGTTCTATTTTCTGAGGAACCGTGCCATATCGCACCGTTAACAATTAAAACGGAACCCCGCGGTCCACAAATTTGCACCTCATCGGCGTATTCAACGCCTGATTCAGGCAGTGCCTCAAGCCGACGATGACTTCCCGGTACACAACTAGTGGCCCCATTTTCAAGCGTGAAATCATCTAAGAAATAGACGCTGTTAGCAACCATTGGAAAACTCGGACGCGGTGTCGGCAAGGCAGAGAGCGGATAGTCAATGTGGAGACCCGCATCCGGGGCACCCGGATAAAGCGCATTCACCGTAAAGGAACTCAACGTACAATCGGCTCCGAGTAGATACGTCATCCCAGCGAGCACCTTCGGATGCTGAATCGCCTCTTCAAAAACCTCGCCTTTGTCAACGAGGTTCCAAACACGTTGCGCGCTATCATTCGCGAGGTATGTATGGCTTTTACCCGCCTCTTTCTCTGCTTCAGCGAGTCCTAAAGAACGTTCCCGAAGCAGTGCCGTTGTATCCAAGGGTATCAGGCTTTCCAGAAGTAGGAAACCGTATCGGTCAAGATGTGCTTTTTCTGATGTGGTTAACATTATGTTTTTCCTCAAATACTATTTTTTCTTGACAGTTTAAACGTTTTTTGATAATATATCAAGTAGACAGTTAATTTTTGTTTAATAACCTTGAAATCCGTCAACCGAAATGCAGATTTTGGGTTGACATGTTTCAGAAATTGTAGTATCATATATAAGCGGACTGCATTTTAATCGATGATATACCGATGCGGCGGGAACAAAATTTCACCGATTGCATAAAACATTACACAACTGCAGGGCGGTTCTGTGTATAGGTTCTATACCTGTAACATTAATGTCTCTGACGCGTAACGATTAAATGCTTGCTTAATTTTACTACTTTTTGCTAAAATATAGAAAAATTCCCGCAAGGTCAAGCATGGAAGTTAGATGCCCACTTTACCTTATGCTTTTGACTTGTGCTGTAGGTTATATACCAACCCTATCCTATGGTTACATCGGTATCGGGAAATTTAATGCTCGTTGGTAAGATGTTAATTGGATGGGCAAACATCATACCCCGGTCGTCTTTGTCGTATTCTCGCTTGCCCATCTAAGAAACTCAGTACTTAGTCTTGCGAGCGCGCAGACTTAACGAGGAGGATGAGTTAATGAAAAAACGAAAACTCGTTTGTTTTTTGATTTTTACATTGTGTGTTTTTTACACCTCAATTCCGAACACAGTTTTTGGGCAAGAAGAGGACGCTTCTCTTGCAGAGAAGGTCTTTGAAAAGTATCAGGCGACGCTTGCGCGTGAGGATATCCAAGCGGTGCTGCCCCAAGTTCTGGAGGGTTTGAAATCACCAGACATTCAACCCCTTTTGAATCCGGGAACCATTAATCTTGTCGTTGGGAATCCGGATCTCCTAACACAATTCGTTCCAGACATAGACCCGCAATTCGTGGAGCTTCTGAAAACAGATACGGAACTTCAGACAATGCTCAACGATGCAGACGTGCAAGCACTGCTCCAGGATCCGGCAGCGATTGATGAGCTTGCGACGTTGCTTACTGCTCCACCACCGGTTGAACCACCGGTTGAACCACCGGTTGAACCACCGGTTGAACCACCGGTTGAACCACCGGTTGAACCACCGGTTGAACCACCGGTTGAACCACCGATAGTTGAACCACCGATAGTTGAACCACCGCCGGAGAAAGTTACACCCGCATCTCCATTTGATCCGATAACACCAGCAAACGAGTCAATATATGGTCAATCTCGGCTTGGCGGACTCTCACTTAACAAATTCTTTGGTAGGCAATTTTTACAGGGTATTATTTCAGCCAGCGATCTTGAAGGACAAACCGTGGATACCTTGGTTGACCTGATTCTTAACCAGGTTCCATCAGGATTACTCTCGAAAAATCAACTCGCGTCCATTCGCTATGCACTGACATCAGAGTCTATCTCGATTTTCGACAATGAAGCCAGCCAGTTAGATTTTGAGAATTTTGGGAATGCGATAACACCTAAGCCAGTTGAACTCGGCTATTTGGATGTGCCAAACACCAAATATCTAACCAGGGATAACTTGAACCTTTACGTCCGTGTTCCATTGCCTGCAGCAGATATTGGCGGTGTCACGTTTATGCTCCAGGATGGGAACGGAAATATGCATGAGCAGGTCATTGATGTTAGCTCAGAGACCGTCTCTCACACCTTCCAATTAGATGAATCACTCGCTGCCACAAACTTACCGGCATGGCCCACCTCAACCACTGGATTGTTCTCTGGTGTAAATCTCCTGTACTCTTATGAGCGGTTGGGAGAATACGAGGTGAAACCTATGACGGCAAGCGCAGACGCTGCCGGGGGTGTTGTTTGGGAAACAGCGGTAGAAGATATTCCACTCGGTAATAATGTCTACTACTACTTTGAAGTAACGCTCTATGAGCCAGTAGAATTGGACATCCTAAGTCGTTCCAATCTTCTGGCATTGTCGCAAGATCCACCCGAAGATCCCGCCGAGTTATTGGGAGCAATCGTAAACGCAACGTTGGATCCGCCGCTTGAGATTACGCACTGGTCGATGCCAGACCCACGCAATCTACAAATAGTAGAACGTGGTATTGTTGATCGTTTATTTACCCCTGAAGTCAATGCTGCAATAGACAGTTTCAGAAATCTGCCCGCGATTCAAAAGATCATCACGGGGCAACAACTCACTCGCGGGGATAGCCGCGACATTCAGAGGGCACTGAACCGGCTTCAACTTCCACTCCTTCTCAGTGCTAACGCACTCCTCGGTGAGATTGAAGATACAAGAGATCCGATGCTGGCTTCCGTTTTCAGCGTCCCAACTATTGATCCAGAATCCCAATCGTTATGGGTTGCTAATATTCCAACCCCGGATAACAACTATTACTTAGCTGCCACTGTCCACGATGCTGCAGGAGCCCCGCTGGATCAGATACAAGAGACATTCACTGTTGATACGACCGCACCGGAAGCAAAAATCGCATTCACCCCCGAACTCAACGCTACCGGTTATTGGAACAGCGAAGGTGTCTTTGTCGCCACTGCGCCTAACCCTGGTGCCGCTGCACTGAACGTTAGGGGTATGCCGAAGTACACCCTTGATGCTGGTGAATCGTATCTGCTTTTTCAAGAGGCAGAAATGGATGCTGATGGTGAATTCCAAAACGCTTGGCTGCCATTGACGATTGAGTCTACCATGGCATCCTCCAAGATTTTGCAAGCTGCGCTCAGCCAGAACCCAGCACTCTTAAGCCCATACTTTCCAGACTTAACCGATGAGCAGATATTAGGAATCATCGGAACTGTGACCCCTGATTTAATCTTGGGCTTTTTGACACCAGAACTTATTCAAACGGAAGCGAACAAGTTTCTCGCGCAAAGCAATATAGGCATCCAGTTGAATGAATACCAAAGTGAAGTGATCCATGACATCTTAGGAACTACATTCGAGCTCATTGATACACTCCTACCGGTCAGTTTTGACTTTGTCCCTGGTGAAGGGTACGCTATGACAATGCCTATTCAGGGTGAGGGTATGCCCCTTGCGATTGGAGACTATGGCATTCGCGCACTTGGGATTGATACGCTCTTCAATATTAATGCCACTGCCCCATACGAACGGCTCAGAATCGTCGCACCAGAATATGACAAAGCCAGCGTAACGTTTGCTGTGATTGGCGATTGTAACATGGACGGCGATATGGACGACCTCTTTGAAAGCGGTGCCGTCGGTGATGTGACAATCTTCGGAAATACCACAGAAAATGTTATGTTAACCGTCACAGTGGACCAGCGTTCGGCGCATCCTGCCATGGTTACGGTGCAATATATGGACGCTGCTGGCGCATGGCAAAATATCGGCGAACTTGATCTCGATGGAACCGAAATGGGTTCAACGTTGACAATCCCTTGGAACGTCGCTGACTTTGCCGAATTGTTAGGCGGCAACGAGATGGGCGAGGTAATGGTGCAAGCCGTAGCCACTAACGCCTTGCAGCTCACCGATCAGAATCCGACAGTCGGCACTATCAAGTTAGATGCAGGTATCTGTCCGCTCGATCCAGAGGTTATCGCAATTACAGTGGATCCTGCCACGACGACCAATTCGGAGAGCGGCGCACCACAAGGCATGCTCACCCTTAATGCTTATACACCAAGCCGGACTTCTACAGACATTACTTCTGTCCGCTTGGCCGCCAAGGGTCCCCAAGATGCTGAATGGACAATTGAAACCAGTGAAGCTGCTGAAAACATCGGTGGTCAAGTACTTGCGGATCTCCTCGGTGATCTCGTCAATACTGTAGGACCTGACAAACCGAGTGTCAACGTTGGTAGTACTTACCGAAAATGGACCATTTCCATAGATACTACGGAGTTGGTAGATACGATTACCCAAGGTAGTACTGATGATAACCAATATGTCGTAATCGGATATGCCAATACCGAGGGTGGAGAACAACCACCAATTCCCGGTGTTGAGGCAAAATTCTCAGTTGATAACATCGGTCCCACAAACATTGACGCTGTCGCTACTGCCGATGGTGCCGTTGAAGCAAACGAAGATGGCAGTTACACAGTCGGTGGACTCGTCGATAAATATGACGCGGCTGTCGAATCCCCGATGGTTACCTTTACTATCAAGCCAGTATCTTATATGGGAACATACACATCGGTCATGTTAGTGACGGATGCTGAAGGTGTCTCTATTGGAGAGGCTACCGAAACCGCTGAAGGCAGTGGCGTTTTTGAGATAACTGTTGATGTCGGTATACTTGCTGACGGTGAATACCTCGAAAACGGAACCTATATGTTTCATGCTGTCGCTGTTGATGCCGAGGGTTCAGAAGTTCCCGAAACGGATGGCGCAAAAATCTCGGTGAATGTTGAAAACACTTACCGACCGGCTCCAGAAATTTTGGCAATAACGACGGATCCCGCAGCAGAGACTAACCCGGATAGCGGGGCACCGAAGGGAACCGTTACGGTCAATGCTTACTCTATTGGTGAAATAACTTCTCCGCTTACCGATTCAACGCGCTTTGAAATCAAACGTCAAAACGATGACGATTCCGCGTGGAAAGATGTTGGCGAAGCTGAAGAGGGGATTTCTGTTACTGCTGAAGAAGTTCAAGAACTACAGCATCTAAATGTTGACTCCCTCAGTGACATCATCGCGGTCGCAGCTGGAACCGCCGCGGCGAGCGCGGAACCTTCACTAATTCATCGATATCAAACCTATCAAAAATGGACGCTTAGCATAGATACGACGGATCCGGAGTTGGGACTCGAAGACACCATTGACAAGGATAGTCCCGCAGCACGGGATGTTTCCAAGGATGATAACCCCTACGTCGTACGTGCAGTCGCAATTTCCAAAGCAGACGAAGGCGAAACGGTATCTCCTGATGGTGTTCAATCAACATTCTCACTCGATAATGTTGATGATGTCGGACCCCTCGGGCCAACAAACATTGTCGCCGTTGCTGACGTTGCGGGTCCGATTGAAGCAAACGAAGATGGCAGTTATACTGTCGGCGGGATTGTTGATGAGACAGTTCCTTCACCGATAGCAATATTGACTGCTCAACCGACTGCCGACCCGATGACTTACGCCTCAGCGAACTTGGTGCAAACCACTGAAGACAGTGCTGAAACTGTTGCCGAAGGCGAAGCCGGTGTTTTTGACCTTACAATTGATGTCGGAATGCTTGAAAATGGAACTTATATGTTCCACGCTTTAGCCGTTGATGAATCCGGGAACGTGCAAACCGATGAGTCACCAATGGTAACGCTGCATGTCGTCAACTTCCGAGTCTCTGATGTTACGGACATAGCGGTCATTGCTGTAGATGGTACGGACGTAGCAGACGCACCTACAGAGCCGATTCCACTTCGTGAATCCGTTACTGTGAGCTTCATGGTTGCAAACGGTTCATTAGCTGCTGAGGAACTCAGTGGCGCAGTAGATGGTAGTGAAATGCCGAGTGAGGGTGCCGAAGACCCCGAAAATACCTTTACACTTATGGTAGAGGTCGGATCACTCGCAGATGGTGTCTATACACCGGATGGTGTGGTCACGAAACGGAACGGTTCGGTTGCATTCCCATTAACAACGGTTAATGTAGATAACACTGGTCCGATGGTTATGATTGAATCTCCGACGGATGGTGAAGCAGTAGATAGTTTGCCAACGATCCACGCAACCTATCACGATGGTGCAGGTGCCGGTGTTGACGGGGCAACTGGAAGTCTCGCATTGGCACGCCTACAACCGCCTGATGCTGTTGATGTCGAAGTTGACCAAGCAGAACTCACAAAAGATGCGACAGACTTGGTCTACACCCGCACTGAGCAACTCGCTGGTGGCGCATATCGTGTGACTGTTGAAGTCGCCGATAGCCTCGGTAACGTCGGTAGCAGTTCACAGGAATTCGCTGTCAACGGTACACTCCCGACAGTTGCGATTCATTCACCCGCCTCAGGACAGACCTTCGATCACGGTCAACCGCTTATTAGTGGTGAATTTTCCGGTGCTGGCTCCGTTGAAGTAACAACCCTTACCGTCAACGGCCTCATCGTTGAACCCGAAGTCGAAGGGAACCGATTCTCCTATACACCTGAAACGGCTTTAGCCGATGGGAATCACACGGTTGCTGTCTTAGTTACGGATGGTGATGACAATACGGCGCAAACATCTGTTACCTTCACGGTAGATATGCCGAGAGACACAACGCCACCCGTTATCTCATCAGTCGCTCCGACTGGGGTTATCAAAGATTCTGATCCCGGTAAATTAGGAGCAGTGGTGATCTCAGCCGTCGTAACAGACGAGCAATCGACTGTCTCTTCTGTGAAATACAGTGTAAATGGTGGGCAACTTCAGTCTATACCCAGCGGGCATATCGCTGAAGGCAAGGTTGAAACAGCAGTCGACTATGAAGCACATGGAGACGGTCTCTACACTGTGCGACTCATCGCAACCAGCGAAGGTGGTACAACGGAACATACGTGGACGTTCACACTCATTGTTGATAACGTCGCACCTTCAATCACTTCCATTACGCCGTCCGGCACTGTTCGCGGTGGGCTTCCAGCCATCTCCGCAAGTGCTAACGACGAATCCGGCGTAGCAGAAATGAGTATCGTTGTTATAGATAGCGACGGTGAAGAGGTCGATGGTGAAACCCAAGATGATGGCGAAGATAATGTCTCTGGTATCACGAGACTCGATTTCAATCCTGAAGCGCCACTTGAAGAAGGGATCTACACGATTGAGGTTCGAGCGACGGATCCATACAGTAACTCCTCTTCAGCGAAAGGGACTTTCACGGTTGATTTCGATACCGCCGCACCGATCATCACATCGGCATCGCCTGCGAACAACACACGCTTGATGTTTGATGAAGGTGAGGAACGTCGACCCACTATCGCAATATCCTACGCGGATGCTGAAAGTGGAATTGATGTGGATTCCATCCGGTTCGTTTTCAATGACAACCTGATCACTCTCACACCACAGCAAAAGTCGGCTTCCCAAGTAACCTATAAACCCGCTCAAGACCTTGAGCCGGGGCAGTATGCGGTTAAGTTGGAAGTGTCTGATAGAGCGAACCAAGAGGGTAATGTCTCTGATGATAGTGACGGTGCCCGTGAAGCGAATATGGCTGTTTATCAGTTCACCTTCTCTGTTGAATTGAACGACGGTCCAATATTGGCAGCACGACCCCTCAATTACCCGAACCCGTTCAAGGACAATACCCGTATCTCATTCACGCTGGCACGGCAAGCAACTGTTTCCATCGTCATTTATGATGCAACGTTGCGTCCGGTTCGCGTGCTTGTAGATAATCAGGTACTCGATGCTGGTAACTATACGCGTAAGGATAATGGTTCAGATGCAATCGGTTGGGATGGGACATCAAGCAGTGGTGAAGATTTAGCTCGAGGTATCTACTTCTGTGAAATCATTGTCGCAGACGGTTTCGAGCCTGAATACGCCATTCTCAAACTTGCACTGACGCGCTAAGTAAATGGCAGTCCGTATATCGGGAATTGGACACACCCGTCCAGTTCCCGATGTGGACAGTCTTTTGGAGGATATAATGTTAATAACAGAGCAAATTGCTAAGTGGGTTGCCAAAAAATACCCAAAATTGCTATGCGGTGTAATACCACTTTTCTTACTTATCCTAATGGTGACGCCGGTCAGTTATGCTGGAGTGGATGCTATGCCACATCTGCGACTTGGTGCCGGGGCACGCTCAATCGGTTTAGCCGGGGCATTCACGGCAATCGCCGATGATGCCACCGCAACAGTCTGGAACCCAGCAGGACTCGGATCCACAGCGGATCTAAGCCTCAACTTCTCGACCCAGCGGCTCGATCTTGATAGAAGCCACAATTTCATCGCGTTAACAAAAGCACTCGGTTCAGCCGGTTCTATCGGAATCGCTGTCACAAACGCTGGCGTTAGTGGTATCCAGCAGTATGATGCCAATGAAAATTACGGCGGCGAATTCGACTACAGCGCGAACGCCTACTCCCTCTCTTACGGCATCGGTCTCGGAAACTTCAGCGTCGGTCTAACCGGTCGCATGTTGGCTGATAACTTCGGCTTGGAAAGCGTCGAAAACCAGAGCGGATTTGGTGGCGTAGATGTCGGTTTGATGGGGCACGCCTTGCATATAGATGTCGGTGAAGAACAGGTTCCGACCTTCCATTACGGCGTTGTTGCTAAATATCTCGGGGCATCCCTCGGCGATGACACTGTTCCAATGGTCGTTAACCTCGGCTTGGCTTACAACCTCTATATCGGGAACGTCGTCACATTCGCAGCGGATCTCGAGCAAGAGTTCGTCAATCTCGACGAGAGTGCCACGAGCCTACGACTCGGTGCTGAGTACACGATTGTCAATTATAAATCCACCGCCTTCTCCATTCGTGGCGGAGTCAGAGCATCACGCGACGCACAGAACCTCTTTGGTGGTTTTGGTGTAAACATAGGTGGGCTGCAGCTCGATTATGCTATCCAAGATGGCATGGCGATCGAAATCAACGGCGTCGGATCAACTCACTATGCTTCCCTCTCTTACATGTTTTAAAGGAGATTATTTATGAAAATTATAAGAGGCACTCTGAAGTTGGCACTGATTCTGTATGTCTGCGCAGCACTCAGTGGCGTTTACGTCTTGTCCGCATCCGCACGGATCACACCGCACGCGGATGATGAGGAAACGATGCTCATCACTATTGAGAAAGGTGATACCTTATGGGACCTCTGCCAAGAGCATCTCAAAGACCCACTCCGCTGGCGTGAACTGAGTAAGTACAACGACTTTACCAATCCACACCTCATCTACCCCGGCGAAAAATTGCGTATTCCGCTCGCGATGGCAAAAGATGTCGTCGAAATTGCTGAAGCAGACCTCGCACAGCAGCAGGAAGAACTCCAGAACCTGAAGGCTGAACTCGCTGAATCCGAAGCAACACGGGATAGACTTGAAGCAGAAATTAAAGCACTCAATGAGAGTATGGCTGAACTCCAGGCACAACTCAAAGCCCTTGAGGATAGTCTGAAATCACAAGAAAAATTGATGGCGGCGGTGAAAGACTCCGGTGATGAAGTCTCCTCCGGCATCAAAAAAGCTCTTGAAGCGAATAAGGCTGCTCTCCTTGACAAAATCGCTCACCTTGATGAGCACCTTGAAGCAGTAGATTCAATGCTTGAAGAACAACAGATGAAAGCTGCTGAAACACAGACGCTTATTGAAGCTATCCAAGCGGACGTGAAGATGCTTTTAACACAGGTTGAAGCCAACCAAAAAGCGATCAACGAAGTCAAGATGATCCTTGAAAATGCCAAAGGTGTACACGAAGAAATTTCTACATCCAAACGCGCTTTGGTCTTCCTGACAACAGTCGCAGCAGGTATCGGCTGGTTCGCTCTAAATGCCATCGGTGGACGCAGCGGCGAATAAATCAATACGCATCGCCTTTGAGGCAGGGAAGGTGTTTCAACACCTCCCTGCTTTTTTTATATTATGTCGTCAAATACCTCCAAATACCCTCTGCAACCCCCATTCACGCAGGCAATCGCACTCTATGGCGATAGAACCGGAAGTAAAGGCACTTTTAAATTTGCCGGTTTTGCCTGGATACACAGCACGAAAGTTATACTCGTGCAAGGCAACGTACATAACCTAAACAATGCCTCTGAGTGGCGCTGTTTGTTACGACTTATCACACTCGCACATCGCCTCAAAAAGCCTATCATTTTCTGGAACCTGCCTGTCGCACATATCGCAGCGATACAACGGCGGACCTCCTTAGCCGCCGCACAGACAATACAAAAAACCGAATTGGCACTGCTAAGACTGCCGTATCCTATCATTGCTGTTTTTGATGAAAACTGTGGTATTGACTATACTACATTGGAAATCGTATGGAGTGATGGAATTGTAATGCCAGCATTATTGGAGACACAATTTTCAGAACAGAAGAAGGTCAGGATAGCACAGCGTTCAACTGACGTTGCCTCGGCAATCTTGGAACTCTTAAATCAAGCCGAGGCGATCTCTGCTACAGAATTGGTCGAAAATAGACGAAAATCCATACGCTTCTCCGCTACAAGTTGATCCACACAGGATTAGGAGACATCGCAGTGTTTGAAGCAAAATTAAAACCTCGACTTGAGACACTCCTGTCTGCTATTGCCACTAAAATGGTTGCCATAGGTATTACGGCAAATATGGTAACACTTTTCGGATTCTTCGTGAACCTTATAGCGACCTTTTACTTCGCAACAGGACACCTCATCACAGGCGGTATTCTTATTCTATTTGGCGGAAGTTTTGATATGATAGACGGCGCGGTCGCACGTGCCCAGAGCAGCTTGCGTTTATCCGGCGCGCTTTTAGACTCTGTTATTGATCGATACTCCGAAGGTTTTCTCTTTCTCGGCGCGCTTATCTATTTTTACAACTTGGAAAGCCTGTTAGGGGTAATTTTGGCTTTTGCGGCATGGTTCGGGTCAATACTTGTCAGCTATGTCAGGGCGAGAGCGGAAGGACTTCAAATTACTTGTACGGTCGGACTCATGCAACGACCCGAACGTATTATCTTACTCGGAACAGGGACACTCATTCAAGGGATACTCTGGGACAAATTTCCGATGATCCAAAGCACCGGACTGATTTTGCTCTGTACGCTCGGTATACTTACGTTCACCTCACACGTTACTGCCGTCCACCGTCTGATTTTCTCTTATCACGAACTCAATCACTAACCGAGCCCAAGAAGCGATTTAATATCTAAATTAAAGGGCTCTAACGCAAGGTTCGTCGCAAAAACAAGCACGGTTACAACGAGAACCACTTTAATCCATTTATCGCCTTTTTCGACTGCCCAATGGCTACCAATCCAGGCACCGGTAGCATTCCCTATCGCTAACGTCGCACCTAAAGTCCAATCAACCTGCTTGTCTAAAATAAAAGCACCAAGCGCAACCACGGTATAACAGAAGATAACAAAAACTTTAATCGCATTCGTCCGAACGAGATCAATGCCTGTCAAAAGTCGCAGTGCCGTTATAACAAGCAACCCCACACCTGCTTGAATGAAACCTCCGTAAATCCCGATAAAGAAGAATACAACCATCGCAATGACTTTAGAGCCTGTACCGCTGCTTTCTATCCTATCCTTTAACTTCGCAGTTGGGTTCAGCAGTGTTAAAGTTAGCATAATAAGCATCACGGCTGCGAGAATAAATTGAAAGAGCGCGGCACCCGTACCGATCGCAATTTTGGCACCTATCCACGCCCCGATAGCTGCAGGGACAGCGAGTAGGATACCATACCGAAAATCAGAAACCCCTTTACGCCGGAATCCGATAATGGCGCTGATGTTTTGAAAAAAAATAGCAATCCGGTTTGTGCCGTTTGCTAATGTCGGATCGGAAGTAAGGAAAATCAACATCGGCAGTGCCAGCAACGAGCCGCCAGCAGCAACCGTATTTATGAAACCAGCGCAGATACCTGTGCCAAAGAGTAAAACTGTATGCAACAGATTAAATTCCACTTGTGTTTTATGATCTCCTTTTTTTCGATGAATCGGAGGGGCCCTGGCGATATTTCGCAACCCCGATTGAGACGATAGCCGTAAGGTTTCCTACGATAATAGCACTTCCGAACGCCGTCAGTACCAAAAAGCCTCCGACCTGAAGGATTCCGTCTCCAAACGGACAGTGCCAATTTAAAACGAAAATAGCGACACAAGGAATCAATAAACCGAGGACAAAACCTACGCCTGCAGCGTTACCAGCGATATTCTGCAATTTTCTCAATGCCGGCAGTCGAACTTCAAACATCTCTATTCTCTCTTTGCGGTGCCTATGTTCCGTTAGGTGAGACCCAAATACTTGTCCCTGCCTTGTACGAGTGCCTCTATCTTCCTATCTACCACAGAACGTTGAAGCATCCAGAAGCCGCAGTCCGGATGTACCCAGCCGATGCGTCCAGTACCTACCACCTTTTCGGCTTTTTCTATACGAACGGCTACGTCGTCCGGAGTCTCAACTGGATTAACCTTGACATCAATAACACCGATGCCGAGGACAATGTTTGATGTAACTGCCTTAAGTGCCTCAAGGTCTTCTGATGGACGGTGTTGCAGTTCCAGAACGAGATGGTCGCACCGGAGTGTATTCAGGAAGTCAATGAGAGCCTCCCATCCGCCCTTTTGAATCACTTGTCCACCGTAGTTACCGAAGCAGAAATGGACGGCTTTCTCTCCTTCAAACGCGTCAAGAACGATATTGATCGCTTCGGCAGCACGCGGCGCATCTTGCGGGTTCCCCGGTATGTTTGCCTCGTCAATTTGGAGACAGGCACAGTCTAAATCTCGTACCTGTCCTGCTAAGACCTCTGCCAAAGCAGTCAGCAGGGAATCAAAGTCGCCGTAATATGTATCCAACAGTGTCCGGGCGAGCATGTACGGACTTGTCACCGTAAATTTGATATGATTACCAGCAACACGCACCGCACGCTCACAATCGGAAACAAGGTTTAGTGTTCCTTCCCCTAATGCACCCTCAACGATACCGGCAGGTTTCGCCCGAAACTGCATCGTCTGCATCTGCCTGAATTCGTGCCACTCCTGCCTACCTACCTCCGCACGGATACCTGAGAGCGGACGGATAAAATAATCGATCATGCCGTTAGTATCCGGATGGTTCGGATCGAAGCGGTAAAGTTCGCCATCTGTCGGTAGGTCAATACCGCGTTGCCGTTGGATATCCACAACAACCCGTGTCGCATCCAGAAGCGATTGTTCTGTGGGCATCGATAAAAGCCACGCCGGAACAGGGTAGGAACCGACCGTTGTGGTTAAAATTTCTGGTTTTTTTCTTAGCATATTTACTGATTTAATTTTCTCCGACTTTAAAGGACTCCAATTCAAAGACCGTATCAACGGTCAAATCACCACGCGTCTGCGATTGTGTAAACCTGATGATGCCGACATCCGGGGCAATCCACTTTTTCACGACGGTAATATCAAGTGGAAAATCCTGATTCCCGATATCGAATCCCCACCGAAACGATTCCTGAACTTGAAAAACGTGGGCAAAGGTCCCAGCTGGCACCGTCACTGTCTCTTCTGAAAGTACCTCGAATTCATCGAGGCCGCCGCCGATTGGAAAAAGTTCAGGCACTAATTTCGCCTGAAAATTAACATCCCACTTTTCTCCAGGAATAAGCGGGAATTGGTATAGTGGAAGAAACGGTTCAAAGAGGATCGTGTCTTGCGTCCCTGAGGTAGTGTTCTGGGCATGCTGCACAATACCTGATACCTTACCGTTTTCATCAAGATGCGGGCCCAAATACGTGTAGTTTACAATGTTCTCCAAACCTTCAGCAGTACTGGATTTCTGGAGCACAAAACTTTCAATCGTTTGTCCACCGGCTCGTTGGATCTGAATGGTGTCCACGATTTCAAAGGTAATCTCACCACCATTTTCGTCGCGGTAATGCCATATATTTCCCACAGCCAATGGATAATAATTGCCCGGTCGAGTTCGCCACACTTGGATATCAAGTGTGCTTGTTATAGTGCTTGTGCCGTCGCTGATCGTGACCTCAATCTGATACTTACGCTCAGTTTCAGGGGCTTGCCAAAGCGCGCCTGATGCGTTCTCCGTTAGTTCGCCACCTGTTACCGACCATGTATACGATAAAACATCATTTTCGAGGTCACCCGCTACGAGGACAATTTGTACCTCGCCGCCGGGATCCACAATATCTGATTCGGCTTCAAAAGTGATAATACGCGGGGCAAGATTTGTGTCAATCGATTCGTCGCTACCGCAACCTAATCCAACGCTTATGAGTAGGAAGCAGAGGATTTTCCACATATTGGTCAATTTTCTGATTTTCATAACATTTCCTCCGTGAGCGTGTTTCGCTGCTCCAGACAGAATCTTCTGAATTCCGATAAGAACCGCTTCAGGAAATGTCTTCTGTTAGACATCGCGCACTTCATCCGTTAAGGGGTATTCCACGTAGAGCTTCACGGCACTGGGTCGCACCGTTTCCGGTTACGTTGTAGGCAAAAGTGTTCATCAATCGATCATTGGGTGAATTGTTTGCATCAGAACCGTGAATAATCAAGGCATTAAAAAAGACACCGTCACCGGGTTCCATTTCGACAGCCACAGCATCTTCCCGTTCTTGGTAGTGCCCCGGTAAAAAAACGCCAAAGGCCTGTTGTTTCCGTTCATGTTCCTGCAAACCCCAGTTATGGCTTCCCGGAACAAACTGGATGCAACCGTTCTCAAGGTTCGCCTCGCTGATAGCCAACTGGCAGTTAATCATAACAGGTTTGTTATTATCATTTTTCCAGTAGGCATAATCTTGATGCCACGGGATCGCTGTGCCATCACCACCGGCTTTCGGAAGCAATTTACTGTGATACAGGGAAATGTTTTCACCCATTAAGGCTTCCAATATATCCAGCATCTCAGCGCAGCGGAGTAAACGGTTAAGCGTCGGACTCACCAACTCGCTGTGCATTAACTGCATAATCCGCGGAGGGTGGTCCTCCGTATCGTAGACTTCCCAAGAGATGCCAATGCCATCGGCCGGTTGTGCAGCCATACGATTGTGTATATCGTCAATTTCTTCCAGAATTAGCGCAATATCTTCTGAAGAGACAAGACCTTTTTTTAAAAGGTAGCCGTTTCTTTCATAAAACTGCAATTCTTCGTTCGTAAGTCCCATAAGATTTTTCCTTTGTTCACTCAGTGAGATCGCTAAGTCGTATAAATTTTCTCTAAATAAAATATTGGACAGCACTTACGCAAGCCCCTCTGCAGGCGGGGTTTGTAACCCCGCCCGTCATTGCGTATTACGCAGGAACTCATGAAAAATGCGTAAGTCCTACCGGATTTATAAAGTATATACCAAGTCTCCAGAAAAATCAAGAGATTTCGATTGGATTCAGAGTTTTAATAGTTATCAGGTAACAGTACTCAGTTGTCAGTTACAAGAGGTTTTGAATAAACCAAACACCTCTTAACTGATAACTGACAACTGAAAGGGAACGTACTCGTTCCCGTACTGAAAACTGATAACCGCTTTGGTTAAATCGTTCTCTTGAACGGACACTTTGAGAAAAAGGTTTACTTTCGTTGTAAACGGTGCTAAAATATGAGGAGTTTAAGATTAACGCGATGATGCGCTAAAGCACACCTAACTCCTAAACGATACCTCACCCAGATGGAGATAAATCCTATGGACTACACGCTCGAACAATGTCAAAAACTTGTAGATGACTGGATCCACACCGTTGGTGTCCGCTATTTCTCAGAATTAACCAATACTGCAATCCTTATGGAAGAGGTGGGCGAATTAGCACGGATTATGGCGCGTCAATACGGTGAACAGAGCTTTAAAAAGAACGAGAAAGACTTAGATCTCGGTGAGGAGATGGCGGATATTTTGTTCGTTCTTATTTGCCTCGCAAATCAAACCGGAATTGATCTCGAAGCGGCATTCAAAAAGTCGATGGAGAAGAAAACACACCGAGATAAAGAACGCCACAGCAGAAATCCGAAACTTCTAACAAACCCCGGAGCGAATACCTAACCGCCACGGAGATAGACGATGCTATTTCATAGAAACCACATATTTTGGTTAGTAAGTCTGCTATTTGTTATCACTGGGTGCACAATCTTCACGAAAAATCCGACACCCGGCACAGTCGTTGACCCACTCGTTGAACGTACACGTCAGTGGCAGGTGCAGATTGAAGCAGGTAATAGTGCGTTACAGCACGGAAATCTTCGCGCAGCGCTCGCCGCTTATGAAGCCGCTCTCGTCATCCGACCGGATGTCAGTGAAGTACAACAAAAGATAGCAGAGATATACTATCAACTTGAGGAATACGAAAACGCACGGAACGCATTTGTCGCTTTTTTGGCACGCAAACCGAACAATATCGCAGCCCTTAACTATGCCGGGTATATCTCCGAAAAATTAAAGGATTATGCAGCTGCCACTGGATACTACGAACGCGTACTCGCTGTTTCAGGAGATAATCTCTACGCTTTGAACCATCTCGGCTTGGCTTATCGGCAACTACAACGTTTTGATGAAGCAGTGGAGGTTCTCCACAAAGCACTCTCCCTTGATCCGAAATGCGAACGTCCTGAAAGCGAAAATTTACACAATTACTTGGGATTAATCTATCTCGAACAAGGCGAACTCGGTGAGGCAATCGCAGAATTACGAGAATCCGTTCGCTTGTTTCCCAACGATACTTGGGCAAGGGAACAACTCGTCACGCTTTATGAAGAGCAACAGCGCTACTTTGAGGCACAGCTTCAGTGCCAACGGATTTTAGAAATTGCCCCCGACAATCTTTTCGCTTTGGATCGACTTCAAGCACTCACACAACTTAACATCAGTCCGAGGCAGATCACTGAAGTGCCACCTGTCACGCTCCTGAACCCAGATGTCGAGCATATCATTGCAAACGCACCAGACGCAAGCGACTCTCCTGACGCTGACACCCTAATTCTGTTCAACCATTTCAGCCACGATGTTTTACCGAATGGACAGTCGCGTTACACAACACACCAAGTCGTTAAAATTCTGACAGAAAGAGGTATCCGGAAGTACGGAGACATCGCCATCCCCTATCAACCTAACGCACAAAATATCGGCGTGAATATCGCAAGAACAATCACGCCGGACGGCACAGTCCTACAACCACCGGCTGAGGCATTTAACGACGTAACACCACCCGGATTATTGTCACAGAACCTCTACTCCGATGCTATGTGGAAGGTTATCTCCATGGTCGGCCTCGCCCCCGGTGTTTGCATTGAGTATCAAGTAACACTTGAAGATAAAATCCCTGGAGGCGAGACATGGTTTACAGGCGGATACAACTTTCAGGGGACAGAGACGACATTGGAAACCACTTACGCACTTCAGGTCCCGAAAATGTGGAACCTTCGATGGGAAATCGCTAACGACGCAAACCCAAAGGACCCCGAGGTCTCTTATACAGAAAACGATACCGTCGTTTATATATGGAGATACCCTAAGATGCCTGCACTGACACTCGAAGACGGGATGCCGCACGTTAACAATGTCGTACCACGCTTGCGTTATTCTTCGATTAAAGATTGGGACAGCGTCTATAACTGGTATAATGAACTCGCGAAAGGGAGATATACCGCGGATGCGGACATTGAGGCGAAAGTTGAGCAACTCACGAATCATCTGACAACCATAGACGCGAAAATACAGGCGATTTATCATTTTGTCGCTACAAACATCCGGTACGTCGGTATCGAACTCGGACAGAGTGCTTACCAACCCTCGTATGCTACCGAAGTTTTTCGGATGCAATATGGCGATTGTAAAGATAAAACAACGCTTCTGATTTCGATGTTAGATTTGGTCGGTATTAAAGCCTATCCTGTCTTGGTGAGTGTCGCACCATACGAACGCGTTGATACAACGCTGCCTTCGCTCAGCCAGTTTAACCATGCGGTTGCCGCAATTCCGACCGGTACGGATACCTACACCTGGCTGGATCCAACATCCTCAACTTGTAGGTATGGCGATCTTCCGTACAACGTTCAGGGACGCAGAGGATTTCTCATCTCCGATACACGCGGTGAATTTGTGGAGATACCTGTTCTTCCATCGGAGACCAACCGACTTCTCAGCGAAACGGGATTGACACTAAATAACGAAGGCGGTGTAGAAGGTACGCTCTACATTCAGACAAATGGACAATATGACATAAGTGCGCGCTGGGCATATCAACAGATACATCCGAGTCTGTTGAAAAACATTTTGGCAACTGAACTCAGCGAACAATTTCCTGGAATTCAGATATCGTGGCACGATATATCTGACCTTAACGATTTAAACGTGCCGCTCACAGTCAACCTCGGATTCCATGTTGAGAATTACGCAACGCAGGTGGGAAACGACATACTACTGCCTTTACCGATTGATGAATTCGCCGATTATGCTGAAATATTTGCGAATGAACATCGCACCTATGCATTAGATATGGGGTACCCGATGCAAATTGAAAAGACAATTCGCATTGAGCTCCCAGATGGATGGACAGCAACACTGCCAAAAGATATTCATTATGTTGTGGAGACTGCAGAACTGGCGCGCCAGTACAAGCAGGTGGGAAATACGATTACTTACAACCTCGTGTTTACCCTGAAGAATCGGATACTCTCGGCAACTGCGTATACCGCAGTGCGATCAATCTTTATGGCACTCGCGAGTGAAGATGGTGCGCGTTTACTCTTAAAGACCCGTGATGGCGATCAAATGTCACGAAAATAACGGTCTTTAGGTTTTCAGGAAGCAGTTTCAGGAAACATATTCTACAACAAAATAGCGTTAGTCTTTGACATATTTCCAGCCATCAACCAGAACCGGGAGTCCACGAATTACGCACATAGCGACGGCTATAACGGATAGGATTACACCTGCTAATTCCAAACCGACAATTAATTCAGGATAGATGCCGGAATTCTTGAATGCAATAACGCCACCGAGGTAGACGAAGGCGAGTGCTTTTGCGATGCCATAGATACTACGGCTTGCCCGTGAACTCGTAAGCGCACGTGTCCATCTTGAAGTCATCATACTGTTCTCGCCAAAAGCCGTCTTACCTTGCGCAAAGGCGGCACTCCGCAAACCGTCTGTAAAAAAACCGCGCGCAATCACAATGACTGGAATCCAGAACGGGACCAATCCAACAACGGCGAAGTAAACCCAGAAGACGCATTCAACAATGCGGTCACCGATGATATCAAGCAGTGCTCCGAAAGCAGAAGTCTGATTCAGTTTACGAGCAACGTAACCATCAACGGCATCGAGAAGTAGAATTAAACCGATGAGTGCCACAAGCAAGATATCTAAGTAGATGTGATAGCCAAAGAGGGAGATCACAACGAAGACAAGCATCAGTCGGAAGAGTGTAATCATATTCGCAATCATTTTTTACTCCTTTGCTGGACGCTGTTCGTATGCCTCGGTCCTATCCGGATTTCGTTTAATAGTAGCATATCCAATCACTAATAGCAACATTAATTTTTTAAATATAAGAAAGGGTTATTCCATGAACGAAAACAAAAAACCTAATATCGTCCTCATCCTCAACGACGATATGGGATTTTCCGACTTAGGCTGCTACGGCGGTGAAGTCAACACGCCGAACCTTAATCGGCTTGCCACTGGTGGATTACGATTTACACAATTTTACAACACCGCACGCTGCTGCCCATCCCGTGCTTCTATGCTGACTGGGCTACACCCGCACCAGACCGGTGTCGGACACATGATGAGTGATGACGGACTTGAAGGCTATCGCGGCGACCTCAATGACCGTTGTATCACTATTGCCGATGCTGTCCGTTCGGAAGGCTACGGCACCTATATGAGCGGTAAATGGCATATTTCTCGCCATGCAGGCCCCGATGGACCCAAGCATAGTTGGCCCTGCCAACGCGGGTTTGACGAGTATTACGGTATCATTACGGGTGCCGCGAACTTCTGGAAACCGAATACCCTCACGCGTAATAATACCCGTCTTCAGCACGATGAACTTCCTGAAGACTATTTCTTTACGGATGCTGTCAGCGATGAAGCGGCGACGTATATCCGAAACCATACTGAAAAGACACCGGAACGTCCCTTTTTTACCTATGTCGCTTACACCGCACCGCATTGGCCCCTACACGCACACGAGGAGGACATCGCAGAATACGATGGACGCTTCGCCGACGGTTGGGATGAACTGCGAGAGGAACGGCTCGAACGGATGCAGGAAATGAAAATCTTAGACGAGGCGTGGCAACTGACGGCACGAGATTTATCGCAGCCACCGTGGAGTGAGGCGCAATATAAAGAGTGGAATCAACGCCGTATGGAGGTCTACGCCGCCCAGATCACACGGATGGATGCTGGTATCGGGCGAATTATCGACACATTGGAAGAGACAGGTCAACTCGACAACACGCTCATCCTCTTTTTAGCCGATAACGGCGGTTGTGCCGAGGAACTCGGCGGACCCCCAGCAATACGCGACAAGGGGTCACTCATTAGCACCGATACCACCTCCGACGGAAAGCCTGTCTATCGGGGCAACGATCCAAGTATCATGCCAGGGCCCGAAACGACCTATCAGAGCTACGGTGTCCCGTGGGCGAACCTATCCAATACGCCGTTCCGATTGTACAAGCACTGGGTACATGAAGGCGGTATCGCTACTCCGTTGATCGCGCACTGGCCAGAAGCTATAAAATCTGCCGGAGAACTCCGACATCAACCCGGACAACTCCCAGATATTATGGCGACATGTCTTGAGGTCTCAGGCGCAGACTATCCGGAAGAACACAACGCGAAACCTATTTTACCCTTGGAAGGCACAAGTTTAGTACCGATTTTTGATGACAAGGATAACGTTAAAGAGGTACTCTACTGGGAACACGAGGGGAATTGCGCAGTCCGTCAAGATCAGTGGAAACTCGTCAGTAGGTTCCCCGGCGATTGGGAACTCTACAATCTTGAGGCGGAACGAACAGAAATTAACAATCTCGCCGATAAGCATCCGCAGAAACTTGAAGAACTCGCTGGACTTTACCGAGATTGGGCAGATCGGTGTTTTATCTACCCTTGGGATAAACTCCAAGAGCATCGCAGACAACGTCGCCACCAGCGATAAGCATTGGATATAACCCACACATTGCAGGCGGGGTTTGTAACCCCGCCATAATCCGCCTGATTCTAAAAAAATTAGCCACACGCCAGCAGCTTCAAACAGACCGGGGTCGGCACCTCTGCCACGTGTCCCGTCGCGTTCAACGCACCCGTTTCAGCGTCAATAGCAAACGTAACAACCGTATTCGTCTGCTGATTGGCAGCAAAGAGGAACGTGCCTTCTGGATTCAGCCCGAAATTCCGAGGGGTCTGTCCCTGTGTCGATTCATGACCGATCGGACTCAGCATCCCTGTCTCCGCATCAATCTCACAAATCGCAATACTATCGTGCCCACGATTCGAGCCATACAGGAATTTCCCTGACGGGTGCACATGAATATCTGCACAGTGACTGGTGCCATCAAAATCATCTGGAAGCGTGGAGATCGTCTGGAATTCAGCCAACGTTCCGGCATTCGCGTCGTACCGAAAAGCCGTGAAGGTGGAACCTATCTCATTAATAACGTAGGCATACTGTCCATTTGGATGGAAATCGAAATGCCGCGGTCCCGCACCCGGTTGCACCTCAACCCACGGTTGTGTGTTAGGTGTGAGCGTCCCTTTTTCGGCATCTAACTGATAGATGAGGATTTTATCAAGTCCGAGATCCGGTGAGAAGGCGTAACGGTTGCCGGGGTCAATCATAATTGCGTGCGCGTGGGGTCCCATCTGTCGTTGTGGGTTCACACTGGAGCCCTTATGCTGCACAAAATCCGAGGCTTCACCGAGCCTACCATCCGACCCTATCGGATAAGCAGTAACGCTGCCACCGCCGTAATTTGCCACGAGCAGGCATTTACCAGTAGCGTCCACGCTCAAATGACACGGGGCACCACCACCGGTCGCGCGTTGGTTGAGATAACTAATCTCCCCAGTCTCTTGATGAATGTAAAATGCCGTGACCGCACCACTATCTTTGCCCTCAAACTCGCCAAGTTCATTGACGGCATAGAGATACTGCCCACTCGGGTGTATCTCCACAAACGACGGATTTTCGACACCTGTTACCTTACTACTATATTCCAAAGCACCCGTCGCACCATCTAAACGATAGACATAAATTCCCTCGCTATCTCCATGCGTATAGGTGCCAACATAAACGAAATAGTCCTGGCTATTCTGTTGCGCCATTATTGATTGTCTCCTTATGAAATTTTGAGATGAATCGTTCGCTCTTCGCTTTCACGATAACCGATACGAATTGCTTTCGCGCGTACGCTTGTTTCGCCTTTTGGCAGATGCAGTAGGTCGGTATACAACCGCCAATGGGCATCGTCCCCTTGTTCTGTTGTGTAGGCAATAGATGCGCCTTGTGTGGAGCAGTGAAGTTGTAAGACAAGGGGTGCCGCCCATTCACCAACCTCGTAGATGACCTCCCTGCCCGGGTGTTCAGCGTTAATAGGAATAAAAATCGGAGCTGCCGTTTGTGGCTGTGTACCGTCCGGATACCACGTCGCAACCATCTCCTTTTCGGGGATATGTCCCATATCGCCGAATTCGGACTGCCACGCTGCCAATGTCCCACGCATCCGTTCAAGGACATCCTGATGTCCGGCATCTTCTGCCAAATTGTTGAGTTCATACCGATCGTTTTCGGTATCGTAAAGTTCTTCTGCTGGACGTGGGTAACGGAACATAACTGCCTGATCGCCTTCCAACTCACCAGCAGCATACAACCGCCACATCTCTTGCATGACCGGATGCCGGTTACGATACGGAATCCAGAGCAGATACGGTTTTTCAGGATAGTAATTTTTGATGTATTTATACCGTTTATCACGCACAGCGCGTATCATGTCGTAGGATTCGTCATACCGATCACGCGTTGCGAAGATATAGTCGCGTTCTACTTTATCCGACCCGAGGAACGACTGTCCCTGCAGGTGTGTCGGTGCCTGCACGCCACAAAGCGAAAGCACCGTCGGACCCAGATCAACCAAACTCACCAACTGTTCGGTACGACTCCCCGGATTCAACGTGCCGGGCCAACGGACAATCAGCGGAATGCGGATACCAGCATCATAAGGCCACCGTTTTCCGCGTGGAAGCCCTTCACCGTGGTCACTCCAGAGAAAGACAATCGTGTTCTCCGCAAGACCATCTTCTTCGAGCTGATCTAACAACTTACCGACACGTGCATCGGCAGTTGCGAGGTTATCATATTGCCGTGCCAACGCCTGCCGCGCTTTCGGCGTGTCCGGTAGATACGGTGGTAACTGCACGTCGTCTGGATTCGTGGTTGTGGTCAACGGGCGATTCTCCCGTTCCCACATACCGCTTTCGTGCGTAACAGTCGGATTAAAAACCGAAAAGAAGGGTTGTCCCGCCTCACGATTTCGCCAGTGTGCATCGTTATCGCTTTCGTCCCATGCTGTGATGGGCGGTGTGAACTGGTAGTCGGTTTTGCTGTTGTTTGTACAGTAGTAGCCTGCGCCTCTGAGGTATTCCGTGAAAGTCTTGACATAAGGCGGCGGGACAGCAGAATACGGTGTCGGCATCTCAGGTGTGTTTTCGTTCGTATGCCGAGTACGCATGTGGTGCGTACCGATGGAGGTCTGGTACATACCCGTGATAATCGCTGAACGACTCGGCGCACAGACACCGGCAGTTGAAAAGGCGTTTGGGAACCGACATCCGCCTGCGGCGAGCCGGTCAATATTCGGGGTGCGAGCGATTCGGTCTCCGTAACAACCGAATCGCGGTGTTGTATCCTCTAAAGATATCCAGAGGATATTCGGACGATCTGGTGTGCTCATTACGACTCCTTTTTGACAGTGATTTGATGTTTAGCTCCAACACCCTTCCGTGTATGCCTCACGATCAAAGAGTTTCTGACGGAAGGGTGTCGCGCTCGCCATCCATTCCTCAGGGATCTCCTGCGTATAACGGTGTGGCGGTCCTGCTTCCTTAAAGATATCGATGTTAAAGATGCGATAGAGCTGCGGGGAATCCACAGGTTTCGCCTCAACAGCGTGGAAAATACGAGCGTCAATATAGACCATACTACCCGGTGGTAATTCCAACCATTTCTCTTCCAATTTACGGCCGGCTTCCTCGTCATAGTCACCCGCGAGCATCCGTTCTGGCGTTGCCTCTCGTGTCGGTGCGACCTTATGGCTGCCCGGAATAACCTTCAGATTCCGATCCCCGCGTGTGAAACCGTTCGGATAGTACAAAATCTGCACATAATAATTATCGCGTTCAGCGAGATTAATCGGATTCTCATGTTTCCAATGGTGATGATCTTGGTGAAACCCGAGAGGACCGACCCCGCGGGGTGCTATGTTGAGTGCGGAGTGACAGAAGTGATACGCACCACCAATTGTCGCACTTATGAGTGCTGTGATGAAAGGGTCGTCAATAAGCCGATCGCTGTATTCACGACGATCGTTCCACGGACGTATAAAATAGGCACGCTCTGGTTTTTCGCCGTTATTCAACGCCTCAATGTACTGACGTGTCGGTTCAAAATGCTGTGTAATCTCCTCAATCAGCCCTTCTCTGCCATCGTCCGTTAGCACGTCTGGATAAGCGATATAACCATCGTTGTGAAAGCAATCTATATCCGCTTGCGACGGACCTGATAATCGGAAAAGTGAATCAAATTTGGTAATAGTTTTCATAGTTGTAACTGTTTTCCCTATTGGCAGTTGCGTTCTGCAAGTTTCCATTCTGTTGAAATTTCTCAAGTGGTACTGTCATCTGTTGCCCAATCTCAAGAATGGTATTCCAATTGCTTGGCGACAATGGCCTTCAAAATCTGCACGATGCATTCGGCTTCAAACAGTTCATTGTATACTCTCGAAAATTCAACGGTGAACGTCGGCTTTTCTGTTTCAATGCCATCAACGGTGCCGTGAACGAAAGTCCAACTTTCAGAGACAGTGTAACACCCAAAAATTTCTTGACTGTCTATAGATGGTGTTTTAGATGGTTGCGAATTCGTCTCACCTTTCCAATTGAGCCATGCAGCAGCGAGCATTTCACCGTAGAGTTGAATCTGTGGATCGGAAGAATGGACCCCGCGTTTTGCTTCATGCACAATGAGATAGGGCTGTTGGGGCTTGCCTGCTGCCGCCGGTGCGAGAGCTCCATCCGCCTCACCTTCGAGTTGAAAAGTAGAATAGGTGGCTTTCAAAGGAACACCTGCCCATGCTTGAACGTAAGTCTGCTCTGCCAACACCAAAAGCGGGTAGATAGCACGTGCCCAGAGTGTAGCTTCGTTCATGACTACCAGGTCACGTTCGCGCAAAATTGATTTGAGATAGTCAATTTGGGCACACTCTGCCGGTGTTAATGCGTCCTGCTGCATGTGCTCCCATTTGTCAGACACACCTACTTGTATGCGGAGCGTTACAAGTGCCCTGAGTGTTTCCTCAGAGAGTTGTGACAAACTGTAGGTTTCCATACGCTAAACCCTCCTATTTTCCCGAACCCTTTCACATTTGGCTATGTCCATCTTGCTCGAACCGTTCCAACAATGCTGTCAAGCGTTCCACAATCTCTGGATACCTTTCCCACACATTCTGTGTCTCCTCCGGATCGTCATAAATATGATACAGTTGTCCCGGTGTTCCCGGTTTAGGACGACCATCGCTCGGTGGGGGCCATCCGCCTGACCCTTGCGTGTCCAAAATCAGTTTCCAATCGCCGTGCCGAATGGAAAAAGCACCCGTGCTCGAATGATGCACAATAGCCTCCCGCAACGGACGCTCTACCGCTTCACCCAAAAGTGCAGGCAAGATATTGCAGCTGTCCTGTCCGGCATCGTCTGGCACTTCGGTACCGACGATAGCAGCACAGGTCGCCATCAGGTCGGTCAGACAGGCTAACGTATCGGTTTCGGTATCCGGTGCGATGACACCGGGCCAGCGCGCGATTAACGGTTCACGGTGTCCACCTTCCCAAATATGTGCCTTGTAGCCACGCCAGTCACCGCATGCCTTATGGTCGTAGAGGTGATACGGCATCGCACCTCTGCCTCCTTGAATCCGATCACCCGGCAAGGCACCGTTATCGCTCGTGACGAAGATTAGCGTCTCATCGGTTTTACCAGTACGTTCTAATGCGTCCATGACTTCACCGACCATCCAGTCGACTAACCACACCAGATCACCGCGGGCACCGGCACTGCTCTGCCCACGCGCAAAGTCCGGAACGACCGCCTCTGTGCAAGGTTCGTGTGGCGCAGAAGGTGTCAAATAGAGGAAGAACGGAGCCTCCGCATCGGCTTGTCCCTCAATATATTCAACCGCTTTCTGCGCAATAATCGGATCCGCATCCTTATGTTCCCAACTCGGAGCCATCATCCCCGGACGACTCGTAAATTCTGGCATTTCATGATACATGCTCGGAAGCTCAACAAATGCATCGTTCTCAATAAAACCGTAAGGCGGTTGGCATGTCGGACAGCCGGAGGCACCGTAAAAATAGTCGAAACCGAGGTCAATCGGACCCCCCGTTAACGGTGCTGTGAAGTCGATATGTTCTTCCAGTTCGCGTTTGGCATTACCCCACGGTAGCGGTGCATCGAAATCGTAATCGTATCCCGGCACCGTCGAGAATCCGAGTCCCAAATGCCACTTGCCGACACAGGCTGTATGATACCCCGCATCTTTTAGCAAACCTGCGACTGTCAACCGTTCAGGTTCAATAAGCGGCGGTTCGTAACCGTAAAGCACACCGTACTTGAGGCGCGTCCGCCAACAGTAACGTCCTGTTAAGACACCGTAGCGTGTCGGGGTACACACAGCGGACGGGGAATGGGCATCCGTGAAGCGGAGTCCCTCTTCCGCGAGTTTATCCATATTCGGTGTCGGAATCTTTGAATCCGGGTTATAGCAGCCGACATCACCGTATCCCATATCGTCTGCCATGATAAAGACAATGTTTGGAGAAGTGCGTGTGTCCATGATAGCTCCTCAGTGGGTTTGGCGATGTAATATCGCGCCTATTGGAATCTCGCCTTTAATTCTTTGAAGAAGAATGTGGTTATGGCACTTCTTCAGTTCCATCTGCTGACGGTTCTGATGGCAATCGCGGTGGGAAAACAAGTGTGTCGGGTGGGGACAATTGTTTATGCGTTTTCAGTATCTGTTTCAGTTCCTCGTAAAAGCGTTCGCACTCTTCTTTTGTGCCGAGCAATTCTATGCTCGGTGAGTTCGACAAATTGATATGTAATTCATACTGGCGGTGTCTACCTCTGATTATCTTGACCTGATGAACAAACTCAATATTCACCATTCCATGGTAAGGGTTTTTATATCCATCATTTGAACTGATGATCTCAATAAACACGATAAATCTCCTTTAAGCTTTATACCTAATACCATTTCTGATTTTATTTGCCTCTTATGTAGCATAGACTGTTAGTCTGTGTTCCGGTATGCCACCGTATTTCATAACATGCGGTAATGCGACAACA